>JBJXDX010000043.1:0-2779 GCA_046154585.1 Hyphomicrobiaceae bacterium | reverse complement strand
CGCGGTAGAGTTTGTGGCTGGGACTGTTCTTGGCTGGGGTCTTGTTCGTGTTGGTCATACGGGTTCTCCATCATGTTATTTGTGCGAGTTAGCGAAGCGCGCCTCGCATAAATGACATGGTGGAACTGTCACGCCTCGCCAGCGGCGGCAGTCAATGCCCCTTGGCCTCCGGCTTCGCTTGCGCAGCACTTTAGTGCGCGCTTGCGAAGGGCTTGACGACCGGCGCGCGAGGCGTATCCGGCTGAGACGCATCGTTAGAACGGAATGCTTCCTTCGATGAAGTCCTCGAGTTCACGTGCGCTCACCCCGCCCATCTCCAGAAAATCCGCGACAGCAGCAGGATTGTTGCGCACGAGGTCGTAGAGCGTCGCCGAGCGTGGCGACCCGTATCCATCTTGGCCGTAGTCGTAAGTGAACTCGGGTTCGAATTCGTCATCGCCCGGCTTGCGGGAGATGACAAACGGATGCGTGTCGATGGTGACCACGGCTTGGCGCAACCGTAGCAGGTATTCAAGATCCAGCATCTCGGCGGGCGTGTGCTCATGGTCATACCCGACCGATAGATTGGTGCATTCGCCAACAAGGTCGGTGTAATTGGCCGTGTCGGTAAATGTGCCGGACGGGTCGCACTGGTGGTCGAGGCTGAGCGTTAGCGACAGCGATGCCGCAAAGGCATCGGAACAGCAGCGTTCGCCGCGCTGGTAGGTGATGATGGAGTTCGTACCGCGTCGGTCAAAGGCGATGGCAGCGTTTACGCCAGCCAGTCGCTCAGGCTCGTGTTCGGCCACATAGCGTGAGCCAAGGCCACCCCGCTCCTCGCCGCGATGAAAGACATAGCGACCGGGTACCCCCGCTTCGATCATTTCCGTCATCAGCCAGACACCGGCTGTGCAGTCGGCTCCAAGGCAATTGGACGGCGAGCCATCGGCGAGACGGACGATGCCGTGACCGTCGATCTGGAACTTCTGTGCTCCATCCCGGCGATGGCAGGTATCGACATGCGATGACCACAAAACGGGAGCGGTTCCGATCTCAAGCCAAAGATTGCCGAACCCATCCGCTTCCATTCCATGCGGCAACAGGAACCTCTCGATGAATTGATGCTCGGTGACGCCGCCGTGAGGACGGCAAGTCCCAAGCATGGCGAAGAGGCGACGAAGTCCCATATCAATCGGTTGAGGTTGAATCACAATGTCGTTCATGCGGCGTCGCGTTCCCCGACCGCTGCATTGTCGTTGTCGGCATTGGCAACATCGAAGTTATTGGCGAGGTCGTCGGGATCGCCTTCCTCCTCGAAGTACCAAGCCACCCAGGTCTCGCCATTCTTCAGTTCGACAAATTCGAAGACACTGGATTTGTAGGACTCGTGCGAACCGTCGCAATAGGTGGCGTGTTCATCGCGCTCGCTTTCAGCCCAGAGTACGACATGGTTGTTCCCATCCTTGCGTCGAACGATGACCTCGCACTCCAAGCTCTGACTGAAATACTCATCTGAGAAGTCCGAACAGAACGCGTCCTGGTCCCGGCACCCGTCACACCAGCGCTCATCGCCGACATTGTACAGCTCGCTGAAGTGCTCCTCGCAGCGTGCACAAGGGGAACGTTCTTCGAGAAGTCCAATGCCGTCGGTTCGACAGGCGTCGTAGGGCCCTTCAATCTGCAGCCAGTGTTCGTCGACAACATCGAACGAGCGGCAACTGTCGAGATACGGCATGACGACTTGGTCGTGGTCATCGGGATTCGCGGGGATGCGGCGGATGCGGGCGCCGCTGAAATCACCGGATTCATACCCTTCGCCTTCTAAGAGCCGTTCCAAGAGGGTTTCATCGCCATAGATGCGGCCGAACCGCTTGCGCTCCGGCCACACCAGCGCACGCGCTGTCGGCGTGCCCTTCGGAGGTGTCGCATAAGCAAGTGCGAGATCGCTGTCGCCGTAGACGCGCACCGGATGACAGGGAGAGGCATAGCTGGCCAACGGGTGTGACATGCAGCTCTGGGGACCGCTGAGATAGACCTGCTCGATCTCATCGGCGGTGCGCGCGAAGGCCAGTGTCGCAGGCTTTGGCACGCCGTTGACTAGGCGACGGATGGTTTCGGGGAGCAGTTCAGGATAGAATTGGGCGAGGTAGCGGCCAGGCCGGATTTGCGTCTGCCGATCGGCTTCGCCCTTGGCGGCAGTCTGGGTGTAGGCGATTAAACCGGGCTTGTCCGAAGACAGGTGCGCGTAATGTCCGGCGATTGGCGGAAACTCATGAGCCCAGGGCACAGGCTCATAGGCGCCCACGGCAAAGCGCGCTTCCTCGCGTAACTCCCATGGCAAGTCTCGCTCAGAAATAGCCTGCGATGGTTCCAACGGCTCTAAGTTTTTCCATCCGAATTCAAGATCGTGGTCAGAGAGTTCGGCATCGCAAATGATCGTGCGCAGAATGGCCGCAGGATTGAACAGCGCCTCTCTACCGGAGATTTGCGTCAAGACGGCCTTGAGATCAGGGCGCGCTGGTTGGGGATGCAGCTGGGCCAGCCGAGCGTGCGCGTTGGCGTAGGTCGGGGCATCCGTTAGAGGCAAAAGTACGAGCGCCCAGTCGATGAGAGCGCGGCAGGAATGCGTGGGCGAGATCGGTACAATGGGCATGGAAAACTCCACCAAAAAATGAGATTTGAAAAAGCGAGTGAGCGCTACGCAGCGGACGCAGGCCGCACCGGCGGCACGACCTCCTGAGCATCGGCGATGGCGACATCGATGGTGTGCGCGACGGTGTACTTGTCGTGCGGCGGACAA
>JBJXDX010000042.1:0-20830 GCA_046154585.1 Hyphomicrobiaceae bacterium | reverse complement strand
ATAATTATGGAATAGTCGAAGTAAATGACACTGCTGTGACAGTACCTTCGGCAGCTTCTGGCGCTTGCTTGGCCAGCAGGGCGCACGTTGATGCGGAAAATTATTTGCGATCCGAACCGCTCAGTCGCCGCAAACTCCTTGCACGCGAACATCGAGAACTATGTCTGCGCAATGAGCGCCATGCGCCAGGGCATCGATCTGCATCGCCGCCAGGAAACCGTAGGGAGAGGCGAAATCGAAATAGAACTCGATCGGCTTTCTCACGCGACGGGCCCTTCCGGCGACTAACTGCAACCGCAGCCCTTGGCGCCGGCCTGCTTGGCGTCCGCATCCTGCTGACAGCAGGCATCCACTCCAGCCGGAGCAGGCCCGCCGCAACAGCCCTCACTTTCGGCCGATGCGGTGACGGGTCTACTGCACACGCCGGTCTCCGGCAGCACCAACTCGACGCGCTCGGCAGCCTCGCGGTCGCCAGCGATGTCGGCAATGATCGAGCGCACCTGCTCGTAGCCGGTCATCATGAGAAAGGTCGGCGCACGACCATACGATTTCATGCCAGCGAAGTAGAAGCCGGGCTCGGGCTGTGCCAGCTCGCGGGCGCCATGCGGACGCACGGTGCCGCAGCTGTGCAGGTTCGGATCGATCAGCGGCGCCAGAATGGGTGGACATTCGAGCGCGGGATCAAGTGCCGTGCGCACCTCGCGCAGGAACGACAGGTCCGGCCGGAAGCCGGTGGCGACGATCAACTCATCGGCCTCGACATGACGGCCGCAGCAAGCCGATCCGGCACCCAGTCTGAGCTTGTCGCCAACGCTCGTGATGTGCGTCAGCCGGAACGCGGTTTCGACACGAACGCTTCCGCCTTGAACGAGCTGGGCGAAGACCTTGCCCAGCTCCCCGCGCGCAGAGAGCTTGTCGTTGGCGCCGCCACCGAACGACTTTTCCGGCGTGTCTCCGCGCAGAACCCAAATGATTTGTGTCGCCGGTTGATCGCTTTTGAGCTGTGCCAAGTCGAGGAGGGTGCCGACGGCGGAGTGGCCGGCACCAAGAACGGCGACCGGCTTGTTCGCGTAACGGGAGCGCTGACCACCGAGGACGTCAGGCATGCCGTAGGCGATGCGCGTGGCGTTGGCAGCTTCGCCGATCGCTTCAAGCCCGTTGACGCCGGCCGGATTGGGGGAGTCCCAAGTGCCGGAGGCGTCGATCACGGCATCAGCGCGCAATGTGGAGGGTCCCTTGCCGTTCTGATAGCGGATTTCAAAAAGCGCGTTTTCCCGCCCCGCCGTCTTGACCTTGTCGAATCCCACGCGCCCCACGGAAATGACCCGTGCGTTGGTCTGGATGTGCGGGCTCAACTTCGTTCGGGTGGCGAGTGGTTCAAGATACTGAGCTACAAGTTCGCCACCGGTCGGATACCGCTCCGGGTCCGGGCTGTTCCAGCCCTCTTCCCGCAAGAGCACCTCCGCCGCCTTGTCGACGTTGTAGGACCAGGGCGAGAACATGCGCACGTGCGACCACTTCGTCACCACATGACCCGCGTTGTCGCCGGCCTCGAGCACGACGGGCTTGAGACCACGGCTGAGAGCGTGCGCGGCAGCGGCGAGACCGACAGGTCCGCCACCGATGATCGCTATTGTCTTCTGCGGGTTCGACATTGCATCCATCTTTCTGGTTATACCGAAATTACAGGCAAAACGACTAGGCGGCGGTATCCGTTTGCTGTCTGAGCGAGGCGCAGTCGCTTTCCGTGCAGCACTCGGCCACGAGAAACTCGACCAACCCCCGCATGGTCGGATAGTTGGCGCGGCAGATGAGCGTAGTCGCATCGCGCTCTTGGCTGACAAGTCCGACGACGATCAACGCCTTCAGATGATGGGAAAGCGTAGACCCCGGGATCGAAAGACGAGTCTGAAGCTTGCCGACAGGAAGTCCCGGATCCCCAGCCCGCACCAGCATGCGGTAGATTTTCAACCGCGTCGCATTGCCGAGGGCTTCAAGGCGCGCTGCTGCTTCGTCGATTTTCATGCCACCTCACTATCATTGGACATGGCTTTAGTCAATGGTGTTTCTAGTAACACAGAAATAGTATAAGCATCAATGTACCGCATCCCATTGAAGTCCCCAGTCATGCTCATCGACTTTGCGACATTTGCGCGATCGCCTAGCAGGCTGGTTGCCGTCGTCTGTGCGGCGCAGGTGCTGGTGCAGATTGGCGCCTTCTTCTGGCCGGCGTTGCTGCCCAGCATGATGCCACTGTGGAAGCTTTCCAACAGCGAGGCCGGCTGGATCACGGCCAGCTTCTACGGGGCCTACATGGTTTCGGTGCCGGTGCTGGTCACGTTGACGGACCGCGTCGACCCGAAACGGGTCTATCTGTTTGGCGTGGCAGCGACTGTGCTCGGGCATCTGATGTTCGCGTACTTTGCCGACGGTTTTTGGTCGGCCCTCGTGATGCGGGCGCTGACCGGCATGGGCTGGGCGGGCACGTATATGACGGGCCTCAAGCTCCTCGCCGATCGCGTGGATGCGAAGATGATGTCCCGAGCCACGGCCGGCCATGCCGCGAGCATCGGCATTTCAGGAGCCCTCTCGTTCGCTTGTGGGGATCTCATCGCCGCAGCGGCCGGATGGCGGGCCGCCTTCTTCGCTGCCGCCATCAGTGCCGCGGTCGCCTGGCTGGCGGTGGCGTTGATCGTACCCTCGCAGACCACGCGCGCCACCCGGTCCAAGGACGGACAAGGCCTCTACGATTTCCGGCCGGTGTTCCGGAACCGGTCGGCGATGGCCTATGCGATTGCCTACTGCATCCACACGCTGGAGATGAGTGCGTTGCGCGGGTGGGGCGTCGCCTTCCTTGGATACGTCGCGATGACGACGGGTGCGAGCGCAGCTTCTGTGTTGTCGCCAGCCATCGTCGCCACCGGGCTTGGGCTCATCGGCACTTTCGCGAGCGTTGCCGGCAACGAAGCCGCCATTCGCTTCGGCCGGAAACGCCTGATCGTGACGGCCATGCTGGCATCCATTCTGATTGGCGGGACGATTGGGTTCCTCGGCAGCACATCCTATGCCGTTGCTGTCGTGCTCTTGACGTTGTACGGCGTCGTCATTTGGCTCGACTCATCATCCCTAACGGCCGGAACAGCCGGTACGGCCGAGCCTTCGCGGCGAGGCGCGACTCTCGCCGTGCATTCCATGCTCGGCTATGCCGGTGGATTTGTTGGCCCCTTGATGATCGGCTGGACGCTCGATCTTTCCGGGGGGATGTCGCAAATTGGCTGGGGGATGTCGTTCCTCTCGGTGGCATCGCTGATGGTGCTTGCCCTCATCACGTTTTGGCTGATCCGGCCGCGCGAGCTTGAAGGCGATCGTAGCAAGGGACTGTGAGGGCGGGTGCAAGAGCAAGCGCAGAGCGATCGACAGCAAGGTGAACGGCGCGCTGACCCCATGGTCATAGCCGTCAACGCGCTTGGTATCACGCAGATCACGGCATGGGGCACGAGCTATTATTGTCTCGGCGTCCTGGCGAAGCCGATCGTCGCCGAGACCGGATGGGCTATGACCACGGTCTTTCTCGGCTTCAGCGTCGCCCTCCTCGTCATGGGGTTCATCTCGACGTGGGTCGGCCGGCTCATCGATCGGATTGGTGCACGTGCCGTGATGACGATCGGCACGATCATCGTCTCGGCGGGGCTCTTCGCGCTGTCGCAGGTGCACGACGTGGCGAGTTACTTCGTGGCCTGGGCCGTGCTCGGGATCGGCATGCGCTGTTGTCTCTACGACGCGGCGTTCGCCGCACTGGTGCAGGTCGCGCCGACGCGCGGCCGCAAGGCCATCTCGTACCTTACTCTCTACGGCGCTTATGCCTCGACCGTCTTCTGGGTGATCGGCCACTACCTGAACGACGCCTATGGCTGGCGCGGCACGCTCATCATCTTCGCGGCGATCAACCTAGTGGTCTGCCTGCCGCTGAACTGGATTGGTCTCTCGCGACGCGAGGCAAAGGACGATACGGCGGTTGCAACAGCGGCCGCCGCGGAGTCGCCGGATGGTCCCGCGCTCGAAGGGCGCATGCGCGTTGTCGGTATTGTCCTCTTCGCACTCATCATGTCGATCAACGGCTTCGTCTTCGGTGTCATTTCCTTGCAGCTGGTTCCGCTGCTCGAGGCGGCGGGACTGGTTGGAGCGACGGCTGTCTGGGTCGCCTCGCTCAAGGGCCATGGCCAGTTCGCCGGCCGGCTCGTCGAGATATTCTTCGGGCGCAACCTTAAGGCAATGACCATCGCCCGCATCGCTATCGGCGTCGTGCCGGCCTCACTGCTCCTGCTCTTCTTCGCACGGGGAGAGCTCTGGCTGCTCGTCGCCTTCACGCTGCTGCTGGGCGCCTCGCAAGGCGTCATCACGATTGTCCGCGGCGCTGTTCCGCTCGCACTCTTTGGCACCACGGGCTATGGCACGGTGCTTGGGCTGATCGCGACGCCGATCCTGCTCGTCAACGCCTTCTCGCCAGCCATCTTCGCGCTGTTGGTGGACCAGTTCGGCTGGCAGACCTCACTCTACGCGTTGCTGGGCTGCTCGATAGTAACCTGGGTCGCCGTCGAACTGATGTCTCGCTGGTACGAGGGCGCACGCGAACGCAGCCGCTCGGCGGAATAGAGCGTGGGTGGGATAGGATCAGCTTGCGGGAACACAAGGGAAGCAAAGTGGGTGTCATTGTCGTCTTGGGCACGCTTGCATGGGTATCGAGCTACTATTTGCCAGCCATCCTTGCCGACCGCATCGCGAACGATCTGAGCATCAGTGGGGCCTGGCACGTTCACCGCATCGCGCATCGCGATCTCGCAGTAGCGGATGATCTGGCGATGCGAGCGGGGAACACCGGCGGCAACAAGCTGCCCCACGTCATGCACTGACAAGCTGTGACCCGGCCGCACCGTCGGCCAGAGCCACTTCGAGATGGTCGCCGACCGCCGCGCCGGGGTGGAACTTGGGGACCGGGTGCGGCTCGGCCGCACCAGCTTCACCGTGGTCGGTCTGACGCAAAACCAGGTCGCGTCAGGCGGCGATGCCGTCGTCTTCATCACGCTGCTCGATGCCCAGAAGCTTCAGTTCGACCTGGCTCCGCCCGCGGCCCGCGTGCAAGTGGCACGAGGAAGCCAGGGCACGAACCGGGATACGGTCAACGCCGTGGTGGCGCGCGTAGCCCCCGCGGCCAACCTGGAGGCCGTTGCCGAGGTGGCGCGCCGCTGGAGGCACCTTGCGGCGCTGACCCAGGCGGAGCGGGAGCGCATTCTCGCCGAATCGCTGGTGGATCGCGCCCGCAGGCAGATCGGTATGTTTACCAGCATCCTGCTCCTCGTATCCGCGCTCATCATCTACACCATGACGATGGATAAGCTGCGCCAGATTGCCATGCTGAAGCTAATCGGGGCGCCGGACCGCACCACCGTCGGCATGATCGTGCAGCAAGCGCTCGCGCTCGGGCTCACCGGCTTCGCCTTCGGCGCCCTGATCATCGCCAACATCAAGGATTACTTCCCGCGCCGCGTCGTGCTGGAGCCGGACAACGTGCTGGCGCTCGGGGCCGTCTCTGGGCGCACGGACCAGACGTTGCGCGCGCTTGACGAGCGGCAAGCCTGTTCCCTCGTAAGCGAAGGATCGGCCCTTATCCCCCAACGCTCCTGGATGGTGATGTTGCCGGCCAGCTCGCATGTTCGCTCGGCGCCCATTCCGCGCGATCTCTCGCCTGGACAGGTCGCGCGCTTGATAAGGTGCGACCAAAGCTCGATGTCCTCGACCTTGGCAAGGCGCGCCCAAACCAACTTGGCGGGTGCATCGATGCACACAGACCCTGACAGCTTGATCATTGGCCTCTCCTTTGATGCTGGCGCACTTAAATCGCAAGCGCGGCGGACGTCCAGAAGCTGGCTTCACGACTGCCACATGTCGCCGCCCCACTCTAGCCACCTGTTGGTAGCAGCGACGTCTCGGGCGGATCTCAGCCAATCTTGCGATACAGCCGGGCGACAAGCCCATCCCCGGCAAACGGACCAAAGGGCGCGCGAACGATTAGAGCATCGAGGCCGAGGCTCTTTCCGGCGTTGTTGAGCACGAAGAACCCCTGCACAAAGATCAGGAATATGTAGAGCCAGGGCCACTCGTGCGAATGAAGGTAGAGACCAAGCCAAAGGTGCATAACGAATAGCATCCCAACCACGCCCAGCGGGCGCACCAAGAACCCGAGCATGAAGGCCACCGCCAACGAAAGCTCGGTAAGGAAGACCAGCGGGTTGATGAGAGGCAGGAGCGGAACAAAGATGTTTGTAGCGATCCACTTGTGAACGTCGAAGGCTGCGTACCGCGTCACCTCCTCGGTCCAGTATTGGAAGGCTCCCGACACCGGCAGCGGCAGCTTCCACAGCGATCCCTGGAACCACATGCACCCGATCATGAGGCGCATGAACCACGTCGCCAGATGCTCTTTCGTGCGCTGACTAGGGTCATCTTGCCAGTTGCGCCAGGCAATCCAGATGCTCCCGGCCAGCAGGGCCAAGAACAACACGACGAGCAGCGGACCCACGCCGCTACCGATGTGATCGGGAGTTTGGCCGATCAGAAACAGCCAAGCGTCATTGAACGGGTTGGTACGCATCGGGTTTCTCCTCGGCCTGGTCTCTTGCTGCGGGGACCCTGTGCGAGCCCACCGATTGCGATACCCAGTTCCACTCCGGCGCGCGGCCCTTCTCAGTCCACCACCACTCCGGCTGCACCAGGCTTGGCATAGCCAATGACCTGTGCGGCGGGGTATCCCGCCTCCCTGATCGAGCGGGCGATTGCGGCGGCACGCTCCGGCGCACACGCGATCAGAAGGCCACCGGACGTCTGTGGATCGGTCAGCAAATGCCGCTGCCACTCCGGATAACCCGCCGGCAGCCGAACCTCCTCGCCGTAGCTTGCCCAGTTGCGATGTGAGGCACCTGTAACAAAACCTTGTTGGGCCAATGCCGCAGCCTGCGTCAGCAATGGTACCTGGCTCCCGCGAATAGTGAGAGCGAGCTTCGAGCCGCGGGCGATCTCCAGTGCGTGTCCGAGCAGACCGAAACCTGTCACATCGGTGATGGCATGGACATCCTTGTCTGGCGCCAGCTCCCCACCGACCCGGTTGAGAAGCGTTGTGGTGGCGATCATCTCCGCGTAGCCGGCGGGCGGAAGCTCGCCCTTCTTGATCGCTGCCGAGTAAATGCCGACACCGATTGGCTTCGTAAGAATCAGCGCATCACCTGCCTTTGCATCGGCATTGCGACGGACATGCTCCGGCCGGCAGATGCCGATGACGGCGAGGCCATAGACGGGCTCTGGGCAATCGATCGAGTGACCGCCGGCGACCGGGATCCCGGCGGCCGCGCAGACGGACGCTCCGCCCCTAAGAATCTCCCGCACCATCTCGGTCGGGATCTTGTCGACAGGTATGCCGAGGATGGCGAGCGCCATGATGGGTTTGCCGCCCATGGCGTAGACATCCGAGATGGCATTGGTGGCGGCGATGCGGCCGAAATCATGCGGGTCGTCCACCATCGGCATGAAGAAGTCGGTGGTGGCGATGATGCAGGTGTTCTCGTCTTGCTGCCAGACGGCGGCGTCGTCCGCCGTTTCAGTGCCGACCAGCAACTGCTTGTAGGGAAGAGCAGCGGGCTGATCGGCCAGAAGCTGCTGCAGGACCGACGGTGCCAGCTTGCACCCGCAGCCGCCGCCGTGCGCGAGACTGGTCAATCGAACTTGCGGAATATTCATTGCGTTCCCTTTCCCTATTTTGATGGTGCGTCGGCGAGCCGTGTTGGCAACGTCGAGATACGAAGCGCCTTCCGCAGCCCGCGCGACAGGGCGTCGATCAGCGCACACAGGCCAACCGTTGCCAGGATCAGAACCACAGCAACGTCGAAGCGCAGCTCGGAGATGGCGGCATCCACGTAATAACCCAGCGTGGCCACCCCAAGAATGCCGAAGATCGCGCTCTCGCGCACGATGATCTCCCAGCGGTAGAGATTGTAGGCCAGAAACTGTCCAAACAGGCGCGGCGTCGTATCATAGGCGTAGAGATTGAGCCCCTTGGGTGCGTCTGCGCGATAGTCCAGCGCATCCGCGTGTCGCCCCATCAGGTAGCCGACGATGGCGCCGTTGTGCACGGCGAGCGCGATGATCGCCGGCAGCATGGACGGTCCGAGCAATTGCAGCAGCACGTAGGCCAGCATGTATTCGGGCGTCGATCGGACAACAACGAGCAGCACGCGGCCGGCCGGCTGGCCGATAGGCCCGGCGAACTGACGTGAGACCACGGGGAACAGCAACAGAGCCAAGATGCCCATGCCGACGAGGGCGATCTGTGCCAGCACGATGGTGTTCCAGACCCCAGGCAGGATCTGCTTCCAAACGATGGATTGCAGCCAGGACGTGAAGGTAGTCCACGTTGCGAGGCTGCCGATGTCGCCATCGCGTAGCGGGAAGGGCACTATGTCGTTGGTGAGGAACCGAACAAGGTTGGCAACTGCAGAGCCACCGCCAATGCCCTCCGGCAGGAGCAGCACGCTGCCGACGAACAGTAAAGGTACCGCCGCCGGCCGGGCCCACAGGCGGCGTGTGCCGATCAGCAGGTAGAATACGCCGAGAAGAGCCGCTGCCTCGGCATACTTGCCTTGCTTGAAGTAACCCTCCAGGTGGAAGCCGACGGTGGGTAGGCCAACGAACCCGAGCACCAAGGTCGAGCGCAGCCCGCATTCCAGCCGATAGAGCGTGTAAGTCTTGAACCGCTCGGCGACCTCGGGAAGTCGCGCAAAGGCGAAAGCAGAGATAGCCGACGTGCCGTAGGGCAGCACCCTCTCGGCCGCCAGATCGGCCTCCTCGATCATCTCGGCAAAGACCTTGGCGAAAATGCCGGTGTAGGGAATAGCGATGGCGAGCACCCCAGTCGCGGGGCCGAGGCCGAACACTTGGATGAGCAGCAAGGCCCAGAACAATTCGTGGATCGAGCGCAGCACCAAGGCTGACGCGCGCACCGCAGCGAACCGGGGAAAGGCGATAGCCAGCAGGAAACCGGTGGTCGCGCCGATGCCGACACCTACGACGGCGAAAGCCACAGTCCACACCACGCTCCAAGCCTCGATGGAGAGTACGTCCGGGCGTAGTATCCCCTGCGCCAGACGGAGCATTTCCGCCCAGGGATTGAGCGCGGTGATGGCAATATCGGCGACAACGAGGCACAGCAGTGCGCTGATTAGGAACAACAAGCTGGTATTGCCGAACGCGAGGCGATTCATGGCTCGCCTCCGAAATGTTGCAGGAGGTCGTTGGCGGTGAGCCTGATCGACGGTTCGTCGATGACCTTGCGGCCCTGCTCCAAGACAACAATGCGATCGGCATGAGCGAGCGCATGATGCACATCGTGCAAAGCCAGCACGATGGTCCGGTGCCGAGATGTCAAGAGCGACAGAACATCCGCGCCCTGAACCCGGTCCAGAGCGGAGACCGGCTCGTCGCCGATCAGGATCGGGCGGCCGTTATAGAGCGCGCGCGCCACCGAGGTGCGCTGCTGCTGCCCCCCTGACAGTGCCCCTGCCGCATTGAAGATCTCACCATCGAGGCCGACGCTCGCCAGTACACCGCGCACCTCAGCCACTTTGCATGCGGCTGGCCAAACAAGGGTGCGAAGATTGTGGACGGTCGAATGGCGATCGAGCCGGCCCATGTAGACGTTGTGGAACACCGACAACGGTTTAACGAGGGCAGACGCTTGCGGAACGAGGGCTACATCCGCCGGGCGCTGGGCGTAGAGTAGGCCTAGTAGCGTTGATTTGCCTGCCCCGCTGCGCCCCATCACGGCAATGCGCTCACCGGCACGCACTGTGAGGTCAACATCAAAAAGAGCAGGCCGGCCATTGTAGCCGGCGCACGCTCCCTTCAATTCGAACACGATGTGATCCGTCATAGGGCAATGCCCAACCGCAACTCGTCGCTAGTTGATGAGCCCGGTCAGCTTGCCGACCTCCTCGATCACCTTGTAGTCGTCGTTCTTGGCTGGAATGAATTTCTTTCGGTCGAAGATGGCGAGCAGTTTGGGATCATCGACGCCGAGGATCGAAGCCTGCAGCCGGCTGGTGAAGCCCGCCCCGAATGTCTTGTCGATGTCACCACGCGCAACCCAGTGATAATCGGGGTAGGTCGGCGTCTCCCAGATTACCGATACGGTCTTTGTGTCGACCTTGCCGCTCTTGACCTCCTGATCCCAGACCAAGTGATTGAGTACACCGACCTGATAGGCTCCAGACTGCACCAGCTGGATTGTGCGGCTGTGATCACCCGAGTAGCCAACGCGCGAGAAAACCTTGTCGGGCTCCTTGCCCAACGCCTGACGGATGAAGTGTTCGGGGAACAGCCGCCCCGAGGTCGATGAACGCGCACCGAACGTGAACGTCTTGCCCTCGATGCCCTTCGGAAAATCCTTGGCGAGCTTGAGGCCCGTCGATGCATGCGCGATGATGTAGCTCTTGAATTCGAGGTCCTCGGCTCCCTGGGCAATGGCCTGTGAACCCGGGACCGCAAGCCGCGCCTGCACACCTGTCAGGCCGCCGAACCAAGCAAACTGCACCTGGTTGTTGGTGAAGGCGGTTACAGCGGCAGGATAGCTCTTCACGGGAAGATACCTTACGGGAACGCCAAGCTTGCCTTCGAAATATTTGGCGTATTGGCTGAACCGTTCGACGAGGCGCGTTTCATCCTCATCGGGAATAGCGGTAAATACCAGAGCGGCCTGTTGCGCGTGCGCCGCTCCAGCTCCGAGAACGCTCACGAACGCAAGTGCGAGACCTAATCGCTTGAACATAGCAACTCCCCGAATTCCTGTTGTTGGACACCCATAAAGGCTCTGCTCGCGACGCCTCAAACACGACAATGAGGGGCGGCCGCGACTTCTGTCCCTACACAAGTCACCCAAACGGCTCGCGCCTGTGTGACTCTTCGCAGGACAAGGGTGAAAAGTTACAGAACGGGTGCAGTGCCAATGAAAGCCACGCCACCGAGGCCGATCGGCCCTGTCCCAAGACGCGTCTCGAGATTCTCAACGAACCGCTGGAGCACGCCAGCTCCACGTTCGCCAAGGCCAGCCAGCATGGCGGCCATGCCGGGTGCAAAACCGATGCGTTCGGAGAGCCAGCGTGCCGACGGCACCTCAAGCTGAGCTGTTTGCGTCGTGATGACCGGGTCGCCAAGGCCGGCCGCTTTGAACAGCGCCTGGAAATCACCCTCCTCGCGGTAGCGCAGCTGGGCGGGAAGCGGGGCTGGGGGCAGTTCTGGCGAGATCGACTGAATGACTGCGCGCAATTCCGCAGCCAGCTCGTAGTTCTGCGGTTGAGTCCAGGACACAACTGAAATTCGTCCACCGCGACGCACAACGCGGCGCATCTCGGCCAAGCCGCGTGTGGCATCCGGAAACAGGATAACGCCGAGCACCGACAGCCCGCCATCGAAGGTTGCATCCTCGAATTGCAGAGCCTCTCCGTCCATGGCCTGCGCATCGATAGAAACACCGCGCTCTGCGGCTCTCTCAAGGATGCGATCCACCATGCGCGGCGAAGCGTCGATCGCCGTGACGCTTAGGCCTTGTTCGGCCATGGCGAGGGCGGCGCCACCACTGCCCGCGCCCACATCGATAACGGACTGACCAGCGGAAAGGCCGAGCGTTGCGATGGCGGCTTGGGCAAACTGCAGAGTGAAGGGCTCGAATACCGCCTCGTACACGTTGACGTGATCGTCCCAACGGCGCGGCTGTTGGTCCGGTTGAAGGTCGTTCGGTAACATTTTGCCTCGTTCACGCGAAATAAGACGGGAGCGAAACTAGCCGTACGCCAGCCGGCCGTGCGACTGTGTCACTCTCGTCCACACTCTAGTCGCGAGCAAGCCTTCCATGTCCGTGCCTGCCTCCGCAGAGACTCTCGCGCCTGAGCCAACCCCTACTTTTGCGCTCGGACTGGGTTTGACCAACGAGTGCAATCTCGCCTGTGCCTTCTGCTATCGAGACCCGTCGCGCGTTGACCGCCTGACGCTCGAGCAAGTGCGAGCCGTGATGGAACGAATGCCGGTTCGGTCGGTCAACCTCGGCACGGGCGAAAACGGCCTCCATCCCGAGTTTTTGCCCATTCTTGCATTCCTGCGTGGCCAGCCCATTAAGCTGACGATGACAACGAACGGCTATTCCGTAGCCGCCATCTCCGATGCTGACCTCGCTGCTTTCAAAGACATCGAGTTCTCGCTCGACTACCCGAGCGAAGCCGAGCAGGACGACCAGCGTGGCCCTGGCAACTGGCGGCTGCTGCATGAGCAGGCGGCGCGCTGCCAGCGCCTCGGCGTGCCAGTCACCTTCATCGCTGTCATGATGCAGTCCAACTTCGACCGGCTGGCCGACATTGCCATGATCGCCAAAGCCTATAACGCGCCGTTGAGAATCAACGTGTATCAGTCGGTACGAACCGACAAGTTTGCCCTGACCTACGAGCAGTATTGGTCGGGGTTTGAGCGGCTGTTCGAGCATACGGACGTCATCGCCATCGGTGAACCGTTGGTGCGTGCCATGGCCGGTCTTCCGCCGCGCCGAGGCGGATGCGGCGTGGCAACGGTAAGGGTCACGCCGCGCGCGACCGTGCAACCATGCGTGTACTGGCCCGGCAGTGGCGCGCCGCTCGACATCTTGCTCGACTCGGGTCCAGAAGTGGTGGCGACCAAACCTTTCACGGACGCCCGCTCCGTGCCCTCAGCGTGTGTCAGTTGTGACCACCTGGCGGCTTGCCGCGGCGGCTGCGCAGGCCGCAGGCGCCTGATGGACGCGCTCGCCGAGCCTGACCCCTATTGCCCAATCGTGCGCGGGGATACTCGGCGGCTTTCCATTCGCCAGGCGGCGGCGCGCGAGATGCCGAAGCTCGAAAGCGCGTGCACGACCATCGTGATCGCCCGCGACTGACAGGGAGGGCTCATTGCGCAGGATCGAAGTGGATTGCGAGCACGCGTGCGCTTGTGGAACTCAGGTTCTTCACGTTGTGGCTCCCGTGGGCGGGTCGCCAGAACACCTGGCCGGCACGCAGGACATTGCGGCCGCTCGGGGTGTCCTCGACCAGCTCGCCCTCGATTACCGCAAGTATTACGGGACCGGGGTGGTCGTGCACACCGGTTTCATCGCCCGGGTCCCAACGGTCGTCGCGGACCTCCAGATTGGCCGGCAGCGGAATGTCGGTGACCCGGTGCTGCAATAGAACCTGCACGCGCATTTGCGGCGCTGCCTGCGACAGAGCGTAGCCCAGCGGAACGCCGACTGCCCCGCCCACAAGGAGCATCAAGGCGGCTGAAGACATCTGGCGCACGGAGTGCTCCTCCTAGCTGCTGTCGCAATCCGTCAGCTCTCCGCGGGCGGGATACTGTCTAGCCACGGCTTTTTCGACTCCGTTGACCAATTGCTCGAAGCACGGTCGCCCGCATCCGCGTGAGACGTACAGACCCCACTCCCGCGCCTGCCGCAACGACAGGGCGTACGCGACACAGAGATCCTTCAGACGCCATCGTGCTTCGGTCGAGCACGCGCGCTCGGCGTCGTCAGTCGAGACGGCGATTGGTGTTACGCCCGGCTTACTGAAGGCGCCATGCAACGACTGCAGCTGACCAAGATAATCCCGGCACATCGAGCCGTGCATACCGCGGTGGAAAGCTAGCATCGTGAAGTGCTTAGGCTTCTGATCGGACAGCCGCCAGTGGCCGCCATCCGATAGCGGCAGTGAGAGGTCCGGCACAGGTTGCCGCGGTATGAGATGTCCGATCGAACCGCCCATTGCCTCGCCCCTGACCACGTTGAGGCAGCCACGGGTCAACGGCAAATCAGAGCTTTGTGAGCCTTTCGGCGCTATGAAGCTTCATGCCTGTCAGCAATGGAGGCGCCGTGCCGCCGCAGTTGCCAGGCGAGGCGGACGAATGAGCGAGCCAGCACCAAAGCGGCCCGGACGGCACTGCGCCAATGGCCCGACACCTTGGAAACTCCACCCACGCGGCGCCGCTGGCCAACAGGAACTTCGACGACATGCAAGCTTGAGGCGGCGACCCGCATCTGCATTTCCAGGTTCCAGCCGAAGCTGGTTTCCGCCATGCCGAGCCGATCCAATACGTCCCGCCGGATGGCCCGGAACGGTGACATGTCCGTGAAGCGGACGCCATAGAGCGCCGCAATGAGCAGCCCAGCCAAGCAGCCGGCAACGATCTGGGAGGCGCCGAGGCTGCCGGGCTCGCGCTCCCCTCTGAGCCTCGAGCCAAGCACGAAATCGGCGTTGCCGTTCTCAATCGGTGCCAGCACCGCCGGGATCAGCTCAGGCCGGTCGCTGCCGTCGCCGTCGATGAAGAGCACGATGGTGCTGTTCGGCGACAGCGCAGCCAGCCCCGAAAGCATGGCTTGCCCGTAGCCCCGTACGGACTCTGTCACGACTTTGGCCCCAGCCGCTGCCGCCCGCTCTGCCGTTCGATCGGTAGACTGGTTGTCAACGACGATCACCTCGCCCACCCCATGCGCAAGCACGGCCGCCACGCAGGGACCGATGGCATCTTCCTCGTCGAGACATGGAATAATGGCGCTGACGTTGCGGCGCGTCGCCGCGGTGGTATTCGGCACCTAGAGACTCCAGCGCAAGCCGCAACTGGCGCAGGCCTTCGCCGGCGTGTCTGATTGCAGCGCAGCGCGGAAGCTTTGGTAGGCGGGACCATTCCAGATGTCCCGCAAGCTCGCCTGGGTGGCATCGCCCAGCGTGTAGTTCTCGTAGCCGCGTTGCGAGAACGGCGCGATACAGCACGGCAGCGCACGGCCATTCGCGGTAAAGTACATCACAGCCCAAGGCCGGCGGCACAAAGACCACGGGCTCTTCTCGCCCTTGCGTAACAGGCTCTCGCCAGGCTCGGTGGCGCCAGAGGCATTGAAGGCGATGCCAAGCGAGCGCGCGAGGTCGGTTGCCAAATCCAGGTGATCTTGCTCCCCTCGGCTGAGGCGTTCAAATAGCGCCTGGTCCGGACGCGCCATACCAATCGCATCGTTGTCGAAGTAGACCAAACGCTGAAGGTAGACTTCCTTTACGCCTACATCGTGTGCGATGCGCACAAAATCCGAAAGCTGGGCAATGGTCTCCTTGAGGCCGGTCAGCCATAGCGAGATGCGCGGCTGCGCCAAGTTTTCCCGCCGCTGCATCTCGGTGAACGCACGCACATTGCGCACGATGCGATTGAAATAGTCCTTGCCGCGCACGAGCACAAAGGTGCGCGCGTCCGCTGCATCGAGCGAGACGCGCAGCTCGTCGAGGCCGGTGTCGCACAGCTCCCGACCCCTCTTCGCTGTGAGGACCGTGCCGTTGGTGTTGAACAGCACGTACGCGCCGCGCGCCTTGAGATAGCGCACCATGCGGGGCAGTTCCTTCACCAGCATGGGCTCCCCCACGCCATGCAGCACCACGCGAGCGATGTTTGGCACTTGGTCGACGATGCGTGTGAACAGCTCCCAGCTCATGTCGGCCTCGGGCTCGAGATCGGCGTATGTGCGCGGACAGGTGGTGCAGAGCAGGTTGCAGCGGTTGGTGGTTTCCAGGTACAGGCACACCGGGTCGCTGGTGGCGGCCGGTCCGACGGTGTCGTCGACGCTATCGTGGTAGCGGCGCGGATCAACCAGTGAAGGGCTTCGCGTTCCATCGCTCATTACATCTCTCCGCGAACGCTCGGCGCTTTTCCGCGCCAGCTCCACAAGTCGTAGGCGAGGGCGGCAAGTGTCGCCAAGGTGAACGCCGCAAAGCGCGTTCCGTATCCCGGCGTCACGGCCCCCTCATGCACGTAGTACAGAACAACGCTGACCGTGGTGAGCGTCCAGCCCGTCGCCGTGGGGGCAAGCGCTAGAAAGGGCGCCAGGACCAGGAAATACCAGGGATAGTGCGGCGTGGACAGCGCCAGGAACGCGATCAGCAGCCAATTCAGGGTAACGATTGCGGCGCGCTCGGAGCGATCGGCGCGGAAGCCGACGGCAAGCGCCAAGGAAGCAAGGACAAATGCCGCCACGCCGGCATAGACCACACCAGCATTCGGTAGCGGACCGGTGAGCTGTTCGAGCAGCCAAACCAATCGAAAACCACTGCCGGCGCTGAAGCCCTCCTCCTCGATATAGGTTCCGAGGAACCCAAAGACACCACTCCCAACCGATAGGTAAGGCAGATACGCAACGACGATAGTGGCGAAGACGGCGAGCAGGAGCTTCCAATCCCACGGCCGCCAGAACACCGGGAGCGCAAGGAGAGCGGTCGGCTTGACCAAGGCACCTAGCGTGGCGACCACGCCGGCAAGCAACGTTCGTCCGTTGAGGAAGACCAGCAGGCTCACCATCAACAAGGCAATCATGGCCGCGTCGGCGTGACCGTTGCCGGCGATCTCCCAGACCGCCAGCGGATGCCAGGCGTAGATCGCAACGCGGGTTGGCGGCATCGACAAGCGTTTGAGCAGGAAAATGAGGACGGCAACAGTCACAGCCTCGCACAGCAGTAGCCCCAGTTTCATGACGACGACATTCTCGCCAATGCGCGTGATAGCGAGAAACAGCGCCTGGGCCACGGGCGGATAGATCGTGACGGCATAGTCCGCGCGATTGATGAGTGGCCAAATGGCCGGATCGCGCAGCGCCGCGAGTTCGGGCGCCGCGGGGACGTAGCGGTATGGATTGATGCCGGCGGCTTGGACGCGGCCGTCCCAGATATAGCGATACATGTCGCTGGACAGCGTCGGCTCGACGAACAGCAGCGCGAGCCGCATGACTGCCGCACCGACTAGGATGAGGACAAGGGCGCTCCTTTGATCGGTAAGCTCGCCAAGCCGGCTGGCGGAAAAGGCACCGATGCTTGCCGCCGCAAAGACAGTTACAAGCGCCCAATCGCCAAACCCGGCGTGGAGCGTCGGACCCGCGGCCGTGAGCACGCAGAGGCTCAGCCCTATAGCCGGGAGCCAAAGATGAGACGGGTTCCCTCGCGCCTGCGTGAGCGAATGGCTCATCTTCGATGCCTGCCCGAGGTCAGAGCAGCACCGATGCGCTCACGAAGTTCCCCATCGCGGATTAGCGTACTGAGATAGCTCTGCGTCGCGGCTGCGGGCGTCGCAGTATCTACGGCTCGGAATGGCACACCGTCGAAGATCTCGCCAACAAGCAGTTGCAGCGTTTCTGCGTCGTCGACGTCGTACCAGGTCGGCAGCTGAACAACGGAAAGGCCGAGATCCTCGGCCCTCGCCATCGTCTGAGAGAAAACCTGATCCGTGCTCCAGGCGATGTTTGCGAACAACCCAGGATGTTGATGCTTCATGCCAATGAGATAGTAGCCGCCATCGGTCGAAGGCCCGAGCACGATACGATTGCCCGTCGCGGCGAGGGTCGTCGCGGCTGCGAAGAGGTAGCCGATCGGCAGGGTCGGGCTGTCAGAGTTGATCAAGCATACGGCGCCATGCCCAGCGCCGAGCAACGTTGCCGCTGCATGGCTCAGGCATTCGCCTAAAGTGGGCGCCTCGGTCTCGATCAGACCGATGTTCTGGGGCAAAAGGGTTCTGAAGAAAGGTTCGCTTCCAGCCGGTGCATAAGCCATCCAGCCGGAGATATCGGCAAGCGCGGCGGCGGATAAGATGTTGTTGGCCGCATCCTGCAAGAAGACCGTGTTGAGCATCGCCGCCTCGTCCTTTGTTAGCGGCGGCACCAGGCGCGTCTTGGTTTTTCCTGCGATAGAGGCTTTGGCCATGACGGCGATTGCGCACCTAGACCGCAAGTCCCTCAATCTCACTTCCTTTCGCGACAGTCGCCCCGAGCAAACGCGTTAGCGATAGCGGTTGAAGCCCGGCACCAGTATTTCGTTCGAGCACCCTCCACAGTTACATCGACATCTCGTAGTCTGGCCGGCACTAGGGCTTTGCCGCGCTTAGTGCATCAGCGAAGTGGTAGAAGGCGAACCCAGAACACGCTCTCCAAGCCACCCGCCAAGCGTTGACAAGATTGCCGCGGCTCCCAGATGCCAGACCAACACCATAACGCTGGCATCGCTGGCGTGAGCGAACTGCAGGCCGAAATTGGCGATAGATGCGACGGCAAGGGCCGCCAGGGCAAGGGTCAGGCGGGGGTATAGGGGCGCGCCTTTCCGCAGCATGGCAACGATGGTCACTGCGGGGACGATTCCGATGATAATGGCCATCGGCAGGCAGTCCCAGTCGGGGCGTATGGCCAGTCCATCGGTGCCTAGCCGGAGCCAGTCCTGAACGCATCCATGGCCCACGCTCGCGAGCCACAATCCCAGCGGTCCCAGCGGGAGAAGCAGGATCCTACGGTCGAAGCCTGGAATGGCGCTCTGGAAGGCGGCCAGGGCTGCCGTTAAGGCCGCGGCAAGTGTGGCGGTCTGCTCGATCATGAATCGGGCGTCGGCGGCGACCTGCGATGGGTCCACCATCATCAGCTTGCTCCACACCACAACCCCAACAGAGGGAAGGGCAATCGCCAGCCAAAGGGCGGCTCTTGCCCAGGGCCGTCTCAGCGGGCGCACCGGCTGCAGGTCCGCCACCAGGAGCGCGATGAATTTGTCCGTGTCCATGGTTAATCCGTGGTACGCAGGGCTTTTCGCAGCGCCGATATTCCGCGGTGGACGGATACCTTGAGAGCGCCAACGCTCGTCCCGGTGGTGGCCGCAGCCTCCTTCAGGGACAATTCTCGTAGTTTCATCAGTTCGATTGCCTGCCGCTGACTCTGCGGAAGCTTCGTCAGTGCCTGGGCAAGGGCCTCAGCGTCTCCGTACCCGTTCGCAGACATATTCGCATCGTCGGCCGGAAAGGTTTCAGGTGGCTGTCCGGTCGTCACCTCGTGAGCGGCGCGCCGGGCATGGCGGCGCGCGCCATCCGCCATGCGGTTTCGAGCAACCGCCATCAGCCAAGGCAGGAACGGGCGGGCCGGATCGTAGGTGGCGCGGGCCGCGTGGAGAGAGAGCAGTATGTCCTGCACCAAGTCATCGACGTCCTGTGGTTGCAAAAATCCGAATCGTCGCCGCACAGCCACTTGCACGAGTGGCACAAGGGCGCACAACAGCGCCGTGTAAGCAGGCTTGTCACCTGACTGTGCAGCCCGCATCAGGGTAGCAAGGCGCTGTTCTTGCTCAGCAGTTGGACCCATGACTGCGTTGGCCTACGACGTTGAGCCGGTTTGCCACGCGGCACCATGTAACCTTCCTGCTCTCGGCGCCGAAATCAAGGTCGGTGAGATCGATCGTGTGTTCAGTGCGGTCCGATAGGCTGGATGGCGGTGTCAGCCGGTCACGGAACATCACGAGAGATCACAATTGAACGGGCGTCCGTCTGGCGCCAAGGAGAGCCACATGCACCTAACTTCTGCTGCTTCTGCTTTACTACTTGCGCTGCTTGTCGCCGTTCTTGGCGCCGGACCCGCCGCAGCGTTGGAGAAGAGAAAATACGACGACGCGGCTTTCAAGGCCGCTCAGAGCAGCAACAAATCGATCCTGATCGACATCTCAGCCACGTGGTGCCCCACCTGCAAGGCGCAACACAAGGTGCTGGATTTGCTCGCCAAGCGCCCCGAGTTCGCTGAGATCGTGGTGTTCGAGGTGGACTTCGACACCCAGAAGGATGCTTTGAAGGCTTTCAATGCGCGCCAGCAGAGCACCCTGATAGCTTTCAAGGGTGGTCTAGAGACAAAACGTCTGGTCGGCGAAACCGGAACGGAGTCGATCGAGGGCCTGCTGAGGACCACCCTCAAGAAATAAGGGGCAGCTTGTGTCTCTTGCCAGCGTTGGGATTGCCGTCCTCGCCGGAATTCTCTCGACCCTCTCGCCGTGCGTCCTGCCGCTGATCCCGATGGTCTTGGGCGCAGCGGTCGGGGAGCATCGTTATGGTCCGGTGGCGCTCGCCGCCGGACTTGCCGTTTCTTTTGTGGCGATCGGCATGTTCATCGCCACCATCGGCTACGCGATGGGCCTCGACGCCGGTCACTTTCGGATCATCGGCGCGGTTCTGCTCATGGCCGTCGGTGTCGTGCTCTTGGTGCCCGCGCTACAGACCCAGTTTGCGGTGGTGGCGGGACCTATCAGCGGCTGGACTGACAATCGCTTCGGCGGATTTGTAACGACGGGTCTACGCGGCCAATTCGCTCTCGGCTTGCTCCTCGGCGCGGTGTGGAGCCCATGCGTCGGACCCACGCTCGGGGCGGCCTCCATGCTCGCCTCTCGCGGTGAGGATCTGGGGCAAGTCTCCCTGGTGATGACCGCGTTCGGAATAGGTGCGGCCCTGCCGCTGCTCCTTCTTGGACTTCTGTCGCGCGAGGCGATGGTGGCCTGGCGAGGCAGGCTTCTGAACGCCGGCAAGGCTGGCAAGATGGCGCTGGGCGGCCTACTGCTGGCGCTCGGGTTGGTGATCGCAAGCGGCCTCGACAAGCGGATCGAGACGTTTCTCGTCGATGCCTCGCCGGCATGGCTGACGGAACTCACCACGCGGTTTTGATGGGGCGCCGGCAAGGCCTACACTCGTGACACAGTCCTGGAGCGAGCGAGGTGCCACATGACCTTCTCCAGCCCGACGGCATCTATTGTCCGCGCGACCTTCACCGGCAGCGCCGGGGTCGACCTCAGTCCTGCGTTTCGATTTCACGGGTCTGCAACGTACGCATCCGGCGAAGACCGCAGGGGTGAGTGCTCAGGCGGCTTGAGCGGCACCGGCCTTGGCGGCCTTCCAGTTCCAGGGCAGCAGGTCGGCGATCTGC
>JBJXDX010000041.1:0-20752 GCA_046154585.1 Hyphomicrobiaceae bacterium | reverse complement strand
GTGTCCCTTTGGATTCCGAAGTTCGCTCCCGGACCTAGCAGCGAGATCAGGCGAACTTCGGAATCGGGACACTAGCGCTATGCCTTTGAAAATCGCCTGCCAGATGGACCCGATCGACCGCATCGATATTCGCGGCGATTCGACCTTTGCACTGCTGCTGGAGGCTCAGCGGCGCGGGCACGACATCTTCTACTACCTGCCGCAGCACTTGGCTCTGATGGGACCCGACCTCATAGCGCGCGGCAACACGCTCACGGTCGAGGACAAGGTCGGCAGCCACTACAAAGTCGCCAATCCACGTACCGAGAACCTCACCGACTGGGATGTGATCCTGCTGCGGCAGGATCCGCCCTTCGACATGGCCTACATCACGTCGACGCACCTGCTCGAGCGCATCCATCCCAAGACGCTGGTGGTCAATGACCCGGCACACGTACGCAATGCGCCGGAAAAGGTGTTCGTGCTGGATTTCCAGGATTTGATGCCGCCGACGCTGGTGACGCGCAATCCGGAAGACGTGAAGGCTTTCCGCGATACGTACAAAGACATCATCCTGAAGCCCCTCTATGGCAACGGCGGCGCCGGCGTGTTCCGGGTAGGCCCCGGCGACACCAATCTCAACTCACTCATCGAGTTGTTCCAGACGGTGTTCCGCGAGCCGTTCATGGTGCAGGAGTACCGGCCCGAAGTGCGCGCGGGCGACAAGCGCATCATTCTCGTCGATGGCGAGGTGGTGGGTGCGATCAACCGCGTGCCGGCGGCTGATGAGACGCGATCCAACATGCATGTCGGCGGGCAGGCGACCGCGACGGACCTGACGCCGCGCGACCGGGAGATCTGCGCGCGCCTCAGACCGGAGCTGAAGCGGCGCGGCCTGCTGTTCACCGGGATTGATGTGATCGGGCCCTATCTGACCGAGATCAACGTCACGTCGCCCACGGGCATCCGGCAAGTGAAGGCTTTCGGCGGACCCGATATCGCGGCCCTGATCTGGGATGCGATCGAGCTCAAGGTCAAGGCGGGTCGCGCCTGATCGACGAACACAACAAGCAACAAGAAAAGGTGGAAGACATGACGAAGGACTCCTTCGAGGTCCTGCACGAGTTCTACGCTCCGGCGAAGGCCAACATCTCCAATGAGACCTGGGATTATCTCATGGGCGGCGGTGAGACCGAGGCGACGCTCGAACGCAACCGCATGGCCATCGACCAGATCGTGTTTCGTCCGCGCGTGCTTCGCAACGTCGAGAAGGTAAGCGCCCGGGCCAAAGTGCTCGGCCACGATGTGCGGCTGCCCGTGATCCTCGCGCCGATCGGCTCGCTCCAGGACATCGTTGCGACGGGCGGGTTGGCGCCGGCGCGCGCTGCTGCCACATTTGGCGCATTTCACATGCTGAGCTCGGTGTGCAAGCCGGGACTGGAGGAGGTCGCCGCCGCGGTCGACTATCCCAAGCTGTTCCAGTTGTACGTGCGCGGGGACGAAGCCTGGGTCGACGGCATGATCGCGAAAGCGATCGAGCACAAATATACAGGCATCTGCCTGACGGTGGATCTCGATTACTATGGCCGGCGCGAGCGCGACATCGCCAAGCGCTACAAGCCGTCGGCACGGCAGGCGCAATCGACGACGGCCGATCCGTTCCAGGCGCGTTTCTCGTGGGCGGACATCAAGCGCATTCGCAAGAATGTCAAAGTGCCGCTGATCCTGAAAGGCATCGCCACAGCCGAGGATGCCGTCATCGCCGTCGAGCACGGTGTGGACGTGGTCTACATCTCCAACCATGGGGGGCGACAGCTCGACCACGGCAAAGGCTGCATCGAGGTGCTGCCGGAGGTCGTCGATGCCGTGCGCGGCAAGGCGCAGGTGTTCGTCGACGGCGGGTTCTTCCGCGGCACGGATATCGTCAAAGCGATCGCGCTCGGCGCCAACGCAGTCGCCATGGGCAAGATGCAGGGACTGGCGCTGGCGGCCGGCGGCGAAGCCGGATGCGTGCGCATGCTGGAGCTGCTCGAGGACGAGGTACGGCGCACGCTCGGTCTGCTCGGCGTCACCTCATATACCGAGCTGGATCACACCTACGTTGCTCAGGCGTCGGCGCTGCTGCCGCGCCTCGGCATGCACAGCGCGTTCCCGCTGCTGAAGGAAGGCTACTGAAGTCCCAAGCGGGTGGGGTACTCTAGCGAGCCGGCCTTGGTCGAGTTTGCTTCGGAGTCCGTCATGCGCGTGGTCGCTGTGGCGCTGACTTTGGCAATGGCGGGCACAGGCGCGGCAGGCGCACAGTCCTCCATCACCGTCGAGCAGCTGTTGACCGATGGATGGGAGATCGGGGGCTATGTAGCGGCCTGGGAGAACCGCTCCCTCATCCTGTTCAAGCACAAGGATCACAAGTACCTGGTGCAGTGCTCGGTCCTGATCGATGTGCTGCGCACCCCGCGCCAGGTGATTTATTGCTACGAGATCAAGTAGATCGCCTGCGCCACATAAATTCTTGGATGTTCTTATATTGTTCTTGACGACCTTCCGCCGCCGACCTAGCCTTCCCGGTGCGGTTGGGCGGGGGCTTGCATGTACGGTCAGATTTCTACGCTCGCGTTCGTCGGCATCGAGGCGCGGCCCGTGGAGGTGCAGGTCCGGATCAGCGGGGGCCGGCACGTGTTCGCCATTGTCGGCCTGCCCGACAAGGCCGTGGCCGAGAGCCGTGAACGGGTGCGCAACGCGCTGCATGCGGTCGGCCTGGGGCTGCCGTTCAAGCACATCACCGTCAATCTGGCGCCCGCCGATCTGCCCAAGGAAGGCAGCCATTTCGATCTGCCAATCGCGCTGGCGCTGATGGTGGCGACGGGCGCCGTCGCGCCCGATGCAGTTGAAGGCTACGCGGCCATCGGCGAGTTGGCGCTCGATGGCTCCATTCGCGCCGTGCCCGGTGCGCTGCCCGCGGCAGTGGGCGCAAATGCGTTGGGCAAGGGTCTCATTTGTCCCCAAGCCTGCGGCGCGGAGGCCGCGTGGGCTGCCGAGGACATGGCGGTGCTGGCGCCGCCGCATCTGCTGTCGCTCGTCAATCATTTCACCGGGCGTCAGACGCTGGCGCGGCCGGAGCCCAACCTGGCGCGATCTCCACTGCCATTGCCGGATCTGAAAGACGTCAAGGGGCAGGAGACCGCCAAGCGGGCACTCGAGATCGCGGCCGCCGGCGGGCACAACCTGCTGATGGTCGGGCCGCCGGGATCGGGCAAGTCGATGCTGGCCGCGCGGCTGCCATCAATTCTTCCGCCGCTCGAGCCGCAGGAGATGTTGGAGGTCAGCATGGTGATGAGCTTGGCCGGGGAAATGGCCGGCGGGCGCATCGCCTCGAACCGGCCGTTCCGTGCGCCGCATCACTCGGCCAGCATGGCGGCACTGGTCGGCGGCGGATCGCGGCCGCGGCCCGGCGAAGTCTCGCTCGCCCATCTGGGCGTGCTGTTCCTCGACGAGCTGCCGGAGTTTCACGGCATTATGCAGCAAACACACCTGCCCCATAACTGATTGATATTGGCCGACAATCTGGCGTGGCAAACCTGTCTCGCCGATTTGTGCAAATCGCTAATTACTCATACGCGATCTTGGCCATTCATCCACCTTACTCATCCGGCATAAAACAATGGAAGATCAGTATGTTGATGGCGCACGCTCAGTCTTCGGATCGCTAATATGTATAAATAAGGTAGGCTCCGACCTTGTCAAAGTTTGGAATCACATGGTATCAGGGCGCATGACTTCGCGCCTATTGCAACAGACATTGGCAGAGCTGCTAGCCAAGCGCCCTCAAACAGCCGAGGAGCGTCTGGCTATCGACGCCGCTATAGCCGCCGTAGTTCGAGGCATGCAATCGGCTGAAACGCTTACAGAGAGTGCCCCGGCACCAACTGCTGCTGTGCTACCGGTGAAAACTGGCCTGCACCCCAACAGTCCGTTCTACGGACTTGGCTTGAGGGAAGCTTGCCCGAAGCGGCTTCGGTTGTTGCCGCCGAAGACTGAGCAGACAGCGCGGGAGATCTGGGACGCGCTGGCTCTTGAGGGCTTCCAGACTGCGCACAAAAACCCCGTCCACGCCGTGAATGACGCAATGCGCCGACGAGCTAAGACCCATAACGATGTCTTACTGGTGGGCGCGGGAAAGTGGGGCCTTAAGTCGTGGTACTCCGAGGCTGAGCTTGAGCAAATAAGGAAATCAGTGGGTGGCATGGGCGGGCGCGATAAGGTCGCTCACAGCGCAGCGACCACCAAGGGTATGTTGGTGGCGGTTTCGCGCGGGGTGCGGCTGGGCGCCGCTAGCAAGCTGACGCCTCAACAGTCCGACCAACTGATTGAGGCAGCTCGTTCCGGGCATTCAAAGGAAGAACTTGCGAAACAATTTGGGATCTCAACGGCGTCCGTCACCAACTACGTGAAACGGCTTGGCTACAACT
This sequence comes from Hyphomicrobiaceae bacterium, assembly GCA_046154585.1. Lineage (GTDB taxonomy): Bacteria > Pseudomonadota > Alphaproteobacteria > Rhizobiales > Hyphomicrobiaceae > CADEFX01. The sequence continues at coordinate 16,307 of JBJXDX010000041.1, read as the reverse complement.
CCGTGAGGGAACTACGACGCGAGGGAAGGAAGCTTCAAGCTCCTGACTCGACCGAAGAGGATCCGGGGACAAGGCACTAATCGTTATGCTTCAGATCAATTCCGAGTTTCTAGAAAGCGAAACGGCCCAAGGCGAAAGCCCTGAGCCGCTTGCAAATGAATCACAGGGTGCAGTTTGGCCACCTAGCCCTGTGGTGATCGGTCAACCCCTTGGAGAAAGGAGTATCCCAATGTGGCAAGCCGCCTTATCAGCCTAGCGGCTGATAATTCAGCCAACCTCGGAAGCGGGGTCGCGTTAGCGACCTCGCCCCTTGGCGTTTGAGTACCACGATTTGCAATAAACGTCTACTTGATGGGGCCGCTCACTGAGTCGGCTGTGAATTTCATGCCACCCGCCTCTAAAGCCTTTCGCATCGCCTCAAGGTTGTTGGCGATGGGCGTGCGCTTTCCGCCCTCATAATCCTTTACGGTCGAAAGACCGACCTTGGACCGCTCGGCAAGCTCTGCCTGCGTCCACGCCAGCCAATTCCTAGCCGCTCGTACCTGTTCTGGGCTCATGAGCCCGGAACATACGATTATTTTGGCCCGCGTCAACTATTTTGGTTGACGTAGTCTATATTGGCTATTATGTTTGAGGTCAGCTAATTCAGTTGACCGGACGATGGCACAGCATTTCCTCCTCAGCAGCGCGGCACGCACGCTCAGCCTCACGGCTGTAGCGCGCATGTCCGATGAGGAGGCCCATGCCAAGTTCACTGAAATCCGCTGGCCAAGCGGCCCTCACTGCCCCAAGTGCGGCGGCACGGTCCTCTACACCTACAAGGCGCGCAAGCTGTGGAAGTGCAAAGCCTGCACGCATCAGTTCTCGGTCACCAGTGGCACCATCTTCGCCAGCCGCAAGCTCTGCGTTCGCGACTACCTGATGGCGATCGCCATCGTCGTCAACGGCGCCAAGGGCATCAGCGCACTCCAGTTGGCCCGCGATCTGGACGTGCAATACCGCACCGCTTTCGTGATGGCGCACAAACTTCGCGAGGCAATGGCTTCCGAGATCGCTGGCGAGACGTTGAGCGGCACGGTTGAAGTCGACGGCGCCTACTTCGGCGGCCACATCCGCCCGGCAAACAAGAAGGAAAACCGCGTAGATCGCCGCCTTGCCGAAAACCAGACAGGCAAGCGCCGGGTCGTGGTCATCGCTCGCGAGCGCAAGGGCCGCACGCTCACGACAGTGACCAAGCAAGAGGCTGATGGCGTTGCATTCGTCGCCAAGGTCGTGAAGCCGGGGTCGGTGGTGCACGCTGACGAAGCAAGCCATTGGGACGCGCTGCACGCGAAGTTTCAGACTGAGCGCATCAATCACGCCGTCGCCTACTCTCTCAACGGCGCCTGCACCAATCAGGCCGAGAGCTTTTTAGCTCGCCTGCGTAGGATGGTGGACGGGCAGCATCATCACGTCAGCCCGCAATACCTATATCAGTACGCCAACCATGCGGCATGGCTTGAGGACAATCGAGGGATCGATAACGGCGGACTGGCAAACCGTGCCCTATGCCTTGCTCTAAGGCACCCTGTCAGCCGGAATTGGAAAGGATATTGGCAAAGGCACTCTAGCTAAGCCTATCCTTGTGAAGCCAAACGCCGATCCAAAGAACAATTGCACCGAGAAACAGGGCTGCAAGCAACAGCAGTGCCTGAATGTCTACGAGTGATCCTTCGAACTCTACCTTTATTCGGCCAGGAGTTTCAGTGTTGAGGCCGCTGGGAAATTTAGCGCTGCAGCCGTATCCGGCCGCGGCCATCACGAGCAGAAGAGCTAGTGTTCGCGTCAGCTTTCCCACAATGACGTATGGCGATCTAACGACGTTCACGTAATAGAGAAGCGCTCCACCCAGGACGATGATGGCGAAAGCGCAGAATGATATGAATATCTTGACGCTGGCCGATTGCAGCCACTCAAGGGCTGCTTCGGGAAAGGCAGCGAGGTAGAGACCAAAGATTACGGCAGCACCGCTACCGCCAATAACTATTCGCCGTCCCCAAATTTTACTTTGGTCTTGATCTTGCTCGGGCCGGGATGGCGGTAGCGTTGAAGTCACGACTGATCTCTCTCAATCGTCGCAGGAGCGCAAACGCACTGATACCTAGCAGCGTTGCCGCCAACGAACCTAGACCTGCGCGGAAAAGACCAGCGAAGTCTTGCTGATGGAAATTATATCCTGAAACGAATATCGCGTGGAGCAGCGCTATTACCGACATCAGAAGAACAGCTTGCGATGCATGGGTCAACCATCTCAAGCCAACTGTGGATGCGATATTCGCACCAGTAGTGTCTGGTGTGAGCCTTTCTGATGCAAGTATGGCGTGAACAAGCACTGAAGCTTGCACAGCATCCTCATCCGCAATAGCACCCTTTCTTTCAACAGAAGAACGCGGAAGGACCCGTGACTCATCAGATTTGAGTTGTGCGCGAGCAAATGCGAATTGCGCAGCTTTGGAGAGATCGTCAAACCGCTCATCGTTGACGTCGTAAGGGTTTCTAGAGACCCTTAGCGCGCTAGCCGGAGCCATAGTTCTCGTCTCCTGCAACGAATATGTTTTCAGCGGGAACGCCGTGAATAAGCTTCTTTACGGCCTCTGTTTTCTTTTGGCCGTCAGAGCAGCATTTAATGATTGCCTGCAGATCATCTGCGTCCACGGCAATGGTAATTTCGACAGGTCTATTGTTTTCAAGATAGCTGATCTTCAAAGAGTGCGTAATTATCGCTCCTCGCGGGGTCTCTCGAGGTTCATCGAGCACCGTTCGCACGTCAGTAATCACCCGAGCACTGCTGAAGATGCGGTCATGGTCGTAGGAAAGTTCTATTGCCTTGGCTGCTAAGCCGATTGCTTCGTTTCCGACAAGCTCTGCGATAGCACCCAAGTGCTGATCTATTCCGGCCCGAGACTCCCAATCCGATCGCTTGGCCAGACCGGCTTCCATGGCAAGCACAACGTCTTTTGCTGCGATCCCCGACCGGTTTGTGAATGCAGCCAAACTGATGGCAAGGCGAACAATGGCCTCTGCGCCATCAGCATCGCCAATCGCCGTTTGCGCCACCTTGAATAGGTGCGTCGCCCGAATAGGGGGAAGAGGCAAGGATCGGATCGCCTCGTCGATGCGCATGGCTGCGTCGGGGCGATGGCGTATAACGGTTTTGAAGTCCGCCACCTGAGCTGCCGTCAACGGCAAAGGCGGCAAAGGCTTATCGGTCATCGGTCCAAGCGTCTCTGTAGACGGCTGACCTGAAGCACTTGGCACAGCCATACTGCCGCATGCACTTGGGGATCACGCCACTGGTTGACGAAACGTTAACTCTAGTACGTTATTCGCTGTTCCAAGCCAAGCCAGTTTAGGTGCCCGTGTGCAAATTGTACAAGGCAATTATTGACGATAGGCTAACGACAGCTCCGCTTAGACCCACTAGCGAGCAGCATTAATCTCTAGATTTCCTAATGCCTTAGGACAGGGCTTGTGAGAGGTCCCAACAGCTTCCGTCATCGGACGATCTGCCAAAGTTGATATTGGCCCGGACCCTGTTGTGCGCTCGCTACGCCCCTTGAGCGCCAGTGCCGAAGGCAGGCGCCTGTGCGCTTCCCGATGGTCTTGAGAAGCCGGGCATTGTTCGCGTCTAAGCCGCGCTCGGCCATGACCCTTTGAGCAAGCTCGGCTGTGGTAAGTGGCTTCTTGGCGTTGCGGAGTGCCGCTAGCAGGATGCGGCTGACCTCGCCCCGAAAGGCAGCGTGAACGGGCGGCACCGGACGCGACTTGATCTCCTCCAGTTCAATGGACGGGTCGAAGATATGGATTGCGGCGTCTACGTGATCTAGGTCGATCACGTGCTGGCGTAGCTGATCTTGCAGGTGCTCTATCTTGCCTGCGATCTCGCGGCGCTTGGCGACTAAGCCGGTGAGGACGTGGGGATCTGCCATTTATGAACGAGCGATTCGCTATTGCTGGGGATAGAGCGCGTAGTGTGGATGGACCGACGCGTGTGCCGTGGGCTTGTCCTGTTGTGCGTCAGTTGCCCGCTAGCGTCGTTTCACCAACCAACCCCCATACACTAGCGCCCAGTCAGCAAATCAGCCAGAATCCGGCAGGTGTGTTTGCTGCATAATGCCGGAGTTTCAGCCCAACGTGCTCGATGCGTTGCGTCAGCCGCTCGAAACGGGCGAGACGGTGATCGCGCGGGCCAATCACCGCATCGCCTACCCGTCGCGATTCCAGCTCGTGGCGGCAATGAACCCGTGCAAGTGCGGCGGTGGCCTCGGGCAGAGCTGCAAGCGCGGGCCGCGCTGTGCCTTCGACTATCAGGCGCGGCTTTCGGGACCGTTTCTCGACCGCATCGACCTGCAGATCGAGGTGGGGCAAGTCTCGGCGGCCGACCTGGTGTTGCCTGCGCCGACCGAAGGCAGCGCCGAGGTCGGGGCGCGAGTGGCGCGCGCCCGCGGCGTGCAGCGCGCGCGATTTGCGGCACTCGGCACCGTGGCAGCGCGCATGCGCACCAACGCAGATTGCGCCGGCCAGTTGCTGGAGCAGATCGCCATGCCCGACGATGCGGGGCTGAGCCTGCTCCGCGAAGCATCGGCGACGCTGGGGCTCTCGGCGCGCGGATTTCACCGCACGCTGAAGGTGGCGCGCACGATTGCCGATCTCGACGACGCGGAAGATGTAGGCCGGATGCATGTGGCGGAGGCGCTGAGTTATCGCGGCGAAGCGATGCGGCAGCAGGTTGCGGCTTAGTACCCGTGTCAACAGTCATTCGCCGCGCCGGAATCGAAGACACCGCGGAGACGGCCGAGGTCTTCATTGCGGCACGCCGCGCCATGGCATCTCTTCCGCGCCTCCATACGAACGCGGAGACATCGGCGTTTGTCTTGGGTTTCGTTGAACGAGCCGAAACATGGGTGGCGGTGCACGACGGACAGATCGCCGGCCTCGCCTGTCTGGATGGGGACTGGCTGGAGCATCTCTACGTGCGTCCGGCAAGCCAGAATTCAGGTGTCGGCTCGGCGCTGCTCGATCATGTGAAAGCTTCGCGGCCAGGCGGATTTCAGCTCTGGACGTTCCGGGTCAATGCCGGCGCGCGACGCTTCTATGAGCGGCACGGATGTACTCTCGTTCGCCTGACCGATGGCGATCGCAACGAGGAGCAGTTACCGGACGCTCTCTACGTTTGGCCGGAAGGCAAGTCGGTGATCGACACAGACTAGTTGATCTCATCCGCCCGCAATCTGCGGGAGAATGTGGACCTCGCTGGACTCGGCGATCGGCTCGAGCAGGGCATCCTGATAGATCTGGCCGTCGATAGCGACGGCGAGGCCTTCTTCGAGATGCGGGCCGAGCTCGGGAAATTTCTCGGTCAGTCTCGCGAACAACTGGCGCACGGAAGCGGCGGCGATATCAAGCTCCGTCACGCCGCCAGTGTATTGCCTGAGATTGCCGATCAAGACGACATGCGCCACGCGTCATGCCTCACACCTTCATTGCGACAGACGTGCGGCGCGGCACCCAACGGGCGCCGCGCCGATATCATTCTCAAGGCGTCGCCTTGGCGCCGCCGTTAGCCTTGGCCGCCTTGATGCCGGCCAGAATCTTCGGCGGCGACATCGGTAGCTCGAAGAAGCGCACGCCAGACGCGCGCTTCACCGCGGCCGCGATGGCCGCCATGGGCGGCACGATGGGCGTCTCGCCGACGCCGCGCACGCCATAAGGGTGACGCGGATTGGGCACCTCGACGATGATCGTGTCGATCATCGGCAGGTCCGACGCCACCGGCATGCGGTAGTCGAGGAAGCCCGGGTTCTCCAGGCGCCCTTTGTCGTCGTAGATATACTCCTCGTTGAGCGCCCAGCCGATGCCCTGCGCGGCACCGCCTTGATACTGGCCCTCGACGTAGGCCGGATGGATCGCCTTGCCGGCATCCTGGATCACGGTGTAGCGGGTGATGGTGGTCTTGCCGGTTTCCGGATCGACCTCCGCATCGGCGATGTGCACGCCGAAGCTCGGCGCTGCTCCATGGGCCGTGATAGCCGAGTAGCCGACGATGGGGCCACCTGTCTTGCCGGCGATCTTGGCGATGTCGCCCAGGTCCATCGGCTGATGCTTGCCGGCGTTGTCGCCCGCAGGCTTGACCTTGCCATCCTCCCAGGTGACCGCGTCGAGTGGGATCTCCCAGAGCTTGGAGGCGCGCACGCAGGCTTCCTTGATCATGGCGCGTGCCGCTTCCACCGTCGCCATGCCGCTCGAGAAAGTCGAACGGCTGCCGCCGGTGAGGAAGTTGTAGCCGAGCGAGCTGGTGTCGGCGATGATCGGCCGGACCTTGGCCAAATCAACGCCGAGCTCCTCGGCCGCCATCATCGAGAGCGATGCGCGCAGCCCGCCGACGTCGGGCGTGCCGGCCATCAGCGACAGCGTTCCGTCCTCGTTGAGCTGCAGGGAGACCGTGGTCTCGCCGCCGATGTTGAACCAGAAGCCGGCGGCGATGCCGCGCCCCTGGTTCTTGCCGAGCGGCGCGTTCCAATGCGGGCTGCTCTTGGCCGCTTCGAGCCCCTCGACCAGCCCGATCGGTCCGAACTTGGGACCATAGGCGGCCTTGGTGCCTTCCTTGGCGGCGTTCTGCAGCCGGATCTCGATGGGATCGAGCCCGAGCTTCTCGGCGATCTCGTCGACGACGCTTTCGACGGCGTACTCGGAGATCGGGCCGCCCGGAGCGCGATAGGCTGCGACCTTCGGCCGGTTGGTCACGATGTCGTAGCCGACGACCTTGACGTTCTCCAGATCATAGGGCGCGAATGCGCACATGCAGCCCGGCTGCACGGGCGAACCCTGGAAGGCACCGGCCTGGTATTTCAGGATGGCCTCGCCGGCGACGATCTTGCCGTTCTTTTTGGCGCCGATCTTCACCCAAATGTTGGCACCCGACGTCGGGCCCGACGCGCGGAACACCTCCTCGCGGTTCATGACCATCTTGACTGGCTTGCGCGCCTTCTTCGACAGCGCCAGTGCCAGCGGCTCGAGGTAGACCACCGTCTTGCCGCCGAACCCGCCGCCGATCTCGGACGCCGTGACGCGGATCTTGGAAATATCCCAGCCGAGCAGGCGGGCGCAGTGCGCGCGCACGATCCAATGACCCTGCGTCGTCACCCAGACGTCGGCAGTGCCGTCTTCCGAGACGCTGGCCACGACGGCATGCGGCTCGATGTAGCCCTGGTGCACGGGCTTGGTGTTGAACTCGCGCTCGATGACGATGTCGGCTTCCTTGAAGCCTTTGGCGACATCGCCCATGGTGAACTCGACACGCTTGGCAACGTTGGACGGTGTCGTCGGCGCCGGCGTGACGCCGGCCGTGATCATGTCCTCGTGCAACAGCGGCGCGTCGGGCTTCATCGCGTCGACAGGGTCGAGCACGTGCGGCAGGACCTCGTAGTCCACCTTGATGAGCCGCAAGGCCTCGCGCGCGATATTCTCGCTGGTGGCAGCCACGGCAGCCACCGGATGGCCCTCGAAGAGCGCCTTTTCCCGCGCCATGACGGTGCGAACGACGTCACGATAGTTGACCAGCATTTCGCCCGCGGGGACGAATTCAGAGCCCTGATCCTTGAAGTCGTCGCGCGTGACGATGGCCTTGACGCCAGGCAGGGCCGCGGCCTTCGACACGTCGATGCTCTTGATGCGGGCATGCGCATGCGGCGAACGCAGCACCTTGCCGACAAGCTGGCCGGCCATCTTGAGGTCGGCGCCGAACTTGGCGCGCCCCGTCACCTTGTCGGCGCCATCGGGACGGATGGGGCGGGTGCCGACGACGCGAAACTCACGCTCGGGGTCCTTCTTGACGCGCTCTTGCATGGTCAGGCTCCTCTCATCTCGCCGGCCGCGTCCATGACGGCCTTGATGATCTTGTCGTAGCCCGTGCACCGGCACAGATTGCCCGCGAGCCAGTAACGGATCTCAGTCTCGGTCGGGTTAGGGTGCTTCTCAAGCAGCGCCTTGGAGGCGATGAGGAAACCCGGCGTGCAGATGCCGCACTGAAGCGCAGCGTGCTCGAGGAACTTCTGCTGCAGAGGATGCAGCTTTTCGCCGTTCGACATGCCCTCGATCGTGTCGATCGACTTGCCGTTGGCCTCGACGCCGAGCACGAGGCACGAGCACACGAGACGGCCGTCGACCATGACGCTACAGGCGCCGCAGTCACCCGACGAGCAGCCTTCCTTGGCGCCCGTCAGATCGAGTTCGTCGCGCAGGCAATCGAGCAGCGTCTGCTCGGACTCGCACAGAAACTCGACCGCGTCGCCGTTCACTGTTGCTGATACGTGATGTTTCGCCATTTAAGCTTTCCTCGCACGTTCCTGCGCAATGAGCGCTGCTCTGCGGGTCAGAACCCCCGCGACATCAATACGGAATTCAATGCTGCCGCGCTTGTCATCGATCGGCTTGCACGCGGCGCGCGCAGCAGCTTCGAGCTTGGCCAGCGCACCGTGGTCGAGCTTGGTGCCGATGATGGCCTTGGCGGCATCCTCGACCAGCAAGGGACGCGCAGCGACGGCGCCGAGACTCACTCGGGCTGCCGTGCAGGTGCCGCCGGGGTCGAGCGTCAGGCTGACGCCGCTGCCGACAACCGCGATGTCCATCTCGGTGCGCGGAATGAAGCGCAGATAGGCATCGGACGATCTTGCAGGACGGGGAGGCAGAAGGAATGACGCGACGACTTCGCCCTTCGTCAGCGCCAGCTTGCGCGGGGCGAGCATGATGTCCTCGACCTTGAGATCGCGCCTGCCGTTCGGGCCGACGAGAGTGGCCACGGCACCCGCAGCGATAAGCGCGGGAACGCTGTCGGCCGCGGGCGAGCCGTTGCACAGATTGCCGCCCATGGTGGCGCGGCCTTGGACCTGCGTCGAACCGATGAGATTGGCGGCCTCCACCAGACCCGGCCAGACCTTCGAAAGCTTGGGATGTTCTTTCAGCTCAGCGCCCGTGACGGCGGCGCCGACGCGAAATCCGCCGCCCTCCTCCGTGATCTGACACAGCTCGGAGATCTTCTTGATGTCGATCACAAGGTCTGGCGAAATAATGTCAGACCGCATCTGGACCAGAAGGTCGGTGCCGCCGGCCAGGACGCGCGCCACGCCCGCTTCTCCAGCAAGGAGTTTGACGGCAACTTCTATGGTATCCGGCGCCTCGTATCGCATGGGGTACAAGCCTTTCAGGTGTGCTGTATGAGAGATGTCATGGGCGGGGAGAAAGAATTACATACCGCGCGGTCGGAGCCAACCCCTACCCCTCGGTTTGAATAGCCTGCGCCCTTCAGCTAGAAGATGACAAAAGGCCGTCAGGGCTCGAAGGTGCCTAAGGATCACCAATGGGAGGACCAGTATGAGGTTGTCTCGTCGCAAGTTCGTGATAGCGGCAGGATCCGCGGTTGCAGCGCCCTCCATTGTGCACCGGGCGCGGGCGCAAGCCGCAGTGACGCTGAAGTTGCATCATTTCCTGCCGGCCGTGTCCAATGTTCATACCAAACTCCTGACCCCATGGGTCAAAAAAATCGAGGCCGAGACCGGTGGTAATCTGAAGATCGACATCTATCCGTCGATGCAGCTCGGGGGCACGCCACCGCAGTTGTACGACCAGGCCCGGGACGGCGTCGCCGACATCATCTGGACGCTGCCGGGGACCACGCCGGGGCGTTTTCCGTCGACCGAGGTGTTCGAACTGCCGTTCGTGGCGGCGCGGCGCGGGACCGTGAATGCGCGGGCCTGCCAGGATTTTGCGTCCACGCACCTCAAAGACGAAACCAAGGACGTCAATCTCATCAGCTTCTGGGCGCACGACCATGGTCTGATCCACGCCAACCGGCAGGTCAAAACCATGGAGGACCTGAAAGGCCTCAAGCTGCGCTTTCCGACGCGTCTCGCGGGCGAGGCGCTCAAAGCACTCGGCGCGAGCGCGATCGGCATGCCGATCCCGCAGGTGCCCGAGAGCCTCGCCCAGCGGGTGATCGACGGCTGCGTCGTCCCGTGGGAAGTGGTGCCCGCTGTGAAGGTGCATGAGCTCGTTAAATTCCACACCGAGATCCCCGGATCGCCCACCCTGTATACGGCCTCGTTCTTCCTGGCCATGAACAAGGCCAAGCACGAGGCGCTGCCGGCGGAGCTCAAGAAAGTGCTGGACGCGAACTCGGGCATGACCTTCGCGGAGCTGGCCGGAAAGATGTGGGACGACGCGGGCGCGACCGTGTTCGAGATGGTCAAGGCGCGCGGCAACACTATCACGACGCTCACCGAGGACGAAAAGGCCAGGTGGCAGAAGACGACTGAACCGGTTGTCGAAGCTTGGGTGAAGCAGGCAAAAAACGGCAATACGCTGCTGGATGCTGCACGCAGCCTGCTCGCCAAATATGAGAAGGCCTGAGGAGACCGCGACACGTGGCGCAGTCCGAGGCGGAGAGCCCAGCCGCAGCACCGGCCCCTGCTGGCATCGCTAGACTGGCGAGGGCCATAGCCCTCGGCGGCGGGCTGCTGACACTCGGCATCGCGCTGCTGGTGACGGCCAGTGTCATCAGCAGGCGCGTCTGGGGTCAGCCGGTTCCGGGTGACTTCGAGTTCGTGCAGATGGCAACGGCCGTGACTCTGTTTGCGTTCCTGCCCTTGTGTCAGTCTCACCGGGGCAACATTGCCGTCGATACGTTCACAAGCCGGCTTCCACCCGCGTGGCGACGCGGTCTGGATGGTGCGTGGGATCTCATCTATGCAGCATTCATGGTGATGATCTCGTTCGGCCTGGTCCGAGCGGCACTGGAGGCCTACGGCTACGGCACCACCACCATGGTGCTCGGGCTGCCGATCTGGCCCGCCATCGCGATCAGCGCGCTGCTGTGCGCGGTGGTGGCGCTGGTGGCCCTCGCGACGATGGCCAGGCTGGCACGAGACCGGACGTGAGTGGGCTTACCGCTGCCGCGGTCGGCTTCGCCGCCATGCTGCTGCTGATCGGCATTCGCATGCCGATCGGGCTGTCGATGCTGGTCACCGGCAGCATCGGGTATGTGTATCTCTCGGGCTGGTCCGCATTTCTCGCCTACATGAAGGCCAACCCCTACCACCAGTTCGCCAACTACACGCTGTCCGTCATTCCGCTGTTCATCCTGATGGGGGCGTTTGCAGAGCGGTCGGGGCTGGCGCGCGATCTGTTTACGGCGGCGCGCAGCCTCGTGGGACATATCCGCGGCGGACTGGCCCTTTCGGTGATTGCCGCATGCACGGTGTTTGGCGCGATCTGCGGCTCGTCGGTGGCGACGACAGCCACGTTCGGGCGGGCGGCGCTGCCGGAACTGAGACGCTATGGCTACGATCCGGGTTTCGCCACCGGCACCATCGCCATCGGCGGAGTCGTCGACCTGCTCATTCCCCCGTCGATCATCCTCGTCGTCTATGCCATCGCCACCGAGCAGAACATCGCCAAGTTGTTCATGGCTGCGCTGATTCCGGGGCTGCTGGCGGTCGTGCTCTATTCGATCGTGATAGCAATCGTCGTGCGGTTGCGCCCGCATATCGCGCCGTCGCTGCCCAAGAGCGACAGCGGGGAACGATTGCACGCCATGCTGGCGACGTGGCCGGCGTTGCTGGTGATCGTCATGGTGATCGGCGGCATCTATGGCGGCGTCTTCACACCGACGGAAGCAGCGGCCGTGGGTTGTGTCGCTATGCTGGCGGTCGGGCTGGCGCAACGGCGGCTCGGCGTATCCGAGATCAAGGAGAGTCTGATTCAGACGGCGGAAACATCGGCGATGATCTTCATCATCCTGCTCGGCGCCGAGGTCTTCGACGCGTTCCTGGCGCTGTCGCGCCTGCCGGCCGAAGCCGCCGGGATGATCGCGGCGCTCGGGCTGCCGCCGTTCGTCATCATGGCGTTGCTCATGCTGTTCTACATCCTGCTCGGCGCCGTGATGGACGAGCTCGCCATGATCCTGCTGACGCTGCCGGTGTTCTTTCCGGTGGTGCAGGGGCTCGATTTCGGCATGCCGCCGGACGAGGCGGCGATCTGGTTCGGCATCCTGGTGCTGATCGTGGTCGGCATCGGCCTGACGGCGCCGCCCATCGGACTCAACGTGTTCGTAGTCTCGGCAATCGCCAAGGACGTGCCTATTACTCAGACATATCGCGGCGTTCTGCCGTTCATTGCGGCAGACGTCGTACGTCTTGGGCTGGTTGTCGCATTCCCGGGGCTTGCACTCTGGCTCGTGAGGCTCTTGAGTTGAGCGGCAATCGCACACAAGGCCGCACCGATGAGCAAGATCAAGCCAAGCACCGGTAATTTCTTCGAGGACTTCCGCCTCGGGCAGGTCATCCCACATGCCACGCCGCGCACGCTGACGGGCGGCGACGCGGCGCTCTATCAGGCGCTCTATGGATCGCGGTTCGCGGTGCAGTCGTCCGACGCTTTTGCCAAGGCGATCGGCTATCCGCAGGCGCCGCTCGATGACCTGCTGGTGTTTCACACCGTGTTCGGCAAGACGGTGCCGGACGTCTCGCTCAATGCGATCGCCAACCTGGGATATGCGGATTGCCGCTTTCTCCTCCCGGTTTATCCAGGCGACACGCTGACGGCCAGCAGCGAGGTCATCGGCCTCAGGGAGAATTCCAATCGCGAGACCGGCGTGGTGTATGTGCGCTCGACCGGACGCAATCAGCGCGGCACGCCGGTGCTCGATTACGTCCGCTGGGTAATGGTGCGCAAGCGCGACAAGGCCGCGCCGGTGCCGGATGCGGTGGTGCCGAAGCTCCCCGAGCGCGTCGATCCCTCGGTGCTGGGCGCGGCCGTGCCGCCGCTCGACGGGTCGAAGTGGGATCGCACGCTGGCGGGCTCGGACGCTGTGTGGGGCGACTATCACGCAGGGGACCGGATCGATCATGCCGACGGCATGACGATCGAAGAGGCCGAGCACCAGATGGCGACTCGGCTCTACCAGAACACGGCCAAGGTGCATTTCAACCAGCATACCGAGGGACAGGGCCGATTCGGCCGTCGGCTCGTCTACGGCGGCGTCATCATCTCGCTGGCACGGGCGCTGTCGTTCAATGGGCTCGCCAATGCCTTCCACATCGCCGCCATCAACGGCGGCCGCCACGTGGCGCCGGCGTTTGCCGGGGATACGGTCTACGCGTGGTCGGAGGTACTGGAGACCGCCGAAATCGGCGCGCGAACGGACATCGGAGCGGTGCGGGTCCGGCTCATCGCCACCAAGAACATGGCCGCAGCCGGCCATCCGGGCCGAACGGACGCGGGCGACTATGCCGAAGGCGTCATTTTGGACCTGGATGCCTGGCTCGCCATCCCCCGCTGACGCAACGCTGCTGTGCATCAGGCTGCCTCGACGGCCCTATGGCCACTACCGACAATTGCCCATGCCGCGTCCGCGCGTTACAAGGCGGGCGACGCACGGCATCGGCGGAGACTGAAGACCCATGGCGCAAGCCAAAACACTGACAAAGGCACAACGGCCCCGGCCGCTCTCGCCGCATCTGCAGATCTACCGGCCGCTCGTCAACATGATGATGTCGATCATCCATCGCATCACGGGGATGGCTCTTTACGCCGGTACGCTGCTCCTGGCGTGGTGGCTGATTGCGGCAGCGGCCGGGCCCGACCAATTCGCGATCGCGCAATCCGTCTTTGGCAGTCCGCTGGGGCTGCTTGTTCTCGCGGGCTACACGTGGGCATTTCTGCACCACCTTCTGGGCGGCATCCGGCACCTGATCTGGGACACGGGACGCGGGTTCGAATTGTCCACGGTCGACGCCTTGTGCTGGCTGACGCTGGTGCTGTCGCTGGCGCTGACCGTCGCGATCTGGTTCGCGGCATGGCACTTCAAGGGAGCGCTATGGACATGAGCGATACCCAAACCTCCCGCATTCAAACGCCACTCGCGCGGGTACGCGGCCTGGGATCGGCGCGCGACGGCACGGCGCATTTCTGGCAAATCCGTGTGACCGCTATCGCCGCGCTGCTGCTGACGCCTATCCTTCTCGCCGTGCTTTTCAGCCTTGTGGGCGCCGACCACGCCACGGTGAAGCGCGTCGTCGGCCATCCGGCCATCGCCGTCGTGCTGCTGCTGATGCTGGTCGCGACGCTGCAGCATATGCGGCTCGGCATGCAGGTGATCATCGAGGACTACGTGCACTCCGAAGGGAGCAAGCTCGTGCTCCTGATGCTCAACACATTCTTCACTGTGCTGGTGGGCGCCGCGTGCGCCTTCGCGGTGCTCAAGCTGAGCTTGGGAGCCTGATCATGGCCAACGCAACCAATAGCAAGGGCAATGGGCACGCCGGCGGCAACAGCGTGGCCAAGCCTGGGCTCAACGGCAAGGCCTATCCCACCACGGACCACACCTATGACGTGATCGTCGTGGGCGCGGGCGGCGCGGGCCTCAGAGCAACGCTGGGATGCGCCGAAGCCGGGCTCAAGACGGCGTGCATCACCAAGGTGTTTCCGACGCGCTCGCACACCGTCGCAGCGCAGGGCGGCGTGGCCGCGGCGCTCGGCAACATGGGGCCGGACGACTGGCGCTGGCACATGTACGACACCGTGAAGGGCGCCGATTGGCTGGGCGACCAGGATGCCATCGAATACCTGTGCCGCAACGCGCCGGATGCGGTCTATGAGCTCGAGCACTACGGCGTGCCGTTCTCACGCACGGACGACGGCCGCATCTATCAGCGTCCCTTCGGCGGCATGACGACGGAATTCGGCGAAGGCCCTCCTGCCCAGCGCACGTGCGCGGCGGCCGACCGGACCGGCCACGCCATGCTGCACACGCTCTATGGCCAGTCGCTGCGCCATTCCGCCGAGTTCTTCATCGAATACTTCGCCATCGACCTGATCATGGACGCCGACGGCACCTGCCGAGGCGTGGTGGCGCTGTGCCTCGATGACGGCACGATCCATCGCTTCCGGGCCAAGAAAACGGTGCTGGCGACGGGCGGCTATGGGCGAGCATATTTCTCCTGCACATCGGCGCACACCTGCACCGGCGATGGGAATGCCATGGTCCTGCGTGCCGGTTTGCCGCTCCAGGATATGGAATTCGTCCAGTTCCATCCGACGGGCATCTACGGCGCGGGCGTGCTGATCACGGAAGGGTCGCGCGGCGAGGGCGGATATCTGACCAACGCCAACGGCGAGCGCTTCATGGAGCGGTACGCGCCGCACGTGAAGGATCTCGCATCGCGCGACGTGGTCTCGCGCTCCATGACCATCGAGATCCGCGAAGGGCGCGGCGTGGGGCCCGACAAGGACCACATCTACCTGCACCTCGATCATCTCGATCCTCTTATCCTGGGCGAACGTCTTCCCGGCATCATGGAAAGCGCCAAGATCTTTGCCGGTGTCGACCTGCGCCGCGAGCCGATCCCGGTGCTGCCGACCGTGCACTACAACATGGGCGGCATCCCCACGAACTTCCACGGCGAAGTGCTGACCCTCAAGAACGGCAATCCCGACCATGTTGTACCGGGCCTGATGGCGATCGGCGAGGCGGCCTGCGTTTCGGTGCACGGCGCCAATCGGCTGGGCTCCAACTCGCTGATCGACCTGGTCGTGTTCGGGCGGGCGGCGGGACTGCGGGCAGCGGAGACGACGGAGGCCAACTCACGCCAGGCCGATCTGCCGGAGGACGCGGCCGATCTCGCTCTCTCACGCATCGACAGATTCCGGCAGGCCAAGGGCGACATGCCGACGGCGGCGCTGCGCCTCAAGATGCAGCGCCTGATGCAGACGAACTGCGCCGTGTTCCGTGACGGTGCGGTGCTCGAGGAAGGCGTCGAGAAGATCACCGAGATCTGGAAGGAGACGTCGGATATCAGCGTCACGGACAGGTCGATGATCTGGAATACGGACCTGATCGAGACGCTCGAATACGACAATCTGATCGCCCAGGCGGCCGTGACGATGTATGGCGCAGCAAACCGCAAGGAAAGCCGCGGTGCGCACGCGCGCGAAGACTTTGCGGAGCGCGACGACCGCAACTGGATGAAGCATACGCTGACGTGGGCCGACGACCGCGCGCACACGGTGAACATCGACTATCGTCCGGTGCACACCTACACGATGACGAACGAGATCACGTATATCGAGCCCAAGGCGCGCGTTTACTGAGTGGGTCTGAGCGCTTTCAGCCGGTCGTGGGTGAGCGGCCGGTTGCCTTGGTTGCGCTAAAGTTGGCGTGTTGATTGGCGGCCAGAGCGCGATCGCTTCGCATGGAAGCACTTCCGGCTTCCATG
>JBJXDX010000040.1:0-2887 GCA_046154585.1 Hyphomicrobiaceae bacterium | reverse complement strand
AACCAGGTTGCCAGTCCAGACCCCTCCCCCTCGATGTCGCCTCGTGCGCTGATCGACATGCGCCGTATTCAGGCTCTTGCGACACGAGCGTCGAGCATGGTCGAACAGATTCGTGGCCGCCTGCTGGCACCTGAGGCGCGCAAGATTTCGCCTCTCTATTCAGCCGCGCAGGTAGCAGCCCTCTGCGGCGTGGACAAAGCGCATGTCAACTATCGAATCTCAAAGGGAGACCTGCCGTCCGGGCGGCTAACGCCGACTGGCGGTAAGCGGGAATTCACGTTGGCCGAGGCCAGGCAGTGGACCCGGGCCTACCGCCACGAAAAAATGAGACCGGCCGGCCAGCGCGCGATCTGCATCGCGGTCGCGAACTTCAAGGGCGGTGTTTCGAAGACAACGAGCGCGATGATCCTCGCACAGGGATTGAGTCTTCGTGGTCATCGGGTTCTCGCGATCGACATCGATCCTCAAGGCTCATTGACCACATTGCACGGCATTCTTCCCGAGGCCGAGGTGAGCGAGGAAATGACGATCGCTCCGCTCTGCAATGGCACAAGCGATGACATCACGCCGGCCATCCGCTCCACGTACTGGGACGGCATCGATCTGGTTGCGGCGGCACCGTTCTTGTTCTCTGCCGAGTTCGCCCTCCCCGCCCGACAGATGCAAGAACCGGGCGCCCGGTTCTGGGACGTCCTGAGCGCCGGCCTGGAGCCGGTGCGCGATCTGTACGATGTAATCGTCATCGACACCCCGCCGTCGCTTTCGTACGTGACGATCAATGGCTTATGGGCAGCAGATGGCGTCATTGTTCCTGTTCCGCCTTCGGGTTTGGACTTCGCCAGCTCGGCACAGTTTTGGTCTCTGCTGGCGGACCTCGGGACCAATCTGGATCAGCAAGAGCCGGAAGGCGCACAGAAGGTGTTCGACTTTCTGCACGTGCTTCTGAGTCGTGTCGACCAAGCCGATGCTGCGTCGCCGGCGGTTCGACAATGGATTCAAGCCACCTACGGCGAATTCGTGTTGCCGGTAGAGATCCCAAAGACCTCCGTTACGAGCAACAAGTCGGCCGAGTTCGCAACGGTGTACGACGTTCAAAAGTACGACGGCTCGGCCAAGACTTACAAGCGGGCGATCGACACATATGACCGGTTTGTGGACCTGGTGGAGGAGTCTGTCGCCGAGGCGTGGCGGGCTCGAAAGGCGGCGTCATGAGGGGCAGTTCGTGGCTGGCAACCTGGTTGCCACGCACCGCCCCAAGCACCGAAGGCTTGGTCTTTGGCAACCAGGTTGCCACCCCAGGGTTCACTACCAGTCAGGAAATGAGTGCGGGTTTTATGCCGCCTGGCAACCCGGTTGCCAGCAAAGGAGGGCGCTGAAATGAGTACCAAGTCGAAGCTTCTCGCCATGACGGAAAACCTGCAACTGCCCGAGGTGCAGCCCGCACCTGCGGGAGGCCCTGCGACAACTCCGGTGGCGACTGACGGCCAATCGGCCATCGGCGCGCCGCAGGCGCAACCCAAATTCCCTCCTGTGGCGACCGGGGCGGCACCGAGAACTGGGCCTGGCCAGATGCTTCAGTTTCGCGGCCAGATGCTCGCGGTAGAGGGGGAGCTCGGGAAGCTGCGAGATCGACTCAAGGAGCACGAAGGCGCAGCACCGACAAGGAAGATGGACCCACAGACTATCGTTCCGAGCCGATGGGCCAACCGTCACCCTGACTCGTTCAGTACCGCGGAGTTCGCGAGGTTGAAGCAAGACATCGAGCTCGCAGGCGGGAACGTGCAACCGATCTCTGTTCGCCTGCTGACTGACCAACCGGGTCGGTACGAGATCGTCTTTGGACATCGGCGGCACCGGGCATGCGCTGAGCTTGGCATCGCCGTGCTCGCCACCATCGACACCAGCGCAGTGTCGGACCACGATCTGTTTTCGGCGATGGATCGTGAAAATCGCGAGCGCGCGGACCTCTCACCGTATGAGCAGGGCACCATGTACCGGCGCGCGCTCGACGAAAAGCTCTATCCGTCCAATCGCAGGCTCGCCGAAGCTCTGGGCGTCTCCCACACTTGGGTTGCCAACGTGCTGCAGGTGGCAGACCTTCCGGCACCGGTGGTCGAGTGCTTCCGGTCCCCGCTGGAGATTCAGCATCGCCACGCGAAGAGCATCGCGGCGGCGCTGGACACGGATCGCAAGGGTGTCCTGCGCCGGGCGGAGAAGCTGCGCGCGCAGGAACGTCCGAAGGCCGCGGCCGCCGTCGTCGCAGCGCTTGCCGGAGCGACGAATGAAGCAGTGGAGCAGTCGCATCAACCCATCGAAGTCGATGGCAAGCAGGTTGGCCGCTGGTCAAAGGATGGGGCAGGGCGCCTGATCGTCCAGATCGATGCCGCCTACGTCTCGGAAGACGGCCATCAAGCCGTTTTGAAGTCGATCGCTGCCGCGCTCCGCCGATAGGTCGGGCAATGTTGGCAACCAGGTTGCCACCTCGACTCGGCCAACGCGCGGACCGCGCGGTCACAATTCCTGGCCGGCCTTGTCGCACCACAAGATCGCACACACGGGTGTTCCACGCACGATGGCCCACCTCACCGCCCTGGCCTCTATTCAATACATGATAAGTATCCTTATCATGATGCTCAAAAACGAGTGACAAATCGGCCTTTGCCAGGAGACAATCGGCCAAGTGATTGATCCGTAAGGAGAACCGCCGTGGCCGGCCCACTCGACATCGACGACGACATGCAGCGCATGGTGCTGCGCAAGGGCGAGGCCACCGCGAAGGGCGGCCACGCCTTCCAGCGGCTGCTGCAGCTTGCCGAAACCCGCGACTCCGGCCAGGTCCGACGGGTCGCGCTCTTCATCGCCGCGACCTACAACGGCGAGGCCTTCC
>JBJXDX010000039.1:0-5990 GCA_046154585.1 Hyphomicrobiaceae bacterium | reverse complement strand
CGAAGGTCGAGAACGCGCCGATCGGGTCGATCCCGATCGACATCGACTTTCCGGCCGCGCGCGCGCTGCCGCAGCTGCGCTATGGCCGGGTTTACGCCGCCCGCGCGCGCGCGGTAGACGCCAGTGGCTGGAGCCTCGCGGTTTCGAGCCCTGCGCCCGCAGCAGCGGTGGTCGCCCCCGTGCCATTCCTGCGGCTCGATCCCGTGCCCCCGCCCACGCTTGCTTTCATCGTCGGCAGTGCGTTCCCCGGCGCCGCAGCAACAGCCGACGGCGTCGAAGGCCCGCAAAGCGGCGAATCGGCCGAACGCCTGGCGATCCGCACGCTGTCGACCGACCCCGCCGGAACCGTCCGCCGCAGCCGCCGCCTGGCGCTTCCGGCGCGCACCACCTTCGAAACCGCCGAGCGCCACGGCATGCTCGACGGCAGGCCGGCGCCTGAACTGTTCAAGCTGCTTGTCGAACGCGACCGCACTGGGACTGACGGCGAACCGCTGTGGATCGAGAAGCGCAACGTCGCACTCGAATATGTGCCGGTCGGCAGCGGGATCGTGCCCTTCACCCCCGCCGCGCCGACGCCGCCGGGCGTGGACAAGCCGGAAGCGCCGCTGCAGGGGGTGGGCACGCCGGGCGCGCCGCTGCCCTATCTGCCCGATCCCCTCGCCCGGAAGGTCCGCGCCTGGCTGGTGCCGATCTCGAAGACCGGCCCCATCGGGGCGCTTGCCGGCCGCTGGCCCAGCTTCCGGCCGAACAACGCCGGTTGGGAAGCGGCGAGACCCGTTGTGGTGATGCTGGAGAGCGGCGCTACCGGCATTCGCGTCGAGCCCGGCGCGGCTTTCGATACACTCGTCGTCAGCCTCGCGCCCGGTGAAGCGGCGGCGCTGCATCTTGCCGGCGTGATCGACGATGCCGCAACCGCGCGGCTGTTCCAGATCGTGCAGTGGGCGATCGATCGGGGCGTTGGCGTGAACGAGGCGATCCGGCGGGTGACCGACGCGGCGCACTGGCTGGTAACGCCGTGGCGACGGGTGGAATGCGTCCATGCGGTCGACAAGCCGCTGACGCTGCCGGTGATCACGCTTTCGACGCCGCGAATGAGCCGCAAACCCGACAGCCGGCACGTCGAGCTGGCGTTCACGACCCCGCTCGACCTCAATTCGACAGGCCGGCTCGAACTGCTCGCCGACTGGTTCGAGCCGTCGCGCGACGCCGCTGTCGCTGGCAGCCCTCCGGTCGTGCTGGCGCAGGCCGGGCGGGCGTTCAACACCAGCATTGCCCGCGACGCGGTCCCCGGCCCGGCGAGCAAGGTAACGCTTCCCGTCAGCGGCAGCCACGCACTCGCCGGCACCGGCTATGCGCGGATCGCCTACCGCGCCGTCGCCTCCTCGCGTTTCCGCGAGTATATGGCCCCCGACCTCCGGAACGAGACGCCGGCGACACCCGACCTGTCGAAGATGGCGGTAACGTCTGCCGCACGCTCCGCTTTTGCCCCGGCATCCTCGTCGCCGCCGGCACCGGTGCTCGGACCGATTGTTCCCGCGTTCAAGTGGCAACGCACCGCCGAGGGTCTGGTTCGAACCAGCCGCCGTATCGCGCGAACCCTGCGGATCGACCTTGGCAGCCGCTGGTTCGAAAGCGGTTTCAACGAGATGCTCGCGGTACTGGTGCCGTCGCCGATGCTGAAGGTGCAGGCGTCGGAGATCGCCGACGATCCGCTGTTCCCGAGCGTGGCGCCCTTGCCGCTTGCGCCAGCCGCCTTTCCGCTGCGCCGTGTCAGCCCATCCCAAGGTCCAATCCCCGATTGGTACTTTGCGAGCGACGGAGGCAAGCAGCACCTGGCCGAGCTCAATGCTTGCCCTGTCGCCGTCTTCGGTGACGGCGCGGTCGTGCCGCACCTTGTGGACTATGATCAGGCGACCGGTCGTTTCTTCGCCGATATCGCGGTAAGCACAAAAGGCTTCCGTCCGCTCGTTCGGCTGGTGCTCGCGCGCTACCAGCCGGTCGTCGTCCCTGGTTGCAACACTCTTTCGCAGTCGGTAAGTACCGATTTCCTGCCACTATTGCCCGATCGCGCGGCGGTCCTGCACACCATATTGACGCCGTGGCTGACCGGCGAGTCCTGGGGCATCCGCCTGCTCGGGCCAATGATCGACGGCAACGGCGTCCGCCACCGGCTCAGATGCACGACCCAGCAGCTGCGACCCCAGGCCAGCGCCGACTTTGGCTGGCAGCCGGTCGATCCCGTAGGGCAATCGGTGAAGTTCGGGATGAAGCCCGGTACCACGCCGGTGGCGCCGCCAATCCCGGCAGGCGTCGCAGATCTGCCACTGATCGCCGACGGCGTCGCCTTCATCGGCAATCGCACCGCCGGTTGCCGCTATCGTGTTCTGGTTGAGGAGTTCGTGAGCTTGCCTGCCGCACTGCCCGGCACGGGAGAAACGGAACAGCGCATCTTCTTCGAAACTTTCGATCTCTAGGCTCAGGACCCAATAGAGGGATCCCCAAGGCGGTTTTGGTCTGATTTTATGGCGGCGCTGAGGAGGCGTTGCCGTGAGCGATTTGATCTGGTTGTCGGAGGCGCAGATGCACCCAGCGCTCCGAGGAGAGCCAAGCATCTAGCCGCCCCCTGCTCAAGCGTTCCTAACGTTGTCCCCGCCGGCCCGGCGCCCCGGCTGGTCGCACCGCCGAAATCGGAAATCCACTTCGGCGGCTCGGGCCGCCTGCCACTGGCGTAGTCAAGATAGGCTCTATTCCATAGCACATTGCTCTCGAATGGGTCGCTTGCAAACTGCTCTGGATGGGAGTCGGTCCATTCTTGGAAATAGTAATACTGCCTACAACCAAGATCTTCCCGGAACTCTCCATCCGGGGCGATGGGGCACCAAATCTTTCGGTCGTCTCGCACGGCCCATGCCACGCCATTGGCAAAACAAGACACAACGCGATACTTCGGCTCGATCACTGTTTTGCCGCCGACCTCCCGGAGGCCCCACCGACCATTACGATCGAATAGCTCGATTCCACCGCCGCAATCCAGCAGCCGGCGCGGATTGGCCCGGGGATCAGTGGGTCGTGGAACATTTTTGCCCGTTCCGTCAACCCAATGACCCGGCTCTCCTCGACCAATTCGGAATACACCCTGATCGGGGTGTAGATCGTCAAATTGCGGCTTCACGGTGAACCGACCACCAACATCGATCACCCCCCATTTTCCGTCCAGTTTTACCGCCGCGTAACCGCCGGAGAAGCTGAAAGTGTTCTCGAAGCCGTTCGCCCCACCAAGATATCGACCATCCTGAGTGACGTATCCCCAGCGTCCTTGCGATTGGACGGGGATAGGCCCAGCGCAATCTCTCGACTGGAAATATTTGTTGTCGAAAGCCCCGATGGGAGTCGCTCGGGCGGGATGGGAGAACTCAGTTCGGCTGCCGCGCTGACGTAAGGTCAGCCCACCAGGGCACTGCATCACGGTTCGCCCATTTGCCTGATCCGAGACGAGTTGGCCCTCGGGTGTAACACTGGACCACTCGTTACCAACGAGCGCGCGCGGCAGTGTCCCATCAGCCCCAATTTCCACGTCGTCAAAATATCGACCACCAAGAAGAGAGCCATCAGGGCGAACAATGCCTTTGCGAGGGTGCAGCTCTTGGCCAGTCGGGGAGAAGGGGCTTTTGTCGAAAGCAAGCCCGTAGCCGCCGCGCCAGTAGCTCAAATGAGGGAACACGAGCGGCACCTTCAATTGCCCGTTCTCGTCTACGGCTCCGGACGGATCGTCGTGCGAACGGCGATCTCCCCATCGCAACCCGTCGGGCCGGCCTCTCACAACCGCTCGGTTGTCCAGTAGCTGTTGAACATGGGAGTATCGGGGAGTGATCTGCCAGCTTCCGTCGGTCCTGATCAGCCCCCATAGCGCTTCGCCTGATTCAGCCCGTTGTGCTGCCCAGATCAATCCGCGCTCCGGAGGGCCAAACTTCGCGAACGAGAAATTCTGCGAAGTTTTCCATCCTCGATCCAGCCAGTATAATCCCGCAGTCCCCTCAGGATAAAGGGAGAAATTCTCGGTGAGCGGTGACAAGTCGACATCCAAGCGACGCGACGATCGAGGACTCAGTGGCTGCGCGATGAACGTCTTGCCAGTGAAGGGCAATATCCGCTCGAATTGCGCCGAAATCACCACACGGCCTCGGCGGTCGATAATTCCGGAAGCGCCATTTATCCGGACCTCGGCGTACCCGCCTCGGAACTCTCCCGCTGCGTCAAAGCGCGGTGGAATGATGACTGTCCCCCGTTTGTCGATATATCCAAACCGTCCCCTTATCCTTACTGCCGCAAGCCCCTCACTGAACCATTTCGCCTCCTCGAAATTGAAGGCGATCGCGACGGGACCGTCTGGCACGGTGTAAGGGAGGAGCTTTCCTCCGCTGAGACTCTGGACATAGCCGCAAAGACCATAACGGCCACCGCATCGCGGAAGTAGCGTGAGATCCCGGGCCTGAGCCAAACTTCCGAGTCCAAGGCTGAAAACCAAGGCAAAAACTGCTGCAGCAAAGGGTCGGCAGGAGTGTCGTGGCACTTTTTTCCAAATCAGCATACGATCGATCATAGTTAAGGTAGTTAGCTTAAGCCATCGTTGCGCAATAATCTATCATCATCGATCATTGAAGACTTGGGCCGCGTTGACAATAGGGATTCCCACGCGGGCCGAGTTCCGATTCAAGGCTGCTCTTTGGGGAGCAGTCACGTACCGTGGGGACTTGTCAGATGTGGAATGGGAACTGATCGGCCCCTGGCTTCCATCCGAGCGGGGGCGCTGGGCCGGGCCAGCTGGCGATAACCGTCGTTTTCTCAACGGCATGCTTCATGTGTTGCGGGTTGGTTATCCCTGGCGCGACATGCACGAGCGATACGGCAAGTGGAACTCGGCCTATGATCGGTTCCGGCGTTGGGCCGAGCAGGGTGTCTGGGATGCCCTGCCGCAACCGCTTGTCGATCTGGGTCTCACCGACGACTGGCAGCATATGATCGACAGCACCACGGTTCTCGGCCACGTCTCGGCAGCGGGCGGAAAAGGGAGGCTTGAGCGAATGCTTTTGGTCGATCACGCGGCGGCTTCACGAGCAAAGTCCACGCGCGATCGGACAATCAGGGACGCCCTCTCGGCTTCATCCTGACGGACGGCGAGGCATCGTCCACAAACCGCCACGCCAGCGTCTCGCCGGCGTGGAAGGGCACGACCTCGCCGATGCGGTCGGGTACTTTCACCAGCGCGCGCTCGATCGTGACGGTGCCCGTGTTCAGCGGCAGGCCGTAGAAGGCCGGGCCGAATTCGCTGGCGAAGGCTTCGAGGCGGTCGAGCGCGCCCTCCGCCTCGAAGGTCGCGGCGTAGCTTTCGAGCGCGTGCGCGGCGTTGAAGATGCCGGCGCAGCCGCAGGCGCTTTCCTTGGCGGCGATCTCGTGCGGGGCCGAATCGGTGCCGAGGAAGAATTTCGGGTCCCCCGACGTGGCGGCGCGGCGCAGCGCCTGGCGGTGGAACTCGCGCTTGACGACCGGCAGGCAGTAGCTGTGCGGGCGGATGCCGCCTTCGAACATGGCGTTGCGGTTGAGGGCGAGGTGATGCGGGGTGATCGTCGCTGCCACCGTCGCCGGCGCCGCCGCGACGAAGGCCACCGCCTCGGCGGTGGTGATATGTTCGAAGACGATCTTCAACGCCGGATAATCGCCGACGAGGCCGGCAAGGACGCGGTCGATGAACACCGCCTCGCGGTCGAAGATGTCGATCTGCGGGTCGGTGACCTCGCCATGGACGAGCAGCGGCATGCCGATCCGCTCCATCGCGGCGAGCGCCGGGCGGATGTGCGCGACATCGGTGACACCGTGCGCCGAATTGGTCGTGGCATGTGCGGGGTAGAGCTTGGCAGCGGTGAAGACGCCCTCGTCATGGCCGCGGACGAGCTCTTCGGGGTCGATGCCGTCGGTCAGGTAAGCGGTCATCA
>JBJXDX010000038.1:0-79240 GCA_046154585.1 Hyphomicrobiaceae bacterium | reverse complement strand
TCACGGCAAGCTGACCGACCACAACGGCAAGCAGATCGACTTCCGCAACGTCATACTGATCATGACGACGAATGCGGGTGCGTCCGACCTTGCGCGCGCAGCCATCGGCTTCAACCGCTCCAAGAGGGAGGGGGATGATCAGGAAGCGATCAATCGCCTGTTCACGCCAGAATTCCGCAACCGGCTCGATGCCGTGATCTCGTTCTCCTCCTTGCCGGCCGAGGTGATCACCAAGGTGGTCGAGAAGTTCATCTTCCAGCTGGAGGCCCAGTTGGCCGATCGCGGAGTCACGATCGAGCTGTCGGAACAAGCGGCGAAGTGGATTGCCGAAAAGGGCTACGACGAGAAGTTCGGCGCGCGGCCTCTGGCCCGTGTGATCCAGGAATACATCAAGAAGCCGCTCGCCGAGGAGCTGCTGTTCGGCAAGCTCGAGCATGGTGGAACCGTGCGCGTGCTGACCGAAGGCGAAGGTGAGGAGAAGAAGCTGGTTTTCGAGTATCTCCCTGGCGATCCGGCAAAGGCGCCGCGATCGAAGGAGGACGACGAGGAGGTCGACAGCGATGAGGACGTGTCGGACGACACGCTCGTCGGTGCCTCGCCTAAGAAGGCCTTGCCTGGACCGAAGGAGCGCAAGGAGCGTGCAAAACCGGCCGGTGCGGTGCCAAGCGTGCCACGCCGCAAGGACGAGTAACGGTCGGCAAATCGACTACGTCGTTGTAAGCATCAAAGGCCCGCCGCGTCTGCGGGCCTTTGTCATGCTGGAGTTAGTCCGCCAAGGCCTGGCGGAGTTTCTCCGCGTTGGCGGCCAGGACCTCCGGCTTTTCCATCCGGCCGGTATGGGGTTGCAGCTTAATGCCGTCCCATCGCGGCAAAATATGGAAGTGGATGTGGAACACCACCTGGCCGCCGGCCGGCTCGTTGAACTGCTGGATCGTGATGCCGTCGGCAGCGAACGCGTGCATCGAAGCACGCGCGACTTTCTGCACCGTCATCATGCAGGCCGCGAGCTGTTGTGGCGAGGCATCGAGCACGTTGCGCGCCGCGGTTTTCGGAATGACGAGCGAATGGCCCTGACAGCGCGGCATGATATCCATGAACGCAAAGGTATCGGCGTCCTCGTAGACTTTGTGCGCGGGCAGCTCGCCGCGCAAAATCCGCGCAAAGATGTTGGTGTCGTCGTACGCCATCGTATGAACCTCGCATCAGTCCGTTCGGCTTGTTAAGCGTTTGCAAACCCTAGCATCAAGTCGCGGGTCAACTTGAGCGTTGCCGGGCGTGCATGCGGTAACATTGTGCGCCTGGCAACTGTCAAGGGGCGCCTCATGCAACGGATACCCCAAATCAATCTCGCGGCGCGACGGTTCGATCCTGACCTGGTGGAGGGATTTCTCGCGGCCAGGCGCGTACAAAACCGTGTCTTGCGCCTCGTTGCGCTGCTGGCCGTCGCCATCACGTGCTGTATTGCGTACTGGGTCAGCGGACCCGCGTTCTTGAGCAAGGGTCTCGCCGCATTTGCGGGCGGCATTTGACATCGCCTACGCGTCGCTCTCTTGCTGCGCTTTCTTGTAAGGCCCGTACTCAGCGAGGGCGGCGCGCTGATGGAGCATCTGGGTCCGCTCCTCGATGAGGTAGCGGGCGACAGCTTTTCTGAAGCCCGCATCACGGATCCAGTGTAGCGAATAGGTCGGCGTCGGCATGTAGCCGCGCGCAAGCTTGTGCTCACCCTGCGCGCCGGCTTCGACGCGCTGCAAGCCGTGCGCGATGGCGAAATCGATGGCCTGATAGTAGCAGATCTCGAAATGCAGACAGGGGTGGTGTTCGATCGCGCCCCAGTAGCGGCCGTACAGACAATCCCCTCCGATAAGGTTGAGGGCGCCAGCCACATAGCGGGTGCCGCGCTTCGCCATCACCAAGAGACAGCGATCGGCCATGGCATCGCCCAGCAGCGAGAAGAATTTGCGATTGAGGTATGGCGTGCCCCACTTCCGGCTGCCGGTGTCCATGTAGAACTTGAAGAACGTATCCCAGTGGGCCTGAGTAATACCGCTCCCCGTCACCCACTCGATGGTCAGGCCGGATTCGAGGGCCTGCTCGCGTTCCTTGCGCACCGCCTTGCGCTTGCGCGAGGCAAGGCTGCCGAGGAAGTCCTCGAAGCTGCCGTATCCGGCATTCTGCCAATGGAACTGTTGATCCGTGCGCTGCAGAAGCCCTTGTTGTCCGAGCCGCTTCCACTCTCCTTCAGATACGAAGGTGATGTGAAGCGATGACGCGCCGCGCCGGCCGGCCAGCTCGATGCCGGCGGTGGCGAGCATGCGTTCGCGTTCCTCTTCGCCATCGCCGGATTGGACGAGGAGGCGGCGGCCGGGCACAGGCGTGAAAGGCACCGCGGCTTGGAGCTTGGGGTAATACTGACCTCCGGCGCGCTCGTAGGCGTCGGCCCAACCGTAGTCGAAAATATACTCGCCTCTGCTGTGAAACTTCAGATAGCAGGGCATGACACCCGTGACGCTGCCGCCCTCATCGAGCACAAGATGTTGAGGCACCCAGCCCGTGCGGTCGCAGACCGTGCCGGCATCCTCGAGCGCCTTCAGGAAGGCATGGCAGACAAAGGGATTGACGGGCATCGCGTCCGGCGTGGCCACGCGATCCCAATCCGATGCCGCGACCTCGCCGATGCCCTGGAGAACGCTGACAGAGGCTTTATCCTGGGATGGCATCCATGATGCTCCTCGGGCCATTTTGAACCGATATTACGACAGTCAGGCGCCGAATAAGCGTGTGTCATCGCCGCAAGGCGGTTGGCTCTCCGACCCTGATTTGGAGTAGGTTCGCCGGCCCACGGAGCGCTATCCTTGCTGCAAAGCTGCGGAGCCCATTATGCGCAAGTCCTGGATCGCCGTCACGCTGACCGCTTTCCTCTTGGCGACGCTATCCGTTGCCTTGGCGCGCGAGCCCGACGAGGGCATCAAGGTCGGGAATCCGTCCTTCCTGCGCAAGCTGGTGTCCGCGGAGAGAATCGAGAAGGCGGCTGCCCTGCAGTTCGGCCAACTCAAAACACAGGCGGAAACGAAGAAAGCGCTGCTGCCTCCCAACCATCCTCAGAACGAAAGGCTGCGGCGGATCGCCAGGGATCTGCTGCCGCACGCGGACAAGTGGAATCCCCGGGCCAAGGAGTGGCGATGGGAGGTGGTGACGCTTGCATCGCGCAACATCAACGCGTTCTGCATGCCGGGCGGCAAGATCGTCTTCTTTACGGGGATTCTGGATCAGCTCCGTCTCACAGACGATGAGGCGGCCATGATCATGGGACATGAGATCGCGCACGCGCTGCGCGAGCATGCGCGCGAACGTGCGGCGAAAACGACGCTGACCAATATCACGGGCCGTATCGTCGGCTTGCTGGTCTTCGGACAGGGCGGCGACGTACTTGGCGCCGCCGGCTCGAACCTCCTTACCCTGAAATTCTCGCGCGATGACGAGCGGGAGGCGGACCTCGTCGGCATGGAACTAGCTGCGCGTGGGGGCTACGACCCCGCCGCCGGAGTGACACTCTGGGAGAAAATGAGCGCTGCCGCCAAGGGAACGCCGCCGCAATGGATGTCAACGCATCCATCGAGCGAATCCCGCATCCAGCTCATTAAGGATCATCTGAAGGATGTGCAGCCGCTCTATGAGCGAGCCAAGGCCGCTAAGTCTGCGGGTGCACTGCCCGATACCTTGCGCAAGGGCCAGGACGCCGTTCCGGGCGATGGTCGCGACGAGCATAAATCAAATGTGCCAAGTGGCTCGGGGGCCTGGCCCGCGCAATCGCCGCCTACTGGCCCGAAGCGATAGTCCCGCGAGAAATCTGCCCTTCCCCATCTCAAAGACGGGGAACCTCGAACCCTTTGAGGGATTGTAGGAGTCGACAGTGTGACGTTGGTATGGGGCTTGGCTTTGGATGCCGCCGCCATCGGTTGGTGGCGAAGCGAATGCGCCAAGCAGACGATAGGGCGTTCTGCGGGGGTGGTCGCGTGCGGTTGATGACCATGCACGGGGATTGGCGATATGGAATTTCGGGACGGGTATCCCAAGACTGGGAGCCAACCGCAGGCGCCAATGGATCCGCCGCGTGAGGATCTAGACCCGGATCTGCCTACGCTGATTGAGCGGGGCAGGGATATCAAAGCGCGGTCGCGTGATTTGCTCACCCGGCTGCTGGACCTCTTTCGCGATCGCACCAAGGAATAACCCCGCGTCGATCGAGGAACGGCCCGGCAAGCCTGTGCGTTGCTCTTCAACAGTTTGGAGGAGCTTCTCATGGCTACAGCTACCATCCACCCCAATCACAGTCTGATCTCGTCGGAGGACGTCGAGGGCACTACCGTTTATGGGCCCGGCGGTGACAAGATCGGTGAGATTGATCACCTGATGATCGACAAAGCTTCCGGCAACGTTTCGTACGCCGTCATGAGCTTCGGCGGCTTCCTTGGCCTTGGCCACAGCCACTATCCTGTGCCGTGGGCCACCCTCAAGTATGACACGTCGTTGGGCGGCTACCGGACCAACATAACCGAGGCGCAGCTCAAGGATTCACCCCAGTTCAGTGACGACTCCTGGGGGGACCGCGACTGGGAGAAGCGCGTTCACCAGCACTACAAAGTGCCGCCGTATTGGGGCCTTTGACCTAACTAGTCGAGTTGCGCGCGCCGTCCGGGAGGCGAGGTTTTCGCCACGGGCGGCGGCGCTCGCTTATCTTGCCATCAACGCTGCTGTTTGTCCTGGACGACGGGAACCCTTATATCTGTTTGATTGTGGACGAGCCTGGAAGCGCGCAGCGGTCGGACGTTCTTCTCGCAGCGCTTGCCCGAATCGTGGAACGCTCGGCATATGCATCCTGGCTTGTTGGCATTCGCCTCGGGTGGCCTGCTCTACATCGCCAGCGCGGCGGTGAGCGCGATGCAGGCTACCGGAGGCGCCAAGGCATCGGCGTGGCTGGCGGTCGCGGCCGTCGCGTTCTGTCATGCCGCACTGGGCTGCCTCGTGATCGGTCAGCGCAGCGATGTGACAGGCTCGGACCGTTCGCCTTTTTTGCGGGTTGTGGCCAGTATCCTGATGACGGCACTGGCGCTCGCCACCGCGATGGGCGTAGTCGTGCTCTTCCCCCTTCCGGTGTCGCCGGACATGGCCCTGATCCTTGTGACCCTGTCTGTGGTGGCATCGGCCGTGGCCTTGACGCTGACGGCTGGCCGCGCCTGGCGCAGGCCAGATCGTTAAGGTTTGAGAAAGCTTTGAGGCCATCGGGCGGGTAAGAATGCAACAGCCGCCTTGTTAAATGATAGCAAGGCCTGCTCGCGCTGGCCGCAGTCAAGCAGTTAATTGCTTTATAGGCCGAATCATAACCTTCTCACCCTGGGCATGGGGGCGGATTCCGTGCGGAAGACGCCGGAATAAGAACGGGATGGGGCTAATGGTATCTCTGAAGAGGATTGGCCACGGCTTGGCCGGGGCGGTTGTGGCTACGGCGATCTCGGCGGGCGCGGCACTTGCGGGCGGCAGCGCCACCGGTGGGAGCGTCAAGGACGATTACTTCGGCCCGGCACCTGGAACCAAGGCGTTCGTCCTGTTCTCAGGCTTCGACATGGTCACGGACGCCAGCTACTCCTTCCAGGGGTTGATCGTGGCGCTCAATCGCGACATCGGCAAGGACGGCTTCATGCTGCGCCTATACGGCAGCCATGTCGACTACGAGTACGACACCGTTGCCGTCCCGAACGGCAAGGTGGACGGCGATGGTTGGCAGGGCGATGCGATGATCGGCTACAAGATCAGCCGGGGGAACATCTGGGCCGCCGCCTTCATCGGCATCGACTATCAGGATCACGATTTGACGCCCGACGATCCGGCAAATCCGGTGCGGGGATCCGAGGTTGGCTTCAAGGTTGCCGCTGACATCGCCTCATTGAGGACAGGGTCGCCGCTCTACTTCTCCTTGAGCGGTCAGTACTCCACGGCGTTTGACAGCTATTGGGCACGCGGACGTCTCGGCCTCAACCGGGGGCATATGACGTTCGGTCCGGAGATTCTGGCGATGGGCAGCGACTCCTTTGACGCACAGCGCGTCGGTGGCTTCGTGATGTTCGACGTCAGCCTGGTGCCGAATATGCCGATAGAAGTGACGCTGTCAGGCGGCTATCAGTTTCTGGATGACAGCAACGGCGGCAGTTTTGGCGGTGGCGGTGGCGAAGGCGTTTACGGCGGAATCGTCTTCACGACCTTGTTCTGATCGCTGATCCAAGACCTCCAGCCTAATATGAGGATGCGGCACCTGCCCGAGAAAACGGGCAGGTGCCGTTTTGCATTGGTGAATGGACGCGTGCCCCTGATCGCGCCCCTGATGATTGAGATAATGGATAATACCCATTTTGGGACGGAAAAGACCTGAGCTGATCCAAATAAAATCCTTGAATAATCGGTTGATGCCAGTTTGACCCATTAAAAATCTATGAATGCGCAAGTGTTTTAAATTGGGACGTCCGTTAGTTTACTAAAGCTCGACGTTTAATTATCGCAATTCTATATCGGATGATAATCGTCCGTTGGCTTTGATCTTTATCGCCCCTCGAATCAGAGGCTGCCGCGTCCGGGCAGTTAAGTTTGTGTCCAATAAAGCTCCCGCTCGTCCGATCTTCTTTGATCCGAATGGGCATCGCCGCTACATCGTTTCGACGATCTATTGGGGAGCGCTGTCACTGGCCGGTGTGCTGGTCACGTGCTTCGTGCTGACGAGCCTGGTGGGACCGGTGCTGCCGGAGGTCAAGCTGACGGGTGCCCAGCGACTGCTGTCTGGGTCCTTGACTGCGCTCCCGGCGAGCGCTGACGAGCCGCGGGTTGATCGCGAGCATGCGCGTACGCCAATTTCCTCCGCGGCGCTTGCGGCGAAGCGCTTTGCGCATCTGGTGACATGGGACGAAAACAGCATCGCGTCGCTCAAGCGCAATGCGCGATCGCTCGACGCGCTGATCGTGGAATGGCTGAGCCTGGGCGGTGCAGACGGCGCCGTACGCAGGAACAGCCCCGACAAGGAGCTGTTGGTGCGCAAGTGGATCGGCAGCAATGCTCCCGATCTGCCGCTGTATCCGTTGGTCAACAACTACGACAACGACGCCAAGCGATGGGATGGCGCGGCCGCTGCAGAGATGATGGCATCCGGGCGGGCACGGGCGAAATTCGTCGATGACCTGCACCGCTATGTCGTCGCCGGCTCGTTCCATGGCGTTGTTCTCGATTTCGAGCAAATTCCTCCGGCCGGGCAGGTCGACTTCATAACGCTCGTCGAGGAGCTTTCCGCACGTTTCCATGCCGACGGCCTCCAGATTC
This sequence comes from Hyphomicrobiaceae bacterium, assembly GCA_046154585.1. Classification (GTDB taxonomy): domain Bacteria; phylum Pseudomonadota; class Alphaproteobacteria; order Rhizobiales; family Hyphomicrobiaceae; genus CADEFX01. The sequence goes on along the minus strand of JBJXDX010000038.1, from coordinate 71,881 downwards.
TCATTCAGGTTCCTGCCGACGATGACGATTACGACTATCGGAAGCTGGCGGCTTCGGCCGACCGGCTGATCTTGATGACTTACGACGAGCATATCGCGGCTGGCGTGCCGGGACCGATCGCGGGCCAGGGCTGGTTCGAGGCGAAGCTCGATGCGCGCTTCAAGGACATCGACGGCAGCAAGCTCATCGTCAGCATCGGATCGTACGGATACAACTGGGCCGGTGCAGGCAAGGGCTCGGAAGTTTCGGTGCAGGAGGCTTGGGAACTGCTGGCCGAGTCGGGCGCGACGCTGCGGTTCGATCCGACATCGCTAAATCCCACATTCAGCTACGTCGACCAGACGCAAGGCGTGCAACAGAACGTCTGGTATCTGGATGGCGCGACCGGTTACAATCAAGTGGCAGCGGCTCTCGCCATGCAGCCGGCCGGACTGGCGCTCTGGCGCCTCGGTACGGAGGATCCGGCGATTTGGGACGTGTTCGGCCGCGGCCGTATGTCCGACGATGCCGGTCTCGATGCCGTCAAGATCATGCACTCGGGCTATGACCTTCTCTACAAGGGCAAGGGTGAGGTGTTGGACATCAGCGGCAATCATGAGCGCGGCAGCCGCACGCTCGGGTTTGACGCTGCGCATAACCTGATCACCGATCAGCAGATTACCGCGTTCCCGAAATCGATGACGGTGACCCGCTGGGGCGCGCGCGACGACAAGGTCATCGCGCTGACGTTCGATGACGGGCCCGATCCCGTCTACACGCCAAAGGTTCTCGACATTCTGGCGCAGAAGGATGTGAAGGCCTCGTTCTTCATCGTCGGGTCCGCGGGTGTCGTCAACACCGACCTGGTCCAGCGCATGTATCGGGAAGGCCACGATATCGGCAACCACACCTTCACGCACGTCAACTCGGCGGAAGTGTCGACCGAGCATCTGAAGTTCGAGATCAATGCGACGCAGCGTCTGTTCGAGGCGACCGTTGGCGCGCGCACGCGGCTGTTTCGCCCGCCTTATGCCGCCGATCTCGAGCCGCAAACGATTGACGGCGCAGAGGTGCTGCGCGTATCGGGCTCGCTCGGATATCTGACGATCGGCATGAATATCGATCCCAAGGATTGGCATCGTCCGTTCGCCCGGCAGATCGTCTCGAGCACGGTCGAGGCCGCAAGGCGCGGTGACGGCAACGTCGTCCTACTGCACGACGCCGGCGGTATTCGCGCACCGACTATCGCAGCGTTACCAGAGATTATCGATACGCTGCGGGCCGAAGGCTACCGTTTCGTTACGATCCACGAATTGCTGGGCCTGAAGCGCGATGAAGTCATGCCCCGGGTCAATTCGGACGAGGCCTTGGTCGTTTCCTTGAACCTGGCGGGCTTTGCCTTGTTCAGCGGAATCAATTCGATTGCCTACGCTCTCTTCTATCTCGGCATTGCGCTGGGCACGATCAGGCTGCTTTGGGTTCTGGCATTTGCGGGTGCGCACGCCCGCCGCGCCAAGAAACGGACCGACCACGTATGGACGCCGAAGTCCATGGCCGTCATCATTCCGGCCTACAACGAAGAAAAAGTCATCTGCAACTCGGTTCGGGCCATGCTGGCTGCTGGCATGCAGGGCTTCCAGATCCTCGTTGTGGACGATGGCTCGACGGACAGCACGGCCGATGTCGTCTGCCGCACGTTCAGGGGCGAACCACGCGTGCGTGTGGTCCGGAAGAGCAATGGCGGCAAGTGGTCTGCCCTCAACCTGGCGCTCGAAAGCACGGATGCCGACATTGTGGTCACGCTCGATGCCGACACCCTCTTTGCGCCGGACGCACTGCATCAGCTTGTGCGGCACTTCAGCGATGAGAATGTGGTGGCCGTGGCCGGCCATGCCGTCGTTGGCAACCGCGTCAATCTCATCACGCGGCTTCAGGCGCTCGAATACGTGACCAATCAGAACCTCGATCGCCGTGCGCTCGAGATCGTGAACGGGATCACCGTCGTGCCGGGTGCCATCGGCGCATGGCGGCGCGAGGCCTTGCTGGCGATCGGTGGATTCAGCCCCGACACGCTGGCAGAGGATGCCGACGCCACGGTGCGGCTGGTGCTGGCAGGAGGGAAGGTCCTGTATGAGCCCCGCGCCATCGCTCGCACCGAAGCGCCGGAAAGCGTCAGCGCCTTCATGAAGCAGCGTTTGCGCTGGATGTTTGGTACGCTGCAGGTCGGCTACAAGAACCGCTCCGTGATGTGGCGTATGCGTCCTGCTGGCCTTGGTCTCTTCGGTCTTCCCAACATCATCATCTTCCAGTTCCTGTTCACGCTGGTGGCGCCGATCATCGATCTGATGCTGGCTTGGAGCATTCTCACCTCGTTCAGCAACTTCAGTATGCGGCCCGATGAAGGCATCCCGCCCACGCTGCTCGCGGTCGGGATCTATTGGGGCTGCTTCCAGCTGGTCGAGATTGCCACCGCCGTATTTGCGATCTCGCTTGATGGGGAGAAAAAGACCTGGCGCCTGCTGCCGCTGCTCCTCGTCCAGCGCTTCATCTATCGCCAGTTGCTCTACGTGGTCGCCATCCGCGTGATGCTGGCGGCGCTCAAGGGCAGCATGCTCGGTTGGGGCAAGTTGATGCGGACGGGCCGCGTGACGCTCGAGCCGGCCGGTCGCTAGGCCGGGTCTTCCCTCTCACCGAGGCGGTTTGCGTCGGATCGGTGAGAGGACGCTGACCGGGCAGGCTTTAAGCTCAGCGCTTGTCAGCTCGCTGGACTGGGCCCGAGGCAGGTCGGGGTTCAGGGAGGCAAGCGAAGGCGCCTCGGTGATGGCCACGGTCTCCGTGTCCGACAGCCCGAAATTGTACGTCGCGCTCAGCGGCACATAGCCGGCCCAGGTGCTGATCTCTCTCTCGCTGAGCGAACCTTCCGGATAGGAGTCGAGATAGTAGGCGACGTCACGAGCCAGCCGGTACTCCGGTTGCGTCTCATGCGGCTGTTGCTGTGCGAGGCAGCGCCGTGCGGCCGCATTGGGTGTGAGGGCTTTCGTCCTTTCCTCATGCAAGCACTTGCCCAGTCGCGCGACGGCACTGTCCTCCTCGGGCGGACCGCCGAGATGCGTCGTCCGGTCCAGAAAGAAGGCGTAGTCGATTTCGCTCGGCCTCAAGCCCAGTTCGCGCCAGATCGCGTAGTAGTCCTGCAGTTTGGTACCGTCGAAGTCGCTCAGTGCGTAAAGTTCGGTATAGGCCTTGCGTACCAGGGCCGAATGGCCAAGCGCGGTCAGGGCCTGCTCCCAGATCGTGCGGCGTGTCTTGTCCATCCACACTGCACAGACGAAGCGCTTGAGCGGAATGTCGCCGTCGCATTTGCTCTTGCCGCCACCCTTGAGCTGGAAGAAGCGGCGGAGGTTTGGGTATTCGGCGCCGAAGGCTTTCTGCAACAGGGCGGGATCCTGCTTCGAGACCATCCAGAGAACGAGCTGGATCTCCCGGCCGGCGCCGGCTGTTGCCCCGCGCGGTCCCCAGGTCATGAACGAGCAGGGGTCGCTCTCGTTATAGCAGACGAGATCATTGCCCGCGGCCTTGGCAGTTCCTTGCCGTCGGCGCTCTCCGTCCTGGCAGAGGTTCCACTCGGGCGCGTCGCCGAAATCCGTGGCCTCGAAGGAGAGCACCATCGCGTGGGCGCGGTCCTCGGCGGTTGGCGCGCGGCCTTCTCCCATGATCGCATGCCAGACCCCGTCCGTGATGATGCCGCTTCTTGCGGGCGAGTCCGCAGGTACATCGCGCAGCGGCGGGCAGTCGAGCGCGCGCTGAATGCCGTAGCGGGTCGCCGCGCCCAAACGTCCGGCTGCATCCTCGCCTGTCGGCAGGACGGAGGGTGTGCCCTTTCCGCATTGGTCGAGCAGGCGCTGAAGGTTGGTTTGGAATGCGGCAAACGGCGAATATCGGCCGGCTAGAATCTCGTACCGGGCCGGGTTGAGGATGACGGCGTCAGTGCGTGGTGCGGCCGCTGCAACGCTCGCAAGTAGGCCGATACCGCCAAAGGTCAAAATCAGACGTCGCCCGGTCGGCCAAAGCCACCGCCGTATCGTGCCGCCTTCGGCCGGACCCGATTCGCAATTCATGTCTTCAGTTTATGGATTCGGCCCTCAAAGCACCACACGGATCGCGCGAATGCCTGCCTCCAGGCCGCCTATTGATAAGGCGCGTAGGTGTTCACGAGATCCAGCGCGCCGGCGTGGGCGCCCAAAGCCTTCACATCGATCGGTTGCGCAAATGGGGCGTGCGACTCGATGAAGCCCATAAAACCGTTGTCGTAGGCCAGGATCCGGATTTGCGACGTTTCGGGCCGCTCCTCGAAGGCCCGGCGCACAGCCGAAGTGACATCGCCCGCGTCGGCTGCCTTGAGCCCGGCGAATCGCAACAGCGTGATGCGCGATGCCCGGCCGGTGATCTTGCCGCCCGGGTGAATTTGATCTCCCGACGAACGCCACACCCGCACACGCGACGTGACCCGCTTGGTCCACGGGCTCGACTGGTCGAACGCGACTTTGAGATAGGCCGGAGAGCTCAGAACGTCGTGATTGACGAGGTCGTACATGGCGAGGTAGCGCGGATGGCCGTCGATGCAGACGAAACGCAACCCGGTCTCGACCCCTGGAACGGCGAGGCGCTCAGGGATGTGCTCGTTGTCGTACCAGGCATTGAACTCTTCCTCGAATGCTGGCGGGGGCTGCATCAGAACCAGCAGAAAGCATTTGGGCATTGGGATCTCCCGTTTGTTTTTGGTTTGCCGTCTCATGCCGCCTTGACAGGCGAAGTCTGCATCTTGTGCACGTGCGGCAGCACCTCGTTGGCAAACAGCCGCAGCATATTGAGGGTTCGCTCCGGGCCGTAGTAGGGAGGATAGTGCAGCATCAGCGACGTGGCGCCGACGCCGCGGAACGCCTCGATCTTGCGCAGCACGGTGTCGGGCGATCCGTGCAGGATCGTCTGCTTGGTCAGATGATCGTAGCTGAACTGCGTATCGTCACGCTTTTCGGTCACCTCGCCGAGGTAGCGGCCCGTGCCGCCGCCTGAGAGGAAGCTCTTCATGTGACGCACGATGCCGTCCTCGCTCTCGTCGCGGGCCTGCTTGTCGGTGGGCGCGACGTAGACCATGCGCGCCACGTCGATGCTGCCGAACGCCGGGTTGGCATTGAGCGGCGCGGGCGCCTCTTTCATGTGGCGCCGGTAGTGCATAATGTGCTCGGCGATTGTGTCCAACGCCGGCAATGACGACTGCATCAGCCCGAAGCCGTGGCTGGCCGCGTAGCTCATGGAGCGATCGGTGCCCGCGCCCATGTAGAGCGGCGGATGCGGCGTCTGAATGGGCTGGGGAAACATCTCGAGGTCACCCTCGACGGTGAAATTGTAGTACTTGCCGCGGGCGCTCACGCGCTTGTCGTGGAAGCCCTTCAGGATGAGCGGGATGGCCTCTTCCTGGATTTCGCGGCGAGCCTCATAGTCGACGCCCAGGCCTTCGAACTCATAGGGCCGATAGCCCGAGCCGAGCCCGAGCTGGAACCGGCCGTTGCTCAGGATGTCGACGAACGCGGCGTTCTCGACGATGCGCAGCGGATGATGCAGCGGCACGATCATGACCGCCGCGCCGAGCTTGATGCGCGACGTCTTGGCGGCGAGATAGGACAGGTAGCTGAACGGGTCGGGCAGAATGCCGTACTTGTTCGAGAAGTGGTGCTCCGCGATCCAGATGCTGTCGTAGCCGAGAGCCTCGGCCTCCAGGATTTCGCGCGTCACCCGAGCATGAATGGCATGGTGCGGGTAGGGTTCCGTGGAATGGTCCGGGTGGGAGGTAAACAAGAGGCCGATCTTCACGAGTCCAGCTCCATCATTGGCGTTTCTTTTTGCGTGGCTTGGCGGTTGCCCGATCTTTGCAGCATCAGATCAGTATAAATCGCTCCTTGCGGCAAGGGCTCATTGGTCGCGTCATCCGTGCAGGACTTGTTTGGAGTGCGGGGCACCGGCTCCATCTCGCCCGCCGCGCGCGGACCGGTTAAGGTCGGGCCGTGTTGATGGGAGGTGAAGGAATGGCAGCCCAAGAAGCCGCGCCAACAAGTGCGACGCAGATCCTTGGACGATTTGCGGCCGACCTGCGATTCGAAAGCCTGCCGCAGACCGTTGTCACGCAGGCCTGCCACATCCTCCTCGACACGATCGGCTGCGCCATCGGTGCCTGGCACGAGGACCCCGCGAAAGGCCGGATCGCGACGGATCTTGCGAAGTCCTTTGGCGCGACGGGATCGGCAACCATCTGGGGAAGCGGCGGGATGAAAACCGACGCCGCGTTGGCCGCGATGGCGAACGGCATTCTCGCCAATGCGGCCGACTTCGACGATACGCACAAGCGAGCCCTGCTGCACACGGGATCGGTAGTGGTGCCGACGGTCCTGGCGCTGGCGCAAGAGCGCCAGCTCAGTGGGAAGGCAGCGATCGTCGCGATTGTGGCGGGCTATGAGGTGGCCGTTCGCGTCGGCATGGCGGTGATGCCGACGCACTATCGCTTCTGGCATTCGACGGCCACCAACGGCACGTTCGGCTCGGCGGCGGCTGCAGCCTCGGCGATGGGGCTTGATGCCGAGCAGGCGCGGATGGCGCTCGGCTTTGCCGGCACGCAGGCCGCCGGCCTCAACACGTTCTTCACGTCGGGGGATTTCACGAAGAGCCTGCATCCCGGCAAGGCGGCCTTCAACGGCGTTCTGTCGGCGCGGCTTGCCGAAATCGGTGCGACCAGTCCGCCCACCATGCTCGAGCACGAGAAGGGCTATCTCGCGGCCTATTCGCTGGAGCCCAAGGCCGACGCCCTCGTCGCGGGGCTGGGGAGTACCTGGGAGATTCTGCAGAACGGCTTCAAGTATTTTCCGTCGATCCTGGCCAGCCACGCGCCCATCCAGGCAACGCTGTCCCTCGTGCAGGAACACGACATAAAGCCCGCGGAAATCGCGTCGATCAAGAATGAAACCTATTCGACGGTGAAGACCCATTTCTCAAGCAAGACCGTCACGACATCCATGGGCGCGCGTGTGAGCGTGCCTTATTGCATTGCGGTCGCAGCGCTCGATCGCAAGGTAGGGCAGGGTCAGTTCGCCGAAAGTCGTGTGGCCGGCGCCGACGTGCAATCCCTGCTGAAGAACACGGATGTGATTGCGGATGCGGAACTGACGAAGCTCTATCCCGACAAATTCCCGGCGCGGGTCACCATCGTCCTGCGTGACGGGCGCACGTTGACGGCGTTGCGTAATTTTCCGAAGGGTGATCCGCAGGAGCCGCTGACGCGTGCGGAAATCGAGAGCAAGTTTCTCGCCAATGTCGAGGCGCGGCTCACTGCGTCCCAGGCCGCGCGCGCCATCGACGTCATCGATAGCTTGGCTGAGCACAGGGATCTCTCACCCCTATTCGACCTCATTGGCAGATAGCTTTGGTGCGATCGTGCGCCGGACGCTGTTGGCACGACCGCGCGATGAGGCTACCGTTCGTAAAGCGGCACGCGCCCAAGAACGCGGTCCGGAAATTGGCTTGCAGGACCAGCGGGCAAAATTGCACTCATGAACAAGTGGTCCGCACGGCGAGGATGCTCAACGAGGATTGAACAATGGCGGCAAACGCAAAACCACTTGGCTGTCTCAATGGCGTTCGGGTTCTCGACCTGTCGCAGTTCGAGGCCGGACCGACATGCACCGAGGCCCTGGCGTGGCTCGGCGCCGAGGTGGTCAAGGTGGAGAACCCCAAGCTCGGCGATCCGGGGCGCGCGGCGGTGTTCGGCAGTCCGGAAAAGGACTCCTTCTACTTTCTGATTTTCAACGCCAATAAGAAATCGATCACGATCGACCTCAAGGCGCCGGAGGGAAAGAAGCTGCTGCGTGAGCTCGCGGCCAAGGCCGACGTGATGGTCGAGAATTTCGCGCCCGGCGCTATCGAGCGGCTCGGCTTCGGCTACGATGAGATCTCGAAGATCAATCCCGGCATCATCTATGCGCAGGTCAAAGGCTTTGGCACCGGCAGCCCCTATGAAAAGAACCTCGCCTTCGACATGATCGCGCAGGCCTGCGGTGGCATCATGAGCATATCGGGTGAACGCGATGGCAAGCCCATCAAGCCCGGCCCGACCCTCGGCGACACCGGCACCGGCATGCTGCTGGCCATCTCGGTCCTCGGTGCGTTGTTCGAAAAGCAGAAGACGGGCAAAGGCCAGCGCCTGCAGATCGCGATGCAGGATGCGATGCTGCACTACATTCGCCTTGCCTTCGCGACGCAGGCGCGCATCGGCGGGCCGATCAAGCGCGCCGGCGCGCAGACGATCTCAGGCGGCAATCCGCCGTGCGGCATCTATCCGTGCAAGGGCGGCGGACCCAACGACTACGTGTATGTTTATACCAGCCGGGCCAACCCTGAGCACTGGAAGCGGCTATTGCAACTTATCGGGCGGCCCGATCTCATCGACGATCCGCGCTATGCCACGCACCAAGACCGCGTCGAGCGCGAGGCGGAGGTGGATGACATGATCTCGGAGTGGACCAGGAAGCTCACCAAGCACGAGGCCATGGAGCTGGTCGGCGGGGCGGGCATTCCGGCGGGCGCGGTCCTCGATACGCAGGAGCTGGCGGACGATCCGACCTTTGAGCAGCGCGGCATCATGCAGACCATCGAGCACCCGAAAAGCGGAAGCTTCAAGATGCCGGCCTGGCCCGTGCGGCACAACGGCCAGCCGCCGGAGGTCAAGCCGTCGCCGCTGCTGGGCGAGCACACGGACGACGTCCTGAAGGCGTGGCTGAGCATGAGCGAGCGTGACGTGGCCGCGCTTAAGTCCGGCGGCGTCGTCTGAGGCAGGCCATTTGCAAAAGGGTGGGCGGTTCACCGTTTCGTGACAGGCAGCCCCGAAACTGCCGGCAGGTCTGCTCCGTAGCATCGTCAGCCTCGATGGGAGGCGACGGTGTAACAGGAGCAAGCCATGCAGGCATTGACGTGGGGACGCACGATCCTCGCCATTGCGATCATCGTTGGTGCGGTTGGCGCGAGCTCGGCTGACGACTACGAAAGTTGGCAGGTTTTGCGCAATCCGTTTCCCAGCACCGGCGGGGGCGGGATCATGATCGCCGACTACAATCCCGTCGTGGTCGGCGGCAAATGCGTCACCAATTTCAGGGCCATCGAACCCGGCGGCAAGACCTATCACAACATCGTCGAGTTCGAGGCCGTCGAGACCAACGGCGGCATCCTGTGTGCGAACGGTGCGTGGCGCGCGGCTGACGGGAGCAGCTCGGGCTCCACACCCCTACGCGTGTTCATAAAGAACGGCGTGGTCCGCCGCTCACCGTAGCGGCAGGGCTTGAAGATTTGCTGCCCAGGCTGGAAGATGGCGCGGACAAAAACAGGGCGGCGGCGGTGCTCGAAACTGCCGCCGTCGCATTTATGTGGGAGTGAAGCCTATGGGGCGGACAAGATCTACTGCTTGGGTAGTGGCGGCGTGCGCGGCGATTGGGATGCTGCTGCCGGCGAGTTTTGCGCAAAGCCAGCAACGCTATCCGTCTCGTGCCGTTCAGCTTGTCATTCCCTATCCACCCGGCGGGTCTGATGCGCTATCGCGCAAGCTGATCATCGGCATGTCGGAGCAGCTCGGACAGCCGATCGTCGTCGTCAACAAGCCCGGCGCATCGACGCAGATCGCGACGCAAATGGTGGTCTCGTCGACGCCGGACGGGCACACCCTGTATATGTCGAGCCCGGGTGAGCTTGCGGCGGGTCCGGCGCTCTTCAAGACGCTGCCGTTCAATGCGCTGACGGATCTGACGCCCATTTCCTACGTCGCCGAGGCGCCCTACACGCTGATTGCAGCATCGTCGCTACCGGTGAAAACCTATGCAGAGCTGGTCGCCTTCTTGAAGGCCAACCCGGACAAGGCGCGCTTCGGCTCTTACGGCGTGCAGACGCAGCCTGACATTCTCGCCCGGCGCTTCAACCAGGCGATCGGCGTTGAAGTCCAGATCATTCCCTATCAGGGCGGATCCCCCGCGTTCAACGCCATGCTGCGCGGTGAGGTAAATCTGATCTTTGCCACGCTGATCCCAACGCGCTCTTTCATATCGGCGGGTCAGATGGTGCCGCTGGCGATCGCTGCGGACAAGCGCGTTAAAATCTTCCCCGATTTGCCAACCTTGAAGGAACTCAACATCGACATCGTCGATGGTGCATCATTCGGCTTGGCGGGGCCGAAGGGACTGCCCGCCGAGGTCGTGACGCGCATGCACGAGGCAGTCGTCAAGGAGCTGAGCAATCCGGAGACACGCAAGTTTGTTGAGGAAATGGGTGTGATACCAGTGGGCAGCACGCCAGCCGAATTCGCCACGCGCCTTGCTGAGATGACCCGCGAGTGGATCGAGTTCGCGCCGAAGTTCGGGATTGAGAAACAGTAGCAGCCCGGCGCCTAGCTTGACGGCGCCGTTGTGTACTCCGCCTTGCGCAGCCGCTGCGCGTTCACGAGGTACCAGAGCAGGGCCACAAGCTGCACAGCGAGAACGGCCCCGAACGCGAGCCGATAGGCGGCCGGATCGTACCGGCCGGGTGCCGGCGCGGAATAGGTATCGATGATCGCGCCGATCGCGTACTGCACGGCGAACGCGGCCAGGAACATCAGGAGGTTCATGGCGGTGTTGGCGCGCCCCGACATGCGCGTTCCGAAATAGCGCGCGAGCCAAGGGTAGGCCAGGATCGCGACCTGGCCGGTCATGCTGAAGACCGACCACAGCACGAGATCGAGGCCGCGGATATCCAGAAAGAGCAGCGCCTGCGAGGCCAGGAACAGCGCGATGAAGCCCATCATGACGTGCAACAGGCTGACGCCGCGCCGCGCGAACCAGTCGGCGACCGCGCCGGTGAAGAGGATGCCCACGAAAAATGCCGATGCCATGACAAACAGACCGTAAGCCGTACCGCCGCGATCGAGGCCCGCGACATCGCGAAACCACGGACCGACCCAGAGCGTCTGGATGGCGATATGCGAGCCGGCGGTCAGTGCGAGCAGCGGCGCCATCGCCAGGAAGACGCGATCGCGATAGATCTTGCCGACTTCACCGGCCTCCTGGCGAAGGCTGGACAAGGATGGCTGCACCGTGCGTTCGGGCACGGCAAAGAAGATCAGCGCCGCGACCGCTAGCGTCATGACGGCAAGGCCCACGAAGACGAGGCGCCAGCCGAAACTCTGGACCGCCATTTCCATGGGCGCCGTCGCCAGCAGCAGGCCCAATGCACCCGTCGACATCACCCAGGCGTTGGCCAGCGCGCGCCGCGGCTCAGGCACCCAGATCACGACAGCCTTGAAACCGCTCATCAGGCCGCCGGCAAAGCCGAGGCCGATGATGGCGCGGGCGATGGTCAGCACGGTGATGCTCTCGGCCATGGCGAAGATCAGGGCACCAATGCCGCCGATGGCAACAAGCGTGGCCTGAACCCGTCGCGGCCCGTAGCGGTCGAGCAGGATGCCGAGCGGAAGCTGGAACATGGAGAAGGCGAACAGGTAGGCGGCCGTCAGCAATCCGAGTTCGCCTGCACTCAAGCCGATGTCGCGGACGAGATCGGGCGCGATCACTGCATTTACCGCGCGATAGAGATACGAGAAGAAGAAGCCGAGGCTGAAGGGAACGAGCGCAATCAGCAGTAGCCGGAGACCGGGCTGTACCTCGGCCTCCGGCGTTGCGCCTTCCTCCCGGAGCTGAGTGTCGGTCAAACGACGCCACTCTCTTTTAGCCGCCGCAGATCCTCGGGGCTGACGCCGCACAGCTCAGCGAGGAGGGCGCCGGTCTGCTCGCCGAGCTTGGGCGGATTGGTGACCTGGACGGGCGAGTCCGACAGCTTGATCGGGCAGCCGACGGTGCGATACATCTTGCCGCTTGCAGGCTCCTGGACATCGACAATCATGTCGCGCGCCTTGAGGTGGGGATCATCAAGGACCTCGCTGGTGTCCTGGCAGGCGCCGCAGGGCACGCCGGCATCGCCCAGCATCCGCATGACCTCTTGCTTGCCGTGCTGGCGCGTCCATCTGCCGATGATGGCGTCGAGCGTGAGGCGATTCTCCCAGCGTGCCTCCAGCGTCTTGAAGCGCGGATCCTCGGCGAGCTCGGGCATGTCCATGACTTTGAGCATGGCCGGCCACATCTGCGGTTGGGCAAAGATGAAGACGTAGTCGTTGGGGCCGCCAGGCGCGCACGGATACGTCGTGCCCGGCACGTTGCGGCCGAGCTGGTTGCCGGTGCGCGGCTGCACCTCGCCATACCGCTGCCGATCGCGCAGGCTGACGCGGATGATGTTGACGACGGAATCCTGCATCGACACCTCGACGTGCTGACCGCGTCCCGACGCATGGCGCTGCTGTAACGCGGCCAGGATCCCGATCGCCATATGCATGCCGGTGCCGGAATCGCCGATCGCCGGCATCACGTAGGTCGGGGGATTGTCGGGAAACCCGGTGGTGGTCATGGCGCCGCCCATGGCCTGCGCGATCGGCTCGAAGCTCTTGAAGCCGCTGTAGGGCCCGTAGGTGCCGAAGCCCTTGATGGTGGCGTAGATCAGCCGCGGGTTGACCTTGGCGAGCGTGTCATAGCCGAGACCCAGGCGATCCAGCGCGCCCGGCCCGAAATTCTCGAGCAGCACATCCGACTTGGCGATCACCTGTTTGAAGAGTTCTTTGCCGGCGTCTGACTTCAGATTGAGCGTCAGGCTCTGCTTGTTGGCGTTGAGCACGAGAAAAAACAGGCCGTCGCCGTTCTGGCTACGCGCAACGTCGCCGCCCTTGGGATCTTCAAGCTTGATGACCTCGGCGCCGAGAAACCCGAGGATCTGGGCACAGGCCGGGCCTGCCTGATTGTGCGTCATGTCGATGACGCGAATGCCGGACAGCGCTTGCTGCATGTTGTTTCGCTCCCGAGAGACAATTTTGTTGTTGTTTAGAAAATTCAGAACGTCGAATTCAGCTTGAGATGATTGAGCCGGTTCACGGACTGCAGGTCAATGCGCAACTGCTCGCCGGCGCGGCGTACATCGAGCGGCACCGGCACACCGGCGCTGCCGCGCGCCCAGAGCTTGCGATAGAACGCGCCGAGCGTGGGCATGGCCTCGCCACCGAGGCCGATGATGGTATCACCGGGCATGATGCCGCCTTTGGCAGCGGGTCCGCCAGGCGTGACACGTCGCACGACGAGCTGGCCCTTGATTTCGTCGGTGGTGATGCCGAGCCAAGGCCGGGCGGCGCCGCTCACGCGTCCGCCGGCAATCAGCTCCCCCAAGATCGGAGGCAAGAGGTCGATGGGCACGAACATGTTGGCCGGAACGCCGTCGCCCTTGCCCGTGGCGTCGCCGACGATCAGCGAGCCGATGCCGGCTAGCCTGCCGTCGCGCGCGACCAGAGCCGCGCCGCTCCAATCGGGAACCGGCGGAGCGGCGAAGATGGCCTCATCGAGGAGGTATTCCCAATAGCCCGCAAACTCGCGCTTGGCGGCGATTGTCGCGGCCCGGATCATCTCGTGCCCGCCGGCACGAATGGTCAAAACCTTGTCGCCTTCGTTCAGGCCGGCGGATTTGCCGAGCTCCATAGGCCGCACCTTCAGCGACGCGGAGGCGCGCAGCAGGCCGAAGCCCGTGTCGTAGTCGTAGCCGACGACGTCCGCTGTGACCGTGCGGCCATCATTCGTCGTGACTTCGGCCGCGTGCGCTTCGACCATCAGATAGCCAATGGTGAGCACCAGGCCATCGCTCGAGATGACGACGCCGCTTCCCTGCCGCTCCCGCCCAAGGTTCTCGACCGTTCGGCCGTCGGGATTGATGAATGTCTTGACCTGCACCACCGCGGCGACGAGGTCATCGGCCGATGGGCCTTGCGGGGTCTGCGCGCTGGCGGAGGGTGCGAGTGTCCATCCTGCCGCAAGGAAGCCGCCCAACGTCAAAGACCGGATGAACTGCATTGCGAGCATGCACACCTCCTTTGGCCGTGGCAGATGCGTTGCGGGTGCCCAGGACGTGGCCGACAGCTTATGACAGCCGCTGGCGCATGGCCTGCACAAAGCGATCCACGTCCGCCTCATCATTGTACACATGCGGCGAGATGCGCATGCGGCCGAGCCGCGGGGCGACGTAGATGTGCTCAGCGGCAAGGCCCTCAATCAGGCCTTTCGGCATCCCGGCTTTGAAGCCGAGACTCAGAACGTGCGGTGCTCGCACGCGGGTTTCCGGGATCTGGACGGGAAGGCCGCGGAGGCCATCGGCGATGCGCTCCGTGAGCATCAGGAGGCGCTTCTCGACGATGGGGAACCCCCACGCGGCGAGCAATTCCATGCCGATCGATGCCATCTCCATCGAAATGAAATGATCGCGCTCGCCCATGTCGAAGCGGCGCGCGTTGGGAACGTAGCGCGTATCGGCGAAATAGACGCTCTGCTCGGCGCGCACGTCACGGCGCCCGAACGAGGTCTGCTCGAGCGGCACGCCGTGCTGGTGCCGCTTGGCGACATAGAGGAAAGCACGGCCGTAAGGCCCGAGCAGCCATTTATACGTCGGGAAGATCACGAAGTCCGGGTCGAGCTTGGCGACATCCAGGCTCATGACGCCGGCCGCATGCGTTGCGTCGATCAGAAACGCGGCGCCCTGCTGGCGCAACGCCTTGGCTACCCGATCGAGATCCACCGCCCCGCCGTCTGACCAATGCACCGAGGAGATCGAGGCAAGGCCCACCGGCGGAGCGCCCGGGCGCTCGATGACCGCCAGGATGGCCGATGTCCAGTCGCCGTTTTCCGGTTGTGGTACGGTCTCGATGGTGAAGCCCTGCGCTTCCGCGCGCGTCTGCCACTCCAGTACGGGTGAGGAGTGATCGTCCTGCAGCACGACGACACGGGATCCGCGCGGCACGTTGAGAATTTTTGCCGCGACGGCTACGCCGTAGCCGACCGACGAAATCAACGCGATATCGTCGGGATCGGCATTGATCAGCTGACTCGCAGCTTTGCGGGCGCGCTCATGCTGCCGGTTAGCGAACGCGGCATCGAGAGTCCACGGTGTTCCCTTGCGCCCGACGGCGGCGCGGCCTGCCTCGAGCGTCGCCAGCGGCAGGGGACTCCACGAGGCCGCATTGAGGTAGCAGATCTCCCGCGGGATATCGAACAAGGCACGTTGCGAGGGCAGCATCGATGCACTCCGGTCAGCGTCACGGCACACGAGCATGATGCGACAGTATGGAGGCGCGCGGTATTGGAATTTTTAGGGCGTCCCCAGAGTGCGCTGGCATCCGCCGGACTGGGCTGAGAATGATGGACGAATGAAAACGGGAAGGGCGTGCAATCCTTGCCGCTTTCGGCCTGCATATGTGCCGAGGCTGGGGAATGCCGCATTGCGCGAGGCTCGGGCAGATCGATGTTTCCCAGAAAGGTGATCACATGTACGCGAGCGGCCTTGCGAGGCGCCGCCGTCAGGTCGCATGTCATCGCTAGCGTCACTCAGCGAGGTTTAGATGCGCAGCGTTCTCTTGTTGGCAAGTCTGGGATTGGGCATTGTGGCAGCGAGTTCACACGCGCAGGCCGCTTGCAACGTGCGCGGCGAGTTTTGCGGGTATCCGGCTTGGGCCGCGAATGCCTTCACTCATCCCCGGGATCGCGTGCCGGACGCGTGGCTGGAGCCTCCCGTACGCAAGACCTATCGTGCGAACAAGACCTATCGTGTGACGCAGTATCGCAAGCGGTATCGGCGGTAGGAGGCGAGGCGCGTTCCAGCGTCCCTCAGTTCTCGGGCGTTTCGTGTCCGAGCCATCTCTCGACCCTGCTTTTGTGGTGCTCGGGAAAGCAGGCTTCGATCAACGATTTCCGCATCTGCCGTCCGCAGATATCGACGAAGAGGAGGCCAATCAGCTTGCGCTCCTGCCAGCGGACCTCGCATTCGAAGACCATCGCCGTCTTGGCCTGCCAAAGATAGACTCGGTGCGGCGCCACCACGTCGAGGGCGGTCTTGATGCGGGCCCCACTTTCGGAAATGTCGATGATCACGCAATCGAGCACGCAGGCGCCGTCGGCAAAGATGAGGCGACCCTCGATCTCCACGTCATAGCGGGGAAAGGCGCGCTTCTCCTGCATGCGACTGATCCTCGACACGCCCAAGTGATGCAAGTGATGGGCAGTCTGCAGGTTGATCTTGCAGCATGGAGGTTAAGCAGCGTTAGCGCGTTGCAGCCGCCAACTGTCATCCTTTTCGGAAGGTTAAGCAGCGGGAAACTTTATGCGCTCAATTGATTTGCGCTCATAAACTCACCATTCCGCTCGGAAGCGGGACATCGGCCAGCCGGATGAGGCCGACGTAGAAGAACGCGGACGTCAGGGCAGACGCGGCTGCGCTGCGCACCCATGACCAGTCGCTCAGCTGGTGGAACAGCACGGCGAGAAAGACGAAGCAGCCCAGCGTGAACCCGATATACGGCATCGCCAAGGCAAATGCTGCAAGCATGGCGATGCATACCATGAGGTTCGTACGCGTTGCGGGGGACCAATAGGACGGTTGCGCTTCCTCGGCCGATTGCGGGCGCAGGGCCATCCACAGGCCGGTAGCGAGCAGCAAAACGCCCAACGCGATGAGATAGCGATCAGGACCGATGGCGTCGAAGTTGGCGGCTTCGCGCGCGGTCTGCGTGATGTGCCAACCCTCCGCCAGCGAAACGCCGCCCAGCAGCAGGTACATGAAACCTTGGACCCGATACAGCATGAAGATGCCGCTTCCCTCCCTGCGCGGCATTTTGCTCGGTGACCGCTACCGGGCATGCTAGCAATGATCGCCATGTCGTGGCGAGCCCTGACGCGGTGCCCTCTGCCACACGCCACAATGAACTGCCCGCCGGCGTTCACCGCCAGGACGGGTGGAGCATGGCAGGGGGGAAGCGATGGATGTCGGTCTGCTCGATGGTCTTGCGAATGCGTTGACGCTCGTCAACATCGGCTTCGCTTTGATCGGCTGCCTGCTCGGCACTCTGGTCGGCATCCTGCCCGGGCTTGGGCCCGCGTCCGCCATGGCGATCCTGCTGCCAATGGTGCTGTACCTGCCGCCCGATGGCGCCATCATCATCATGGCTGGCATCTACTACGGGGCCATGTACGGCGGGTCGACCACCGCCATTCTCATGAACATCCCGGGTGAGGTGTCCTCGGTCGTCACCGCTCAGGACGGCTTTCCCATGACGCGCGCGGGCCGCGGCGGCCAGGCGCTTGCGATCGCCGCCATCGGCTCTTACATGGCCGGCATGCTGGGGACAGCCGCGATTGCGGTGATCGGTCCATTCGTCGCCGACCTGGCTTTGCGCTTCGGCCCACCCGAATATTTCGGCCTCATTCTTTTCTCGATGACGGCGCTGGTGAGTTTTGCCGGTTCCTCGTTCATAGGCGGTCTGGCCTTGGGCATTTTCGGCATGTGGCTCGCGTCGGTGGGCACGGATCCGCTGACGGGTACGCAGCGGCTGAATTTCGGCTCCATGGAACTCATGAAAGGCTTCGACATCGTGCCGGTGCTGATCGGCCTGTTCGGCATCGCCGAAGTGCTGACGAGCTTGCAGCAGAACGTCGACCGGATTTATGCGGGCAAGCTCGGGTCGTGGTTGTCGATGATCCCGCGTGGCAGCGAGCTCAAGCGCGGACTTATGGCTTCGCTTCGCGGCACCGGGATCGGTTTCGTGCTGGGCTTGTTGCCGGGCATGCTGCCGGCGCTGACAGCGTATCTGGCTTACGATGTCGAGAAAAACATCTCCAAGACACCCGAGAAATTCGGCACCGGCATGATTGAAGGCGTCGCCGCGCCGGAAGCGGCCAACAATGCGACCGCCATGGCGGGATTCATTCCTCTCCTGTCGCTCGGCATCCCAACGAGCCCGGCGCTGGCCATCATGCTCGGGACCTTGATGATCAACGGGCTGACTCCTGGCCCCATGCTGTTCCAGCACCAGGGTCTGCTGGTGTGGACCGTCATCGGCTCCATGCTGATCGCCAACACGGTGCTGCTCGTGCTCAACCTGCCGCTGGTCGGCGTGTGGGCCCGCATCAGTCGCGTGCCCTATCATGTGCTCGGCCCCATCGTGCTTGCCATCTGCGTCGTTGGTGCCTACGCGCCGCGCAATACGCTGTTCGACGTGTGGGTCGCGATCCTGTTCGGCATCGTCGGCTACGCCATGCGCCGTCTGGCACTGCCGCTGGCGCCGCTGGTGCTGGGCTTCCTCCTCGGTCCGATGTTCGAGCAGGCGCTGCGGCAGTCGATTGCCCTTACCGGCAGCCCGATGATTTTCATTGCGCGTCCGATATCGCTTGCACTGATTATTGCAGCGGTGCTCGTCCTGGGGTTCACTATGGCGCTGCGCAGACGCTCGCGCATGGCTGCGGATCTGATGAAGGGTAGTGCGAGCGAAGTATGAGCGACAACGGATATCGGCGAGCTGTGATAAGCGCGGCCGCCACAACGGAGGAAATGATGTCGAGATATTTGCCGATGGCGCTGGCCGCGCTGCTGAGTGCCGCTGCCGTCACGCCTACCGCTGCGCAGGAGAAATACCCCACCAAGCCAATCGAAATCATCGTGCCGTTCGTCGCCGGCGCATCGACGGATTCCGGTACGCGCGTCATGGCCCAGGCGCTGGAGGCACACTGGAAGGTGCCGGTTAAAGTCATCAACAAGCCGGGTGGCAACACCGTGCCGGCCGTGACCGAAGTGATGGCAGCCAAGCCCGACGGCACCACGATACTGGCCGACAACATCGCCTCCAGTGCCATGCTCGATACCGTGGTCAAGAACCTGCCCTACAAAGTGACGGATCGCACGTTCATTGCCACTACCGCCTACACCCCAATGATGTTCATCGTGCACATCGACTCGCCCTTCAAGACCCTGAAGGATGCGTCGGACGCGCTGAAGAAGGACACCGAAACGTTCACGTGGACGTCGCTCGGCGGCGTCGGTGCGCAGGACATGGTGTTCCGCACGTTCGCCGCTGCCAATGGTGTCGATATCAAGAAGCCGCGTGCAATCGCCCTCAAGGGTGGGGCCGAGGCGGTGACGATGACGGCGGGCGGCCACGTCACGATGGGAACCGGGACCTTCAGCGCCATCGCAGCGCCGCTGAGTGCGAAGAAACTCCGCGTTCTTGCTGTCGCCGGTCCGGAGCGTTGGCCGATGATCCCCGATATTCCGACGACCACTGAGGTCGGCGCGGCAAACGTCCAAACCCTCTTCTGGATCGGCGTCTCCGGTCCGCCGAAGCTTCCACCGCACATCGTTACGGCGTGGAACGATGCGTTGAAGGCGGTTCTGGCCGACCCGGCAGTGAAGGAAAAAATGCTCAATGCCGGACTGCTTGTGTCCTATGAGGGCGCCAAGGATATGCTAGCGCGCGTCGAACGCGACCGGAAGCGGACGCAGGAGCTTTACGCTCAATAGCGGTCTGCCGCCGCGCCGTGTGCCCTGCGATCCTGGCTGGATTCGGACGGGATCGTTTTACCGCGGGAGCAGCGTATCGGCGATGATGCGGATCAGCTCGACGTAGCTGCGGGCTAGAATGAGGACGGCCACGCCGGCAAACAAGCCGGCGAGGAGCGTTGTCCACGGCCAGCCCTCGGCCATCAGCAGCAACGCAAAGACAGGCATCGCGACTGCGGCGGCAGTCGCCATGTGGTTGCCCCAGCGCAGCAACAGCCGCACGGTCGGATAGTCGTTCATGCCTTTCCCTCGCGGTTCATGCGGGCCGTGCTGCTTCGGGCAGGTCAGCGGAGACGACGTCATGTGCCGCGTTGCGTCGGGGACGACCACGACGTCTGTCTCGACGGCCAGCGCTGCAGCCGCTGCACGCATTGGAGTCGCGTCGTTCACGCCGAAAGTCTCGCGCCGACCGCACTATTCGCCGACGCGCGGTGTGATGGGCTTGTAGACCCCCACCTTCGGCGTGTGAAAAAGGTTCGCCGTCAGCTTGCCCGGCGGCACGATGGCAATGCCACGGCCACCTGTCGTGCGGTCCAGGCCGACGTTCTCGAGCCAGATCACGTTTGCTGCGTGCGGTGCCGGAAGTTTCGCGCCGGCTTCTGCAACGAGCAGATGCGCATCGAGGGGAACGTCCGGCGTATTGTCGATCCCGGCATAGGCGTTGCGCGTCCAGTTGGTGTGCTGGTTCTGCCATTCACCCGTTGAGGCTGGTCCGCCAACGGCCTTGTATTCCTTGCTCTCGAAAATATCGGGTGACACGACATCGTGGATCGCCATCCACGGCGCCGGCATCGGCGTCAGTCCGCGAAAGCGCTGGGTGGCGCGAAAGCCCGGCACTTTGGTGATCAGGGTCGTGACGTGCCCGATGTACCACGTGTGCCAGTCGTGCTCGCGCTCGGTATTGCGGAAATCCATCTCCACCATGTAGATCATGTAGCGTTCGTTCCCGTGCGGTTTCTTATTTCTGGAGTGTACGCGCAATGTGCTCCGCAGCACAAAGGCCTTGCACGCCAGCCTTGGTCAGTCCGCCGAGATAGGCGGCGGGCTCCCCGCCTTCGAGGCCGCCCGTCGTCGTGCCGGCGGCGTACAGACCTTCGATGATGCTGCCATCGTCGCGCAACACGCGCGCATCGGCATCGATGCGAATGCCGCCCATGGTGTAGGGGATGCCGGCGCAGACTGGAATGGCGAAGAACGGTGCCGTCTCGATGGCCCATGGCGTGAATTTTACCGGCGAGCGCGCGGGCGACAATGTGGCGAACGACTTGTCGTGTACGGCTGCGTTGTAAGCAGCGACCGTCGTCTCCAGTGCGGTAGCCGGTACGCTGGCCTTCTCGGCCAACGCAGCGAGTGTCGGCGCTCGAAGGATGGTGCCGCCGGCGCTCTCCAGGCACGGGTTGGCGGGGATGCGCGCGGATCGGCCAGGCCCTTCCCAGATCCTGCTGTCGAAGATGATGGTCGCACACAGCGGATTGGTCTGCTTGGCGATCGTATTTGCGATCCACACGCCGCCGCGGCCTTCGTCGAGGAAACGGGTGCCTCGTTCGCTCACCAAAATGCTGGCGGTCGCGATGCCATCGAGCTCGGGATAGGGCCACACTTTGTCGCTGTACATGGCATCTCGACAGAGGAGGTGGCCATAGAAGCGATCGAGCGCGGTGATCGCCGCGCCCGCGTCCTGGGCCATGCGCAAGCCGTCGCCGGTGCCCGTGACGCCGCCGCGCTGCTTGAGCTTGGCAGGCTCAGGCGTGATGTGCCGGCGCAACATCTCGGCGTCGGATTGAAATCCACCGTCGGCTAGCACCACGGTGCGGGCCGTAAGGCGCAGCGGCTGACCTGCGGCTTCGGCTGCCACGCCGGTGCATCGGCCGTCCTGCATTGTTAGTGACGTTGCGCGGGCGCCCAGGTGGATCTTGCCGCCGCGCTTTTCGATAACGCCGACGAGCTGGCGCAACAACACATCGGGGCCGCGTCCGATCCAGTCGATGCCGGCTCGCAATGGCCGCGGCGGTGCCAGGATGTAGTTCTGCCAGGCGACGTTGGTGCGAATGAAGCGCGCGCCTTGCTTGCCGAGCCAGTCGACCAGAGCGCCGGCTTTTTCCGCCATGGCCTGCGCGGGGCCGTCCTCGGCGCTGCCCGCAGTCGCGGCGTCGATCGCGGCGCGCAATGTCGCCGGTGGCGACTTGATGTCGTTGAAGGCCACGTGGAAGACGCCGCCGGACATGCGCGCGTTGCACGGATAGCGCTCGCCCTCGCCTTTTTCCAATACGGCCACGGACAGCCCGAGCTCCGTGGCGCGCGCGGCGGTGACCAGCCCGGCCAGTCCGCCACCGACGATGACGGAGTCATAGGTGTCGTTGCTCATGGGCTGTTGTCCGTCCCGTGCTCATCTGGGCCTTCGTGTGCGGGCTATCGTCAGCATCTACACGCCGGCTCCCGCGCTGGCAAACGCAGCCGGATCGCACCGCGCGATGTTGTTAACGGGCGCATCTGCTGTAAGCTTGGCACAAAGATCTCGAGATCACGTGGGAGGAGCAACATGGATTTCGGCGTCGCGATTTTCTTCACGGACTATTCCGTGGGTCCGGCAGAGCTTGCCCGTGCGCTCGAAGAGCGCGGGATCGAGTCGTTATGGGCGCCGGAGCATTCGCACATTCCGCTGTCGCGCACGTCGCCGTTCCCCAAAGGCGGGGATGTGCCGAAAATGTACTATGACGTGATGGACCCGTTCGTCACGTTGACGGCTGCCGCTGCCGTCACCAGCAAGCTTAAGCTCGGTACGGGCATCTGCCTCATCATCCAGCGCGACACCATCCAGACGGCCAAGTCGGTCGCCAGCCTGGACCAGGTGTCCAACGGACGCTTCCTGTTCGGTATCGGAGGCGGCTGGAACGCCGAGGAGATGGCCGATCACGGCACCGAGTTCAAAACCCGGTTCACGCTGATGCGTGAGCAAGTGGAAGCCATGCGCGAGATCTGGACCAAGTCCAAGCCCGAATACAGCGGCAAGCTGGTCAAGTTCCCGCCGATGATGACGTGGCCGAAGCCCGTCCAGAAGCCGTATCCGCCGGTCATCGTGGGTGGCGCGTTTCCATACTCCGCGCGCCGGGCCATCGCCTATGGGGACGGCTGGCTGCCGCATGCGTCCCGGCCTCAATATCCGGATGTGCTGACCCATCTTCCCGAGTTCCGCCGGATGGCGGTCGAGGCCGGGCGCGATCCCAGCACCATTCCGGTCTCGATCTTCGGTGTTGCCAACGATCTCGACGCATTGAAGCGCTATCGCGACGCCGGCGTGGCGCGCGTCGTCTTCGATGTGCCAGCGGCCAAGGCCGACACGGTGCTGCCGCTCATCGACGGGTATGCAAAATCCTTGCGGCGAATGGGCTAGACGGCCCCAACCTGCGGCCTCTGGGCGCTCCGCATGCGCCCGGGGTTGAATTCCACCATTTCCTCAACCATTTAGATTTGCCAAAGGCTGTAGCCTCGTTTGGGGCCGACAGTGTTGCGCGCAATCCCGCGCGCGCGTTTGTAGCAGTCATGTCGAAGAGGAGAGGCGAGCCCATGGATCCACACGAGAAGCTCGTGCGCGCGCAGCGCAAAGTCGAGGAAATGACGGGCTTTTATATCCATTTGGCGGTGTTCGGCGTCGTCATGGCCCTGATGCTGGTCATCAACAGCATGGACAGCGCCGACGGCTGGTGGGTGCAGTGGCCCTTCCTGGGCTGGGGTCTTGGCATTCTTGGGCATGCCTGGGCCGTCTTTGGGCGCACGCCCAATGTCATTGCCAACTGGCAGCTGCGAAAAATTCGCCAGATCAAGGAGCGCATGTAGTCGCCCTTTCCGCAGCGGGCGGCATTCGGCTGACGTTGCCATAGAAAAGGGCGCCTCGTGCGGGGAGAGGCGCCCTGTCCATTTGATCCGCGTGCGGGGTGCGGATCGCTACAACAACGGGTCAGCCACGGCTTTATTCGCGACCCGCAAATTTTTTTGAGACTTTTTTTCGCGGGGCGCCTCCGCGCACCGATCCGGCCTGGAACCAACGCGCGTCGCGGCAGGTTGGAGAGGCAGCTTTCTTATTGATTCAAGGAGGTTTTCTGATGCGCACCTCTGTCATCGCTGCTGCCGTCCTGACGTTGCTTGCTGCCGCCGCCCAGGCTCAGCAAGCTCCCTCGACGCAAACCTCACCTCCAGTGACGCAGACTAAGCCCACACCTCCGACGCAAGAGGTCAAGGGTGCATGGCATGCGTCCGACTTCATGAACGGCCGCGTCTACAACATGTCCGGCGAGAATGTCGGTGACGTCAGTGATCTTGTGCTCGACGAGAGTGGAAAGGTCACGGCCGTGATTATCGGCGTCGGCGGGTTCCTCGGCATCGGCCAAAAGTCCGTGTCGATGACCGCCGATCAGGTGAAGCGCATGCTGCATAGCGACGGCAAGCCGTACTTCACGATCAATATGACCAAGGATCAGTTGCAGTCGGCGCCCGCCTACACCAAGCCGAAGGCTGCCTAAATCGGGTCGTTATTTGCCCGTGTCGGCAGGTGTGAGTTCCACGCCTGCCTTCGCCGCCTATCAGACGAAGGTGGCTTTCGCCTGCATGGCGATGGTTCCCTGATGCGTCAGGGCCCACAGGTCCGCGCCGCGGCCCTCATCGGCGGGCCGGCCCACGAGCGTGAAGGGTGACGTGTCGAACAACGGGGCACGCGCGCGCTGGGTGAATGCCGTCATCCGGCGGCCGGGCACGTGATCGCGCGCGAAGTCCAGCAGGCATTGCTGCGAATAGGGTCCGTGCACGACGAGCCCTGGGTAGCCTTCCGCGGTCGTCGCGTAGCCCCGGTCGTAATGGATGCGATGCGGGTTGAAGGTCAGCGCCGAATAGCGGAACAGCGAGACGGGATCGACCTCGATGGTGCGCCGCCATGGGAGGTCGCCTTCGGGCGTATCGCGCTTCGGCGTAGCACTTTGTGCGCCGGCGGACACTTCCTCGCGAAACACCGTATGCCAGCGGTCGACGACGGCGAGCCCGCGCGGCGTGAAGATGCTGCGCGTCTGGGTAACGAAGATCAAGGCGCCTGTGCTGCCCTCACGCAGGGATATGTCGGTAAGCTCGCTCACGCGCCGCAGGCGATCGCCGACGCGGATGGGTTCGTGAAAGGCGATATCGGCGCCGGCATACATGCGACGCGGAAACGGCATCGGCGGTAGAAGTGCCGATTCGACCGGCAAGCCATCCGCCGCGAGTTTTGCCTTGCGCGACATCTGTAGGAAGTACGCGCCGTGCCAGCCCGGCTGGATAATGTCTCCCTCCTTGGGCGGCGGCTCGTCGCGATCGAACGTGACGATCAGGCCGTGCAAAGGCGCGGCAGTGGCGACATCGTGCTCTTCGACGGTTTTGCCGATGTGACGGCGCAGATCATCGATGTCGACGGTCGCTGCCATCGCTCAAGCCTTTGCCGCGAGAGCGAACGCCGGCAGCGCCAGGCCATCCCGTGCCAGCTCGATCTGCAGACGCACCGGGAGACCGGGCTTGAGTGAACCCGCATCCGCATCGCGCAGCGGCGCCTGCATGCGCACGCCTTCGGCGAGGTCCACCGTCACGAGCACGTACGGCAGCTCCGTCTTGAAGCCGGGATTGAAGGCGTGATGCGTCACGGTCCAGCTATGGACCGTGCCGGTGCCTTTGGCCTCGATCCAGCGCACATCGAAAGAGTAGCAGGCGTCGCACAGCGGGCGGGGATAGTGCCGCACCTTTCCGCAGGCGCCGCAAGACTGCAGCACCAGCCGTCCCTCGTTGAGCGCGTCCCAGTAGGGCTTGGACTCGGGCGTGGGCTCGGGCACCGGCTTCAAATACTCCATCGTCAGGCCCTCCGCATGATGGCGATGGAGCCATCGCCCATGTCGCCGTAGCCAGTGACGAGGCCGATCTCCGCGTCCTTGACCTGCGCCTTGCCGGCGGCGCCGCGCAACTGGCGCGTCAGCTCGACGACGTGATTAATCCCAGCCATGTGGGCCTGACTAAGAAGGCCGCCGTGTGTGTTGAGCGGCAGCTTGCCGTCGAGCGCGATGGCGCCGTCCATGACGAACGGCCCGCCTTCGCCTTTCTTGCAGAAGCCCATGTCCTCGAGCTGGCACAGAACGATGTAGGTGAAGCAGTCGTACACCTCGGCGACATCGATATCGGCGTGCGAGACGCCTGCCATCTTGAAAGCCTTTGGTGCGGCTTTGGCGAGCCCGAGCCGTGTCAGATCGGGCCGCTGCGTGATGGCACTGGGTGAATCGGGATGGCCTTCGGCGACGCCCATCACGACCACGGCTGGCTGCTTCATGTCCTGCGCACGTTCGGCGGCGCTGACCACGATGGCGCAACCGCCGTCGCTTTCGAGCGAGCAGTCGAACAGGCGCAGCGGATCGGAGATCATGCGCGAGGTCTGGTGCTCCTCGACCGTCAGCGGCTTCGTCATCATGCCGCGGCCGTTGAGGAGGGCGTGCTTGCGCGTGTTGACGGCGATCTCGGCCAGATGGCGGCTGGTGGTACCGTAGAGCTCCATGTGCCGGCGCGCCATCGGCGCGTAAAGCTGTGCGGGCGCGATGGCTCCGACGGGCATCTCAAATTCACCGATGGTGCGGAACTGCGGCATCTGCTGCACGCGCGTGCTGATGCGTCCCCCCGACGAGCCGTTGCGGCCAAGCGGGATCAACACGTGATTGCAGATGCCGGCGCTGATGGCGGCGATGGCGCACTGGACGGCGGCGACCGAACTGGCGCCGCCCATCGGCGTGACGGCAGAAAAGCGCAGATCGGCGATACCGAAATTGGTGATGAAATCTTCGGCTACCGTCGAGCCGTAGACGATGATGCCGTCGATGTCCTTGGGCGTGAGGCCGGCGTCAGCGATGGCCGCAAGAGAAGCCTCAAGCTGCAGCGCCAGCACGCTCTTTCCGGAGGCACGCGAGTAGGCGGTCTCGCCGATGCCGGTGATAGCGCCCTTTTCCTTGAGCGACATCGACGCGCTCCTCCTGGCTGCGGCCCCTTAAGGGCACTGATTGAGCACAACTATCCTGCGGTCGCGCAACGCATGTCAAATCGACGTCAGCAATCGTGATTGGCGGCGGCACGTTGCTGCTTCCCTTTTGGGCATTGCTGCCTATGTTGCACGCATGACCTCATCTGGCAGCATGACAACCGCCGGTGCTGATGCATCGGCGAACGGAACCGTTTTTCGCACCGAGCTGACCGAGACCGTTCGGCTGGCGGCGCCCATGGCGCTGACCCAGTTGGGCCAGGTCGCGATGATGACGACCGATATGATTCTGCTGGGCCGCCTGGGCGACAAGGTCGTCGCCGCTACGGCGCTGGCGCACACGGTGCTATTTGCAGCCTTTACCGTCGGCATGGGTCTCGTCGCGGCCGTGGCACCACTCGCGTCGCAGGCTTTCGGCGCGCGCGAGCCGCGCATGGTGCGCCGGTCCCTGCGTGTCGGCTTGTGGGCGGCCGTGATCGCGGGCATTCCGCTAACGGCAATCCAATTGTGGGGCGAAGAAATCCTGCTGGCACTTGGGCAAGCGCCGGACGCGGCAGCCCTTGCCCACCGCTACCTGTCGGGCCTCTGCTGGTGCCTGGTACCGGCCTGGGCCTTCATGGCACTGCGCAATTTCATGAGCGCGGTGAACCGGCCGGAGCCGGCGCTATGGATCACGCTGGCCGCCATTCCAGCGAACGGCGTGCTGGCCTATGCGCTGATCTACGGCGCGTTCGGCCTGCCGGAGCTCGATCTGCTGGGCGCGGGCCTGGCGACGACCTTCGTGAACCTTGCCATGTGCGCTGTTGCCGTGTGGGTGTGCTATGCCCGCCATCCGTTCAAGAAATACCGCGTGTTGGGCCGGTTCTGGCGCTTCGATCCCATGCTGTTCCGCCAGCTGCTGGCCGTGGGCTTGCCGATCTCGGGCTCGTACCTGCTGGAGTTCGGCGTGTTCGCGGCCGCGGCGCTGCTGATGGGGCGTATCGGCACGACGGCGCTTGCCGCGCACCAGATTGCGCTGCAGACGGCTGCGGTGATGTTCATGGTGCCATTCGGCATCTCGCTTGCCGCAACGGTGCGTGTGGGCCAGGCGGTCGGACGTGGTGACGCGCCAGCAAGCCGTCGCGCTGGACTGGTCGCCATCGGTCTCGGCGCCGTGTTCATGGCCGGCGCGACTGCGCTCGTCGCGCTGACGCGGCACCAGATTCCGCTGCTCTTTCTTGGACCTGACGCGAATGCAGCTGCAGCCGAGACTGTGGCGCTGGCCGCACTGCTGCTGGTCATGGGCATGACGTTCTTCATTGCCGACGGTGTGCAGACTGTCGCGGCCGGCGCCTTGCGCGGCCTCAACGACACGCGTCTGCCTCTGCTTTTCGCCGCGGTCAGCTTCTGGGGGATCGGCTTTGTCAGCTGCTATTGGCTGGCCTTTCCCGTGGGATTGGGGGCACTCGGCGTTTGGATCGGCCTTTCGCTGGGGCTCGCGATCTATGCGGTGCTGCTGATCTGGCGGTTCCACGTGCTGACAATGCGTGGCTACCTGCCGGAGGTGCCGGCGGCCCCATAGGATCTGTCCTCGAAAATCGATTGCATTCTGAATTCAGAATTCTATAAACTCCCGAAAAGGACATGCTTTTCTTGGGAGGGTTTTGGTTTGTCGCTGATTGCCCTCACGGCGTCGCCCGACCTCATCGACCAGGTGCATGACCGGCTTCTGGCCGCGATCGTTGATGGAACGCTCGCGCCTGGCACGCGCGTGACCCAAGAAAGCATTGCTACCCGGCTCGGCGTTTCGCGCCAACCTGTCAGCCATGCCCTGCAACTTCTGAGGCGCCGCGGCCTGCTCATCGAGCACGGCAAGCGCGGCTTGATCGTCGCCCCGCTCGATGCGCAGCGCATTCGCGATCTCTACCAGGTGCGCGAGTCGCTCGAGGGGCTGGCAGCGGAGCTCGCCGCCCGGCGTGCGGCGGCGGGGAAGCTGACGGAGCGCGAGCGCAGAGCGGCGCAAGAGGCGTTGACCAAGGGGGCAAACCTTGGTGCTGATGCCAAGATCGTCGATCTCGTCGATGCCGATGTGGCCTTTCATTCCGTGCTGCATCTCATGTCGGGCAACACGGCGATCACCGAAACGATCTCGGATCAGTGGCCGCATTTCATGCGCTCTATGGGATCGGTTCTGACCGATCCAAAAATCCGCCAGCGCGTGTGGAGCGAGCATGCGCTCGTTCTGGCGGCGGTTCTGGAAGGCAAACCCGACAAGGCGGCGACGCTGATGCGCCATCATGTGGCTGGCGCCGGCGAGGACACGGCGCGACGCCTCGAGCGATTGAGGGCGACCGAGCATACGCAACAAAGTCCATAAGCAACGACAGGAGGAGACCCATGAAGCTCACGCAGCAACAGCTCAAGGACTTCGACGAGCAGGGTTACATCGTGATGCAGAACTGCTTCTCCGGCGAGGAGATGGCGGTTCTGCGGGCAGAGGCCGAGGAGATCTACAAGTCCAGCCGCGAGGAAGTCTGGCGCGAGAAGTCGGGTGCGCCGCGCACGGCATTTGCTGCACATACCTACAACGAGGCGTTCGGAATTCTGGGCCGGCATCCACGCTTGATCGAGCCGCTTGAGCAGTTCTTCGGCGAGCCGGTCTACATGCATCAGTTCAAGATCAACGCCAAGGCGCCGTTCGACGGCGAGGTGTGGCAGTGGCATCAGGACTACGGCACCTGGAAGCGGGACGACGGCATGCCGGAGGCGCGCGCCATGAACATCTCGGTGTTCCTCGACGAGGTGATGCCGATCAACGGCCCGCTGATGTTCATTCCCAAGAGCCACAAGCAGGGCACGCTGGCGGCCGGGCACGACAAGGCCACGACCAGCTATCCGCTGTGGACGCTCGACAACGAGACGGTGACCAAGCTCGTTGACGAAGGCGGCATCGTCGCGCCGACCGGCAAGCCCGGTACGGTGCTGATGTTCCACGGCAACCTGGCGCACGCGTCGCCGTCCAACATCACGCCCTATCCGCGCAAGATTGTGTATCTGACGCTGTGCGCAGTCTCCAACCACATCACGCAGTTCAAGCGGCCGGAGTTCATCGCCCACCGCGACTTCACGCCGATCAAGGCGTGCGCCGACGATGCATTGATGGAGTACGCGAGGCGCTATCGCGTGGCGGCGGAATAACATAACAGTCGGCGGCGGGTCAGTGCCCGCCGTCGATCAGTGCTGAGATGCTGATATCGGGCGGCGCGTCGACGCCGCTGCCGGGTGGTTTCTTCTTCAGGTCGGCCAGCGTGAAATCCATGCGGGCGTCGTAGACGCGGTCGATCTGATTACGCAGGCGCTGCTGCGCGTTATACCAAGCCGTTTTAACGTCCGCGTCAGGACAGCTTGCAAGCTCCTCCGCGGTGCTCGCGCCCCAGCGGCGCTCGACACACTGGTAGGGATCGAAGGACAGGTCGAAAAGGCGCACGGCGACGTCGCGGAACGTCAGCGTGGTGGGGGTGCCATTGCTGCGCGTGTAAGTGACGGTGCAGGCCGCGGTTTCAGCCTCGTATACCTCGCGCAGGTCCTGCTTCAAGTCGGTGCCTGTGTAGATGATTTCGTCGCTGTTGCGGGCATTCAGCTCGAGAAAGCGGGCTATCTCGTCGCGCAGCTCCTTGAAGCCGGTCTTGAGGCGGGCATCGCGCGAGGGCGTGGAGTAGATCTCCCAAGGTCCGTCCGTGCCATAGATATTGTAGGGCAGGCGTGCCGGCGGCGTGCGCCGATGCAAGCCCGCCTTGAGGGCGAAGTCGATGGCCTCCCGCCGGTAGTGGATGTCACGGCACAGGTTGCGCACCATGACGCGCGTTTCATCGATCGGATCGTAGCGAAAGCCTGCAGGTGCCAGGCGCAGGCGCACGAAGTGGTAGTAGTCCTTCTCGCGGCCGTTGATGGTGAAACGCGCCTCGCGCCAGTCTGTTGTGCGAGGTGTCTCGGTGCCGAAGTATTGCTCATCGGACCAGTCGCTGAGCCGATGATCTGGCGCGAGCTCGACGCGTCCGCCGGTGTAGCTGCCGTCGCTCTGGCGCGTGGCGCCCGCAAGCTTCAACGGCCGCCAGCGCTTGAAGCCGCCGCCGACGGACGGGGCCTGCCGATGAAAGGCGCGGCCGTATAGTCCCCGCGTGAGCGAGTTGTCGGGATGCGAATCCATGAACAGCACGCGGCCCTCGCGCGTGACGTTGTAAACAACAGCGATATGCCCGTAGGCGTCATAGATGATGGTGCCGGGCTTGATGCTGCTGCGGGTCATGCCGACCGGGTATTGGTCCGGCAGGAGCTGGCCGGTCGCCTCCGGCGCGGTGCGGAACTGCGCGGTGGTGACGAGCGTGGTGATGTCGGGGATGGCGCGACGCGCGTCGATGCCGGCCGCGATCAGGTCCTTGCGCGCGCTGACCCGGTTGCCGTTGTTGTAGCGGATGTCACCGGGTGAGCCCAGCGAACGCATGGCGCTCGCGAACGAAAAGGGCAACCCGCTCTTCCAGGCGTAATAAGCACGAAGGAGATAGGGCAGGTCAGCGCAATCGGCGAAGAAGCGCATGTCAGGCGGGTTGGTCGCGTGGAAGCGCGGATTGGCGGACGGGCTCGTGAGGCATTCCTGCATCGTCTTGCAGTCGCTCTCGCCGATGCGCCGGACAAACTCCTCGAAGCCCTGCTCGTCGGTGTCGGTCCATTCCAAGCGAAGAATGCGCCAAGTCCACGCCTTGCCGGCGGCTGACGGCATGGTGCCATTGGAGGACTCGTCCGTCGTGATCGCCTTAACCAAATCGGTCGGTCCCGCCGACGTGGTTCTGAGCGTCGTGTTTTCGATCAGTTCATGCCGGTTCGGCACAGCCGTTGTTTCAGCGGATGAAACGATTTGGGTGGGCTCGATGACCGAAACAGGTGAGACCTCCCCCACCAGCCTGTCGAAAAGCTTATCTTGCGGCTCACTTTGCGCGTTGGCGGTTCCCAAAATCCCACATATCAGCACACAGGGCGGTAAAATTCGTCGCATGGGCGTTCCCAACTGGCGCAAAGTCGTTCGTTCGCACGCCAGGTGCAAAAAGGTCGCCAGGGAGGGTCTGGTAGGGTTAAGGGCTGTCCCGTTGTGGGCGCGGCTTATCGGATGATCGGGACGTGTGGTGCGGCGGTCTCCGGGAGAAGGCCGCTGAGACGGGGATCGTCGGCAATCTCGATCTGCCGCCGGATGGGACGGAAGCCGGAGCGCATATAGAAGGCAAGTGCCCCCGGATGATCCAGGGTGCAGGTGTGCACTGAGAAGCGTCGAATGGGCTGAGACCAGGCACGCGCGATGGCTGTGTTCATGAGCAGCCGGCCTGCGCCTTGGCCGATCAATGATGTTGTCACCCCGAAGAACAGCAGCTCGCACTCTCCCTCGGTTTCGAAACTGAGCTCGAGCAGGCCCTCGTCGCGCCCTTGCGCGGTGAGCGCAAAGATCTCCACCTGAGGATGGCGGATTTTTGCTTCCAGGGCCTCGGTTGTCAGTTTGAGCCGTGAGAACCACAACCAGTCATCCGCCCCGATGCGGGCATACAGGTCGCGATACCAGCCCACGTCCGGTGACGGGACTGCCCGGACGGTCACCGCCAGTACCTCGGGGCCCGGACGCGAGGGGGGCTGTGCCGTCATCTCAAGATGGGTCACCACGGCTGCAATTTTGCCGGAAGGGACGTCGCTGTAGCCGTCGGGAAGTGTCATTCGGCCCTTAAGTTGCCGCTTGAAATCGGATAGAGCCGAGGCAAGCTAAGGCCGGAGGCCGCGGCTGCCAAGGCCGGAAACCCGGCGAACGGTAAGGATAAATGGGACGGCTCCCCGTGCCTAAAGGGACGTGGGTTCTGTGGCCCAGGCGCCACTGCCAACAGAGAGTTGACGCAACGTGACGCCTCCGCTACAAGGTCCAAACTTTCGCGAACTGATTAACGCAGCGTCGGGAACCGGCAGCTCTCCATGGGCGCCGGTGTATGGCGTTGTGAGGTCGGTTGAGCCCTTGGGCTCAGGCGATGGTGCGGCCAGAATTTTGACCCGGTGACCTATTCGGACAAGACACCGCGGTCCGGTGACATGCCGAGATCTTCAAGGAGAGACGTGTGGCCCGTATCGCAGGGGTGAACATCCCGACACAAAAGCGCGTCGTGATCGCGCTGCAGTATATCCATGGTGTCGGACCGAGGAATGCCAAGGACATTTGCGCCAAGGTCGGCATTCCCGATGAGCGTCGCGTCAATCAGCTGACGGATGCGGAAGTGTTGCAGATCCGCGAGACGATCGACCGCGATCTGGTGGTCGAAGGCGATCTGCGCCGCGAAGTGGCGATGAACATCAAGCGGCTGATGGATCTGGGTTGCTACCGGGGTTTGCGGCATCGCCGCGGTCTGCCCGTGCGCGGGCAGCGGACCCATACCAATGCGCGCACGCGCAAAGGGCCGGCCAAAGCGATCGCCGGCAAGAAGCAGGCGACGAAGTAGTTTCAATGCGGCGCATGCTGCGGGCTGCTTCCGGCGCCCGCTCTGCTGCCGCCTGACGAGTTATCGCGGGAGCAATCCGAGACATGGCGAAAGAGGCACAGCAGGTTCAGCGCGGCAAGGTGCGCAAGCGCGAGAAGAAGAATATCTCTTCCGGCGTCGCGCACGTGAACGCGTCGTTCAACAACACCATGATCACGATCACCGACGCGCAGGGCAATACCATCGCCTGGTCGTCGTCGGGAACGATGGGCTTCAAGGGATCGCGCAAATCGACGCCGTATGCGGCGCAGGTGGCCGCCGAGGACGCCGGCAAGAAGGCCGCCGAGCACGGCATGAAGATCCTCGAGGTCGAGGTCAGCGGTCCGGGCTCGGGCCGCGAGTCGGCGCTGCGCGCGCTGCAGGCTGGCGGTTTCCAGATCACGTCGATCCGCGACGTGACGCCGATCCCGCACAACGGCTGCCGGCCGAGGAAGCGCCGGCGCGTGTAATTCCCGAATCCGTAGCGCTGCGATCTTGAAGACGGCGCTGAAGTTGGAGCGGTACATCGATTCCATTGGCGCCCGCTGCGTGTAGAGCCGGCGCCCGCAAGTGCAGAGGTATCACCGTGTTGCAGAAAAACTGGCAGGATCTCATCAAGCCGACGAAGCTCGACATCGAGCCCGGCCGGGAGCGTGGGCGAACGGCAACGATCGTTGCCGAGCCGCTCGAGCGCGGGTTCGGCATGACGCTGGGCAACGCGCTGCGGCGCGTGCTGCTGTCCTCGCTGCAGGGCGCGGCCATCAACACCGTGCACATCGACGGCGTGCTGCACGAGTTCTCGTCGGTGCCGGGCGTGCGCGAGGACGTGACAAACATCATCCTCAACATCAAGGACATCGCGCTGCGCATTCATTCCGACGGCGCCAAGCGCATGGTGCTCAAGAAGGAAGGGCGCGGACCCGCCAAGGCCGGCGATATCGAAACCAGCTCCGATATCGAGATCCTCAATCCTGAGCATGTGATCTGCAACCTGGACCAGGGGGCAGCGATCCGCATGGAGTTCACGGCCTCGATCGGCAAGGGCTACGTTCCAGCCGAGCGCAACCGCCCCGAGGACGCGCCGATCGGCCTGATCCCGGTCGACAGCCTCTACAGCCCGGTCAAGAAGGTATCCTACCGCGTCGAGAACACGCGTGAAGGCCAGGTTCTCGATTACGACAAGCTCACCATGACGCTGGAGACCGATGGCTCGATCAAGGCCGAGGACGCGGTGGCGCTCGCCGCCCGCATTCTCCAGGACCAGCTGGCCGTCTTCATCAACTTCGAGGAGCCGAAGAAGGCCGTCGAGGAGCGCTCGCATCCGGAGCTCGCGTTCAACGCCGCTCTGCTCAAGAAGGTGGACGAGCTCGAGCTGTCCGTGCGCTCGGCCAACTGCCTGAAGAACGACAACATCGTCTACATCGGCGACCTGATCCAGAAGACGGAAGCCGAGATGCTGCGGACCCCGAACTTCGGGCGCAAGTCGCTGAACGAGATCAAGGAGGTTCTGGCCTCCATGGGTCTGCATCTCGGCATGGAAGTGCCGAACTGGCCGCCCGACAACATCGAGGATCTGGCCAAGCGCTACGAGGATCAGTATTGAGACCGGACTTAGCGGGTAGCGAATAGTCGCTGCCCGCTCATCTGACGAGGTGAGGCCGCAGAACCTCCCCGGCAAACAACGTAAGGGTCATTAACATGCGACATAACAAGCTTGGACGGCGTCTCGGCCGCGACAGCGGACACCGCCAAGCCATGTTCTCCAACATGGCTGCAGCCCTCATCAAGCACGAGCAGATCGTCACGACGCTGCCCAAGGCCAAGGACCTGAAGCGCGTCATGGACAAGTACATCACGCTCGCCAAGCGCGGTGACTTGAATTCGCGCAGGCTGGCGGTCGCGCGCCTGCGCGACGATGCGATGGTCAAGAAGCTGTTCGATACGCTCGCCCCGCGCTACAAGAACCGCGCCGGCGGCTATACGCGCGTGTTGAAGGCGGGCTTCCGCTTTGGCGATTCCGCTCCGCGCGCGGTGATCGAGCTGGTCGACCGCGATACGACAGTCAAGGGCGCCGAAGACCGGGCACGCCACGAAGCCGCGAAGGCCGACGAGGGCACCTCTGCCTGACGGCAAGCGCTGCGGGCGAAACGAGGTGGTTCAAACCGAAGCGATCCTGGTTCAGCGCGTTGCCGTACCAACTTTGGCACAGCTGATCCGCAAAAGCGCTCGCTGTGGCGTCGTCGCCTCTGTTTCGTCAGATCTGTAATCCCCCATAACAATTACTGGTATTCACTGCAGGTTCAGGCCCGGCTTGCACATCTGAGGCTATGTGCTTAGAGCGGTCCGGCTCACCGGGATGCGGCTGGACCATTGGCGGGTCGACGTGCAGGACAAGGCAGACAACACCAGGGTGTTGCAGTCTCCTAGGGGGCTAGGGTACCGGCGCGCGTCCGGTTTTCCGGCCAACCAACTTTTGGTGCTGTTCGGCGTTCTGCTGCTGGCCATCTCGATCCCAATCTGGACCTATCCGCTTCCGCCGCTCTCGGACTACATCAATCATCTCGCGCGCATGCACGTGATCGCGCGCGGCGCCAGCGATCCGACGCTCGCTCAGTACTACCAGATCGAATGGACGATCATCCCGAACCTGATGATGGACCTCATCGTCCCGGTTCTGGGCCGTTTCATGCGGATCTATCTGGCCGGGCAGATCTTTATGGCCACGTGTTTCGTTCTCATCATCTCCGGCAGCATGGCGCTCGGCCGGGCGCTGTTCGGGCGCTGGACGCCGGTGCCGCTTCTCGCCATCCCGCTCCTCTACAACTACGTCTTCCTCGTCGGGGTAATGAACTACATCTTCGGCATCGGTCTGGCGCTGTGGGGACTTGCTGCCTGGATTTGGCTCAAGGAACACCCGGTGCTGCGGCTTCCCGTGGCGACGGCGTTCGTGGCGGCGATGTTCTTCTGCCACCTTTTCTCCGTCGGCATTTACGGCATAGGCCTGCTGGCCTACGAACTGTGGCGGCTTTACATGACGCGCCGCGAGCCTTGGCAGCCGCGTCTCCTCGCATTCTTCGCTGCCGGACTGCCGTTTTTGCCGGTCATACCGCTGCTGCTCGCCAGCCCCACACGGCACCTCGCGACTGAAATTTCATGGGAGCCGCGCGGCAAGATCGACGGCTTGATGTACGTCATCGAGCTGTACTCTGACATCGTGGCGCTGGGCATTGCCGCGACGCTGGCGGCTGGAGCGACCTGGGCGGCGCGGCGCGGACTGCTGCGGGTGCATCCCATGGCTTGGGTGACGCTCGTGGTTGGAACAATCATTTATCTGGCGCTGCCGCGCGTCATGTTTGCCACCTACATGACGGATCAGCGTCTGCCGATAGCGCTCGCCTTCATGCTGTTCGGCTGCATCGACATGAGCCTGCAGCACCGCCTTGTCAGGCGCGCCTTCATTGCGGTCGTCTTCACGCTGGTAATTGTGCGCGTGATCGAGGTCAATGTATCGTGGGCCAACCTGTCCACCACGACCAGCGAATTCCGAGGCTCGGTCAAGCGCATCAAACCGGGCTCGAAGGTGCTCGTGGCTTATGGCCACTCCTCGGGCGGTGACGATGTTTCGGACCTCGGCCTCGTGCATGCGGCGTGCCTCGCCATCATCGAGCGATCCGCGCTGGTGACGACCGCATTCACGGTGGTCGGCAAGCAGATTTTGCGCGTGAAGCCCGAGTTCCAGGGCCTAGTCGACACGCAGGACGGGACGCCGCCGACCATAGAGCGCGTGCTGCTCGCGGCAGCAGAGGCAACGCCGAGCGATCCGGAGCCGGCGAACGCAACCCAATCCGACGCCGAGGAGGACTCCTATTGGCAGGACTGGAACACGAAGTTCGACTATCTCTACGTTCTCTTCACGGACGACGACTCCGAGAACCCGGCGCCCGAGCATCTGACGCTGGTGCAGAACGCCAGCCGCTTCCAGCTCTACCGCATCAAGCGGTCGGTGGCCGCCGCCAACGGAACCAACTAATCGAGCTTGCCGGCCCCGAACGGTAGCGGCCGCGAAGCTTCTTTTGCCATGTAGTCCCGCTGCGTATCTGTCACGTAGTCGCGCACGATAGGGGCGGCATCACGCTGCCGCGCGAGCTGCATGTGGAAGACGAGCTGGCTGCCGGTGCGGAACATCATCTCCGCGCTGATGAGATAGAACTCCCACATGCGGCAGAACCGTTCGTCGTACATGGCGGCGACGGCGGCACGGTTGGCTTCGAAGCGCCGCGCCCAGTGATTGAGCGTCTTGGCGTAGTGCAGCCGCAGGAATTCGAGATCGGTGACCCATAGGCTGGCCTGCTCCACCGATGTGAACACCTCAGACAGAGCGGGCGAGTAGGCACCGGGAAAGATGTACTTCCGGAGCCAGGGGCTGGCGGTGCCGGGCGGGCTCATATGGCCGATGGAGTGAAGCAGCATCACGCCGTCGTCTTTCAGCAGCGTGTTGATCTTGGCGAAGAACTCGTCGTAGTGGTGTACGCCCACATGCTCGAACATGCCGACCGATACGATGCGATCGAAGCGATCGTCGAGCTCGCGGTAGTCGCGCAGGTGGAAGCGCACGCGATCCGACAGTCCGGCCTGCCGCGCCTTCTCGTTGGAGAGCGCATGCTGCTCCTTGGAAAGCGTGACGCCGGTCACGTCGACGTTCTCCATCTCGGCAAGGTAGAGCGCGAGTTGGCCCCAGCCGCTGCCGATGTCGAGGATGCGCAAGCCGGGCTTCAGATTGAGCTTCGACGCAATCAGCCGCAACTTGTTGCGCTGCGCCTGCTCGAGCGTCTCGTTGTCGTTGAGGAAGTAGGCGCACGAGTACAGCATGCCCTCGTCGAGGAACAGCTTGTAGAAATCGTTGCCGAGATCGTAGTGGTGCGCCACGTTCTGCTGCGCCTTGCCGACGGGATTGGCCTGCTGGAACCGCTTCAGGCCGCGCGACACCTTGCGCAGGACCTTCTGCAGGGGATAGGAGCCGAGCGAGAGCCGGTTCATGGAGAACAGCGTCAGGAAATCCCTGAGCGTGGAGTCCTCGAAGCTGAGGCGGCCGTCCATGTAGGCCTCGCCCGCGTGCAGCTCGGGATTGAAGAACAGCCTGCGGTACAGCGTGGGGTCGGTCAGCCGCATGGTGACGCGCGGGCCGGGCGCGCCTGAGAAGACGTGCACGCCGCCCGCTGCATCGATGACCTTGAGCGTGCCGACGCGCACGAACGACTTCAGCATGTTGGAGAGTGGGAACATGGCCGGCCTCCTGGAGCGCGATCGTCTCTCATGGAAGTACTCGGCTTCCATGTGTCCGCGCATAGCGCGGCTCCGCCGCGACACGTGAATCGGACTCTAAAACCTAAAGTGTAGAGCAGGATTCACGCTTCGGCCGAGCGCCTCGGGTGAGGCGAAAGTGATTCAGTCCGAAACGATCCTGCTCTTGCGCTGGCCCTCCTTTCCACATAGGAGCCGCGCATTCAAGACCGCAGCCGGCGCAGATCAGCTCTTGGGGTGGACAACAGCCTGCTCACGGCAGATGCGCATCAGCCCGAGCACCGCGCCGAGCCCCGTGACGGCGCC
Source organism: Hyphomicrobiaceae bacterium (assembly GCA_046154585.1). Taxonomy (GTDB): domain Bacteria; phylum Pseudomonadota; class Alphaproteobacteria; order Rhizobiales; family Hyphomicrobiaceae; genus CADEFX01. The sequence continues at coordinate 33,226 of JBJXDX010000038.1, read as the reverse complement.
GAGGCCGGCGATCCACAGGGCGCTGATGGGATGGATGCGGCTGATGGCGGCGGCGACAATGATGGGCGAGGCGGCGTTGACGATGTTCTGCGGCACCATCAGCAGGCCCATGTAAGTGCCATATTCCTTGGCGCCGAACAGGATCAGCGGCAGCGTATTGCGCGCCACGGCGAACAGCCCGTGGCCGACGCCGAGGAAGATGCAGAACAGCGCCGTTGATGTCAGCGAGAAACCAAACGGCAGGACGAACAGGAAGCTCAGCGACGACAGCGACGCCGAAGCGATGGCCACTGCGAAGATCGAATAGCGGCCTCCGAATACGAGATCGGCGAACCGCGCGGTGGCCTGTGCCGGGCCGACCAGCGCCCACAACCCAACCGCCACGGTGCCGCTCAAGCCCATGGCCTTGAACACGTCGATAACCTGCAGGTATAGGCCCCAGGTGATCAACCCTTCGGTGCAGGCCCAGATCGCCAGCATGATGAACGCGGCCTTGCGGCGATGGGGCGGCAACAGGCCGCTCGCAGGAGGGGCGCCCTCGGATCGGACCGCTGCCGTGCCTCCGAGCGGACGCAAGACGACCGCGTGAATCGGAACGCAGACGAAGATGTGGAGCGCAGCAAAGATGAGGTAGCTATCACGCCACCCGATGACAGTCACGAGCCAGGCGCACAGCGGCAGGAAAATGGTGGAGGTCAGGCCGTTGATGAGCATCAGCGCCGTAATGGATCGGCGGGCGTCCGGTCCCACCACCTGCACCAGACCCGGCAGCGCCGTATTGCTCAGCATCATCGGCATGGCGAGGCCGATGAGGATCCACGCAAAAAAATATGAGACGTGGCCGTGCGCGAGCCACATGGCCAGCATGGACAGTGCTGCGATGATGGAGCCCGTGACCATGACTGGCCGCGCGCCGCGATGATCGACGATGCGGCCGACGCGGGGGGCGATGAGGGCACTGAACAGAAGCATGACCGTGATGCCGCTGAAGACCGTCTCGCGCGACATGCCGAGCTCGTCGCCGATGAGCGTGCCGTAAATGGTGATCGGTGAGAACGATGTGCCCCAGCCGATGACTTGTGTGGTTCCGAGCCCGAAAATGGCCAGCGCCGCAGGCCGGCGGGACTGCTGGGGAGGCGCGGTGGTCGGGACGGTCAATGGTCGGCCATGTTGGGGAAGGGCTATTGGTGACTCTGGAAGGACCAGCAAGCGGTGAGGGCAGCATAGTGCAGGCAAGAGGCAATACACACCGGCCTGCGGCAAGAATGGGGATAAGCGGCCCGCGCGCCTGCAGGTCAGACCTGCAAGGGCCGCCGCCCAGCCCGCCTGTACAGCCCGATCCGGGAACATGATAGACTCGCTGCGTCGTATAGGGCCGCAGAGGGTGTGGCATGAATGCTCTGCGTGACCTGGTGTCGGCTGACGCACCCGTCTGGCTGGCAGCGGGCGGCCTGCTGATCGGCTTTGCCTTCGGCGCCGTCGCGCAAGCCACCAATTTTTGCACCATGGGGGCCATCTCCGACGTCATGATGCTCAAGGACTGGCGGCGTCTGCGCGCCTGGCTGCTGGCGGCCGGAACGGCACTGCTCGGCGCGCAATTGCTGCAGTGGGGCGGGGCGGTTGAGCTGTCGCTGTCCATGTATCTGTCGGCGCGGCTCAACTGGGCCGGCCATACCCTTGGCGGGCTGATGTTCGGCTTCGGCATGGTGTTCGCCGGAGGGTGCGCCAGCCGCAATCTCGTTCGGGCGGGAAGCGGCGACATGCGCTCGCTGCTGGTTCTGGGCGTTATCGGTTCGCTGGCCTACATCACCATCGGCGGTATCCTGGGCCCGCTGCGCGTAATGCTGGAGAAGGCGTCCAGCATCACGTTGAGCGCACCAACCCAGAGCTTCGGCGACCTCCTCGCGCCATACATCGGCATGCCGGGTCGGACGGCTCAGCTCATCGCCGCTGCAGCGATCCTGCTGCCGATTTTTGTCTTCTGCTTCGCAAGCTCTGATTTCCGGTCGTCGCGCAAGCACGTCTGGGCCGGCATCGGCGTCGGGCTGACCGCCGCGGCCGGCTGGCTGCTGACGGGGCTCGCCTTCGACGAGATGGCCGACTGGCCCAGGCCTCCGATCTCGCTCACCTATGTCCGCCCGATCGGCGATGCCATGGAATGGCTGGAGCGTTTTACGGCTGCGCCCTTGCCCGGCTTCGGCGTCGCTACCGTCATCGGCGCGCTTCTTGGGGCATTTATCATGGCGACGGCGACCGGCACGTTCCGTGTCACGGGGTTTGCCGGCAGCGATGACACGCTCCGGCACCTGACGGGCGCGACGCTGATGGGCATCGGCGGCGTCATGGCGCTCGGCTGCACCATCGGGCAGGGCGTATCCGGCATCTCGACGCTCGCCGCAGGATCATTCATCACGGTACTGGCTATCGTTCTCGGCGCGGTGTTTGGCGTAAAGACGCTGGAGCGCTCGCTCGCCAGCGAAGATTGAGTGGCACGCGACGTGCGACGGTATTTTACACAGGTGTGAGACGGTTCGTGGCGCAGCGCTACCTCATTCTTACGATGACGGTTCTGGCCACGACGCTGTTCACGGCCACGATCCTCGTTGCTTCGACGCTGCTGCCCCAGATGCAAGGCTCGATGCTTGCCACACAGGACGAGATCGCCTGGACCATGACCTTCAACATCCTGGCGACGGCCGTCGTGACGCCGATGGCCGGCTGGCTCGCCGCCCGCTTCGGCCGCCGTGCCGTCATGGTCTGGTGCAGCCTGGGATTCACGATTGCGACCTTCATGTGCGGTGCGTCGGGGTCGCTGGAGGAGCTGGTGTTCTGGCGCATCCTGCAGGGCGGCATCGGCGCGCCGCTCGTCCCGCTGTCGCAGACCATCCTGCTCGACACGTTCCCGTCGGAGCAGCACGGCATGGTGATCTCGATCTACGGCATGTCGGCTGTGATCGGGCCGGTCATCGGCCCGGCGGTCGGCGGCCTGCTGTCGGACACCTATAGCTGGCGCTGGGCCTTTTACATGATGGTCATCCCGGGTCTGATCGTCAGTCTGGGCCTGAGGTTTGCGCTGCCGCCCGATCGCGAGGCGCGGCCGGCGCCGTTCGACTGGTTCGGCTTCCTGGCCCTGTCGATCGCCATCGCCAGCTTGCAGCTCGCCTTGTCGCGCGGTCAGCGCCTCGACTGGTTTCAATCCACCGAGATCATCGTTGAGGTGCTGATATCGGTGCTGGCCCTGTACGTCTTCATTGTCCACAGCATGACGGCGCGGGCGCCGTTCCTCTCGCCGCGCCTGGTGCGGGATCGCAACTTCCTGCTCGGCATGGCGCTGGTATGGGTCTACGGCATGCTGAACTTCACGCCGATCGTGCTGCTGCCCGCGCTGCTGCAGCAGCACGCAGGCTTTCCCGACACGCTGCTCGGCGAGATGACGAGCTGGCGCGGTGTCGGCTCGCTGGCCGGATTTTTCGTCGCCGGGATGATCGGCCGGCTGGACCCGCGCATCGGCATGACGATCGGCTTCGGCCTTCAGGTCGTCTCGGGGCTCTGGCTGATGAGCATCGATCTCAACGTCAGCGAGGCCATTCTCGCCTTCAACAGCCTGCTGCAGGGATTGGCGGTGGGCATCATCTGGGTGCCGCTGACGGTGGCGACCTTCGCCACGCTCGACGCGTCGCTACGGCCCGAGGGGACAGCCGTTTACCACCTGATGCGCAACGTCGGATCGAGCTTCTTCATCTCCCTGTCGGTGGCGGAAATCGTCCGCAGCACGGGCGTGAACTACGCGCGGCTCGCGGAACTGGTTTCGCCCTACAACCGCACGCTGGCGATGCCGTGGGCGCTGGGGCAGTGGGACGTCGAGACGGTGGCGGGCCTCGCCAAGCTCTCCAAGGAGATCACGCGGCAATCGGCGATGATCGGCTACCTGAACGCGTTCGGCATGTACACGGCGATGTCGGCGCTCGCCGTGCCCCTCATTCTGCTCGTGCGGCGCGCGCGCCGGGAGCCCGTGGCACAGAATTAACTGCGACGCCGCCTTCAGCCTGCGACGATAGTGCTAGGTGTACGATTGGGTCTTTACAGCGGGGCACACAAACCTTATCTGACGCCTGTTCGTAGGCGGTCTCTGCCAGTTTGTGCAGCTCGCCCGGTCCAACCGACTGGTGGGGGTCCCATGAGATGGATACATTCGCCTCTGCGGCCGCGCTGATCGCGGCAAAGAAGCCCGAAAAACCCGTCGTCTGTTTCCGCCCGCACGCCGCGGGACGGGCAGCGCGCTTTTTCCTCAATAACTTCCCCGGCGACGTGGCCTACGCCTACAAGGCGAACAGCTCCGTGTTCCTACTCGGCGCGCTCTACGGCGCGGGCATCCGTCATTTCGACGTGGCCTCGCTCCCCGAGCTCGAGGACGCGCGTACCATCCCGGACGTGATGTTCCACTTCATGCATCCGGTGAAGTCGCGCCATGCGATCCGCCGCGCCTATGCGCTCGGCTGCCGCAGCTTCTCGCTCGACTCCGAGGACGAGCTGAAGAAGATCCAGGAGGAGACGCACGACGCCCGCGATCTGACGCTTTGGGTGCGCATTGCGGTGCCTCCGAAGAACAGCCGCATTCCGCTCGAGCGCAAGTTCGGCATCACCGGCGCTCGCGCCGCCCGCCTGCTGGTCAAGACCCGGCAGGTGGCGAAACTGCTCGGCATCACGTTCCACGTCGGCTCACAGACGGTGACGCCGGAAGCCTACGGCAATGCGCTGGAAGATGTGCACAAGCTCATCGTCAAGGCAGGCGTGCTCGTTGAGCGCATCGACGTCGGCGGCGGCTTCCCGTCGCGTTACTCAAACGAGCAGCCGGCGCCGCTGTCGGCCTTCATGGATGTCATCCGCCACGGCGTCGACAAGCTGCCAGTCAGCGACAACTGCCGCGTCATGTGCGAGCCCGGCCGCGCCCTCGTGGCAGAGGCCGAAAGCCTCGTCGTGCGTGTCGATGCCCGCCGCGGCAACGACCTCTACATCAACGACGGCGGCTACGGCATCCTGTTCGATGCGGCGCATTTGAACTTTATCTTCCCGGCGCGTCTCGTCGGGCCCAAGGGCGAGCAGCCGCAGTCGCTGACGGCCTTCGAGCTGTGGGGGCCGACGTGCGACTCCATCGACCACATGAAGGGGCCGTTCCTGCTACCGTCCAACGTCAAGGAAGGCGACTTCATCGAGATCGGCAACACGGGCGCCTACGGACGAGCCATCGCCGGCCACTTCAACGGCTACGGCCAGTACGAGCAGGTGATCCTGAAGGACGAGCCGATGTTCTCGATGTACGGCGAGGACGCAGCGCAGTCCGAGACGAGAGCGGCCGACCTGCACGCCTGAGGATATGATCGTGGGCGCGTCTGCATCGGGTTTCGACTATCTGCCCGCAGCGGAAGGATTTCTCGATCCGCTGCGGACGGATGCCGAGCGTCCCGACTTGGCGCGCGCCGTGGTCATTCCGTTCGGACTCGAAGCCTCCGTCAGCTACGGCGGCGGCACGGCAGCCGGTCCGGCCGCCATCCTGGCGGCCAGCCAACAGCTCGAGATTTTCGACGAGGAGCTGTGGCGCGAGGCCTCCCAGGACTACGGCATTGCCACGCTCCGGCCCGAGCCTGTGCAGATGCCGGTCGAGGCGGCCTTGCAGCAGCTCGAGGGCATTGTCGCCCGGGTGCTGACTGCCTCGCGCTTTCCCCTCGTGCTTGGCGGTGAGCATTCGCTGACCGCCGGCGCCATCAGGCCGTTCGCGGCGAAGTATCCGGACCTCGCGGTTCTGCAGATCGATGCGCATTCCGACCTGCGCGACGGCTATCTGGGCGAGCAGTATTCGCATGCGGCTGCCATGCGGCGTGTGCTCGATCACCCCAACGTCTCGCTGGTGTCCGTCGGCATTCGCGCCATCTCCAGGGGCGAGGCGGACTTCTATATGGCGAACCATGACCGCGTTCGCATTCACTGGGGCAAGGATCAGGCGCGCTGGGACATCGAGGACATCGTGGCGCCGCTGCGCGGCCGGCCGGTGTACGTCACGTTCGACGTCGACGGGTTGGACAGTGCCATCATGCCGGCGACTGGTACGCCGGTGCCGGGCGGGCTTTCGTATTTGCAGGCGCTAGCGATCCTGCGCCGCGCGGCCGAGGTGTCGACCATCGTCGGTGCCGACGTGGTGGAGCTGGCGCCGATCTCCGGGCTGCATCACTGCGACTACACGGCGGCGACGCTCGCCTACAAGATCATGTCGTATGCGCTGACGGGTACGCGGCCGAACGCCGGACCGGGCGCTGTCTGACCGTGTGCGCGGCTCCGATTTGCCATGGTATAGGAACCCCGACTCGCACTAGCGTCCGGCCCGCTTGCCGGGGGGCGCATGGACGTCAAGGAACAGCTGCAACGACTGCTCGATCTGACGGAGCGCACGCGCCAGCACGCCGCCGAACTCGATGTCTACCAGTCCGAGGCCCAGAGCTATATCGATACAGCGGAATACGATCTGCGGCGGCTGATCATCGAGCTTCGTGATGTGCTAGATCTTACTCAGCCGGCGGCTGACGAACTCCCAACTCCCGCCCTGCCCAATGTCGCCAACGGCTAGTGTTCTCAGCTGGGTAGGGTAGCGAATCATAATCTTGCTAGTGTGATTCAGATCGATAAATTCGCTCCAGAGGCGGCCTATAGATACGGCGAGTTTCTCGATCATCACACTAACGCCGTCACGGGTGGTGGTTCGGTGATGCAACTCCTATCTACGGGTAGCACAGGGCGCCGGGACAGCCCCATCCGGGCCGTCTGTCGGCGCCTGTCGGGACGCGTGGAATGGAGATGCAGCGTGGACAAGATCAAACCCCTCTTTACAGCTACCGCTACGGCCACCGGCGGCCGCAACGGCCGTACTGAAGCGTCAGACGGCCTCGTGGCCGCAAACCTGTCCGTTCCCAAGGAGATGGGCGGTCCCGGCAAGCCCGGCACGAGCACGCCCGAGCATCTGTTCGCGGCGGGATACGCGGCCTGCTACGGCGGCGCCATCGATTTCGTCGGCAAGCAGCAGAAGAAGGACGCAAGCAAGGCCAAGGTGACGTGCGCGGTGTCCATCGGTCCGCGCGAGGGTGGCGGCTTCGGGCTCGCGGTCAAAATGCGCGTCGAGGACAAGAGTCTGTCCCAGGCCGAACTGGAGGCGCTGGCGAAAGAGGCGCACGAAAAGATCTGCCCCTATTCGCACGCCACGCGCGGCAACGTCGATGTGCAATTCGAGATCGTCGGCGCTTAGGCCTTAATCGGTTTTGCATGACTGGTGGCCGTAATAGCGGCCGCCGGCATATCGCGTGTGGCCCTTGCGCTGCACTCAACATAATTCTGTTGGTTTTCAGAAAGCTGCAGCAGCACCTGCTTGATGACATTCAGTCCAGCCCCTAGCCTCCCCCTATTGCTGGTCGGGGGAGCATTCGCGCTCTGCGCAAAATGGCTGGTCTTGCTGTGCGGTCGGGTGGACGTGCGGGCGCGATCCTTGCGGCGCTATGGCTTTTGGCGGGCTGCGTTCTTTGGCCCGTGCCGGCGGCGGCGCAGAAGTTCCTGGGCGGCGTCGTCGACTATGCCGGCATCTTGTCGCCTGCCGACATCAACCGCCTGCAGACCGCGGCGGGCACCTTGGCGCCCCGCATCGGCACCGACCTGTTCGTCATCACCGTCAATGACCGCGAACCGCTTTGGGCGGCCCTGGGCACGCATCGCTCCATGGTCGAGAAGGCATTCCGTGATCTCGAAACCGCCCGTGCCCGGCACTACGGGGCCAACCAGAAGCTGACGGTGCTGGTTGTTTTCAAGTCGAGCGTCGTGCTTCACCTCTATACCAACCGCAAGACGCTCGAGCAGACGTTGCTCCTGAACAATTTCTACGGCGGATTGCGGACCACCGAATTGAAGATCCGTCGTCAGAACGAAAGCCATGCCGACGCGGCCACGCGTTACCTTGGCGCATTCAACGCGTCGGCCACGTCGGGCCTGCCGTCACAGGTGCGCGACGAGATCCTGAACTTCATCGGCCGGTATGCGCTTCTTTTGTCGCGCGAGCTTTGGGAGCCGCTGGATAAGGTCCCGGGATTCGGGCCGGCCTATACCAACGGGCTGCTCCGCTTCTCGGCGATCTTCGCGTCAGTGCCATTCCTTCCGGGATATGCCGGTTTTCTGCTGTTCTGTGTGCTCGTCTATGCGCTGATCAAGGGCGGTGCGCAGGCAATCGGCGGCCTGCTGCGCCTGGCGATCGGATACGGCGGTGCGCTGCTCGGGCGGATCATGGAGGCGTTGCGGCTGAGCGTGCCAAGCATGTTTGTCGCCGCTGGCAATGGCCTGAAGGCTGGCGTGACGGCCGGCGTGGAATGGGTGGCCGAGCTGCTGTTGTTGGCGCCTGTCGTGGCGCTCGTGTTCTCCGTTGCCAACTACGACGTGGAGAACATGCTCTATCTCCACCAAGCCTTCCGTTCCGACCTTTTGCAGCATCTCGAATGGGCGCGCGAGATATCGAGTGTGAGCCCCGATATCGGCTGGCCGGTGATCGGCATGGCCGCGCTCGTCGTTGCGGGGCTGGAGTGCGTCAAGTTCAGCCAGCAGAAATCCGAGCTGCCCACATCACTGAACGTGCTGGTCTTCATTGCAAAGCTGGTGGGGGCGGTGATCCTCACCATTTCCACCGGCATCTTCACGGGGATCGTGGCGGCATGCTTCATTGTCACGATCATCGCCTTCCAGGTGTGGGATATTTTCAAGCCAGTTGGCGGCGCCTCGGTCGCCGAGGCAGAGGGCGCGGGGGTCAAGGGATGACGACGAAAACGAGATGCGTGCTGGCGATGGCGTTGGCCTCCGCTTTGAGCGGATGCGCTGCCGACACGGCCGGCGGGCGGGTCAGTCCGCTGCGTGCGCAGGCCGACGATTTCAAGGTGACTGTCGCGCAAGGTGCATTGGCGGGGGCTGTCATCGGCGGCGCGATCGGCTACGTCGCGGGCAACCGCGATCCCAAGCGCGTGGTGACGGGGGCGCTGGCCGGAGCCGCGGTCGGCGGTGCCGCCGGCTACATGATCGCCGGGGAAAAGCAGCACTACGCGCGCAAGGAAGACGCCTACAACGCGTTGATCGGCGACTGCCGCCAGCGCACGGGGAAGCTCGCGCGCATCCTGGCGACGACGGATCAGGTCATTGCCCAGCGGCGGGCCGAGCTGCATCGCATCAAAGCCATGGCGTCGTCCGACGAGCAGCGCCTCACGGCGCAGAAGACTCTCCTGGCCGACCTGGAAGCGGATCGCTCGGCGCTCGACGACGCCCTGACCTCCGCGCGCCAGCATGGCCAGGAAGTCGAGGGCAACCTGGCGGAGTTGCAAAAGCAGTTTCCCGGCAGCAACAGGCAGATCGAGGACGAGGCCGTGCAGTATCGCACCAACGCCCAGAAGCTCGAGCAGCGCCCAGAGGAGATGAACCGCCTGATCGCCGAGTCGAGCAAGCTGACATGAGTGGTCGCCGGCTCACATCGTGGTTGCGCGCGCGCGCGAGCCTTGCATCCTGCGCTTTTCTGGCACTGGCGGGCTGCGCCAACGTCTCGACCGACCCGCGCGCCGGCGGGCTTGCCGGCGGCATCAATGGCATCGTGACCGGCGCTTACGAGCAGCGGATCGAGGACCGGCGCTCGGAGCTTTCGGATCTGGAGCGCGCCGAGGATCGCATGCGCGGGCGCGTCGCCGGTGCAAAGACGGAGCTCGCCGACCTCGAGCGCCGTCTCGCGCAGCGCAGATCTACGCTACAGAAAATGCGCGCGGAGATTGCCACGATCGGCCGCCGGATTTCCGCGGCAAGCGCTGACGCTGCAAGCAAGCGCACGGATCTGGCCGCGCAGAACAGCGCCAATGCCAACACCCAGGCCACAGCCGATGCACTCAACGCCAAGATTAACGAGCTGTCGGCCGATCTCGACAAGCTGCAGCGATTGACGCGCGAGCTGGAGGAGAACAACCGGCAGGAAGCGCTGCTGTACCAGCGCCTCAAGAAGCCGAAGGACGGCGAAGGCGGCCAGGAAACCATCATTGCCGATATCGAGCAGCGCTCGAAGACGGCCGAGCAGCAGACGGCTGACGCCGGCGCCCGGCTCGAACGGCTCAAGGCGGCCACGGCAAAAATGAGCCTTTAGCGGCCGAGGCCCGCCGCAGCCCACAGGCACCAGCCCTACCGTTGCGCGCAGCGTTCGATTGCGCGTATGCTGAGGATGCTGCTGGTCCAGCAGCTCTCTGGCGGGGAGAGTGTTATGGCGCGTGACGTGGCGTTGATCTACCTGATTGCAAGCGTTCTGTTCTGTGTCGGGGCGACGATGATCCTCAGTATGGTCCCTTAGAGGACGTCACCAGACATCCCTCGACGAACGCGGTCCGCGTTCAGCGCCGTGGTTGGTGGTGTTCGTGGGCTTTAGTATCATTGGCGTCTGCCCGTGCTTGCGCGATGGCGACCGTTGGGAAATGGTCTTCCCTTGGATTTTCCACGCTTCAAGAACTAACAGGAGGAAACCCATGGCAGGACTTCTCGACGGACATGTTGCAGCCGTCACCGGTGGCGGCTCGGGCATCGGACAGGGCATATGCCAGGCCTACGCCAGGGAGGGCGCGCGCGTCGTCGTTCTCGATGCCAATCTCGACGGCGCGAACGAGACCGTGAAGCGCGTCACGGCGGCAGGCGGCAAGGCGTCGGCGATCAAACTGGACGTGACGGATCGCGGCGCGTGCAAAGCCGTGGCTGCCGAGGTGGGCAAGAACGGAAAGATCTCGATTCTGGTCAACAACGCGGGCATCAACCGCCGCACTCCCATCACGGGCGACGCCGCTGCCGTCGCCAAAGACTGGGACGATATTCTCTCGGTCAACCTGGCCGGTATGTTCAATGTGACGCACGCCTTTCTCGATCAGCTTCGCGCGACCAAAGGGCGGATCGTCAACCTCGGGTCAATCCAGTCGTTCGTGCACGTGAGCTGGCCGAACTCGGCCGCGTATACGACATCGAAGCACGGCGTGCTCGGTTTCACGCGCGCGCTGGCGGCGGAACTCGGCAAGGACAGCGTGCGCGTCAACGCCATCGGTCCGGGGCTTATCGAGACCGCGATCAATGCCGAGGCGCGCGCCAAAAATCCCGACATGGTGGCGGCCGTCATGCGCCACACGCCGTTGAACCGCCCTGGCAAGCCTGAGGACATCGCGGGGCCGGCGGTTTTCCTCGCCTCGGATATGTCCGCTTACGTTACTGGCGGCATCATCATGGCCGATGGCGGCTTCCGGACCATCTGATCTCCGGGGCCACTCGCCGAACGCTTGCACATTTGCGCACCGGTGTTGCAACGTTCAATCAAGACGTTCAGCCGCTGACGCCGGCGCTTTCGATGGTAATGGCCTGTTTGCTGCCCAGGTCATATTTCAGGCGCGGCACGACCTCGAGGTCCTCGCCGGTGACGCGGATGAAGCAGCAGTCTCCTTCCGAGCGGTCCACGCCGTGGATGGCGCCGATGTCGAAGATGCCGGCCTGACCGGGATTGAGGCGGAACGTGTCGACTTTTTCGAGCTCAGCCGGGCCGGCGCCGGTGCCACCGCTCTTGCGCTTCCACATGCTCATCTCCGACCAGCCAATGGCCTGACCATAGACGGCCCATGAACGGCCATGGTCATGCGGCTGCGAGGAGCGGCCGCTGCGGTCGACGTGGGCCAGCACGCAGAACTTGAGCTCGGGATCCTCGTAGAGCGTCTCGCGGCCGGCCTTCACCTGCGGGCCGAGATGCTTGGCGACGAACTCCTTGTTGGTCAGCATTTTCTCAATCAGGTCGCGAATCTTTTCGCGGCCGCCCGGACCTTTTTCGGACTTCAGGACCGTGTGGCAGTCCTTGCAGAACGCTTCCAGCGTGTAGGCCATGGCGACGTCTCCTCGTTTCGCCTGTGCGTGGGATTGGACACAACATTGCGCCGTCCTATGCCGGATCGCAAGGGGTGGACGCCGGCCCTATATTCCGGCGCGGCCTGCGACCCGCAGCGCAAATGCGTAATCGAGCGCAATCTCCTTCAGCTGCTCGAAGCGTCCGGAGGCTCCGCCGTGACCGGCCTCCATGTTGGTCTTGAGCAAGATGAGGTTTGGGCTGGTGTTGCGCTCGCGCAGGCGGGCGATCCACTTCGCCGGTTCCCAGTAGGTCACGCGCGGATCGGTGAGGCCGCCGTAGGCGAAGATGTGCGGGTAGGGTTTCCGCTCGACGTTCTCGTAGGGCGAATATGAGAGGATGGTTTGGAAGTCCTCGCGTGAGGCGATTGGATTGCCCCACTCAGGCCACTCGGGCGGTGTGAGCGGCAGCGTGTCGTCGCGCATGGTGTTGAGAACGTCCACGAAGGGCACGTCGGCGATGATGCCGAGGAACAGGCTTGGCGCCATGTTGGTGATGACGCCCATCAGCATGCCCCCGGCCGAACCGCCGTTGGCGACGATGCGGCCGCGACTGGCGTAACCGAGCTTCACAAGGTGCTCGCCCGCGGCAATGAAGTCGGTGAAGGTGTTGACCTTTTTCTTCAGCTTGCCCTCGGTATACCAGCGATAGCCCTTGTCCTTGCCGCCGCGGATGTGGGCGATGGCGTAGACGAAGCCGCGATCGACCAGCGACAGCCGCGTGGTCGAGAAACTTGCGGGGATCGGAATGCCGTAGGCGCCATACCCATATAGAAACAACGGTGCCGTGCCGTCGAGCGGCGTGCCCTTACGGTAGAGGATCGAGACCGGGACCAGTTCGCCGTCGGGTGCCGGCGCCTGGATGCGCCGCGTCACGTAGTCGGCGGGATCGTGGCCGCTCGGAACCTCCTGCGTCTTGCGCAGGGTGCGCTCGCGCGTCTCCATGTCGTAGTCGTAGACCTGCGTTGGGGTGGTCATGGACGAATAGCTGAAACGCAGGCTTGTCGTGTCGAACTCGTAGCCGGCCGACATGCTGAGGGAATAGGCTTCCTCGTCAAAGGCGATGGCATGCTCGATGCCATCGGCGAAGCGCGTGATGATAATGCGCGGGAGGCTGTCCTCGCGCTCGAAACGCGCCATGTGATCGCGCAGAGCCACCGTCTCGATGATGAGGCGGCCCGGCTTGTGGGGCACGATCTCGCGCCAGTTGTCCTCGCCGAGAGCGTCGAGGGGCGTCTCGCAGATGCGGAAGTCCTCGGCGCCGCCGGAGTTGGTGGTGATGATCAGACGCTCGCCTTGATGTTCAACCTGGTACTCATGACCATGGCGGCGCGGGGAGACGAGCCGCATCGGGCCGGCGGGCGCATGGGCGTCGATCAGATAGACCTCGTTGGTCTGGTGGTCGTGGGCATCGATCTGGACGAAGCGGCCCGACTGCGTCTGGCCGACGCCGACATAGTAGCCGGTGTCCTTTTCCTCGTAGACGAGGACGTCGTCCTCGACCGGCGTGCCGATGACGTGGCGATAGACGTAGAGGGGACGATGATTGGCGTCGAGGCGCACGTAGAACAGCGTGCGGTTGTCCCGCGCCCAGACGACCGAGCTGCGGGTGTCGGGAATGGCGTCGGGAAGATCGAGTCCGGTTTCGAGATCGCGAAAGCGGATGGTGAAGAGCTCGCTGCCCTTCTCGTCGACTGCGTAGGCGAGGAGCCGGTGGTCGTCGGAGTGGGCCGCAGCGCCCAGCTGCCAGTAGGGCTTACCGAGCGCCTCCTGGTTACCGTCGAGCAAGATGGTCTCAACCGTGCCGCCACGGGGCCGCCGTGCGAAGCGGGGATATTGTCCACCCGTGATGAAGCTCGAGTAGTACTCGAACGGCCCGTCCGGTGACGGGACGGAGCTGTCGTCCTCCTTGATGCGGCCCCTCATCTCGGCGAACAGAACCTCCTGCAGGTCCTGCGTGTCGGCGAGCTGGGCGGCCGTGTGGGCGTTCTCGGCGTCCAGGTGCGCGCGGATTTCGGGATCCAGCAGCGCGGGGTCGCGCATGACGTCCTGCCAGTTGGAGGCGCGCAGCCATGCGTAGTCGTCGACGAGCTCGATGCCGTGATGCGTCGTGGTGACGGGGCGCCGCTCCGCGACCGGTGCGACAATCGCGTTCGGGGACTTAACAAAACCATGCATGAGAAAAATCTCCACTCACGACAATAGGCAGGCGAGTTCAGGCGTTCGGGCCCGCGATACGGGTCTCTCGCAGACAACTCAGCCTTTCTTCTCGAATTTGAGCGCCGCGCCGTTGATGCAGTAGCGCAGGCCGGTCGGCTGCGGACCGTCGGGGAATACGTGCCCGAGATGCGCCTCACAGCGCGCGCAGCGAACCTCGGTCCGCCGCATGAAGTGCGAGGTATCCTCGATCTCGCTCACAACCTCGTCGCTCGTGGGCTGGTAGAAGCTCGGCCATCCCGATCCAGAATCGAATTTCGATTGTGAGGTAAACAACGGTTCGCCGCAGACCACGCAGGCGAACGTGCCATCGCGCTTCTCGTTGTTGTAGGGGTGGGTGAACGCGCGTTCGGTGCCGTGTTGCTGGGTGATCCGGTACTGTTCGGGGGTGAGTGTCCGGCGCAGTTCCGCGTCGTTCTTGCCTGCACCAATCGCTGTCGCTGGCTTCTCCTCGGCCATGGTCTCTCTCCGTGTGAAAGGGCGCTCCCGCCCAACGACGGCTCGCCTCGTAAGCTGATCATGACGCACTTTGCCCCAGCCGCTCGTGCAGGGCCAGTGTCATGGATGCATAGCTACCGGCAACGCGACGTTTTGGGAGGCGAAATATGATTAATACTATGTAATGATTCAGCAATGGCGATCAACGTGTCCTGAAAACGCCCTGTTGTTTTAATGGTGTAAAAATCAAGTACTTAGAATAATTTATTTCACCAGGCATGCTCTGTCGTGGCCTATCGTGATCTACTCGGATCGATTTCAGTTTGCAGTTATATGATCATGCGTTGCAATATTTGCAATCGTCCAGAGCTGTTGACAGAGTGTCGCTTTTCCCGTTGAAAGCATTGCTTAGGGGCCAAGATCCCCAACTGTTCATCCCGAGACGGGTGGATTGGAAAAATCATCGTTTTGGTAGATTTAGTTGAGGATAACCAAGAAAGTGAAGGCATCGAGACTGGCTGTCTCAAGGGTGACATCTTTTTGCGATCTTAGCAGTTCTGTATAAACAAGTATCATCCGCACCACGGATGGCGTCTCTGGCAGGTTGCAAAGCATAGCCGTGATCACGAGGTGACAGCGTGGCCGGCCACCGGGAGCAATACTGATGGTCGATGACGAAAAATCTGAACTTGTGGAGCTCACGGCTGGAATTGTCTCAGCCTATGTCGGCAAGAACAACGTTACGGTCGCGGATCTGCCAAGCCTGATCCAGGAAGTGCATGATGCCCTGAGCCGTGTGGCAACCCAAGGCGGGGTTCCGGATCGCGAAGAGTCAAAGCCGGCCGTGGCTGTCAAAAAATCCGTCACGCCCGACTACATCGTCTGCCTGGAGGACGGCAAGAAGTTCAAATCTCTGAAGCGTCATCTGCGGACGCATTATAAGCTGTCGCCCGACGAATATCGCGCGAAGTGGAATCTACCGCACGACTACCCGATGGTCGCCCCGAACTACGCGGCTGCACGGTCGCAACTGGCGAAGAAGATGGGGCTCGGGACGCGCCGCGAGAAGTGAACTCGTGCCGATAGGCGTGCAGCAAGCCCGCATGGCGGGCGATGTCGTAGGTCCAATGCCCGGCCAGTCCGCGGCGACGCTCCTCCCGTAACGCGCGGCGCAGTTTCGCCAGTAGAGTCCGGCGGCCGTCTTCGCTGCCATCCTCGATTTCGTGCGGCCAAAGGCCGATGAGACGCGGCAGATCGCGGGAGCGGTTATAGGACTGCTGTGGAAAGGCGCCCCGTGCTGCCGGCCTCAGAGTTGAGGCCTCGAGACGTTGCCGCCGGGCTGTCGATTTCTTCGTATCGTTCTTCATGCCGGCAAGGATCGCACGGGGCCACGAGGCGGGGAGAAATACGGGCACGTGCACCAATACGCCGGAATTGTTTGACGACCGGGCCTAGTGGCGCGCTTAATTGACGCCGGAAACCAAGCTCAACGGGATTTGCCACCCATGACGGTCACCAAAGGGCGCTGCCAGTGCCGCGCCATCGAGTATGAGTTCGAAGGCAAGCCGAAGTGGGTCATGCACTGTCACTGCGAGGACTGCCGGCGGGCGGTGTCGTCGGCGGTGGCGACCTACATCGGGGTCGACATCGGCCAGTTCCGCTATCTCAAGGGCGAGCCGTCAATCTACGAATCGTCGCCCGGCGTGAAGCGCTATTTCTGCGCGACCTGCGGCTCACCCATGGCCTACGCAGGCTCACGCTGGCCGCGTGAGGTGCATCTGTTTCACGGCACATTGGAGCAGCCTTTACAATGGCCGCCCACGGGCCACGCCCACATCGGCGAGCGCGTCGGCTGGTTTGATGTGCACGATGACCTGCCGAGATTTGCGAAGACTGCCGGGAAGGGCGCGCAGCCGGTGAAGAAGGGCCCGATCCGGGATCACACCGGAACGGACTGAACCTTCAGCTCCATCGTCATGATCGAGCGGCCTGCACTCGGCGCGCCCGGGGTGGTCTCTGCGTGCATTGTGATATCGCGATTGCTCTCGCCGACGAGGCTGTTGGCAGCAGCTCCCTTGTCCGCGCCGCCGATATCACCGCCGCCGACGTACGTCTGGGCAAAGAGGCCGGGGTCCAGTTTTATGTCCTTGGGGCCCTGGACGACCCAGATCATCACCAGCTTGCCGGTCAGCTCCCGGCCGGCGCCGACTTGGCGGATGGTCCCGGAGTAGGTCAGCTCGACACCGCTTTCGGTAGGCTTGAACACGCATCGCATGGCTCGCTCCTCGCTGGGCGGCATTTTCTGCGTCTCGCCGTCTTCCGCCAGGGTGCAGGTCAAGGTTCCAAGGTTGCCGCGCGGCGTCTGTGCCTGCGCCTCGGTCACCGCTGCAGGGCCGATCACACAAAGAGACAGCATCAAAGGCCCATACTTCCAAAGCCCGATCATAGGTCATCTCCGCAGTAAGCCCCCGCGTTCCATGACACAACGCGATGGTGTCGCCGCGGGTTGCATCCGCGAGCGTGAGCAACCTGGGGAATGCGCGGCGCGCGATTGGATTGCGCACTGCGGCTCGTGCTATAGGGCAACGCATGAGCGATCCCCGACGCCCCAACTCCGCCGTATCCGCCGGACCGGTGACGTTTGCCAACGACCGGCGGTTTGCCCTATTTGCCGGCCCCTGCCAGATGGAATCGCGGACCCACGCGCTGGAGATGGCGTCGGCGCTGAAGGAGACCTGCGCCCGCGCTGGGGTCGGGCTCGTCTACAAGACGAGCTTCGACAAGGCCAACAGGACGGCGCTGTCGGGCAAGCGTGGCGTAGGTCTCGACGGTGCGCTGCCTGTTTTCGACGAAATCCGCACCACGCTGGGGCTGCCGGTCGTTACCGACGTGCACGAGATCGGCCAGTGCGCGCCGGTGGCCGAGGTTGTGGATGTGCTGCAGATCCCGGCGTTCCTATGCCGCCAGACCGACCTGCTGGTGGCAGCGGCGCAGACGGGCAAGGTCATCAAGGTCAAGAAGGGCCAGTTCCTCGCACCTTGGGACATGAAGAATGTGGTGACCAAGATCACGGAGAGCGGGAACGCCAACGTGCTGGTGACGGAGCGCGGGGCAAGCTTTGGGTACAATACGCTGGTCGTCGACATGAGGTCCCTGCCGATCATGGCGGAGATCGGCGCGCCGGTGATCTTCGACGCGACGCATTCGGTGCAGCAGCCGGGCGGCCAGGGCACTTCATCCGGCGGTGACCGGCGCTTCGTGCCAACGCTGGCGCGCGCGGCCGTGGCCGTGGGAGTCGCAGGCCTTTTCATCGAGACGCATCAGGATCCTGACCGCGCGCCCTCCGACGGGCCCAACATGCTCGCGCTAAAGGACATGTATGATCTGCTTGTTGAGCTGAAGGCTATCGACGCAGTTGTGAAGACAAGGAGAGCAGGCGCGCCCGCCTGAGCAGTGGCAACGATTGCCGCACAATCCCGGAGTTTCAGTCATGGGTTCCACCGTCGATGCCGCAACGGTCAAATCATGGCTGTCTGACGGGGGCGAGATCGCATTTTTCGATGTGCGCGAGGCCGGCCCGTTTGCGGACGGACATCCGTTTTTTGCTGTGCCGCTTCCCTACAGCCGGCTCGAGCTCGATCTGGAGCATCTGGCGCCGATCCGCTCGGTGCGCGTGGTGCTGTGCGACGGCGGTGATGGTGTTGCAGAAAAGGCCAAGAAGCGGGCCGAGGCGCTGGGCTATGCGAACGTGTCCGTGCTCGAGGGTGGAGCGCCCGGGTGGAAGCGAGCCGGCTATACGCTCTATGAAGGCGTCAATCTGCCGTCGAAGACCTTCGGCGAGCTGATCGAGCATGAGCGTCACACGCCGCGCATCACGGCGCAGGACCTCGACGCCATGAAGCGGCGGAGGGACGACTTCGTTATCGTGGACGGCCGCACATGGGCGGAATACACGCGCTTCAATATCCCTGGCGGTATTTCGTGTCCAAACGGCGAGCTGGTGCTGCGCATTGGCGAGATCGCGCCTGACCCGAAGACGACGGTGGTGGTGAATTGTGCCGGCCGCACGCGCTCGATCATCGGCGCGCAGACGCTCATCGACTTCGGCGTGGCGAACAAGGTGGTGGCGCTGGAGAACGGTACGCAGGGGTGGTTCTTGGCAGGCTATGATTTGCAGCGCGGTGCGGATTTGAAGTGGCCCGAGCCGCCGAAGGACGCCGGCATCCGCGAGGCGATGAAGGCCAAGGCGCAGCGGCATGCACAGCGCCATGGCGTGACATCTGTCACGCCTGCCATGGTGGAAACGTGGCTCGACGATGCGTCGCGCACGACGTACCTGCTCGACGTCAGGACGGCGGAGGAAGCGTCCACGTCGCCGATCCCCGGATTTCGCCACGCGCCGGGCGGGCAGCTCGTGCAGGCGACCGATCAATGGGTTGGTGTCCGGGGCGCCCGCATCGTCATTGCCGACGGCGAGATGATCCGCGCGCCGATGGTGGCGGCCTGGTTGCGGCAGCTCGGGCACGAGGCGTGCGTGCTCGACGGCAATGGCGTGGCGAGCGCTTCGGATGGGTCGGGCGTGCGAGCTGAGAGCGTCCTGCCGGATGTCCTGCCGCTCAGTGCAGGCGATGCGGCGGCCAAGCTGGATGGTGGTGCGGCGCAAGCGGTCGATCTCAGGAGCAGCGCGGCCTGGAGCGCCGGGCATGTTCCGGGCTCGGTGTGGTCCATTCGGCCGCACATCGCGTCGGCCGTCGATACATCCCGTCCGGCCATCCTGATCGCCGACGATGTCATGGTGGCGCGCGCCGCAGCCGTGGATCTGGCGGAGGCAGGAGCTCGCGGTGTCACGCTTCTCTCCGGCGGCATCAAGGCATGGCAGGCCACCGGGCGTTCTCTCACCAGCGCGTCCGGACAGCCGCCGGACGCCGAGAGGATCGATTTCGTGTTTCACACCGCCGGCCGGCACGAAGGCAATGCCGAGGCAGCGCGTGCCTATCTCGCATGGGAGACCAACCTCGTTAGTCAGCTCGACTCGCAAGAGCGCGGCGTGTTTCGGCTCGCGCCGAACGCATAGCCGCGGCTCTCGCCGGTTGCTTCTTGCGCGGTGCAGTGTGGGCGGCGACGTGGGCGCGGAAGGCTTCGATGAACTCCTGCGACAGGGCCGACAGGCGCCGGTTTGCCGGTGTGACGATGGCCTTGCGCACGTTGATCGCCGGTTCGAAGGGGACCGTGACGACACCGCGGTTCTCGAAATCCGTGACCGAGAAGGGATCGACCAGGGCAATCCCGGTGCCGGCCACCACGAGGCTGCCGGCAATCCCCGACAGCGGCGTCGTGACGACCGCGTTGCGCTGCAAATCCGCCAAATGGGCCTGGATCTCATCGGCGGCAAAAATCTGCGGCTCCACCAGCGAGATGAAAGGCTCGCCCGTGAGATCCTCGGCCGTCACGCTGCTGCGGCGCGCCAGGCGATGCCCCTTCTGCATGAGGACGACGGCGGATGAATTGAACGGCTCGAGCTTCAGTCCGGGCCGCTCGGGTGGGGCGGCGGCCACGCCGATGTCGGCTTGGCCGGTCGCTACCGCGTCGAGCACGAGATGGGATGGCATGCCGTGCAGATGCACGCGGTCGAGCGATCGCCCCTTGATGAACGAGGCGACGAAACGGGGTAGGAAACCCATGGCCATGGACGGCATGGCGACCACGCGCAGCATGCCGCGGCGGCGGTTGCGCAGCTCCTGGGCGAACGTGCTGACGGCCTGGATACCGTAAGCATAGCGCTCCACCTCCACCAGCAGGAGATGGGCTTCCGGCGTCGGGATGACATGATTGCCGGCGCGCTCGAACAGCTTGATGCCGGAGCGCACTTCCAAGTCGTGGACGAGCCGGCTGACGGCAGGTTGGCTGATCTTCAGCATGACGGCGGCTCCGGTGATGGAACCGCGCAGCATAACGAGGCGGAAAGCCTCAATCTGGCGGGGATTTAGCAGCACGTTGCGTACCGAGCGGGCAGGGACATAAGCCACTATAACAAAAGCGGATGCTGCCCTCACCAAATTCGATTTGACGCTCTTGGGGCGGACAATCAGGCTGGCACCAGCGAACTGTTCTGGATTGGGCGACCTTACGCAGGGGAGATGATGTGATGATGTCAAAGCAGATCCTGATGGCAGCCGGCTGTGTTCTGGCGCTTGCCGCATGCCCCGCATCAGCCCAGCAGAAGACGCTGACGGTGGCCGGCTACGGCGGGTCCTGGGAGCAGACGCTGCGCAAATTCGTGTTCCCGGTATTCGAGGCCAAGCACGGCGCTAAGGTGGAATACACTGCGGGTAACTCGACCGATACGATCGCCAAGCTGCAGGCGCAGAAAGGCAACCAGGTGATCGACGTTGCCATTGTCGACGACGGCCCGATGTATCAGGCGATCCAGCTCGGCTTCTGCGCGCCGATCAAGGACCTCGACAAGTCCGAGCTCTATGACGCGGCGAAGTTCAAGGACGACATGGCGGTCGCGGTCGGCCAGACCGGAACGGGTTTCATGGTCAACACCAAGTACTTCCAAGAGAAGGGCTGGCCGATCCCGACATCGTGGGCCGATCTGAAGGATCCGAAATTCAAGAAGCTGCTGGTGATCCCGCCGATCAACAACACCTACGGCCTGTACACGCTGATGATGTACGCACGCATGAACGGCGGTGGCGAGGCCAGCATCGAGCCCGGCTTCAAGGTGATGAAAGAGGAGATCAATCCCAACGTGCTCGTATACGAGCCGTCGCCCGGCAAGATGACGGAGCTGTTCCAGTCGGGACAGAGTGTCATCGCCGTGTGGGGCACGGGGCGCGTGCAGGCCTTCGCCAACACGGGCTTCCCAGTGGACTTCATCTACCCGAAGGAAGGCGCGCCGATCCTGCTTGCCTCCGCGTGCCCGGTTGCCAAGGACACTACCAATCCGCTGGTGCACGACTTCATCAAGCTCATGATCTCCGCGGATGTGCAGACGGCACTGGCCAAGGAGATGGGCAACGGGCCGGTCAACAAGAAGGTCGACGTGAACATGGCGGAGCTCAAGATGGCGCCGGTCGGCGAGCGTGCGGCCAAGGTGTTGGTGCCGGATTGGGTGACGATCAACAAGTCGCGCGAGGAGTGGACCAAGCGCTGGAACCGAGAGGTAGAGCGGTAAGACGCGCAAAATCCCCTCTCCCCGCAAGCGGGGAGAGGGGTCCATGCGCTACGCCATGACGGTGAGGGGCAGCTACAAAACGCCGAGCCAGCTCCTGCCCCTCACCCGACCCTCTCCCCATCGTGAAGAACGATGGGGAGAGGGGGATTCCAGGAATTTGCCTCGAACATCGAAGAGCCAATGCCGTTCCTTGTTCTCGACGGCCTGACGAAGCGCTTTGGCGAGCACGCCGCCGTTGAGAACCTGTCGCTGGCCGTCGAGCAGGGCGAGTTTCTGGCGCTGCTCGGGCCTTCCGGCTGCGGCAAGACGACGACGCTGCAGATGATCGCAGGCTTCGTGATGCCGACGTCGGGCGCGATCACGCTCGCAGGGCAGGACCTGCTGGCCGTGAAGCCGGCCAAGCGCGGGCTGGGCATCGTCTTCCAGTCCTATGCGCTGTTTCCGCACATGACGGCGGCCGAGAACGTGGCGTTCGGCCTCGACATGCAAGGCGTCGCTGGCGATGAGCGCAAGCGACGCGTGCGCGAGACGCTGGAACTGGTGGGGCTCGGTGCGCTTGCCGATCGCTATCCGCGGCGCATGTCGGGCGGGCAGCAGCAGCGGGTGGCATTGGCGCGCGCGCTGGTGATCCGGCCGAGCATCCTGCTGCTCGACGAGCCTCTGTCGAACCTCGACGCTAAGCTGCGCGAGGAGATGCAGATCGAATTGAGACAGATCCAGCGCAACGTCGGCACGACGACGATCCTGGTGACGCACGACCAGTCGGAGGCGATGGCGCTGTCGGACCGCATCGCCGTCATGAGCCAGGGCCGGATCGAGCAGATCGCGCCGCCGCATGAGGCCTATGAGAGGCCGGCAACACCGTTCGTTGCGAATTTCCTCGGCAAGACGAATGTGCTCGCGGCCGTGACTGAAAGCGACGGATCGGGCACGCGTGTGGTCCTGGGGGACGGCCGCTGGCCGGCGTCGGCGGGAAGCCCGCCGCGCGTGCTCGTGACGGTGCGGCCGGAAAAAATCGGTTTTGCCGACGGAGTTGGCCCGACGCTGGCCGGGACGGTGGTGACACGCATCTTCCAGGGCAATCACTGGCTTTATCAGATCGATACGACGCATGGGCGCGTGACGGTTATTCGCCAGAATTCGGGTGAGCCAGTGCCCGGCGAGGGTGAAAATGTCCGGCTGACCTGGCGCAGCGAGGACATGTCGGTGCGATCGGCCGAGGGCGCGCCATGAGCGCGGCTGAAACCGACGCGCGCCAGGGCTGGATGCCCTATATCCTGTCCTCGCCGGCACTGCTGCTGTTCATCGCCATCGTGCTTGTGCCGCTTGTGATGACGGTGCTGCTGTCGTTTCACGACTGGGGGCAATACAAGGGCATCGAGACCGTCTTCATCCTCAAGAACTGGAGGGAGATCTGGTCGGACGGCTACTTCCACGAGGTTTTCCTACGCACGTTCCGCATGGCGTTCCTGGTAACGCTGCTGACGGCGGTGCTAGGGGCGCCGGAGGCTTATATCCTGTCGCGCATGCAGAGTCCCTGGAAGGGCATCTTTCTGCTGGTGGTGATCGGGCCGCTGCTGATCTCGGTGGTGGCGCGGACGCTGGGCTGGGCGCTGCTGTTCGGCGGTAGCGGCGGCGTCGTCAACAAGGCATTGCTCAATCTCGGCATCATTTCCGCGCCAATCCCCTTCATGTTCACCGAGACGGGCATGATCGTAGCGCTCGCGCACGTGCTGATGCCGTTCATGGTGCTGTCGGTGTGGGCGGCGCTGCAGCGGCTCGATCCGCAGATCGAGAATGCGGCGCTGTCGCTCGGCGCGTCGCAGATGACGGTGCTGAGGCGCATCGTGCTGCCGCAGATCATGCCGGGCATTCTGTCGGGCGCCATTATCGTGTTCGCGCTGGCGGCATCGGCGTTTGCGACGCCGTCGATCATCGGCGGGCGGCGCCTGAAGGTGGCGGCGACGCTCGCCTATGACGAGTTTCTCAACACGCTGAACTGGCCGTTGGGCGCGGCCGTGGCGGTGCTGCTGCTGATCGCGCTGGTGCTCATCATCGTCGGGTCGAACCGCATCGTCGAACGCCGCTATGCCGAGGTGTTCCGATGAGCCGCAATGGTCCGCTGGCGCTGATCTTCCACACGCTGTTCGTGATCTTCACGCTGGCGCCGATCGTGGTCGTGTGCGTGGTGGCGTTCACGCCGGAGGGCTACCTGTCGCTGCCGACCAACGGGCCGTCGCTGAGGTGGTTCCGCACCATTGCGCGGTATCCGGAATTCATCAATGCGTTCTGGACCAGCATCTGGCTCGGCGCGATCTCGTCGGTCATTGCGTTGGTGTTTTCGGTTCCGGCGGCGCTGGCGATTGCGCGCTACGACTTTCACGGCCGGGAGGTGGTGACAGCGTTGTTGATGTCGCCGCTGATGATCCCGCATTTGGTGCTCGGCATTGCCTTCCTGCGGTTTTTCACCCAGATCGGAATCGGCGGCACGTTCCTGGGGCTCGTGCTGTCGCACATCGTCATTGTGCTGCCGTTTGCGCTGCGGCTGACGCTCGCGTCGGCGACGGGCATGGACCCGCGCATCGAGCAGGCGGCGATCTCGCTCGGCGCTTCGGAGTGGACGGTGCTGAAGCGCGTTACGCTGCCGCTGATCGTGCCGGGGCTGGCGAGCGGGTGGGCGCTGTCGTTCATCCAGTCGTTCGACGAGGTGACGATGACGGTGTTCATCGCGGCGCCGGGCACGGAGACGCTGCCTGTGCGGATGTTCCTATATATCCAGGACAACATCGATCCGCTGGTG
Organism: Hyphomicrobiaceae bacterium; assembly: GCA_046154585.1. Lineage (GTDB taxonomy): Bacteria > Pseudomonadota > Alphaproteobacteria > Rhizobiales > Hyphomicrobiaceae > CADEFX01. The sequence goes on along the minus strand of JBJXDX010000038.1, from coordinate 8,624 downwards.
ACCTCGGTGTCGGCGAGCGTGATTGCGGCGACGGTGGTGGTGCTCATCGTCATGGACCGCATCTATGGCCTCGAGCGGCTTCTCGTCGGGCGCGGTGCAGGAGATCGCTGATGGCGATGACGACGCAACGGCGCGACTACGACACCGCCGTCGTGGGCGGCGGGCTGCTCGGCGCATCCATCGCGTGGGGGCTGGCGCGTGGCGGCGAGCGCGTGGCGCTGCTCGATGAGGGCGATACGGCGATCCGCGCGTCGCGCGCAAACTTTGCGCTGGTCTGGGTGCAGTCCAAGGGCCTGGGCATGCCCGAGTATGCCGGCTGGACGATCAAATCGTCCGACGCCTGGGCGGGGTTTGCGGCCGAGGTGAAGGATGTAACCGGCCTCGATGTCGTGTTTGAGCGCACGGGCGGGTTCAGCCTGTGCCTCTCAGAGCGCGAGGTAGAGCACCGAGCGCAAACTCTCAGGCGCCTGCACAACCAGCCCGGCATCGTCGAATACGAAGCCAAGATGATCGAGCGCAGCGAGATCGAGCGCATGCTGCCGGCGATCGGGCCCGAGGTGGTCGGCGGCAGCTTCTGTCCGCTCGACGGGCATGTGAACTCGCTGCGCCTGCTGCGTGCGCTGCATACGGGATTGGCGAAATTCGGCACGCACTATCTGCCGAACCATCGCGTCGAGGCGATTGCACAGAAGGCCGGCGGCGGCTTTGCGCTGGCCACGAACTCGGGTGAGGTGCAGGCCGCCAAAGTGGTTCTGGCGGCGGGCAATGCCAACATGAAACTGGCGCCGATGGTGGGGCTCACGGCGCCGATGCGGCCGGAGCGCGGGCAGATTATCGTCACTGAGCGGCTACAACCTTTCCTCAAGCATCCCGTGGTGACCGTGCGGCAGACCGACGAGGGCACGGTGATGATCGGTGACAGCAAAGAGGAGGGGATCACGCCTGAGGGGACGAACATGGGCATCGCGGCGGTCGAGGCCGATCGCGCGGTGCGCATGTTTCCGGTGCTCAGAAACGCCAACGTGGTGCGGACCTGGACGGGCGTGCGTGTCATGACCCAGGATGGCTTTCCGATCTACGACCAGTCCGAGACGCATCCGGGCGCGTTCGTCGCGTGCTGCCATTCGGGCGTGACGCTGGCGGCCAATCACGCGCTGACGATCGCGCCGATGATTGCCAAGGGTGCGCTCGATCCGGATCTGGTCGGCGCCTTTTCGGCCAAGAGGTTCTGATGTTTCAGCGCATCGGCAAAAGCGAGGGCAGCGTGGTCATTTCGGTCGATGGGGCGCGGGTGACGGCGCGGGCGGGTGATACCGTCGCGGCGGCGCTGCTGGCTGCGGGATTGACGTCGACGCGAACGACGCCGGTGTCGGGCGCGCCGCGGGCGCCGTACTGCATGATGGGCGTGTGCTTCGAATGCCTGGTGACGATCGATGACGTGGGTAACCGGCAGGGCTGCCTGGTGCCGGTGAGCGAGGGCATGCGTGTGGAGACGCAAAAGGGCAAGCGGGAGGCCGGCCGGTGAGCGTGGTGACTGACCTCGAGGATCAATATGACGTTGCTGTTGTTGGCGCCGGCCCGGCAGGGTTGGCGGCGGCGACAGTTGCTGCGACGGCGGGGCTGTCCACGGTGGTGCTGGACGATAGTCCGGCGCCGGGCGGGCAGGTCTGGCGCGCGGTGACGATGACGCCGGTGCAGGATCGTCGCGTGCTCGGTGACGACTACTGGAAGGGCCAGGACATCGTCCGGGCGTTCGAGGCGAGCGGGGCGAAGCACGCGCCGGGCGCCGCAGTATGGAGTCTGTCGCGCGAGCTTGAGATCGGCGTGTCGTTCGGCGGTGGTGCGCGCATGCTCGATGCGCGGCGGGTGGTGATTGCGACGGGCGCGCTGGAGCGGCCGTTTCCCATTCCGGGATGGACGCTGCCGGGCGTCATGAGCGTCGGCGGCGCGCAGACGTTGTTGAAGGCATCGGGGCTGTTTCCGAGCGGCCGTGTGGTGCTGGCCGGTGCCGGGCCGCTGTTGTGGCTTTATGCACACCAGATGCTACAGGCAGGCGGGCAGATTCACGCCATTCTGGACACGTCCGATAGCGCGGCGTGGCGGCAGGCACTCAAACATGCGGTGCCGTTCGCAACCTCGCCGTATCTCGTCAAAGGCCTGAAGCTGATGGCGGGCGTGCGGCGGCGCGTGCGCGTGCTGACGGGCATCACGTCGTTGGCAGCGGACGGGCGCGACAAGGTGGAGGCCGTCATCTTCCGGCGCGGGAGCGAGGGCGGCCAGCGGATGGCGGCAGACACACTCCTGCTGCATCAGGGCGTGGTGCCTAACGTCAATCTCGCCATGGCCTCGGGGGTGGAACATCGCTGGGATGCGCAGCAGCTTAGCTTCGTGCCGGTGGTCGATACCTACGGCGGCACCAGCATCGAGGGCGTGGCCGTCGCGGGAGACGGCGCCGGGATCGCAGGCGCGGAGGCGGCGGTCGAGCGCGGGCGGCTTGCGGGCATCGCGGCCGTGCGCGGGCTGAATGGCGAGACTGGCAAGCTGCCGGACGAGGCCGCGTGCCGGAAGGCGCTGGCCAAGTACGATGGGGCGCGGGCGTTTCTCGACACGCTGTATCGTCCGGCCAATGCCTTTCGCATTCCGTCGGGCGATACCATCGTGTGCCGCTGCGAGGAGGTGACGGCCCAGCAGGTGGTCGACAACGTGGCGATCGGCTGCATGGGACCGAACCAACTCAAGTCGTTCCTGCGCTGCGGGATGGGGCCGTGCCAGGGGCGCATGTGCGGGTTGACGGTGACGGAGCTGATCGCCGAGACGCGCGGCGTCACGCCGGCGGAAGTCGGCTACTACCGCCTGCGGCCGCCGGTGAAGCCGATCGCGCTGGCGGAGCTGGCGTCGATGCCGAAGAGCGAGAGCGACGTCACTGCCGTCGTGCGCATCTGAGGTCCCCCATGACTCGTCCCGACGTCATCGTCATTGGTGGCGGGCTGCATGGGTGCTCGACGGCGCTGCACCTGGCGATGCGCGGCCGCAAGGTGATGCTGATCGAAAAGGATCACGTCGGACGGCATGCGTCGGGCGTGAACGCGGGCGGCGTGCGGCGGCTGGGACGGCACGTGGCCGAGATCCCGCTGTCGATCGCCTCCATGGAGATGTGGCATCGCATCCGCGATCTCGTCGACGACGATTGCGGGTTCGAGAGCCACGGGCAGGTCAAGGTTGCGGAAGGCGAGGAGGAACTGGCGCGGCTCAAGGCGCGCGTCGACGAGGTGACCGCGCTCGGATTCGCGCACGAGGAGCTGATCGGGCAGCAGGAGCTGCGGGAGATCGTGCCGGCCATCGCAGATCATTGTGTCGGCGCGATCGTGTGTCGCACGGATGGCGCAGCGCTGCCTTTTCGGACGGTGCAGGCGTTCAAGCGCAAGGCCGAGGGTCTTGGTGTGATTTTCAAGGAGGGCATGCGCGCGCTGGGCCTGAAACGTGCCGACGGTGTGTGGCGCGTCGAGACGGACAAAGGGACCGAGACGGCGCCGGTGGTCGTGAACTGCGCCGGCGCCTGGGCTGGGCGGATTGCGGCTCAGCTCGGCGAGCCCGTACCGCTGGAGGTGATCGCACCGATGCTGATGATTACGGCTTCCATGCCAACCTTTCTCAAACCGGTGGTGGGAGCGGGCGGCCGTACGCTTTCGTTCAAGCAGTTTGCGAACGGTACGGTGCTGATCGGCGGGGGGCATCGAGGCCGAGCGCGTCCGGACGAAAATCGGACGGACCTCGATTGGGAGCGGCTCGCGGTCAATGCCAAGACGGTCTACGATCTGTTCCCGGTGATGCGTGGTGCGCAGATCGTGCGCGCGTGGGCCGGCATCGAGGCGCGCATGCCCGACGACATTCCGGTGATCGGGAAAAGCTCGACGTCAGAGGGTGTGTTTCATGCGTTCGGATTCTCGGCGCATGGCTTTCAGCTTGGGCCGGCTTGCGGTGCGCTGATGGCGGAGCTGGTGACGACGGGGCGGTCCAATCTGCCAATCGCGCCATTTGATATTCGGAGATTCCAGAAGGCTGCTTGAGGTTATCTCGATGGCCAAGTCAGCGACGGGCAAGACCACCAAAGCTCAGATTTTGACGTCGAGCTGGCAGACGAAGATCGACGAAACGAAGTATTGCCGCATCGGCATCTCGCGCAGCACGCCGCGCGGGCAGAAGGGTTTCCGGCGCTATCCCAAGCTCAACCCGGGACCGTGGTTCCGGTCCATTCCCGACGAGCGCGAATGGGCGAAGCGCTACGAGGAGGAGATCCTGGCGCCGCTCGATCCGCAGGCGACGGTCGATGATCTGATGGCGATGGCGGATGACCGCGTGCCGGTTCTCTTGTGCTGGGAGCCGCCGGAGCCGGGTGATGACTATTGCCATCGCGGACTGGTAGCCGCGTGGCTGGCGCGCGCACTGAAGATGAAGGTGTGTGAGTTCGGGCAGGAGAGCGAAGGCTGCGGGCACAGCCATCCGAAGCTGCCGCGCTCGCTGCGGAAGGCGGGTTAGAGTCTTTCCGATTTGGATCGCACTCGATTGTGGCCCCTGGGTCCCGGCTCGCGCTCGCTTTGCTCGCTTGGCCGGGATGACAAATTTGGGTGTGGTGCGGCCGCACACTCTCGCTGTCATCCCGGGCGGGCGCAGGCCACGGGACTCCCTCAGTTCGCAAAGCGATTATTCCTGCGCGCGACCCGGGATCCAGAATCCTGCGCGGCAGCCAGCCTACGTCAATCTACCCGGAAAACGCTAGGGGCTCACCGCCGCAATGTTGCCATTTCCTGAGACTGCTTAGGCTGCCAGCCTGTGCGCATTTCGGGGGAGGACTATGACAAGGCAAGTGGCAAGCGAGCAGTCGCCGGAGCGTATCGTCTATGAGAACGTCCGGCATTCGGGGGATCGCATCACGGCGCTCGTTTCGATGTCAGCTTTGCTGTTCTCGCTCTACAGCTTGTGGGATACGTCGCTCAAGTGGCCGGACGTGCGCGTGTTCGTGCCGCCGGTGATCCATTATTCCGCGCCCTATCAGAACTCGAACTTCGAGATGATCGCGGTGCCTGTGACGCTGACGAACGAGGGTGCGCGCACGGGGACGGTGCTGTCGATCAATCTCGAGGTGACGGATATCAAGACGGGCGAGGTGAAGCGGTTCTATGCCGCCGACATCGGGCGCTGGAGCATGGATCGGACGCGCACGATGGCGTACCAGAGCTTCGCGCCGCTCTCGCTTTCCGGCCGTTCCAGCCGGACGGAACCCATCCTCTTCTACACGCGCGGCGACGAGGAGAAGCCGCCGCAGCTCATCGACGAGGTGGGTGACTACAAATTCAAGCTGACGCTCGATCTTGCCGAAGTGAATGATCTGGGCTGGTTCGACCGGCTCTGGCAGTCGCCGGAGCCGTCGGTGACGTTCGAGCGGACGTTGAGGGTCTACGACGCGCGCGCCTTCAACACCGGCACGCTACCGATGTACGCCAAGGACTGGCAAGCCAGCGCGAATGCGAAATGAGGAGGAGCGCCGTATGACGGCGCCCCTGAACGTTTCTCCTACCAGCGCTTGCCGCCCTGCTGGGAGGTGCCACTCGTGCGGTTGCGGCGCAAGCCGCGGTCGCCGCCGTTGCGCGCATCGCCGGGCCGGGACTGGCCTGTACGTTTGGCCATGAAGCCGACACCGGCCATGTCCCCGGTCGGCTTGGAATGTGCGGCGCGCTCGCTGCGTTGCTCGGAACTACGGCCATCCGTCTGGCGGGGACGGCCATGACTGCGCTCGTTCGTGCCGCCTGAATGGGGGCGCGGTGCGCGCTCGCCACGCGCTTCGGAACCGCGAGTGTCGGAATGACGATAGCCATTGTGGCCCTGCTCGCCGTTCGGGCGGGCGCCCTCGCGGGCCTCACGCCGATCACGCGGCTGATGACGATCACCGTTTGCGCCATCGTGCGCCTCGCGACGATCGTGAGGCTGGTGGCGATCGCCACGCGCACCCTCGCGCCTGTCGCCCGCGGCGCCGTTACGATCCGTGTCGCGGGCGCGCCAGCCGTTGCTCTGGCCGGACCGTTCGCGCGCACCCTCGCGTGGTGCATTGCGTCCGTTCGAGCCGCGGTGACGTGACGGTTCGCCCGAGCCGTTGCGCCGGGCGCCACGATCCTGGCTTGGCCGGCCGCGCTGGGGCCGCCCTGCACGATCGGCCGTCAAACCTGCGTCCTGGCGGCGATCTTCCGCCGGAATGGTCTGGCGGGTCAGGCGCTCGATGTCGCGCAGCTGGTCGCGTTCCTCGGTGTCGACGAGCGAGATGGCGCTGCCTGCCGCGCCTGCACGCGCCGTGCGGCCGATACGATGCACATAGCTTTCCGGCACGTCCGGCAGCTCGAAGTTCACTACGTGACTGACCTGATCGACGTCGATGCCGCGTGCGGCGATGTCGGTGGCGACCAGGACGCGGATGCGCGCGTTGCGGAAGGCCTCCAGCGCCTGCTCGCGCTGCTTCTGGCTCTTGTTGCCGTGAATCGCGGCGACAGTGACACCCGCCGTTTCGAGATGATCGGCAACGCGGTCGGCGCCGCGCTTGGTGCGCGTGAAAACGAGGGCACGTGATAGCTCGGGATCGGCGAACAGCTCGACCAGCAGCGCGCGCTTCTTGCTCGTCTCGACGTGGATGACGCGCTGCGAGACGCGCTCGACGGTTGTCGCCGAGGGGGCCACGGACACGCGGACCGGATCGGTCAGCAGCTCATCGGCGAGCTTGCCGATCTCGCGCGGCATGGTGGCTGAGAAGAACAGGTTCTGGCGTTTGTGCGAGAGCATCGAGACGATGCGGCGGATGGGCTGGATGAAGCCCAGGTCGAGCATCTGGTCGACCTCGTCGAGCACGAAGATCTCGGTGCCCTCCAGCGACAAACTGCGCTGGGAGATGTGATCGAGAAGACGGCCAGGCGTGGCAACGAGAATATCGACGCCGCGGGCGATGGCCTGGACCTGCGGCCGGTGGCCGACGCCGCCGAACACGACGGTCACGGACAGGTTCATGAGGCGGCCATAGGTGCGGAAGCTGTCGGCGATCTGGGTGGCCAGTTCACGTGTGGGGCTGAGCACCAGCACGCGGCAGCCTTTGCGCGGGGCGGGGCGGCGGTCCTGGGCCAGGCGCTGCAGGATCGGCAGCGCGAACGCGGCCGTCTTGCCGGTGCCGGTCTGGGCGATGCCGACCAGGTCTTTGCCCGCCAGCAGCGGCGGGATGGCCTTCTCCTGGATGGGGGTGGGTGTGGTGTAGCCTTCGGCTTCGAGCGCCTTCAGGAGGCGCGCGTCGAGGCCGAGTTCAAGAAATGTCGTCACTGTTTTGGAATCTTTCATTTGGTGCGCAGATGCGCGTGCCGACGTTTCGTCGGGCACATGGCACAACGGCGCAGTCCGTCTCTGATGGACGCCCCGCGTGGCCTGGGCAGTCTGTGGGGTAAACCGTTCGAGGCGCTCAACAGGGGGACGAAAGAGGCTCAAGAGAGCCCAAGACATATCCCTTCACGCGGCTGGAGCGCCGGAAGCCGTTCATCTGAACGGTGCGCGCTTCTCTCATGGTGCGACGCACAAGTCAAGGTGAATCAAGATCTTCGCGAGGCGGTAGGGCTGCGGCATGATGGGGCAGCGAACAACGAGCGTGACGGGAGACGACGCGAATGAGGGACTATCTGGCGTGGCGGCTGGCGTTTGGGGTGACGACGCCGTCGCCGAATACGGTGGTGCAGCCCGAGTATGACGATATGCGTCCGGCCGGGGTGACCAATCATCTCGGGCGCATGATGATCCCGGACATGGCCGTCAAGTCGGACGAGGATTTCTGCGAGCTGGTTCGGCTTATCGATCTCGCGCTGGAGCCGGCGGTGGAGCAGGTGATGAGTGCCAAGCCCAACGCATTCATTCTCGGCATCTCGGCGCTCGCTGTGTGGGGCGGTACGCTGGAATGGGGCGAGGAGTTGAAGCGGCGCATTCGCAAGGTGGCGGGCTGGGATATTCCGGTGGCGATCGCGACGGACGCGGTGTTCGAGGCGCTGAAGCTGCATGGCGTGAAACGCCGCATCGCGATCATGGAGCCGTACTATCCGGCCATCGAGCCGAAAATGATCGGCGTGTTCGGTGCCAAGGGCTACGAGGTGGTGCGCTACAACCATATGCGTGGCACCGATCCGGCGACGTACTCGGTGCTGACGGCGCAGGACATGATCCGCGCCATCAAGGCCATCGACGGACCCGACATCGAGGCCATCGTGCAGTTCGGCGCCAACCTGCCGTTCGCGCGGCTGGCGGACGAGGCCGAGCGCTGGCTTGACAAGCCGGTGATCTCGATCAACCCGGCAACCTACTGGCACGCGCTGCGCATGAACGGCATCACCGACAAGGTGCAGGGGTATACGCAGTTGCTGTCGAAGTTTTGAGGCAAGGACATGGGGGAGATTCACGCTGTCGTCAGAATGCCCGGGCAGATTTGTCCCCGCCTCCCGCGCGTGCCGCATGATGCGTGCACTTCGCTCGATCGAGGGTGGCACGTTTCTAGACCGTGTCTCGCGACGTGCCGGGCGGAGGCAGGCTGCCGGAAGAGGCGACGCATAGCGATC
>JBJXDX010000037.1:0-2503 GCA_046154585.1 Hyphomicrobiaceae bacterium | reverse complement strand
AGGGTTCTGTCAGACAAACCAAAATAGTCTCAGTGGGCATTTCCCACAAGATGAAATCAGTTTAGCCAGGGCAACGAGTTCAGGTTAACGGGCGGCAGGAATTTGTGACGTGAAGGTGTTTGGCGTGATTCAAGGGTCTTCCAATGATTTGGGAGGACGAGATGATGACCGCCGCTGCTTCGGCCACGCCCCGCGCGCGCAGCCTTCTGGAGCATTTTTCACAGATCCGGGACACCCGGCAGCCCTGCAAGGTGATGTATCCGCTCGGCGAGGTGCTGCTTCTGGTGGTGTGCGGGACGATGGCGGCGTGCGACGACTATGATGACATTGACGTTGCCCCTCTGACCTAATCCAGCTTGAAGTTCGTTCTGGCCGTATCGAAAGGACCAGAACATGAAGCGCAGCCGGTTCAGCGAGGAGCAGATCATCGCGATCCTGAAGGAGCAGGAGGCGGGCGTGCCCGTCTCGGAGCTCTGCCGGAAGCATGGCGTCAGCGACGCCAGCATCTACAAATGGAAAGCGAAGTACGGCGGCATGGACGTGTCGGAGGCCAAGCGTCTGAAGGCACTGGAGGACGAGAACGCGAAGCTCAAGCGCATGCTCGCGGACGCCATGCTCGATAACGTCGCCCTGAAGGATCTCCTGGGAAAGAAATGGTGACGCCCGCTGCCGAGCGGAAAGCTGTCGCGCATCTCGTGGAGAAGCACGGGATGAGCGAACGGCGGGCGTGTAAAGCCATCGGCTGTTGCCGCATGACGATCCGATACCAATCGACCAGGCCCGATGACACTGTCCTCCGGGAGCGCATGCGCGCGATTGCGCGTGAGCGCCGCCGGTTCGGGTACAGGCGTCTGCACGTGATGCTCAAGCGTGAGGGTCTTGCCGTGAACCACAAGAAGCTCTTCCGGCTCTATCGGGAGGAGAAGCTCTCCGTTCGGCGCCGTGGCGGCCGCAAGCGGGCCATTGGAACACGCGCCCCCATGCTGGTGCCGCTGCGTCCCAACGAGCGCTGGAGTCTCGACTTTGTCTCTGACCAGTTCACGGATGGGCGCCGCTTCCGTGTGCTCGCGATCGTCGACGATTGCACGCGCGAGAACCTGGCTCTGGTGGCGGATACATCGTTATCGGGGGTGCGCGTTGCCCGGGAGCTTGATCGGCTCATCGCAGAACGCGGGCGACCGCGAATGATTGTCAGCGATAACGGCAGCGAGTTCACCAGCAACGCCATCCTTGCATGGGCCGATCAGGCGCATGTCGAGTGGCACTACATCGCGCCAGGAAAGCCGATGCAGAACGGCTTCATTGAATCCTTCAACGGTCGCCTGCGGGACGAACTGCTCAACGAGATACTGTTCTCATCCCTGAGCCACGCTCGAGCGGTTCTGGCCATCTGGCGAGCAGATTACAATGGCTCGCGGCCTCACTCGCAACTCGGATGGCAGACACCGGCCGAGTTCGCCTCCACCTTCAACCCGCGTCGGGCTCTGGCGCTGCGCAATCTGAAAAGCTCCGCGCCATCGCCCGCCGCATCCACCGCCCATCAGGGCAAACCCAACCCCGGAAACGAACTCAGAACTGGATAAAAATTGGGGGCAACGTCACCTTGATTGCGTTGATTTAGCCCGCCTTATCCGGCGAAGGGGAATAGCGCCGAGTGATCAGGCACCGACAAACGTCTGGTTTGGGGAAACTATATTGGTGGCCTAAGTGGCAGTTTCGGGGCGCTAAGCGGACGAATATCACCTTGCTCGGCTCCTCCGGCTTGGGGCGATCTCGCGACCGCCCCAGCCTGTGCGGCGTCAGTCGGCCGGGTTCCAGATCAGGGCCATCGCGTCGTCGTCATCCTGGTCGGCGGCCCGCCCGAGGGTGAAGTTGATCTTGCGTGGTCCAAGCTCCGGGGCTGCGAGGGTGCCGCTGACATAGGGCTTGTCCTCGAGGCTCGTCTTGTTCCAGGCCGCGCCGATCTCCGCAGCTCCGGACACGATGCGGTAGTCGGGGCTGGCCTCGTTGCGCTTGCGCTGGTTGGCGACGAAGCGGATCGGGCACTGGACCCTGATCGTGGCGAGTTCGCCGGTGAAGCCGTCGTTGGTCTTGGTCACGTTGCCGATGGTAGCCATGATGTCTCTCCTTTCGCAGGGCCCATCCCCGCGATGGCGCCAAACAATGACGGGCAAAGCCGACGCTGGGGCGGGACGGCGAGGGAGGGGGATCACCCGCCCTGCACGAAGCGACAGCGCAGGAAGAGCGGGGACACCCTCGCTGTCGTCGTCAGACCTTGCCGCCCCGGCGACGGCGTCCGTCATAGGCCGCCATCGATCAACGCGGGGACGGTTCTCGGATGGACGAGGGCCACCTGGCCGCCTCAGGACATGTGTTTGGCTCCAACGTCGCCACAGGCCGCACCTGCACATCAGGATTCAGCGCTACTACGCCCCCGCTGACACCCAGCGGCAAGGCGCACACGGCACCGTACCCGCGCCGTTCCATGCCCGGCGATGCCGCG
>JBJXDX010000036.1:0-2980 GCA_046154585.1 Hyphomicrobiaceae bacterium | reverse complement strand
GTCATCCTTGTAACTTGCGATCTGCCAAGTCTGGTAAGGTTCCAGGCGCGGCGGCGGCGGGAAGGCCGCGTCATCCAAGGGCCGCCAAGCCCGTGCCCGAGTGTGGCCAGCCTGCCGCCAGTCCATTGACCCCGAACAGTCGCTTGGGCCGCACAGCGAGCTCGGTTGCGCAAGGACGGGAGCAGATGGAACCCATCGTCGTCGGCATCGACGTCTCCAAGGACCGGCTGGATATCCATGTCCTGCCGGCGCGACACGCCTTCGCTGTCGCCCAGGACAGTGAAGGCCTCAACGAGCTTGGCAACAGGCTCACGGCGCTCGCGCCGCAAATCGTCGCCATCGAGGCCACCGGCGGCCTCGAGGTCGTCGCCGCCGCAGCCTTGGCCGCACGTGGCCTGCCCGTCGTCGTCGTCAATCCGGCCCAGATCCGAGCCTTCGCCACAGCCCTCGGCCAGCGCGCCAAGACCGATCCGATCGATGCCGAGGTCATCGCCCGCTTCGCGCTGGCCACCAGCCCTCAGATCCGTCCCCTGCCCGACACGCAGACCCAGATGCTGGGCGACCTGGTGGCCCGGCGCCGCCAGATCGTCGCCATGATCGCTGCCGAGCGCCAACGCCGCCACCGGCTCAGCGCGCCGCCGCTCATCAAGAGTATCAAGCGCCTGATCGCGGCTCTCGAACGCGAGCTCGACACCGTCGATGGCGAGATCGACAAGGCCGTGCGCTCCTCGCCGGTCTGGCGGGAGAAGGAGGACCTGCTGCGAACCGTCCCCGGCGTCGGCCGCGTCATCGCCCGCACCCTGCTCGCCGAGCTGCCCGAACTCGGACACCTCGACCGCAAGCAGGTCGCGAGCCTCGCCGGCCTTGCCCCCTTCACCCGCCAGTCCGGAAAGTGGAAAGGCAAAACCTTCATCGGCGGCGGACGGGCAGCCGTACGATCGCTGCTCTTCGTCGGGGCCCTCGTCGCCAGCCGCCGCAACCCCACTCTGCAAACCTTCTATCACTCACTCCTCAGCGCCGGAAAGTCCAAGATGGTCGCTCTCATCGCCGTCGCTCGCAAACTCCTCACCATCCTCAACGCCATCCTCAGAGACAAAATCCCATGGAAAATCGCTTGACCCGCAAGACAGTCACTCGAGCGGCGGAGGCGCAGCCGTCCAAGCGAAGCATGGCTCACGGCTGTCCGGTTCAGCATATCCCAAGCTCCATCTGGTTTGCATGAGGTCGATTGCGCGGTCGCTCATTGGCGAGGTCGTGGATCGATTTGAAGTGCATCAGGTTGCAGCGGACGAGGCGGGCAAATGCCAGCGGGCTTGCGACGGTCTCCTGTGCGGCGTGCGCTATGCGCAGCAGCAGATAGGCAATAAGAGCCACCGCAATCTGGATGCGCACGGCGTTCTCGGAAGTGCCGAGGAACTTCTTGATCCGCAGGGTCTGCTTGATCCAGCGGAAGAACAGTTCGATCTCCCAGCGGATCTGGTACAGGTCGGCAATCACCTCGGCCGGCGTGTCGAGATCGTTGGTGACGAGATGCAGCGTCTGGCCGGTTTCGGTAACAACGTGGACCTCACGCAGATCGCGGGAGAGCGGGTTCTTTCGGGTATGCCCGAGACGTCCGCACACGCGCACGATGCGGTCAGCAATGATCGGCCCGTCCTTCAACACGACCCGCTCTGCGATCACCTCTGTCGGCGAGTTCTTCCTGAGCCGCGTCACAAACCGGCAGCCGGCCGCATCGAGGTTAGACCACCAGGAAAAGCTGTAATAGCCAAGGTCAAAGACGTAGGTCGCACCCGCCTCGATTGGCATCTTTTTCCGCCTGAACCATATCGTTCTCGCGCGCCGGCGAGACCGCAAAATGAGTGGGCACGGCGGCGTCGGGATCATAGACGACGTGCAGCTTCACGCCGTCGCAGGTCGCATCGTAGTGAGCCCAATCGCGCGACAATGCATTCAGCCTGATGCGGCTCGAATCGATCAGCCGCACGGCCTCCTGCGACACCCTCCGCAAGCCGCGATGCGCCTGGGCAAGCATCGTGTCGAACAGTTCGGCGTAGACTTCCGCGGGTCGCAGACCGTTGGCGTCCGCGAGTGTCGAGTTGAAAACACGCCTCCGGCATGAGCGCTTCGGGGCAGTGGCTCCCAAATGATAGAGCCGCGGGCCGTGGCTCTGCATCGTCGTCACGATCTCGCGCAGGCTCGAGGCGCCCGAAAGCTGCCCATGCAGCAGGGCAATAAACTGGCTCTTCGTCGTCAGCGCACGCACGTTCTTGTCGGCATCGTGCTCGTCCACAAGCCGCTCGAACGAACTCCACGGAACGAACTTCAAAACCTCGTGCATCAGGCTATTCTCGTGCCGCATGGTGTTGATCCCCTTCCGTGTCCGAGCTGCCGCCAAGCTTCTCGAATCACAGAAGAATCAACCCCATGCGCTTTGTCCATCACAACCCAACCGGACACTCGTGGGCCATGCTTAGCACGGCTTCGCCATGACCGCGGCAGCCAGGCAACCGATTGGATGCGATCCGAAACTCCAAGCCAGAAGCTCACAATAGTGCCTGAATGATTTCATCCCTTCCGGCCATGCCCGCCTCTGACCGCTACACCTACCACCATCTCTCGCCCGCCGACGTGCCGCTGCTGAAAGAGCTGCTGCGCGTCTTCGGGGAAGCTTTTGGCGAGACCGACACCTACCCGCACAAAATACCGAGCGACGCCTATCTCTCCGCTCTGCTTGCCAAGCCGCACTTCATCGCCGTCGCCGCGTTGCAGGGCGACACCGTGGTCGGCGGCCTTGCCGCCTATCAGCTCGACAAGTTCGAGCAGGACCGCCGCGAGATCTACATCTACGACCTTGCGGTACTGGAAGCCCATCGTCGGCGCGGCATCGCGACGGGGCTCATGGCAGAGCTACAGCGGATCGCCGCGGAACTCGACGTTTATGTCATCTTCGTGCAGGCCGATCTCGTCGATGGCCCGG
>JBJXDX010000035.1:0-22172 GCA_046154585.1 Hyphomicrobiaceae bacterium | reverse complement strand
CAGCGCCGGAAAGTCCAAGATGGTCGCTCTCATCGCCGTCGCTCGCAAACTCCTCACCATCCTCAACGCCATCCTCAGAGACAAAATCCCATGGAAAATCGCTTGACCCGCAAGACAGTCACTCGGGTCGCGTGCGCCAAAGGCGCATCGCGATCCCGGGGACCCAGCATAAGACTCGTCGAAGACACCTTAGATATGGAAGATACGGCGCCTTCGGCATTTTTTGCGCTGGGTCCCCGAGTCGGCTCGCGCTTACGCGCTTGCCGCTCGAGGATGACGAAAGAGGGGTTACTTTGCCGAGCACGGCCCGGATTTCACGACGATTTCCGCCAGGCCGGTAGGAGCATCCCGACGCGCTGGCGATAGCGCTTGTACTCGTCGCCGAAGAGATCGATCAGGTCGCGTTCTTCCAGCGCGATGCCGACGAAAATGTAGGCCGTGGTGACCAGGGCAAAGAGCAGGTGGCCGGCCGTCATCACGGGCGCCGCCCAGAAGGCGATGATGAACCCGAGATAGATCGGGTGCCGCACGATCTTGTAGAGCATCGGCGTTTTGAAGCGCGGCTCCGCCTCCGCCTGGCCCGCAAGGTTGATGATGACCTGGCGCAGCCCGAACAGCTCGAAATGGTTGATCAGGAACGTGCTCAGCAGAACGATGAACCAGCCGAGAAAGGACACGCCCTGCACCACCGCCGCCAGCGTGGGGTCGGTGATCTGCCAGATGATCGACGGCATCGGCCGCCACTGCCAGAACAGCAGGATGAGCGCGAGGCTGGTGAGGAGCACATAGGTGCTGCGTTCGATCACGACCGGGACAAACTGCGTCCACCAGCGCTTGAAGGGCTTTCTCGCCATCACGCTGTGCTGCACGGCAAACAGCGACATGAGCAGGATGTTGACGACCAGCGCTTCGGCAGTCGAAACGACCGATCCCGTGTCCACCGTCTTGGGGACGACGACGCCCGATACGAAGCCGATCGCATAAAGAAACGTGCCGAGGAAAACGGCATAGGCTGCCGATCCGTAGGCCAGCGCAAGTATCCGTCCCATTGTTGCCTCCTTCACGATGATGCACAGCTGAGAGCGGGCGCTTCCATCGTCCGGCGCTCCAGTGCGGCGCATGTATTGGCCGAGAGCGTCGAGGCTGCACCCGCATCGATCGCGCTCAATGCATCAGTGCGAAGAACAATTCCAATTCATTGTTTCCATCAAATGGATCAACAAAAGTGTTAGGCCAGCGTGACCGCCTCGCCTCTTCCCCAGTCGTCATCCTCGCGCGAGCGTGCCGAAGGCACGTCATGTCGCAGACATGCTTCCAGCATGAAGCGCGGGGACCCAGCGGTCATGCCCGGAGGCGTGCTTCGCACGACACTCGTCGCAGACACCTTAAATATGGAGCCTTCGGCACTCTTTGCGCTGGATCCCCGAGACGGCTCGCGCGTCATGCCGGAGGCATGCACAGAGGAACGCGCTCACCGCTCGAGGATGACGAGAGAGGTGCCATTTTGCGCAATCTGCTTCGGCCGAACGCGCGCGGCTCATGTCCGCCCCCCTCACCGCTCCACGAACCACCCCAACCTGCGCAGCCGCCACGTGCTCACCGCCGCCTCCACGGCATAGGACCCCATCCACGCGACGATGCCGAGCGTGGCGCCGTTGAGGTCGGGGTTGGCGAATACGATCGCGCAGGCGGCCGCAGCCGTGGCGACGCGCAGCACGCCGCTGGCGGCCAGCGATCCCGTCGTGCGCGCCGTCGCGAGCAACCCCCGGAACAGCGCGGTGCAGCCCCAGAACGCCGCCATCAGGAACGAGAGCGCCATGGCGGGCTGCGAATAGGCCGCCAGCTCCGGCGTCAGCCCGATCAGGCCGCGGAGGATGGTGTCGCGCAGCGGCGTCTGGAACAGCACGAGCGCCAGCAGCGCGAAGATGCCGACAAGCTGGGCGCTGAACACGATGATGGTGCGCACGTCCTCGCGTCGCGCCACCAGCGTTTGCGCGGACTGGGCGAGATTGCGTACCGGCGCCATCAGCAGCGAGACGAGGCCGTGCACGACACCGAAGGCCGCGATGGCCTGCTCCGCTGTCGTCAGGCGTCCGAGGAAGAGATTGATGACGAAAATGGAGCCGAGCTCGGCCGTCGCATTGATGATCAACGGCCATGCAAAGGTCCAGTATTGGCCGATCGTTTCCTTGACCGGCCGGTTCGCAGGCAGTGCCATCAGATGTCGCCATGCGAACGCCCACGAGAAGATCGCCTCCGACGCCATGCAGATCACCAGCGCTGCAGCCCCGATCGCTGCCCCGCTCAGCCACATCGGGAGGATGGCGAGCGACACGGTCAGAGACAGCAGCCGGACCAGGGTGCTCAAGGTGATGATGATCGTGCGGCGGGCCAGCATCAGCAGCGCGAAGGCGTTGGCCCGGCACAGCAGGAACGGCGCGCTGATCATGAGCAGCCCGACGGCGCCGCGTGCCTCCGCCCTCGCCTGCTCCCCCAGCCCGAACCAGCTTCCGAACACCACATCCCCGAGCGGCGTGAAGGTCACGGCCAGCGCAATGGCAATCGGCAGCGAGAGAATGATGGCAATGAAGCCGCTCAGCCGCAGCGAGTCGGCCCGCGACTTCAGGAACGACAGGCCGAGGACTGTCGTCACCTCGGATGCAGCCGTTATCGCAAAGTAGAAGGTGAAGGCCGCGTTGAAGGCCGCGAGCGCGGCGCTGGGATTATCGGTTCGCGCCAGGAACGCGTGAATGACCGACTTCGACATCATGTTCAGCTCGACCATCAGCACCAGCGGAACGAAGAACCAGGTGCAGTCGCGCAGCCTCAACGGTGGCCGTTTGGCGTCCGGCATTGTGTCCTGGTGGCTCATCGCAGCTCTTGAGGAATCTTCGGCGGGAACGGCGCGTCGTGGGAGTTCCAACAGTTGTCATACTGGAACTGCCGGCGTCTGGCATCCGTGCGCTGTGGATATTGCTGTCCGCGGGGCAAGCGCGCCTGAGCGCCACACGTCGGATTTGCCAACCGCGGCCATCTTGGGCAATGACAGGGCGGGAACAGGCATCGCGGAGGTCGAACCGATGACGTGGGCGGACGCACTAGGCTATCTGGCCGCACTGCTTGTCTTGGCGACCTTCTCCATGCAGACCATGTTGCCGTTGCGCGTGACGGGGATCGCCAGCAACTGTGTGTTCATTGCCTACGGCTACTTCACGTCGGCCTGGCCGGTCGTGGCTTTGCACCTCATCCTGCTGCCGCTCAATTCGCTGCGTCTCTACCAGATGATGCAGCTCGTCAAGAAGGTGCAGGAAGCCTCGGGCGGGGATCTCTCCATGGACTGGCTGAAGCCCCACATGACGAAGCTTCGCCACCGCGCGGGTCAGATCGTGTTCCGCAAGGGCGAGGTGGCCGGGCAGATGTACTTCACTCTGACAGGACGCTATCGCCTGGTTGAGATCGCCAGCGAGATAAACCCAGGGCAGGTCATCGGCGAGCTGGGTTTCCTGGCGCCGGAGAACCGGCGCACGCAGACCTTCGAGTGCATCGAGGATGGTGAGCTGCTGACGATCAGCTACTCGGATCTGCGGCAGCTCTATTTCCAGAACCCCAAGTTCGGCTTCTACTTTCTGCAGCTGGTCAGCGAGCGGCTCTTTCGCGACATCCAGCGTCTGGAGGCCGCGGGGCCACAAGCAGCGGTGTGACCTCGATGCTGCCACCCACTCATCTTCCCTCAACCATTGCAAATCAGGATGGGCTATCCCGCAAAAATGCCGGGGGTCGCTGACCGCAGCCCTTGGAACGGCTTCATCTGCCAACGGCGGCTGCCGAAAAAGCTGCAATTGTGTTGTGATGAACAGGGATAAATCTTCTATCCGATTTACCTTTCTTTAGATCTAAATCCGTACAAGCCCCGGAGAAGACGACGCCGATAATCAAAAAACAAACTCCGGTACTCCACCCATGCGTGTCGTGTCGTGCCTGTTCACCGAGCACAATCTGTGGCTCGTGCTGCTGGCAGCCGTCGTCTGCATCTCGGGCAGCGGCATAACCTTCGGTCTTTATACCCGCGCGCGCGAACGCAGCGGGCTGCAGAAGCTGGGTTGGGTCTTTCTGACGGCTGTCGCCGCGGGCTCATCCATCTGGTGCACGCACTTCATTGCCATGCTCGCATATGAAGTTTCGGCACCGGTCTCGTTTGACCCGATTCTGACTACGGCATCTCTCATCCTGGCGATTGCCGGATGCGGCGTGGGCTTCGGCCTGGGTACGGTCGACGACAATCGCTTTCCGCCGGAGGTCTGCGGCGCCGTTGTCGGCCTCAGCGTCGCGCTCATGCACTACACCGGCATGGCCGCCTATCACGTCTACGGCCTGATCGAATGGCACTCCGGCTACATTGCCGCGTCGGTGGTGATTGCCGCGACAGTTGCGGCGCTCGCCTTGCGCGAAGCCGTGCGTCGCCCGCGTGCCTATTCGTTCTACATCTCCATTGCGCTGTTCGTCGTTGCGATTGTCGGCCTGCACTTCACGGCGATGGCTGCGGTCCAGGTGACGCCGATGGCGGGTGGCGACTCCAGCCACGAGGGGTTCGCGGCGATCGCGCTCGCGGTCGCAGGCGTCGGCCTGATGGTCGTCGGCACGGGGGTCGCCAGCTACCTGATCGACGAGCGTACATCGGCCGACACGGTCGAGCGCCTGCAGCACATGGCGCTCAACGATGCGCTGACCGGCCTGCCCAACCGCGTGCACTTCAGCGACTATCTCGATCGCGAGATCGAGCGCGCGCAAACCAACGGCTGGACCATGGCCGTCGTGGGCATCGACCTCGATCGCTTCAAGGAAATAAACGATCTGCGCGGCCACGACGCGGGCGATCAGGCGCTGAAGATCATTGGCGGACGCCTGGGCGAGCTGCTGCAGCCCGGAGAGTTCGCGGCCCGTGTCGGCGGCGACGAGTTCGCCGCGGTCAAGCGCTATGAGGGCGTGGACGACCTGCACGACTTTCTCGCGCGCATCGAGAAAGCGCTGTTCGCGCCGCTGCGCTTCGACGGCTTCGAGGCCGTGACGGGCGGCTCAATCGGCGTTGCGCTGTTCCCGCAGGATGGGGCGCTCTCGGGTTCGCTGATATCCAATGCCGATCTGGCGATGTACCGCGCGAAGGCCGAAGTCGGGCGCATCGTATGCTTTTACGAGCGGCAGATGGACGAGGCGGCGCGCGAGCGCAAAGCCCTGAACGCGGACCTGCGCCGCGCCCTCGAGCTCGGCGAGTTCGAGCTTCACTATCAGGTTCAGAACACCATCCAGACCAGCGGCATCAGCGGCTATGAGGTCTTGTTGCGATGGCGTCATGGCCGGCGCGGCATGATTGCACCCACGCAGTTCATTCCCATTGCCGAGGAATGCGGCGCCATCGTCGAGATCGGGGAGTGGGTGTTGCGCACGGCCTGTCGCGAAGCGCTGTCCTGGCAACACCCTCACAAGATTGCCGTGAATGTCTCGGCGGTACAGCTGGCGCACAGTGATTTTGCCGAGACGGTGCATGGCATTCTCGTCGAGACCGGCTTCTCGCCGAGCCGGCTCGAGCTGGAACTCACCGAATCCGCAATCGTCGCCGACGAGGCGCGCGCCCTGCACACCCTTCGCCGCATCCGCGCGCTCGGCGTCACCATTGCCATCGACGACTTCGGTGCAGGCTATTCCTCGCTGGCGACGCTGCGCACGTTCCCCTTCGACAAGATCAAGCTGGACCGGTCCTTCACGCAAGGCATCGAGCGCGACCCACAGGCCAAGGCGATCGTCCGCGCCGTTCTCGCGCTGGGCAAGAGCCTGGAGATCCCCGTCCTCGCCGAAGGCGTGGAAACGAGCGAGCAGCTGGCAATCCTGCAGAGGGAGGGTTGCGACGAAGCCCAGGGCTATTTCCTCGGCAAGCCCGGCCTCGGGCCGGAGTGCATGGATGTGACAGCCGCCGCCGACGCGCCGGTCTTGGCTCAGGCGGGCTGAGGCCACCGCCAGATCAGGTTCGGACGCCGGGCATCGCCCAATTCCGCCAAGTGCTATTTGCGGTCGTAAGCAAGGCTACAGCAGCAGCTCGTTCAGGTCGCGAACTGACAAACACGCAAGTCAAAGGTCCGTCAGGTAACTGGACCGACGCGGACGCAGCTACTCGGATCGGCAACCTTCGCATTTTGACCCAGACCTGAAGTCGTGTGCCGCGCAGACCCGCGCTAAGCCGCTCCATTCCGCAGACGTGCCGTCTTAAGCTTCTGATCGTGTAGACTTGGACCAACTTCTCAGACGGGCTGCCTCGCCCTCTAGTGTTTGAGATTGAACAGAGCTTCAGCACATGCGTCGGCAACGCGGGAATTCTGATTGTTGCCGACCACTGCCCACTTGCCTTCCTTGATGAATGTCTCGCGCTGCCAACTGGATCCAATCGCCTTCAACGCGATGAGCTTGGCCTGCGCATCCGGCGCCCTGCTGAAGTTCTCAAGACAGACCGGCGTGAGCGCCTTGATGGCGGCGATAGCCTCCCGCTTTTCGACGGCAGCGTTCGTATGCCAACCGCCCCATGTAAATCCGATGCTCGCGACGGCGACCGCCCCGATACAGGCACCCATAGCGATCTCGCTGATTGTGGACATGACGGACGTCCTTTTTCAAAGTTGGAGAATTATTTCTCCTTCTTCCTCAAGAGTAGCACCTTTTACCGTCATCCGGGCACTTGGATGGGGTTGTCTCGCTAGTCGATCGTCGTCCACCGGGCGGAGGCGTCGAGGCCGACGTCGCGATGATGCGCCAACGGCCTTCCTGCTCGCATGCGCTGGTTCATGTCGGCTACTGGCACCTTTGCTCCGTGCCGGCGGCATCGTCCGTTCGTCAGCTCATTGAGGTAGACCTTCCGTGCCAAAGCCACGTGGAGCACGGGGAGAGTTGACCCGAAGCCGAAGAGGTGGCTGAGGCGGTGCGATGTCTGCAATGAGGTTGCAGTCATCACGTGAACGCCTTCCCTTCGATGAAGACGGCATTTCCTCTCGCCGCCGCGAGGCGGAGTGCTTTCGGTGCGCGATACTCTTCCGAGTCGTACCAACGCCGGGCTTGCTCCAGGTCGGGAAATTCGATGAGCACCGGAAAGACCGGCCGCCAGTCGCCTTCAACGACATCGGTCTGGCCCCCGACGGTTAGATAATGTCCACCGTAGCGCTTGACCGTGGCAGAGACGACTTGTCGGTATCTCTCCAGCGCCTCGGGTTCGGTGACTTCCAACATGTCGAAAAAGAAGAATGCGGGCATTGTTGCTCTCTTCAAGTCAGGGGATTGCCGGGCGTGTTGGTCAGTAGAGTACCGAGGGCAGGAAGGCGGCCTTCGGCTCCTCATAGGGTCCCATTGTCATCAGCATCATCGGTTGAACAATGCGCAACCCATGCTGCAGGCACCAGCGCATCAGAGCAGCATTTCGACTGGGCACCAGAAAGCCCGGCCCGGCGAACGACCGCGCGGAACCGATCAGCGCCTGCAGGTCTTCATTGGTCTCTGCGACCGCGTGGCCGAAGAATCCAATGCCCGTGGTGTACCCGGTCAAGCGCCCATCACGTTCGACCACCGTTGCCGCGCCTTGCTCGATCGCCACGCGCAGCTCGCTTGTGCGGCCGTGCCCGTGAATGTTCCGGTAGAGTCGATCTGCCACGGTGAGGTCCGTGGCCCTTGCGGTGCGCACTTCGCAACCGCCGACGCTCGGGTTCAGTGCGGGCCCCTGCATGACGGCCAGCGGTTCGCGCACCTCAAAGCCGAGTCGGGTGTACAGCGAAAGCGAGCGCAAGTGGTAAGCGGCCTGTACGAGCCGCACCGAGACGATGCCCTTACGATCTGCGCGCTCGATCACGGCTTCCATCAGCTGGCGGCCGATTCGACCGTTCTGCACCGCAGGATCAACCGTGATCGGGCCGACGCCGCCGACTGAACCGTCTTCCCACAGAAAGTTGCTTCCGACCACACGACCGTCGAGCTCGGCCACGACTGCATAAACGTCGGGACGCGAGATCAGGTGATCGATCAATTCAATGGCGACATCGGGGTTCGGAAAGTCGGGTGGGAAGCGATGCTGATCGGCGATCGATTTGAACGCCGCATAGCAGATCGCGCCGGCAACGGGCGCGTCCTCTTGTGATCCTGCGCGTAATACCGGGTTCATTTGCCGCTCCTGTGAGAGGGGGCTCTCACCGATGACTTTCAGTGATGACACAGGGCGGAGAGAGGAAATAGAGCTTGCATTCATGGTAGCCTCCGTTGTCGATGACGCATGCTCGGGTGCGGGAGATCTATCTCTGGAATGCAGACCGTCACAAACGATCGATTTTCTCGTGACGCATGAGGCACAGGCATGGGTGGGAAACGCTACCGGCTTCCGCCATTGAACTTCATCTCCGGGTTCGAGGCGGCAGCGCGCAATCTGAGCTTCACCAAGGCGGCCGAAGAGCTTTTCATCACGCAATCGGCTGTCAGCAAACAAGTCAAGGCACTCGAGGCGCACTTGGGCGTGGAGCTGTTCGAGCGGCGTACCCGAGAGCTTGCGTTGACAGCAGAGGGACAGCAGCTCTATCGGACGGCAACAGAGCTCTTGGATTGGCTTCAGGAGGAAGCGGATAAGCTCAAGTCCGGGAGCAATGTGCAGCAAATCTCCGTAACGGCCAGCTCCGGGTTCACATCGTTGTGGCTGATTCCGCGTCTCAAGCGGTTTCGCCTTACGCATCCCGACATCGATGTGCGGATTGCCGCCACGGTCGATATCCTCCAGCTGGAGCGTAAGCGGCTCGACGTGGCTATCCGGTACTGCCGCACTGACGCGGCGCCGAAAGGGGCGGTGCGCCTTTTCGACTATGCGGCGTTCCCGGTGTGCAGCCCCGCGCTCGCCCGCGACCGATCGAACCCGCTCGTGAAGCCGGAAGACCTTGGCGCTCACGTGCTCCTTCACGACACCTACGTGGTTTCACAGAAGGCCTATGTGGACTGGGAGTCGTGGTTCGCTGCCGTGGGGCTCAGGGACCTGCAGCCGACCGGAGCGCTCTATTTCAATCAGTACGATCAGATGATCCAGGCGGCGGTTCAAGGCCAGGGAGTGGCACTCGGCATCAGCTCCCTTGTGCATGAGCTGCTGCAAAACGGCTTGCTGGTCGCGCCATTCAGTACCCCTGTGGTGGATGCAAGGGCCTGCTTCATCGTGACCTCTTCGCTCGCCGCCGGCAAACCGCACGTGAAGGCGTTCGTTCACTGGCTTCTCGATGAAGCGAAGCGCGATGCCGAAAGCGGACTGCCTTCGTTGCGCCAGGCCGGAAGCCTGAGGTGATCGCGCAGCAATTTTCTCCCGCTTTTGGCCCGAAAGAGGTGAGGCGCGTCGTTTCCCAGGAGGTCGCCTGTTGGCACTCGTTCTCCCTGGCGGCGAGTCGGACGCATGTCTGCTTATTTGGGTGAACGTGCCGTGCCAACACCGATGTGCTTACGGCGAAATTTGACCCTAATCGGAATAAGATGACGTGGTGATTCCCCAAGCGCCGGCCCATTGCGCTCGTCATGGTACTTTTTGACACTGGTTCCGTCAGCGGGCTTTGTCATACTTTCGCCGGGCGAGAAGGATCTTGTCGCTGCAGGCGTCGACCCACAGCCAGATGCCACATACCGCCTCGCCGAGCTTCTCGCCCATGGGCGTCAGCCGGTAGTCGACGCGCGGCGGCACGGTGGCATGCACGCGTCGCGTCACGAGACCGTCACGTTCCAGCTGGCGTAACGTCTTGGTCAGCATTTTTTGGCTGACACCGCCGACACGCTCCTGCAGGCGCGAGAATCGCAGCTCGCGCTCGCCCTCGAGAGCGTCGATCACCAGCAGCGTCCACTTATCGGCGATGCGCTCCAGGATTTCGCGCACCATGGCTTCCTTCTTCGGAAACAAATCGTCGCCTCGTGCGTTCGTCACCATCGCATCCCATGGTTTCCGCGAAGTACGTATAGAACTTTTGGGTGCCTTCTTGCCATCGGAAACCACAGCGGTCTTGAATGGCGCCGTGGATCTCGGCTGCATCACACTCAAACGGAGAGCCCGATGACGGCGTTCCAAATAAAGGTCAACGGCCAAACCCACGGCGTAGACGTGCTGCCAGACACGCCGTTGTTGTGGGTATTGCGCGATGCCATCGGGTTGACCGGCACCAAGTTCGGCTGCGGCGTGGCCATGTGCGGTGCCTGCACGGTATTCCTCAACGGCAAGCCATTGCGCTCATGCGTCTTCCCCGTGTCCTCGCTGGGTGCGGGCGAGATCACCACCATAGAGGGGCTCTCGGGCAGAGAGGCGACGGCTGTGCAGCGGGCCTGGACGAGCCGCGACGTGCCGCAATGCGGCTACTGCCAGTCCGGCCAAGTGATGAGCGCCGTTGCGCTGCTCAGGGAGGTCAAGCGACCGAGCGACCGCGACATCGACCTCGCGATGAACGGCAACATCTGTCGATGTGCCACCTACGTACGCATCCGCGCCGCGATCAAGGACGCGGCCCGCGCGCTGGAGGCCTAAGCCATGAGCGCACCCATCACAGATCTCAGCCGGCGCACCGCCCTCAAGGGATTGGCCGGCCTCGTCATCGGCTTCCACCTGCCTGTAGGTCTCGCCAGGGCGCAGCCCTCTCGAGCCCCACAGACGTTCGCGCAGAACGCCTTCGTGCGCATCGGCACGGACGACACGGTGACTGTGCTGATCAAGCACATCGAGTTTGGCCAGGGACCCTTCACGGGGCTCTCCACCATCGTGGCCGAGGAGCTGGATGCCGACTGGTCGAAGGTGCGAGCCGAGCATGCGCCCGCCGACGTCAAGCTCTACGCCAACTCCATGTTCGGCGTGCAGGGCACTGGCGGCTCGACCGCCATCGCCAACTCTTACGATGAGCTGCGCAAGGCCGGTGCCACCGCCCGCGCCATGCTGGTGCAAGCGGCGGCGAAAACCTGGAACGTGCCGGCGGGCGAAGTCACCGTCGACCGTGGGGTGATCCGGCACACGCGATCGAACCGGCAAGGCCGCTTCGGGCAGTTCGCCGAGGCCGCCGCGCAATTGCCGGTGCCCGAGAACGTGACCTTGAAGGACCCGGCCAAGTTCCGGCTCATCGGCCGCGAGGGGGCTATCAAGAAGCTGGACAGCGCGGCCAAGAGCAAGGGTACCGCGCAGTTCACGATCGATATCCGCGAACCAGGCCTGCTGACGGTGGTGGTTGCGCGCCCGCCGCGCTTCGGCGGCAAGGTCGCAAGCTTCGATGCGGTAGAAGCGCTGGCCGTTCCAGGTGTGGCGGATGTGAAGCAGGTGCCTTCCGGCATCGCGGTCTATGCCAACGGCATGTGGCCGGCGCTGAAGGGGCGCGAAAAACTGAAGGTCACCTGGGATGAGGCAGAGGCGGAGAAGCGCAGCAGCGCGCAACTCATCGAGGAATTTCGTGCGCTTACCCGGCAGCCCGGCGCGGTCGCCGGCGCGCACGGAGATGCCGAAGCCGTGCTCGCGCGCGCCGACCGCGTGATCGAGGCGGAGTTCGTATTCCCTTACCTGGCACACGCACCCATGGAGCCGCTGGACGGCTATCTGACCTGGGATGGCGAGAAAGCGCTGGCCCGGTTCGGCAGTCAGTTCCAGACGACGGAGCATCAGACGATCGCCTCCGTTCTCGGCCTGAAGCCCGAGAACGTGCAGCTCGAGACCATGCTGGCGGGTGGCAGCTTCGGGCGCCGTGCGCAAACGTCGATGCATCTGGCTGCCGAGCTTGCTTCGGTGGCCAAGGCGATCGGTCCCAACAAGCCGGTCAAGCTGGTGTGGACGCGCGAGGACGACCTGCGCGGCGGCTACTATCGGCCGTTGTTCGTGCACCGCCTGCGCGGCGCCGTGCGCGACGGCAAGATCATCGCATGGGCCAACTCGGTCGTCGGCCAGTCGTTCATGAAGGGCACGGTGTTCGAGTCCATGATGATCAAGGACGGTGTGGACGCCACCAGCGTGGAGGGCTCGAGGGAGCTGCTCTACGAGATCCCCGACTTCCGCTGCGAGTCGCACAATCCCGCGGTGGGCGTGCCGGTGCTGTGGTGGCGCTCGGTAGGGCACACGCATACGGGCTACGCGGTCGAGTGCTTCGTCGACGAGCTGCTGCAGGCGGCGGGACAGGATCCCGTCAACGGCCGCCTGGCGATGATGGACAAGCATCCGCGCGCTGCAGGCGTGCTGCGTGCGGTGGCGCAGCTGGCGCGATGGAACGGGCCAGGCCCCGTGAACGGCCGCGCGCGCGGCGTCGCCGTGGTCGAGAGCTTCAACTCTTTCGTGGCGCAGATTGCCGAGGTGTCGGCCGGCGATGGCGATGGCCCCAGGGTGCACAAGGTCTGGTGCGCGGTCGATTGCGGCGTTGCCGTCAATCCGGACGTGATCCGGGCGCAGATGGAGGGCGGCATCGGCTACGGGCTTGGCCACGCCCTGTTCGCCGAGGTGGCCCTGGACGAGGGCCGTCCGGTGCAGGCCAACTTCGACACCTATCGCTCCCTGCGTATCCACGAGATGCCTGAGGTGGAGGTGACCATCGTCCGCTCGACCGAAAAGCCCACAGGTGTGGGCGAGCCGGGCGTGCCTCCGATCGGGCCTGCAGTCGCGAACGCCCTGGCGCGGCTCGGCCACAACCGGCCGAGGCGCCTGCCGATGATGGGAGGGATGGCGTGATGCGCGTCTCTTTCATGGCAGCCGCGGGCGCCGCGACGATGGTGTTGGCTGTGGGTGCGATGTGGCAACCTTCGCTCGGCCAGCGTCCGATGGGAGGCGGCGCGGACGCTAAGACGCTGCGATCGGTCGAAAGCTTCGCCAGTATCGCTGACACGCAGGCACGCTCGATCGCCCTGTTTGAGGAGGCCGGCAAGGTGCTGCAACATCCGCGCTGCGTGAACTGCCATCCGGTCGGCGACCGCCCGCGGCAGAGCGATACCCGCCACCTGCATCAGCCTCTGGTCGTGCGCGGCAAGGTCGGGCATGGAGCGCCTGGCATGGCCTGCGCCACCTGCCACGGTCCGGTCAACTTCGATGCGGCCGGCGTACCGGGCGATTCACATTGGGCGCTGGCACCTGCGTCCATGACCTGGGAGGGCAAGTCGCTGGCAGAGATCTGCACGCAGCTCAAGGACCAGCGGCGCAATGGCGGCCGCGACCTGAACGCGATCCTCAAGCACGCGACGGAGGACAGCCTGGTGAAATGGGGCTGGAATCCCGGGCCCGGGCGCGAGCCGGCACCCGGCACCAACGCCGAGTTCGGCGCTCTCCTCGCAGCGTGGGTGGGGACTGGAGCGCACTGTCCCCTGCGCTAACACCTTGTTCGGGATGCGTACGTCTGCCGTTGGCACCCTTCTGCCTATCGGTGGCTGGGCAGAGCTCGGCAGCTCTGCCCAGGTAGTTCAGACATCGACTTTTTCTGCGATATCAAGGGCGTCGTCGATCTCTACCCCGAGGTATCTCACAGTGCTTTCAATCTTCGTGTGGCCCAGCAGAAGCTGCACCGCGCGGAGGTTGCCCGTTCGCCGGTAGATCAACGTGGCCTTGGTCCGGCGCATCGAATGCGTCGCGTACTTGAGCGGGTCGAGGCCGATGCCGCTGATCCACTCGTCGACGAGCCGCGCATACTAGCGCGTGGTCAGGTGCTGATCCGGGCCACGGCGACCGAGGAACAAGCACTGCCCCGGCTTTCGGCCAGTGGCTCGAAGGTAGTCGTCCACTGCTTGTCGGGTGACCTCGGTCAATTCGAACCGAACGGGTCGCCCCGTCTTGCTCTGGCGGACGTTGGCGCGATCGATAGCGTAGCCATTGGGAGCCACGTCGTCGACGCGTAGGGCAACGAGATCGCAGCCGCGGAGCTTGCTGTCAATCGCGAGGTTGAACAGTGCCAGGTCGCGCGTCCGGTGCTCAAGCTGCAATTTGGCTCGAATGGACCACACATGCCCCGGCCGCAGCGGCGGCTTGGGCCCGCTCAACTTGCCCTTGTTCCAGATTGGTCGAGTTGGAGTAGCGGACGATGATAGGGAGTCGTCGTTCATGGTCAGTCTCCTGGTTGAGAGACCTCCCAGCTTGAGATCGTCCGCGATGAGCTCGTTGGCGCGGCGGCAGCTTTTGGATTGCATTTGTCGCGAGATGGTTACTTCGCCAACTCATCTTCGGCAAGGTTTGACCCAAATCGGACGTCACCCACGATGCAGTACGCATACAAGAAAGCTACCTAGACTGCAGCAACGCGCTTGCCTTCCGCTTTGCGCATGAAGCTCGCGGGGCGGATGAGGGTGCGCTCGTGGTTGCCTTTCCCGATAATGTCGCGCTCGTCGCGACAGGTGACCAGAAAGCGAAGTTTCCGCCCAACGACTGCTACGAGCCGCGCTTCGGCAGTGACCTGCATGCCGACCGGCGTGGCCGCCATATGACTGACATCGATCAGCGTCCCGACCGTGTGCTCGCCTTCCAGCAGATAGGGACGCAACCCCTCGATGCAGGTGCACTCGACCAACCCAACCATGAACGCGGTGGAGAGCACCGGGGGCATGTCGGCGAGGCCGACGATGGTTTGCGAGAGGGCCAACCCTGTGAAGGCCTCCTCGACTACGATCGTATGGTGGAAAGCAATGCCGGGCTGAAGATCAAGATTGGGCATTGCATCGTCTCCTCGTAGGGCGCAATTCACCGATCCCACGGCCGGAATCGGCCGGCATGACAACATGTCAGAAGAGACTGATAGGGTGTGCCGGTCCGCGCTGTGAGAACGCCTTGATTTCACCTTCAGAACGGTTTGATTTGAGTTGCGGTAAGCGCTGGCTGGTGCTTCTGTCGCGAATGGAGGCTGTTGCCGGATTATTCAGGCAAGCCGGCCTTTTTCAGCGATTCCCTGTAGAGGTCGAGGATCGGGGCCTGCCTGAGCGGTATTCGGGTGCGCAGTGTTGAGAGCGTCAGGTGCGGCTCCAGCTTCAACGCCTCCACAACCATCTTTTTTGCGCGATCGAGCTGTCCCGTGTTCACAAGCGCGACGGCGAGAACGCGGAGCGCGACGCCAAAGCGACGGTTCTCAGCCAGCGCTTTTTCCGCCCACGCGACAGCCTCTTGAAAGTTCGAGTCTGCGAGGCAGGCAATGGCCATGCCGGTCGATACGAACCAGCCGCGCGGGTGGCGGGGGCTGAGACGCTGAGACTTCTCGAGCAACCTTCTGCCCTCCGCCGGATTGCCGTTGGCGGCCTCGACCCAGCCCGCCATGCCCAAGGCGATCGCGGAGTTTGGGTTGATCTGGAGAGAGCGCCGAAAGAGTTCCAAGGCCCGCGCTCCGTCGCGCTCAAACGTCCAAACCACGAAGGCCGATTGCCAAATCACGTTGGCATCGTTTCGTGCGAGATCAACTGCTTCCGATGCCAAGCGAACAGCACGATCGCGCTCATGGTCCGGCTGTTCCACCCAACCCTGAAAGTGGCAGTGCGCGTGATAATAGGCAGATGAGGCCATTGCCAGTGCGTAGCCAGGGTCGATTTCGAGCGCCTGCTTCAGGCAGCGCTGCGCGGCAGCCATGCTGGCCGGCGTAAATTCGTTGGCATGTGAAATCGCGCGCAGCCACAACTCGTACGCATCCAGGTTTTTCGGTGGTTGACGCCGTATCCGTTCGACCTCGGCGAAGCGTAGTTCCGGCTCTATCGTTGCCGCAGCCGTTTCGGCGATCCTGTCCTGGAGCTCGAACACATCACCCAGGCTGCCGTCAAAACGATCGGCCCAGAGATGCGTGCCAGACGTCGCTTCGATGAGCTGGGCAGTGATGCGCAACCGGTCCTCGCTGAGGCGAACGCTCCCCTCCAGCACGTAGCCGACGCCGAGCTCGCGCCCGACCTGGCGCACGTCGACGGCCCGTCCCTTGTAGGTGAACGACGAGTTGCGGGCGATGACAAAAATGCCGCTGCAGCGGGACAGGGCGGTGATGATCTCCTCGGCCATGCCATCCGCGAAATAGTCGCTTTCGGGGTCGCCGCTCATGTTGGTGAAAGGAAGCACAGCGATCGATGGACCATCCGCGATTGCAGGATCCGCCCATCTCGCTGGCGTCAAGGTTTCGGGAGCAGCAGGTCGTGCCGTTTCGACGCGTGGCGCGTCTGGCTCCTCCCGCACCTCGCCCACGAAGCGAAGGCCTTTGCGCGGCAGGGTACGGATCAAGCGCTGGCTGGCCCCGTCATCGCCGATGGCGGTGCGTACTGCGTTGATGCGGCTGCTGAGGGTCGATTCCGAAACGATGCGTCCATTCCAGACAGCCTCGAGCACATCGTCCCGGCTGACGACGCGGTCACGCTGGTGAATGAGGAATTCGAGGAGATCGAACACCTGCGGCTCGATCTCGATAATGGCGCTCGCGCGGCGCAGCTCGCGCCGGTCCGTATCAAGCGTGCAATCGCCAAACTGATAGATCATTCAGCGGGTCCGGGCGGGCCGCGGCAATAGGGATGCCCAAGGTTATCACGGATTGCGCCGAAAACACCCTCGATGCGCGGGAAAATAGATCTGAAGGATAAATCAAGCCAGCCTCACAGCGCGGGTAACTGATTTTCAGCATGCTTCCGGTCGTCCAGGCACCGCCACGGCGGCGGGTGCCGCAGCAACCTTGGAGACCGATACCATGACCACAACAGCCAGCATTCTTATGTCATCCACTGTGGCTCTAAGCTCAGTAGCCATGCTCATCCTTCCGTCCAGTGCCAACGCCGCGGACGTCAACGTCCATACTTACGGCGCGAGGCCGGTTGTCGTCGCCCCGGCGCCCCGCGTGTACGTTGCCCCTGCGCACCGGGTCTACGTTGCCCCGGCGCGCGCTGCCGTCGTCGGCCCGCGCTGCGTCACGCGCTCGGCCCGCGTTTGGGTCAACGGCCGGTACATCTACCGCACCGTCCGTCAGTGCATCTGATGGCGGGACAGGGCCAGTCATAAGCAAGCGGCCGGTTGAGGCAGTGCAGTGCGCATCGCCGGCATGCCGACCAGCTCAGAAAGTACAGGAGGAGTGCATGTTGCGCTCTATTTGGCATGAAGTGCGTGAAATTCTCTGGCTGATGACGATGCTGCTTGGACTTTGCCTGTCCAGCGTGATCGTCGCGGCCTCGTTCCTGGTCATCACCGAGATGCGGCTGGCGGCGCTCGTGCCGCTTCTGTCGGCGCCCCTGACTTGAACCGCTGCTCGTCACTTCAGGGTTGCGCCAACGTCGCGCACGAGGGCGCGGAACCATTGCAACGCCGGTTCGCGATGGGTGCTCGGATGCCAGGACATGAGGATGCGAATAGGTTCGAACTTGAACGGGGGCGACGCGATGTAAACCGGCAGCTCACGCATATACTGCTGGGCTGCCATCCTCGGCACCGTCGCAATCAGTTCGGTATTCTCGACCGCAAGCACAGCGGACCCGAAGTAGGGCACACGCAGCCCGATCCGCCGATGATGGCCCGCGGCAGTAAGCTGCTCATCGACCATCGTGCTTTCGCTGGTCATGACCGAAACCCTGACATGCGGATAGGCCAAATAGCTTTTCATGGTCAGGCGGCGCTTCGCCAACGGGTGATCCAGTGACATCACGCAAACCATTTCGCTGCGCAGAATTTCCTCGGAATGCAGCGGGGGCGAAATGCGGTTCGGGCGAAGCATGGCATCAATCCGGCCGCGCGCGACGTCCTCGACCGCATTCTCATGCCAAGGGACGATCTCCAATGTCGAGCGCGGGGCCGCGTCGCTCAGGCGTTCAGCCAAGCGCGGCGCAAACAATCGGGACAGATAGTCGGGACAGCATAGACGGAAGCGCTCTTCGGCCGTTGCCGGGTCGAAAGCATCGCCGCGCAGCAGGCTGTCGATGCGCGGCAAGACCAGTCGCAGCTCTTCCTGCAAGCGGCGGGCGCGTGCGGTGAGTGCGTAACCCCCGCGGGTGCGGACCAGCAGTTGATCCCCGAAGACACCGCGCAGCCTCTGCAGGACGCGGCTCATCGCGGGCTGGCTCAAGTGATGCCGGTCCGCCGCTTTCGAGATGCTTCGCTCCTCCAGCAGCACAGCCAGCGCCGGGAGAAGGTTGAGATCGGATTTTCGAATATGCGCCAGATGCATTCGTGAAATTTATCATATGCATTCGACGCATCCAAGAGGCCTTGATACGCACTGTCGGCACACTGAACAAAGGGGGCTTGAGATGCCTACCACCACCAACATCAACCAAAAAACCACACCTGATTATGCCGGTGCGACTGCGCGCTGCTTCAGGGCGCTGACCACGGCAGCACTTCCGGCGTTGCCCCTGGCGCTGCCGACACACGTGGCGTCGACCGGCCACGCGCTCTGGCTCTCGGCGGCGCTGTACGCAGCGCTGGTGCTCGGGGCCCCGCGCGCAGCGATGGGGGCAAAGATCACGGGTGTCCTGGCGGCGTCCGTCCTGTGCTCGCTCGCGCTCGTGAACACCGGCCAGTAGGGGGCGGCCATGATCACCCTACCGACAGCCGCCGCGCTTGCCGCCTCGATCCTGGGAACATCCTTCCTGTCCGGCATCTTCGGCATGGCCGGCGGCATGATCCTGATGGGCATTCTCCTCGCCATGATGCCGCTGGCCGCCGCCATGGTGCTGCATGGCGTGACGCAGATGGCGTCCAACGGCTGGCGCGCGTGGCTCTGGCGCACGCACATCCAATGGCGAGTCGTGGCCTGGTACGCCGCGGGTGGCGTGATTGCGGCGCTCGCATTCCTCGCCGCGCAGGTCGTGCCCAGCAAGCCTGTGACGTTCATCGTTCTTGGCGCGCTGTCGTTCACAGGGCTCCTTCTGCCCAGCCGCTTCGCGCCGAACATCGTCCGCCGGCCGGATGCGGTCGCGTGCGGGGCGCTGTGCACGGCCTTGCAATTCGTGGCCGGCGTGTCGGGACCGATCTTCGATGTGTTCTTCGTGAGGTCGGAGCTCGACCGGAAGGACACGGTTGCCACCAAAGCCGCCATTCAGACCTTGGGCCACCTGCTGAAGGTTGCCTACTTCGGCCAGCTGATTGTCGCCGGCACCAGCGAGATCGCGCCGGTCGCGGTGATCCTGGCCATATCGCTCGCGGTGGTCGGCACCCAGCTGTCGCGCAGCGTGCTCGACGCCATCTCCGACGCCCAGTTCAGGAGCTGGACGCGCGGTCTGATCGTCACGATCGCCTCGATTTACCTCGTGCACGGCGTCGCCCTGCTGGCGTCCGAGCAAGCGCTGATTTGAGACCATGCAGCACCCGTCAACACGTCAGGCAACAGGAGGTTTACGATGACGCCACGGAAAATGCTTCTTCGCGCCAACGCGCTCTATCTGCTGGCCGCCGCGGCCGGGGGCTTGAGCACGGACCTCGCCGGCGCGTTTCTCGGCTCCGGCCCGTTCGCCAAGGTTTTGGCCGCGGCGCATGACACCGCCATCGGCTTCGTCGAAGCCCACGGTCTGGCGCTCATTATCGGGTGCCTCCTGTGGCAGGCGGAGCCCGTGCGCAAGTGGCACCTGGCAGCCGCGGCAGTGCATGCGCTGCTCGGGATCTGCAACCTCACGTTCTGGCAGCTCTTCATCGCCGCCGATATGCTGGCGATGGGATACGTCACCACCTCCCTGCACGGGCTCTTCTTGGCCCTGCAGCTCACCGCCTCGGCCGTTGCCAAGGCCAGCGCGGGCTGGCCCTCACGCGGCCAAACGCAAATCAACGCGCTCTCAACGAGAAATCAAAGCCCGGTCAAAGCGGGATGATCCTTGATCTGAGATTTTCTTAGCAACCCAAGCACAGGAGACTGCAATGACGACGATCACAGCAATACCCAGCCGGATGAGCTCGAGCATTGGCTCATCGGCCAAAACGGTAAGCCACTACTTCGGTGCGGCATGGTCCCGCTACGCGGGCTGGAAGGCCGGCCGGGACACGCGGCACGCCCTCAACGCGCTTGACGACCGCATGCTGGCGGACATCGGCGTAAGCCGGGGCGGCATCGAAGCCGTGGCTCGCGACATCGAGCGGCGGAAGTCCCAGTGGACGATGGCCTCGTGATCCGCAGCAGCACATCCAGATCGTAAGGAGGAAAACATGGCACGGGGGTGGAATTTGCTGGCGCTAGGCCTCGCCTTGGCGGCGGCGGGATGCGGCGAGGCCGCGTCGGAAAAGGCCGTCGAGGTCAGGCCGGTGCGCGCACTGGTCGTCGATCCAAAGCCCTTCGGCGACCCGCGAAGCGCCGTCGGCGAGATCAAGCCGCGCTATGAGAGCGATCTAGGCTTCCGCATCGCCGGCAAAATCACGCAGCGGACCGTCGACATCGGGAGTCTGGTGAAAAAGGGCGATGTGCTCGCGCACCTCGACGACCAGGACTATCGCAACAAGGCCGCATCGGCCGAGACGGACATCGTGGCGGCCCAGGCGGTTCTCATCGAGGCGCAGGCCGCGGAAGGGCGGCTGCGCCATCTCCTGGGCAACGGCAATACGACCCGGGCGAATTACGACGTCGCGCTCAAGAACCTGCGCTCGGCCGAGGCCAAGCTCGAGTCGGCGAAGACGGCGCTGAAGCTGGCCAATGATCAGGTCAACTATTGCACGCTGCGTGCCGACTTCGATGGGATCGTGACGGCGACCGGTGCCGAATCCGGCCAAGTCGTCAATGTCGGGCAGATGGTCGCCCGCCTCGCCCGGCCCGACGACAAGGATGCCGTTTTCGCCATCGCCGAGTCGATCCTCGCGAGCCGGCCGTCCGATAGTGCGCGGCCTGAGATCATCGCCCAGCTGCTGAGCAACCCCGAGATCGCGGCAGAGGGCCAGGTGCGCGAGATTTCGCCGGTCGCCGATCCGGTGACGCGCACGTTCCAGGTCAAAGTGACATTGAAGGACCCGCCGGAGCAGATGCGGTTTGGCGGCAGCGTCGTCGGCCGCGTGAAGGCGTCGACCACGCCCGTCGTCGTGCTGCCGGGTAGCGCGCTGTTCGACAAGGCCGGCCAGCCGGCGGTGTGGATCGTGGACCCGGCCAGCGGCTCCGTCCTGCTCAAGCCGGTGACTGTCGGCCGCTATGAAACCGACCGCGTCGTGATCGGCGCTGGATTGGTGAAAGGCGACGTCGTCGTTACCGCCGGCGTCAACCGGCTCAGGGAAAACCAGAAGGTGCGCGTTGCCGAAGGGAGCACGCCATGACCAGCTTCAACCTCTCCGACTGGGCTCTGCGCAACAAGAGCTTCGTCGTCTACCTGATGTTGATCGCAGCCGTGGCCGGGGCCTGGGCCTACGGCAAGCTCGGACGCGAGGAAGATCCGCCGTTCACCATCAAGACCATGGTCGTCAAGACGGTGTGGCCGGGCGCCACGGCGACCGACACGCTGCGCCAGGTGACCGACCGCATCGAGAAGAAGCTCGAGGAGCTGCCGTTCCTGGACTTCGTCAAGAGCTACACTAAGCCGGGCGAGTCGGTGGTGTTCGTCAACCTGAAGGACACGGTGCCTGCCAAGACGGTGCCGGACCTCTGGTACCAGGTGCGCAAGAAGATCGACGACATCCGCCACACGCTGCCGTCGGGCGTCAACGGGCCATTCTTCAATGACGAGTTCGGCGACACATACTCCCTCGTCTTTGCGCTCGTCTCCGACGGCTTCACGCACCGCCAGTTGCGCGACCAGGCCGACCTGGTGCGCACGGAGCTGTTGCGCGTGCGCGATGTCGCCAAGGTCGATCTCGTCGGCGTGCAGGATGAGAAGATCTATCTCGAGTTCTCGACCCAGCAGATCGCGGCATTGGGCCTGGAAGCCAATTCGTTGATCCAGACGTTGCAGGCGCAGAATGCGCTCGTCCCGAGCGGCACGGTCGATGCCGGCCCCGAGCGCATCGCCATCAGGGTGTCCGGCGAGTTCACATCCGAGGACAACCTCAAGGCCGTCAACTTCCGCGCCAACAACCGGTTCTTCCGCTTGAGCGACATCGCCACGGTGAAGCGCACCTACGTCGATCCGGCGCAACCGATGTTTCGCTACAATGGACAGCCGGCGATCGGCCTTGCGGTTGCCATGACGGCGGGCGGTGACGTGCTTTCGCTCGGCCACAACGTCAAGGCCAAGGTTGCCGAGCTCGTGCGCGAGCTGCCTGTCGGGGTCGACATGCATCTGGTCGCGGACCAGCC
>JBJXDX010000034.1:0-54912 GCA_046154585.1 Hyphomicrobiaceae bacterium | reverse complement strand
GCGATGCTGATGGCGTTCGAGGATCGGCGGTTCCGCAAGCATTCCGGCGTGGACCTGATCGCAGTCGGGCGTGCGGCGACGCAATTCCTGCAGAATGGGCGCATCGTGTCCGGCGCCTCGACGCTGACGATGCAGGTGGCGCGGCTGCTGCACGGCGAACACGAGCGGACGGGCCCCGGCAAGCTGCGTCAGATGCTGCGCGCGTGGCAGCTCGAGCAGCGGCTGTCGAAGGACGAGATCTTGCGGCTGTATCTGCGGCTCGCGCCGTTCGGCGGCAATATCGAGGGCACGCGGGCGGCGTCGCTCGCGTATTTCGGCAAGGAGCCGCGGCGCCTGTCGATCGGCGAGGCGGCGCTGCTGGTGGCCCTCCCGCAGTCGCCGGCAACGCGGCGGCCCGATCGCTTTCCGCAGGCTGCGCGCCGTGCGCGCGACCGCGTGCTGGCGCGGGCACTGGCCGCGCATGTCATCACGGCGGACGAGGCAGCGCGCGCACGGGCCGAGCCGGTGCCGATTGCGCGGCGCGAATTTCCGAAGCTCGCGCCGCATCTGTCGGAATCGGAGGCGGCGCGTGAGCCGCAGCGCCACATCCATCGCCTGACGCTCGACCGCGATGTGCAGGCGCAGCTCGAAACACTGGCGCGCGATCATGTGCAACTGCTGGGCGACAGGCTGTCGGCGGCGATCCTTGCCGTCGATCATCAGACCGGCGAGGTCATCGCGCATGTGGGCTCGGCCGGGTACTTCGACGCGCACCGGCTCGGGGCGATCGACATGGTCGATGCCATCCGCTCGCCGGGCTCGACGCTGAAGCCGGTGATCTACGGGCTCGCATTCGAGTTGGGGCTGGCGCATCCCGCGACGTTGATCGAGGACAAGCCAACGCGCTTCGGCACCTACGCACCCAAGAATTTCGACGAGGATTTTCGCGGCACGGTGACGATCCGCGAGGCGCTGGCGCAGTCGCTCAACATTCCGGCCGTGAAGGTGCTGGCCGCGGTCGGGCCGGTGCGGCTGGTCAACCGGCTGCGGCGGCTCGACCTGACGGCGGCGTTGCCGAACAAGAGCGAAGCGACGCTGGCAATCGCGCTCGGCGGCATCGGCATGCGGCTGAAGGATCTGGCGACCATCTACGCGACGCTGGCGCGCGGCGGCGAGGCCGTCGCGCTGACGCATCACCGCCGACCGCCCGGGACCGGCGCGCGCCGAAACGCGGCGCGGCGCTTGCTCACGCCGGCAGCCGCCTGGTACATCGGGGACATCCTCAAGGATGCGCCACCGCCGGCGAACGCCAAGAGCGGCGGGATCGCCTACAAGACGGGAACGTCCTACGGCTTCCGCGATGCGTGGGCGGTGGGCTTCGATGGCCGCCACACCATCGCCGTTTGGGTGGGTCGTCCGGATGCCACCGCGACGGCCGGACTCACGGGCCGGGGCGCGGCGGCGCCGATTCTGTTCGATGCCTTTGCGCGTCTGGCCGAGCGGCCTGTGCCGCTGGCGGCTCCGCCATCCGGTGTGCTGCGCGTTGCGGGTGGCGGACTGCCGCCGCCGCTGCGCCGCTTCAGGGAAGGCGGCGACGAGGTTGCCCAAGGTCCGTACTTGGAACCCGCGGTACAGATTGCGTTTCCGCCCGATCGTGCTGAACTCGAGAGCGACGATGATGAACCGCAGGCCGTGGTGCTCAAGGCCGAAGGCGGCGTATTGCCGCTGACGTGGCTCGCCGACGGCAAGCCGATCGGCTCCGATCCGGCGCGGCGCGAGCTCTCATGGCAGCCGGAAGGCCGCGGCTTCGTGCGCATTTCCGTCATCGATGCGCGCGGACGCACCGACCGGATCGAAATCCGACTGCGTTGATCAGGACTGCAGGCTGCGGCGCGCCCCATGCCGCAGGCGTGTCATCATCGTCATGGCGGGATGTGCGATGCTAGTATGCGCGCCGTGAGGGGCCATCGCGTAAAATTTGTCCAACGTTCGCTGGCGCTGCTGCTGGAATGGAGACGCCTGCAATGATCGGGACTTTCGCTCCGACCTCGGGAGTGTCGCGAGCGGCGGACGAGCGCAGGCGCACCGGCGACCGGCTGGCTGGGGCGTTGGCTGCGGCCGTGCTGGCGATCTGGGCGTTTCAGATGGTGCTGGCAGAGAATACCGGTTCAGAACAAGACACGCGGCAGGCCGAGGTGGGGGCTGCCGCGCAGCCGCGTCCGGAAACCGCGAGCCCGCAACGCGAGTACATGATCGCCGGCTATGGCGGCGCGCCCTACACGCATCCGAGCGATGTGCATTTCAGCAAACCCGGTGTCACAGATTTTACGGCGCGCAACGTGAATTGGGAGGGGCGTCCATTCAAGAGCCCGATCTATTACGGCATCCGCACGCTGACGTGGTCGGGTGGTGGTCCGTTCGGCGCGATGCTCGACTTCACGCATTCCAAGACCATCTCGCAGCGTGGACAGGAGATCGAGCTGTCGGGCGCACGCAACGGCGAGCGCATGCCGGGCAGGGCGAAGGTCGGCGACATCTTCCAGCACTTCGAGTTCAGCCACGGGCACAACACGCTGGTGCTCAACGGTCTCGTGCGTCTCGCCGATCTCGTGCCGGGTTTCGGGCCCTATGTCGGCGGCGGCATCGGCGTTGCCCTGCCGCATACAGAGGTTGGGTTCAAGGGCGATGGGACGCGCACGTATGAATACCAGTACGTTGGCCCGGCGGCGCAGGCGCTGGTCGGAATCGAGCTCCGTCTGCCGCGCGTGTCGGTATTCGTGGAGTACAAGTTCACGGCCGCGCGCTACGAGGCGCCGATGACGCAGCAGGACGGCGGCTGGTTTCCGGAGGATTTCGTGCGCCAGCTCGCGAACTACTGGCGCGGCCATATTCCGGCGGCGGGCTTTCTCACGACCACACTTGCCAGCCATCAGGTCGCGGCTGGCCTCGGTGTTCGCTTCCAGCCGTCGCCTTGACCTCCTCTCAGCTCGCGCCGCCGTTGCCACGGATCAACCCGTTGGCTGCGGGTGCGGTCACGTTGAGGCGTGCGCGCAGCAATCCCACCGCACGCGCATCGGCATTCGGGCGCGCGCGCGAGACGATCTCCGTCGGCTGGTTGACCGTGTCGGCCGTGACGTCGCGGAACCAGTCACCGAGAAAGTCGAGCAGCACCCTGAGCTTCGGCAGAACGTACTTGGATTTGGGATAGAGCGCCCAGATGGCAGAGAAGGCGGCGACGTCGTACTCGGGAAGGACGCGGCACAGTGCGCCCGAGTTGATATAGGGCGCGACGCGCAGCTCGGATGTACGGATGAGGCCGTAGCCTTCCATCGCAGCATGGCGCAGCAGATCGCCGTTGTTCGATCTGAGGCGGCCGCCGACGCGCACGGAAATTTCCCGTCCGTTGCGTTCGAAGGTCCATTGCGAGACATCGCCGAGGATCAGGCACGAGTGATCGGCCAATTCCTCGGGACGTTGCGGCGTGCCGTAATTCATCAGATAGGCGCCGGATGCGGCGATGATCTGACGATCGGGGGCGAGACGCTTGGCGATGAGGTTTGAATCGAGCAGCGCGCCGGCCCGCACGACCATGTCGTAACCTTCCTCCTGAAGGTTGACGATGCGGTCGCCGAGGTCGATGTGCACCTCGATGTCCGGATAGAGCCGCATGAACGCGCAGATCGCCGGCTCGATGAACCGGCTCAGGCTGGCCGGGGCCGAAATCTTGATGCGTCCCTTGGGCTGATCGACGTTGGCGCTGACGGCAGCGCGCGCGCCTTCGATCTCGGCGAGAATGCGCTCGACGTGCGTCAGAAACTTTGCGCCTTCCTCTGTAATGCGGATCGAACGCGTGGTGCGGTCGAACAGGCGTACGCGCAATTCGTCCTCGAGGGCCTGAATGCGCTTCGAGATGGTGCCTGGCGTGAGCCCCAGCTCCGTACCGACGGCGGACAGGTTCTGCACCGCGGCGACGCGGGCAAAGATACACATGTCCTGGATATCCATTCCCTCTACCTCGACAGGCTTGAGCAGACGCGCGAATCCCTCGCACCTCCGCTCTGATGACCCGCACATTTTCCGATTAGTAAAAACGCATTGCCGCCCGCTGGCGCACTGTAGCCGGGGACTGAACCATGTCAATTGCATCAGTGCTTCCGTACAGCACTGAATGTCCGGTCCAATCCATCCCGCGACAGCCGCTATCGAATGCGTGACCACGCCCACGAACGGACCCGGACGCGTCGGCGTGATTCCGTGCAATCGCAACGACGCTCCAGGTGGGCTGATCTCATCCGGCCTGAACTTGAGAAACTCGCAACAGTCTGAGGCGCCGCTTAGAAACGCCGGAGCAGACGCTCGATGTAGTCGAGCTCGAGCAGCGGCCGTGTCGGCTCGCCCAACCTGCGCCGCAGCTCCTCGAGAATCTCACGCGCACGCTGCACGTCGATCTCGTCGGGCACTTTCACGGACGTGCCGAGATCGGGACCTTCCGTGTGCTGGGGACGGCCAAGCGGATCCAGAGGCGCATCGGCGGCACGCCCGTACTGCTGCGGCATTTGCCTCAGCATCTGCTCGGCCATCGATTGCGCGCCCTGGCGCAGCTGCTCGAGCGCGCGCTGCTCTTCCTGGCCGGCCCGGTCGAGATCGCCGTTGCGCAGTGCCTGTTCGGCTTCGCGCATCGCCCGTTCGGCGCTGTCGAGCTGCTGTGGCGCGCGCATGCCGAAGCGCTCCATGCCTTGGCGCATGCGGCCGAGACGGTCTCTGAGCTCGCTCTGGCGCCGGCTGAGCTCGCCGGGGGACATATCGCCCGGGCGCTGCTGCCCGCGGCCCTGACCCTGCTGCTGGCCCTGGCGTTGGCCGCGCTGCCCTTGCTGCCCGCGCTGGCCTCGTTGTCCTTGCTGGCCGCGTTGTCCCTGCTGCCCCTGTTGGCCTTGCTGTCCCTGCTGCCCCTGCTGTCCTTGTTGACCTTGCTCGCCCTGTTCGCCAGCGTCGCCATCGTCCTGACGCTGCTGCTCGCCGAAGGTGTCGTCGAGCAGCTCCTGCTGACTGCCGATGATCTTTCCGAACTCGTCCATCATCTGCATCATCTGCTGGCCTTGCTGGCCCTGCTGACGGGCCATCTTGCCCGACTGCAGCTGCTCGAGCAGATCGCGCAGCTGGCTCAGCATCTGCTGCGCCGTATCACGTGAGCCTTGGCGCGCCATGTTCTCGATGTCGCGCATCATGCGCTCAAGATCCTGCGGCCGGATCATCTGGTTCTGTGCCATGCCGGGCGGCATTTCCATGGGCTGCTGGCCCTCGGCCTGCTTGGCGAGCTGCTGCATGAACTCGGCCAGCGCCTGCCGCAGCTCCTGCATCAGCTTCTTGATTTCTTCGTCGGACGCACCCTGCTCAAGCGCCTTGGCCAAATTTTCCTGGGCCTCGCGCAGCCGGCGCTCGGCGTCGGAGAGGTTGCCGTCCTCCAGGCGCAGGGCGACGTGCCAGAGCTGATCGACCACGCTCCTGATGGCTGCGCGGGTCTTGTCGCGCTGCAGGCGCCAGTAGGCTGAACGCAGGCCGAGGTAGGCGGCCTGATCGGGGAAGAAGCCGTCGGGCTCCAGCGAGATCGCCTCGATGGCGCGCAGCACCTGCAGGCGGCTGCGCGGGTCTTCGACGAGGTAGCGCCGCTGTTCGACGATCGCCCGCGCAACCGGGTTGTCGAAGCGCCGCTGCGGCAGGATGAACTCGAATGGGTCGCTCTTGCCGACCTGGCCAGCCTGATCCTTCGCGGACAAGGTCAGGCGCACGCGGACGCCGGCCCAAGGATGACCTGACAGCTCGTGATAGCTCGAGGCTTCGGCCTGTTTGGCGCTGGCGCGCGGCAGGCGCAGCGTGAGCACGGGCGGCCGCTCCAGCGGCGGACGCGGTCCCTTTTTGGCTTCGGGTCGCGCCCAGCTCTTGGCGGGATCTTCGGGCTTGGGCGGCGCGCGCGTGATGCGGCCTTCGGCCGAGACGACGCCGTAGTCGTCCTCCATCTTGTAGGTGAGCTTCAAGGCGCCGCGCGGCATGCGCTCGGGGTCCTTCGCCAGCGCGATGCGCGGCGGATAATCGGGAATGATCTTGAAGTGCCAGGGCTTGGCGCCGGAAATGCCGGCGACGCTCACGGTGCCGGTCGCGCGCAGCTCTAGGCGAGCCTCGGCCGTTTCGTTTGCCGGTTGGGACGTGCCTTGCGCGGCGTCCTGCTGCGACTTGGCTTCGATCCGATCGGTGGCCTCTCCGTCGGGCGTCACCTCGAGGACGAGACGACCAGCACCAGGGCCGCTGACGCGTACGACGAGCACGCTGCGATCGGGCACCTCGAAGCGCTGATCTTCCATGCGCGTCTCGGTGACGCCGAGCGGGCGCGACCCGTCAGCGAGCATGATCGGTGCGCGGCCGGTGTAGGCCGGAGGGGTCACCCAGGCATCGAAGCGCATGTCGACGCCGATGGTGCCGCCGAACCGGAAGGCGGCGCGCAGCCTGTCGGCGGCGCTGTCGCCGACGATCACTGTCAGCACGGCGACGCCGATGAGCAGAAGCGCACGCAGCGCTATGGGATCGGCGCGATCGGTGCGCGGCGAGGGCGTGCCGACTTTCAATTTGGCGAGCAGTGCCTCGAGACGGCTCCTGTGCGCTGTCCACAAAGCGGCGGTCGCAGGATTTTCCGCGGCGGAGGATGTGAGGTTGTCCTCGTAGGAGGACGCGGGCCGGTGCGGCATCGCCGAGCGCAGCTCGAGGCGCCGGATGGCATCTTCGCGGCTGGCGCCGGGCGTTCGCGCAAGCCAAGCCAGAACGCCCAGAGCGGCAGCGGCAAACGCCGCCAGCACCAGCTTGTGCGGGATCTCACCGAGGTGCGGCCACACGCCGGCCAGGGAGATGGTGACGAAAAGGAGCGCGAGCCCGATCAGCGCCCAGAGGCGCGGCCACAGCTTCTCGAACTGCAGGGCCCAACGGCTCAAGCGTACCTTGCGCTCGAACGTGCCTTCCGGCCGGGAACGCAAAAGTCCTGTGTCGATCGACATGCGGCCACCTTAGCATGGGCTGCGGGTCAGGAGCCCAAATTTTGCCTGCGACTCCTATCACTTCCTATTTACCAAACGGTCGCAAGGGAGTTAGGCGCAATGACGGCCAGGCCGATGCCTCAGACAAGCCATGCGGGCATGCGGTCGAGCCCGATCAGGTCGTCATAGCTCTGACGCGGGCGCACGACGGCGAACTCCGTGTCGCGAACAAGCACTTCGGGAACCAGGCGGCGCAGATTGTAGGTCGACGACATGGCCGCGCCGTAGGCACCTGCAGTCATGAACGCAAGAAGCTCACCGGGGTTCGTTTTCGGCAACTCCCGGTCTGTGCAAAAGGTATCGCCGGATTCGCAGATCGGGCCGACTACGTCGTACCGCTGGCGCGCGGCGCCGGGCTCAGTGACGGGCCAGATCTCGTGATAGGCCTCGTACATGGCCGGGCGGATGAGGTCGTTCATGGCCGCATCCACGACCAGGAAGGTCTTGGCCGGCCGGCTGTTCAGATACAATACGCGGGTGACGAGGATGCCGGCATTGCCGACGATCAGGCGGCCGGGCTCGAAGGCGAGTTCCACGTCCAAGCCCTTGAACGTCCGGTCCACCATGGCCGCGTAGGCTTGAATGAGGTCGGGGCCATGCGTGAAATTCTGCGGCACCTCATAGGGAATGCCGAGGCCGCCGCCGAGGTCGAGGCGTTCGACCGGCAGGCCTTGCCCTTTCAGGCGCTCGGTGAGGCCGCGCATGCGCGAGAAGGCCGTTTCAAGCTCGTCGAGCACGGTGATCTGGCTGCCGATGTGCACGGCGAGTCCGACCATGCTGATGCCGGGGAGGTTCGCCGCCTTGACGTAGAGCCGTTCGGCCTCGGCAAGGCTGACGCCGAACTTGTTGGCCGACGAGCCGGTGGTGATCTTGGCGTGGCCGCCGGCGCCGACGTCGGGATTGATGCGGATGACGGTTTTCTGGCGCCTGTTGCGGGCTGCCGCGACGCGCGACAGCACGTCCAGCTCGCCCTCGCTTTCGATGTTGATCTGGTAGAGGCCCGCATCGACGGCGAAGGCAAGTTCCTCCTCCGTCTTGCCCACGCCCGAAAAGACGATGCGTGAGGCGGGAATGCCCGCTGCCATGGCCTTGCGGATTTCACCTTCCGACACGGTATCGGCGCCGGCCCCGAGGTTCGCCAGCGTGCGCAGGACGCCGAGGTTGCTGTTGGCCTTCATGGCATAAAACACGTGCCGGGCGGGCGCACCGACGGCGTCGGCGAACAGGCGGTAGTGTCGCTCGATGGTGGCGGTCGAATAGCAATAGAAGGGGGTGCCTGCCGCCTTGGCGACATGCGTCAGGTTCACGTCCTCGGCGTGGAGGACGCCGTTGCGGTAGCTGAAATGGTGCATACGGGCAGTCCGGTCAGCGGATCAATCCGTCTAGCACAAAATCCTTGTGCTGGCGGGGCGCTGCGCCTTCGGGCTTGCCCTGGCCGCTCTCGGCAGATGCCGT
Organism: Hyphomicrobiaceae bacterium; assembly: GCA_046154585.1. Taxonomy (GTDB): domain Bacteria; phylum Pseudomonadota; class Alphaproteobacteria; order Rhizobiales; family Hyphomicrobiaceae; genus CADEFX01. The sequence goes on along the minus strand of JBJXDX010000034.1, from coordinate 46,399 downwards.
TTTTTCGGCGGGTGGGGCCTCGAGGGAACCGCGCACGCCGCAGCCGGCGGCGCCGAAGGCGCAAACTGCCAGCAGAAGGCTGATTTTGACGGTCGTACGCATTGTTCCAGCAGGCTCTCGATTGCTTACTCTAGCCGCAAGTCACGGCCATCTAGCCTTTTCCCGGGCGCTTTTCCAATCGCTTTATCCAGCCTCGCGCCATTTTGCGTACATTCTGTGGCGCCGTTCCACCAAAGCTGGAGCGGCTGCGGACCGAGTTTTCCACACTGAGGACGGAAAAGACGTCCGTCGTGATGCGCTTTTCCACGCCCTGCATGGCTTCCAGCGGCAAGTCCTCGAGCGCAACGCCCCTGCCCTCGGCCAGCTTGACGATCGTTCCCGTGACGTGGTGGGCCTCGCGAAACGGCAGCTTCAGCGTGCGCACCAGCCAATCGGCGAGATCGGTGGCTGTGGAATAGCCGCGGCCGGCCGCCGCACGCATGGCCTCGGCCTTGGGTTCCATGTCCTCAATCATGCCGCGCATGGCGGCCACCGCTACAGCGAAGCTGCGCAAGGCATCGAAGGTGGTTTCCTTGTCCTCCTGCATGTCCTTGGCATAGGTGAGCGGCAGGCCCTTCATCACCAGCAGCAGGCCCTGGAAGGCGCCAGCGATGCGCCCGACCTTGGCACGGCAGAGTTCCGCCGCGTCCGGGTTGCGCTTCTGCGGCATGATCGACGAGCCGGTGGTCCAGCGATCCGACAGCGTGATGAAGCCGAACTGCGGCGTCATCCAGATGACGATTTCCTCGGCCAGCCGCGACAGGTGCATGGCGCTGATGGCGGCGGCGGACAGTGTTTCCAGCGCGAAATCGCGGTCAGATACGCCGTCGAGGGAGTTTGCGGTGGGGCGATCGAAGCCCAGGACCTCGGCGGTCATGTGCCGGTCGATGGGAAACGAGGTGCCGGCGAGCGCGGCGGAGCCGAGGGGGCTTTCGTTCATGCGGGCGCGGGCGTCGGCGAAACGGCCGCGATCACGGCCGAACATCTCGACATAGGCCAGCAGATGGTGGCCGAACGTCACCGGCTGGGCCGGCTGCAGGTGCGTGAAGCCCGGCATGATGGTGTCCGCATGCGCCTCCGCCTTGCGCGCGAGGGCAAGCTGGAGCGCCATCACGGCGCCCTCGAAGGCATCGAGCGCGTCGCGCACGTACATGCGGAAGTCGAGTGCCACCTGGTCGTTGCGGGAGCGGGCCGTGTGCAGCCGCCCGCCAGCCGGGCCGATGATCTCGGTCAGCCGGCTTTCGATATTGAGGTGGATGTCCTCGAGCTTCTCGGAGAAGGTGAAGCGTCCGGCCTCGATCTCCGTCTGAACCTGGTCCAGGCCGCGCATGATCTCTTTGGCGTCGGCCTTGGTGATTATGCCTTGCTCCGCCAGCATGGCCGCGTGCGCCTTTGAGCCGCGGATGTCCTGAGGGGCCAGAACCTTGTCGAAGCCGATGGAGGCATTTATCTCGACCATCAGGTCGGCAGGTGACAACGCGAAGCGGCCACCCCACATCCGGTTCGGATTTTTCTCGGTCACGGGATGGCCTCGGGGGCGTTGAACGGACGCTTCACGGCAACAGTCGGGTCTTCAAGCATGACAAACGAGCCGAACGCCCTGCAAACACCACGAACATCGTTCGCGACCTATGCCTGGACGGCGGCGCTGGCCGCATTGGCAGGATTTGCCGCGGTATACGTCACGTTCCTCAGCCCTGACAATGCCAATCAGCCAGTGACGGCGGTCGCAGTTAAGAGCACGGACGCGGCCGCGCGCGTCGGTGAGACGGCCAAGGCTTTGCCATCCGGCCCCGGGACCAATCCTTTGAGCACCGGCCATATGACGGCCTTCGTGTTCAAAAAGACGCCGGAGGCCGTGCCCGACACCGTGTTCCTCGATGCCTCGGGCATGGAGCGCACGCTCAAGGACTGGCGGGGCAAGGTGGTGCTGCTGAACCTGTGGGCGACATGGTGCGCGCCCTGCCGCAAGGAGATGCCGAGCCTGGACAGGCTGCAGGCGGAGCTGGGATCGGACAGGTTCGAGGTCGTGGCGGTGAGCGTGGACAAGTCCGGGATCGACGGGGCGAAGAAATTCCTGGACCAGATCAAGGTGTCGAAGCTCGGCGTCTTTGCCGATCCCACCATCAAGCTCGGCACCGAGCTCAAGGCCATCGGCATGCCGGCGACGATCCTCATCGATCGCGACGGGCGCGAGGTGGGCAGGCTCGTCGGGCCTGCAGAGTGGGACAGCGCGGACGCCAAGCGCCTCATCAAGGCGATGCTGAATTAGCATCGGCGTTTTGCGCCCGGCTGGCTTAACTTCATCTCCGGAAGGCTGGAGATGCGGACCATGGATTCCCCAGGCATGAGCGCGGTGCTCGCGCGATCCGGAACGCTGCCCGAGATCGTGGTGGTGGGCGGCGGCGCCGGTGGCCTGGAGCTGGTGACGCGGCTCGGCAACAAGCTCGGCCGGCGGGGCAGAGCCAACATCACGCTGGTCGAAAAGGCCCGCACGCACCTGTGGAAACCGCTGCTGCACGAGATCGCCGCCGGGAGCATGGATACCGGGCGGCATGAACTCGACTATCTGGCGCAGGCACATTGGCACGGCTTTCGCTACCGCTACGGCGAGATGATCGGGCTCGATCGCGCGCAGCGGCTCGTGCATCTGTCGGCGACGTATGACGACGAAGGGCGCATGATCACGCCCGAGCGGTCGGTGCCCTACGACATCCTCGTCATTGCTATCGGCAGCACCAGCAACGACTTCGGCACGCCGGGCGTCAAGGAGCACGCGATCACGCTCGACACTCCGGACGAGGCGGCGCGCTTCAACCGCCGGCTGGTGAATGCGTGCCTGCGGGCGCACACGCAGCATGAGGCGATCCGTCCGTCCCAGTTACATGTTGCCATCGTCGGCGCGGGAGCGACGGGCACGGAGTTGTCGGCGGAGCTGCATCGCACGGCACGGGGAGTCGTGGCCTATGGTCTCGATCGCATCGATCCGGACAAGGATATCAAGATCACGCTGATCGATGCGGCGCCGCGGATATTGCCGGCGCTGCCGCAGCGGATCGCAGATGCGACGATGGAGATTTTGAAGAAGCTGGGGGTTGAGGTGCGGACCGGGGCGCGTGTCATGCAGGTGCGCGCGGATGGCGTGGAGCTGGTGGGTGGCGACGTCATTCCGTCCGAGCTGGTGGTGTGGGCGGCGGGTGTGCGCGGTCCGGAGGTGTTGCAGCATCCCGATGGGCTCGAGGTCAGCCGGTCGTCGCAACTCGTGGTGATGCCGACGCTGCAGACAACGCGCGACCCCAGCATCTTTGCGTTGGGCGATTGCGCGTGGCTGGTGCCGAAGGGAGGAACGCAACCGATCCCGCCGCGGGCGCAGGCGGCGCATCAGCAGGCGTCGCATCTCTATCGGCAGATCCTGCGCAAGCTCGACGGCAAGCCGCTGGAGCTGTTCGTCTACCGGGATTTTGGTTCGCTCGTCTCCCTCGGCGAGTACAGCACCGTCGGCAACCTCATGGGCTTTCTCACCGGGCGGAGCCTGTTCATCGAGGGTTATTTCGCGCGGCTGATGTATCGCTCGCTCTACAAGATGCATGAGATCGCTCTGCATGGATGGGCCAAGGTCGGGCTCGAAACGCTGTCGCGGATGCTCACTCGGCGCACGGAGCCTCAGGTGAAGTTGCACTGATCCCGTCTGTTGACACTCCCGGCCGCTCGCGTCACAACGCTCGGGCCTTGAAAGCTCACGTCCGGGAGGCCCTGAACCCATGTCGCACGCACGCCTGCAATCGACCATCGAAGCCGCATGGGAGAAGCGCGACGGCATCAACGCGCAGACCAAGGGCGAGGTGCGGGAGGCAATCGAGACCGCGCTTGACCTACTCGACAGCGGCAAGGCGCGCGTCGCCGAGAAGACGGGCAGCGATTGGGTTGTGCATCAGTGGTTGAAGAAGGCGGTGCTGCTCTCCTTCCGCCTCAAGGACATGGAGATGATCGCCGGCGCGCCGGGCGGCGCGAGCTGGTGGGACAAGGTGCCCTCGAAGTTCGACGGCTGGGGCGACAACCGTTTCCGCGCCGCCGGATTTCGCGCCGTGCCGGGCGCCGTCGTGCGCCACTCGGCCTACATCGCGCCAAGCGTCGTGCTGATGCCGTCGTTCGTGAACCTCGGCGCATACGTTGACACGGGCACGATGGTCGATACCTGGGCGACCGTTGGTTCGTGTGCGCAGATCGGCAAGAACGTGCATCTGTCGGGCGGCGTCGGCATCGGCGGCGTGCTGGAGCCGTTGCAGGCCAATCCGACCATCATCGAGGACAACTGCTTCATCGGTGCGCGGTCCGAGGTGGTGGAAGGCGTCGTCGTGGGCGAAGGGTCGGTGCTGGCCATGGGGACGTTCATCAGCTCGTCCACCAAGATCGTCGACCGTGTCACGGGACAAGTGTACATCGGCAAGGTGCCACCCTATTCCGTGGTGGTGTCGGGCAACCTGCCCGGCAAGCCGCTGCCAGACGGATCGCCGGGGCCGGGCCTCTATTGCGCCGTCATCGTCAAGACCGTCGATGCGCAGACGCGCAGCAAGACGGCCATCAACGAGCTGCTGCGGGATTAGGGTCAGTCGTTTCGAGGAGTGCCGGGCCCATGTACCGTACCCTCGACCCGGACAAGATCGTGGCCACGCTCGATCAGCTCGTGGCGCGCATTTCGGAGCGCTTTCCGGGGGCGGGGCTGGCGCGGGTTTGCACTGAGCTGAAGCTCGTCGCGGCGGAAAGTAGGGCGCGGACGGAGCAACTCGCCAAGCCCAGCATTGCGCTGCGGGCGCTGAGCGGCCTCGTTGTTCTCGCGGGCGTCGTGGCGCTCGCCTATGTCGCGCGCCAGATCAATGTGCAGAGCGCCACCACCGAGCTGTTCGGCATGATGCAGGGCATCGAGGCGACGGTGAACCTGCTGATCGTGGTGGGCGCGGCGGTCTTGTTTCTCACCACGCTGGAGGGCCGGGCGAAGCGCACGTCGGCGCTGGCGGACCTGTATCAGTTGCGGTCGATCGTGCACGTCATCGACATGCACCAACTGACGAAAGATCCGGGCGCCGCCTTGCACCCCGCCGACGATACGGCGTCCTCGCCGCGGCGCATCCGCAATGCGCAGGAGCTGGTGCGCTATCTCGACTACTGTTCGGAGATGCTGTCGCTGTCGAGCAAGGTGGCCGCGCTCTACGCGCAGAGCACGACCGACGCGCAGGTCATCGACGCCGTCAACGAGCTCGAGCGGCTGACGACCAACCTGTCGCAGAAGATCTGGCAGAAGATCAACATCGTCGAGCGGAGCCGGCCGGTACCGGCGGAGACGGCGGCAACGGCATCGAGTGCGGCGCACGCGAGCGCCGCGGCTTCCACTGCGAAGGCATCCTGACGCCCATGGACCCGCATAATCCCGTCGATCTCGCGCAAGCCCTGATCCGCTGCCCGTCGGTGACGCCTGACGAAGGCGGGGCGCTGACGTTCATCGAGGAGGTACTGACGCCGGCGGGGTTTGCGTGCCATCGCCTCACCATGCGCGAGGCCGGCACGCCCGATGTCGAGAACCTGTATGCGCGCATCGGCACGGAAGGTCCGCACCTTTGTTTCGCGGGTCATACCGATGTCGTGCCAGTCGGCGATGCGGCGGCGTGGACGCATGCGCCGTTCGGGGCCGTGATCGACGGGGGGATGCTGTACGGACGCGGCGCAGTGGACATGAAGGGCGGAATCGCGTGCTTCATGGCGGCGGCGCTCCGGCATCTGGCGGCACATCCAAAACGCGGGTCGATCAGTTTTCTCATCACGGGTGATGAAGAGGGGCCGTCCATCAACGGCACCATGAAGGTGCTCGACTGGATGGCGGAGCGTGGGGAGAAGCTCGACGCGTCGATTGTCGGCGAGCCGTCGAACCCAGAGGCGCTCGGTGACGAGATCAAGATCGGGCGGCGCGGCTCGCTCAATGGCGAGCTGGTGGTGGCGGGACGCCAGGGCCACGTCGCCTATCCGCAGATCGCTGACAACCCTGTGCCGAAGCTCGCGCGCCTCATCGACCGGCTGTCGTCGACGCCGCTCGATGTCGGCACGCCGGACTTCCAGGCCTCCAGCCTGCAGTTCACGGTGATCTCGGCGCCCAACACCGCGACCAACGTCATTCCCGCCGAGGCGCGTGCCAAGTTCAACATCCGCTACAACGATCTGTGGCGGCGGCCGAAGGTTGAGGCGTGGGTGCGCGAGAAGTGCGCGGCGGCGGCGAAGAGCATCGATGCCGAGTATCACGTGAGCTTCTCGGGGACGGGCGAGGTGTTCCTGACGAAGCCCGGGCCGCTGGTGGATACGATGGTGGCGGCCGTGCGCGAGGTCACGGGCCGCGAGCCGGTGCTGACGACGGCGGGGGGTACTTCGGATGCGCGCTTCATACAGGCGCATTGCCCGGTGATCGAGTTCGGCCTCGTCAACAAGACCATCCATGCTGTCGATGAGTGCGTGGCCGTTGCCGACCTCGATGCGCTGACGGGCATCTACGAACGCTTCCTCGCGCAATTCTTTGCGATCGCGTAAGTTGCGGCGCGGGCGGCTTCGAGCGGGAAGAGGTTGGCGGCGACGTCATGGTGATGCGGATTGTGGCGACCGTCGTGTGGGCGTTGGTGCTGGCGCACTGCGCCGCGCTTCCCGCCGCCGCCGGTGTTCTGAGCGGCGAGGTGTTCTATCGCGAACGCGCGGCGCTGCCGCCCAATGCGGTGCTGGAAGTGAGCCTGGTTGACGTAACGCGGCCCGGCGGCTTGGGCGATCTTGTCGCCTCGGTGCAAATCCGGCCCAACCGGCAGGTGCCCATTCCGTTCGAGATCCGGTATGGCGATGGTGACGTAGAGCCGCGCCGCAGCTATGCGGTGCGTGCCAACATTCTGGCTGACGGGCGGCTGTTGTTCGTCAGCGCTCGCTCAGAGCGTGTGCTGACACACGGGCATCCAGATTCCGTGCGCATTCTGATGACAGCCGTGATGTCGGTGGTGGCAGCCGGGAGCAACGACATGGTGGGACAGGACTGGCTGGCCGAGGATATCGGCGGGCGCGGCGTCGTCGACAACGTGCGCACAATGATCAATATCGGCGCCGGCGGCGAGGTCACCGGCGCGGGCGGATGCAACCGGCTCCGCGGCACGGCCCAGATCGACGGGAGCAGCCTGTCGTTCGGGGCCGTCGCGACGACGCGTATGATGTGCCCGCCCGCGGTCATGGACCAGGAGGGAAAATTCCTGCGCGCGCTCGAGCTGACGCGCGAATTCCGCATCGACGGGCCGTATCTGAAATTTCTGGATAGAGACGGCGCCGAGCTGGTTCGTTTCACGCGCGCGCAGTAGGTTGCTTAATCCCCTCTCCCCGTTGAAGAAACGGGGAGAGGGGGAAGTGGTTGCGGGGACCAGACACATGCCTGATGCGGAACTGCATGCCGCCATCCTGAGATGTGCGATCGGGCTGGAGGAGCTTGATACGCCCGCAGCGGTGCTCGACCATCTGCACAAGACGCTGTTCCAGGAGCTTCAGCTTTCCGTACTGGCGGCCGCGCGCTTTCCTCTGAAATGGGGGGATTGGAATACGGTTGAGAAGGGCAAGTCCGTATTCATCCACCGCAGCGTGCCCCGCGGCTGGTGGGACGAATACGCCGTGATGGCGCGCCGCGAACCCGACCCCGGCCTCATCATGGCGCGTATGAGCCTGGCGCCGTTCACCTGGACCGAGAGCCGGCACATGCTGGAGCCGCTGGGGGTGGATCGATGGTCCTATGAGCTGGCGCTGAAGCACGGCATGCGCGACGGCTTCACGTGCCCGGTCGGATCGCGCTGGGTCGTCTCGTTCTGGTCGCGGCGGGTTTTGTCCGGTGTGCTCACCGAGCAAATGCGCGCCATGATTTTCATGGCGGCGAGCTTTGCCGTGATCCGCCTGGAGCAGATCACCGGGCCCGACCCCAACCGCGTCGGCAACGTGACAGCGCTAACGGCGCGCGAGCTGAGCGTGCTGCGCCTGCTCTCCATCGGCAAGCGCACGGCCGAGATCGCGGCGCATCTGGGCCTTGGCGAGGAGACGGTGCGCAGTCACATGAAGAAGGCACAGCGCAAGCTCGGTGTCACGGACCGGACACACGCGGTGGCCGATGCCATGCGTCAGAGGTTGATACCGTAGGGGCTGAGCCATGGACTACGCCCTCGTTATCTCTCTGGGCATGTACGCAATCGCCCCGAGAGGGGCGATTATCCGGTTGGCAAACCCAAGTGATCGGGCGAGCATGGGTTCCCTTGTGGGGGTGAACCCACCGGGGAAGTGGGACGATGTCGTCAACGGCTCTCAGAGAGTACAGCGAGGCTGATTCACGCGAGATCAATCGTCTCGCGGTCAGGGCATTCGAGGAGTACAGCAGCAGCTACTCAGATTGGCCCGCGATGGTCGCGGCTTATGAAAGAATGTCCGATCTCGCAAAGACCGGCGAGATTGTCGTAGCTGAAACTTCCGGAAGCATCGTAGGGGCGGTCGCATACATACCACCGCACCGTAGGAAGGCGCGCTACTTCGACGAGGCGTGGCCGGTCATCAGATCCCTGGTTGTTGATCCTAACAGCAGAGGTGCCGGCGTTGGCCGCGCCTTGACGCAGGAATGCATCAACAGAGCCAAACGGGACCAGTCGCCGGTTATTGCGCTTCACACAAGTGCGATCATGACGGTGGCGCTGCCGATGTATGTCCGGATGGGCTTCGAATGGCATCGCGACGCTCCCGCAGTCTATGGCGTGCCCTACGCTGTGTACCTCAAGAGGCTTGCACCGTCAGTCTGAGCAAAGCTACGCGACATCCCCGCGAATGGGCGCTGTAGCGGCAATTGCGTATTGGTTATTCAAATGCGGGATCGCCCCTGTGAGGGGGCATATTGTACTTGCCATACCCAGGCCCATCGGCGATGGTAGCGTGATATGGCACGCTCAACCATATATCTCGATGGCCGTGACCTTGAGCGCAACGTGGAGGCGCTCATGAGGTTTCGCCTGACGTACAATGGGCCATTGCTGTCTAGCAAGCTCGTCAAGGACGGGGAGAACGACACAAGAGCCGAGCACAAGCACGACATCCGGCGAGAATTCCACCGTCAACTCAAGGCGCAATGGAGCGCGCACCGATTTCTGCGGGAAGATAGGGCCTCTCCCGCTTCGATGTTCGAAATTCTTCCGCCCAGAGCGCGGGAGGTATGGCAGCCCGATGGCATCACCAGATATTCGCTGCCGGAACTTCTCGGGCCAGTGTTCGGCCATCACGGCTATCAATACGTGCCCCTGGTCTGGGCCGAAAATCACCTGCACTGCTCGCTCAGGATTTTATGCCTTCGGCGCGACGGTAACGTGGCGGCGGCGCGCGACATCGATAACCGCGTCAAAACGGTCATTGATGCTTTGGCCATGCCGGAGTTCAAGCAGGGATCGCCCCGTAAGGACGGAGCGACGCTTCCGCCCCAAGAGGGGGAAACCCCGTTTTTTGTGCTCCTAGACAATGACCGACAGGTGTCTCACCTAGAAGTCGAAACCGACGATGCTCTGGCGGTCAGCGAGGCGAACCCGGCTGACGAAACCTTTGTAAGAATGGTGATCACCGTTGAGACGCGGGCGTATTTTACCACCCGCTTCAATCTCAGTTTCTCCTAGGTCTTGTCTCGCGGGCGCGATTTCGGAGAGACCTTTGGTATTGATCGACTACTCGGGACAGCTTTCTTGAACAAACGCCTAAACGCCTCGCCGGTCTCGTCCGTCCCATGCTCCCGAGCGGTCTTGATAAACCGCTCGGACTGCTCCTTGTCGTCTGCCCTCTCAGGCACCTTCGGTTTGCGCATCTCGCCTCACTTTTTTACCAGCGGCTCTGTATGTGAGGCGCTTGCCGGAGACGCCTTTGACCATTTTCGCGGCGCGCTGCTCGTCGTCTACGCCCAACGCAACGCGCGCATTGTACCTGAAATCGAACTCCGCCAAATACCGGTGCAGGTGCTTTTCCTTGCAGTGCTGGTAGGTGCCGCGCATGCCGCGCTTGAAAACGGAGAAGTAGCCCTCCACGGTGTTGGTGTGGATCAGCGGGCGACCTTCCTCGCTGCGGACGTACTCATCCCTGCTGTGGTCAATGCGGTCGTGGCTGGCGAAGTCGTCAAGCCTGTTGCGGTAGATGTTGGCGCTGTCGGTCATGATGGCCGCTTCCTTGGCGACGTTCTCTTCGACGATGGGGATGACCTCGCTGACAGAACTGGCTTCGACATGGAAGCTGCGCACTTGGCCGCCGCGCTCGACCAACGACAGCACGACGTTCCTGTGCACAGCATTGCTGATGACGATCTTGTCTCTGGACGGCGCCTTGCGCTTGCGCCCCTTGGGGTGCGTTGCGGCGCGGCCGTAGATGGTTTCGTCCACTTCCACGACGCCACCGTTGCCGCCCATCGGCGGCTCAAGCGATCCAGAACGCATGGCTTCGCGGATGCGGTGCCCGACGAACCATGCCGACTTGAGACTCAGCTTGAGCGTGCGGTGAAGCTGGTTGGCGCTGATGCCCTTCTTGCTGGACGCCAGCAGATGGAAGGCTTGCAACCAGATGCGCATGGGCACGTGGCTGGACTCGAAAATGGTGCCGACCTTGACGGTGAACGGTTTGCGGCACGCGTAGCATTTGTGGAGTCCGATGCGGGTGCTCTTACCCTGCATCTTGCTTATGCGTTTGCTGTCGCCGCAGTGTGGGCATACGGGGCCATTTGGCCACACGTGAGCTTCAACCCATGCGTAAGCGGCTTCTTCGTTATGAAAGTGCAGATCGGAGAGAACGGACATGGATGAAGACCTAGCAGGACTAAAACGTAAATGGGATTTAGAGGACCTTAAAGGGCGTCAATTTTTGCGGTTATTGCGTCTCTCGCATGTCGAAGGGCTTCTCCCTGAATTGCTACAAGCCTCTTTGAGGGAAGCGGCGTCTCCGCATGAAGCGCTGACAGAGGGAGATGGATCGTCATCCACTCCGTCGCTTCGCCCAGATCAAGCGCATCTGCGAGCGTAATGCGGACGGACTTTTCGGTGACGACGGTCTCAAGAATGTTCATCATGGTGGCAACTCCTTATGCCACCAATGTAACTCAACTCACTGGGTATGGCAAGTACAATATACCCCTGTGAGGTCTCCCCCAGATTGGGGATACCGCGGGCCGTGGGCGAATGATCTGTAAGCCATGTGACGCGCTGGAGCGGCGCTTACTGGAGGCGGGGGGATGCTCCGGATGGGTCGCCGGGAGCGCTGGAGAGGTGTTCGCCCGCTCAGCCTCGATAACCAGCGTGAAGGCCGGGTCTCGGAGCAGACGGGAGATACCCGCACGCCCGTCTGCAAGGAGATCCGGCCGCCTATGCCGTCACGCGCGGCGCCGCCGTTGCCGCGTCGCCGGTGTTGGGCGTACCGGTGGGCTCGATGAGCAGCAGATGCACTTCCTCGCGCGCGACGGGCCGATGCTCGATGCCTTTGGGCACCACAAACATCTCGCCGGGGCTGAGCGTGACGACGCGGTCGCGGAGCTGGATGTCGAGTGTGCCCTCGAGCACGAGGAAGAAGTCATCCGTGTCGTCGTGCTTGTGCCAGACGAACTCGCCCAGCACTTTCACGACCATCACGTCGCAGCCGTTGAACTGCGTCACCGTGCGCGGCGACCAGTGTTGCGCAAACGACGCGAGCTTTTCCGCCAGGTTGATCTTGCCGTCCATGGGATCGGGCGCCATCAACCCATGAACGAGGCTTTCTCGGGCTCGATGCTGTAGGAGACGCGGACCTCACCGGCCTTCCGGAACGGGTAGGGCTTGCCCAGATACTTCTGCGACAGCGCGTCGATGTGGGCGTCAGCGCCATCCTGCGTGATGTTTACAACGCGACCGCGCACTTCCAGGTAACGGTAGGGGTTGCTGGGGTCGAGCACGGTGATCGACACGCGCGGGTCGCGGCGGATGTTCTTGTCCTTCACGCGGCCGAGCGCCGAGTTGATGCGGACGTGCTTGCCGTCCCAGTCGAACCACACCGGCGTCACCTGCGGGCTGCCATCGGCCATGACGGTGCCGAGACTGGCGAACGACTTGGCGTCGAGCAGATCGAGGTATTTGCCGGGGATGGTGGTGGGCATATGTCAATCCTGACTATTTGCGATGAAGCGGATGTGTGGACGGACATTGGAGGCGCGGCGGCAATAAGCCAAGCTCTCTTCACACAACCGTTACTGCGCCGCTTTGGTCGAGGGGAGGGTGCCGGTCTCGGAGGTGAGCTTTGAGATCTCCTCCCTCACCTTTGCCTGCTCCTGGCCGCGCCGCGCGATCTGCATCTGAATGTTGCCGACCTCGCGGCCGATGGCCATGCGGGCGTTTGCATCGTTGGTCGATGACTGCTTGCGGTAGGTGTCGAAGATGCGTTGCTGGTCGTCGCGGTTTTCCTGCTCAAGTCGGCGGAGGCGTTCGTTGAGCTGCTCGAGGCGAGCGATGTTGGCGGTCTGCCGCTGGTCGGGGCGGTTCTTCAGCTCCTCCTCGAGCTGGCGGACGCGGTCGCGCATGGCGTCCGCGCTCGAGTCGGGCGGTGTGACCCTGGGCACGGCGCCCGGCGCGGAGGAGAGATGGAAATAGAAGTCGCCGGTGAGGGCCGAATGATCCCAGGGGACTTGCCGGCCGCTGGTGGCCGCGAGGACTTTGCGTCGCACGTCGATCATCACGGACGTGAGGTTGCGGCCCGGCTCCTTGATGCTGGTGGCGAGCGCGGCGGTGAATGGCGAGTTGCGCTCCTGTCCGTCGAGCGCGACGTTGCCGGGCTGCGTCGAGTAGGCGACGAACGTGCCGACGCCGGCCTGCACCTGCGCGAGGCCGCGGCCGACGCCCGCCGAGCGCGTGCCCATGGAGCGGGCGAGATTGCCGGCGAGCGGGTTGTCGCGGCAAGCGTCGAGGAAGACGATGCTGGTCTTGCCGTCGCGATCAAGCTCCATCTGCTTCAGGATGAAGTCCAGCGAGCTCGCCTCGAAATCGAGGTCACGCTCGCTTTGCAGCTGTGCATCGACGGGTACGAGATAGTTGCGGCCCACCACCTGGAGGCCGTGGCCGGCATAGAAGAAAATGCCGGTCTCCGCGTCGGGCAGCATGCGGGAGAACTCCCGAACGCGCTGATCGAATGCGCGCTTGTCGAGATCGAGGCCGAGGATCACCTCGAAGCCCAGCTCCTTCAGTGCCGCGCCCATGTCGTTGGCGTCGTTGGTAGGATTGGCCAGTGCGGTCGCGTGCTGATAGGCGGAATTGCCGATGACGAGCGCGACGCGTTTCTGGGCTGTGGCCGGCAGCGCCATGAGGGCGCCGGCGACAACGGCCACGGCAAGGGGCAGGACGGTGCGCAAGAAGGTGCTGTGAAGCATCAGGACACCTGCAAAAGGCTGTTTGGGTTACGGCGGGAAGATAGGCATGCCGTGATGTCGGAAAAGGGTCAAATTGTGTTCGGCGCGTGCTTGTGGGCGACCGCGCGACATCATCTCCAGCTGGCGGCGATCGTGTCGCGCCGGCAGGATGGTGTTGGGGACGCCACGGCTGGCCGCCGAGCCTAATTCATGAGCTTATCCGGCAGCCACGTCACGGTCTCCGGCCAGGCGAGGAAGATGCCGATCGCCATGAAGTCGGCGATCACGAATGGCAGGGCGCCGCGGAACACGTCGGCCAACGGTATCTCCCGTCTGACCGCAGCCACCACAAAGCAACTCAGGCCTATCGGCGGCGTGAGCAGGCAAACCCCGCACATCTTGACGACGACGATGCCGAACCAGATCGGGTCGTAGCCGAGCTTCATGACGGCCGGGTAGAAGACCGGCAGTGTCAGCAGCAGCATGCCGATCGCATCCATGAAGCAGCCGAGTATCAGGTAGACGACGAGGATGCCGAGCATGATGACGACGGGTGGCACGGGTAGCCCCACCACCCATTCGGAGAATCTCTCGGGCACGCCGGCAAAGCCCAGGAAGCGCACGAAGATGAGAATTCCCCAGATGATGGCGAAGATCATCACGGTGAGCTTGGCCGTCTCGATCAGGGCGTCGTTGAGCTGGCTCCACTTCATGCGGTTGAGCAGGGCCGCGATGTAGACGACGAACGCGCCGAGTGCGCCGGCCTCCGTCGGCGTCGCCCAACCGAGCACCATCGAGGCAAAGATGATCAGGATGACGCCGATAACGGGGAACGTGCCCGGCAGCGATGCAAAGCGCTGGCCCCACGTGTAGCCGTAGATCGGCTTGCCGGCATTCGGGTTCCACAAGCTCCAGATGACGACGATGATCGAATAGCAGATGGCAGAGATGAAGCCCGGAATGAAGCCGGCCACCAGCAGCTTGCCAATCGATGCCTCGACGATGATGGCATAGACCACCATGATGGCGCTGGGCGGGATCAGCGAATCGAGCGTCGCTCCGGCGGCCACCACGCCCGAGGCCATGCGACGATCGTAACCGGCCTTGATCATCTCTGGCACGGCGACGCGGGCGAATACGGCGGCTGCGGCGGTGGCCGCGCCGGACACAGCCGAGAAGCCGGCGACGGCAAAGATCGTCGATATCGCCAGGCCGCCCGGCAGCCAGCCCAACCATCGCTTGCAGGCTTCGAACAGGCTCTGGGTCATGCCCGCGTGATAAGCGAGGTAGCCGATCAGAATGAAGAGCGGCAGCACTGAAAGCGTGTAGTTGACCGATTTGGAATGCGGGATTGTGCCAACCATGCCGGCACCTGCTTTCCAGCCGATGATCGACACGATGCCGATGAGCCCAACCATGGCGGCAGCGATGTAGACCCTCACTCCTGCCAAGACGAGCACGAGCAGGGCGATACAGCCGATGATGCCGATGGCATCGCGCGAGAGCTCGAGACCCATCACCGCCTCCCGTGCTGCGCGCCAGCGGCCACGCCGTTGTCGTCGAAAGCACCGGCAGCGGCTGCCTCACGCAAGGCCTGCTCCTCGGCGTCGATGACCTCGGCCACGCCGACAACCGGCCGACTAGGGTCGATGAGGATGACCGCGTAGGCCCAGAGGCTGATGAGGAGGCGGACAAACAGCATGCCGAGAGCGATAGGCACAACGAGCTTGGACGGCCACAGCGGGATCTGGGCGTCGATGCTGGAATCGCCGAGATAAAGCGCCCGCATGGCGTGGTCCCAGCTGTAGACCAGAAGAATGCCGCTGATGGCAAGGCCCAACAGCACGCCGACGATCTCGAACAGAGCCAGCCAGCGGCCTTTGAGAAAGCTGACGAACAACTCCATGCGGATATGGCCGCCGAGGCGCTCGGTATAGGCGATCGCCAAGAACACCATGAACGCCATCATGATCTCGACAATGTCGATGTAGCCAAACACGGGCAGGTCGAAGAACTTTCGACCCAGCACGTGGACCACACCGATCAGCATCAGCGCGAAGATGCCAAGCCCCGAGATCAGCGCGGTGAACTTCTCGATCCGGTGCATGAAGCGATCGATGGCGCCGAGCGCGCCTCCGCCGGTGGCAAGTGTGGGATCGCCTGCTTCTGCGTGGGCCATGCTTGCCTCGTTAAGCCTGCCCTCTCCTCGCCGCGCCTACCTCGCGTGGCGAGGGACTGCGGCAAGGATGGGCAGGCACCGCTGCTGAACGGGAGATGGACTCGGCGTTGCGCTATTTCGTGGCGACCTTCGCCTTTGCCGCACGGATCTCCTTGAGCAGAGCGTCCAGAACGCCCTTGGCGTCGAACTTCGATTGATTGTCGGCCACCCACTTGTCCCAAACGGGCTTGCCGCCGATCTCCTCGAACTTCTGCAGGTCGGCATCCGAATAGCGAATCTCTTTGAGCTTGTTCTTGAACAGCGGAAGATTGACCTCGTCAGCCTTGCGGTAGGCGGCGATCATGGCCTTGTTGGCCTCTGGCTGTGCCTCCACGAGCAGCTTCTGGTACTGCGGCGGCAGCTTGTCATAGGCGGTCTTGCTCATGACGGCGGCGCAGCCGGCGTTTCCCGGCGCCAGGTTCGACGTATACCAGGTCGAGATCGTGTGCAGCTGGTAGGCGGCGTGGGCATAGGTAAAGGGGAAAGAGGCGGCATCGACGGTGCCGCGTTCGAGTGCGGTGTAGAGTTCAACTGCTGGTACCGTCGAGATATGTGCACCGAGAATTTGGAAGGCCTCTCCGACCGCGCCTGGCGCGCGCACGCGCAGGCCTTTCCAGTCATCGAGCGCTACGGGCGCCTTGCCCTTGCCCATGAATTCGTAGGGCGGGAGTACCACGAAGAAGTACGGCACGGCATTCCACTGCGCCATATCCGCCGTGAGGATCGGATGCTTCATCATTACATTGGCGGCGGCAGCGTGCTGCTCCAACTCGCCAAACGGCAGGAAGGGCAGTGAGTACACCATCCAGGATGGGTTCTTACCCGGATGGTAGAAGTTGCACATATCGGCCATCTCGATCGCGTTGAGCTTGATCGAGTCGAGGTTCTCCTTGTCCTTGGAGAACATCTCGCCGTAGCCGATCTTGATGATGAACTTGCCACCCGTGCGCTCCTTGAGGATGGCGGCAATCTTCTCAATGCCTTCGGTGTTGGCGCGCCGCTTGCCCCAATTGGAGTGCCGCCATTCGACGGCGGGGCCGTCAACCGTCTGAGCGGACGGTATCGACGGGGCGACGGGCAAGGCCAAAGCGAAGCCGAGCCCGAAAAACGCAATGCGTTTCATGGAGTCCTCCCTTGCTTGCTTACGCGATCGGGCCCGAGACGGTGCGTGGGCCTCTTATTATGCGGCTAATGGTTGCACACTGCGGCGCGAGACTCAATGGACGAGCGGTGCGCGTTCGCTCGCGCAGCCGTCACTGCCGGCTGCGTCGCTTGCGCGGCAGCGCGGCACCGACAATGTCCGTGCTGCCAGTCTCCTCGCGATGCGGGCGCATGCCGTCCAGGATCGGCCGGAATTTCTTCTCGATCTCGCGGGCTTCGCGCTGCAAGAGCGAAACCACGCTGGACCGGCGCGGCGACTTGAGCCGTTGCGTGATCGCGGTCAGATGCAAGGCGGCGACGGCCGTCCCGTCGCTGCAGCAAATCGGCATGGCGATTGCCGCCATGTCCGTCATCTTCTCCATGCCCTTGAACAGGTGCACGTCGTTGTAGGCGTAGCCGTTGCGGCGCGTGGTTGCGAGCATGCGTCGGAGCTGGATGTCGTCGAACGGGAACGGCGCACGTGCGGCTCCATGTTGGGCCAGAATGCGCTCCGCAGCAGTTCGTCAAGCTCGCCGGCAACACGGATTACTTCCGTGGCGCGCCGACAATCGACGAGATCACCTACCGGTACATCCCCTCCGATGCGACGCGCGATCTCGCTTTGCGCAGCGGCGAGCTCGACATGGTGTTCGGCCGCCAGGCCGACGAGTGGGTACAGCGGACGCGTGGCCTGAAGGGTATCAAGGTCGCGGCCATCGAGCCGGCCGAGCTCAATACACTGTACCTGAACATCAAGGCCAAGCCGCTGGACGACATCCGCGTACGGCAGGCGATCGCGCATGCGCTCGACCGCAAGACGATGGTGCAGCTCCTGGGGAGCCAGGTGTCGCGCGAGGCGATCTCGGTGATTCCGACGGGCAATCTGGGAACGGCGAAGCTCACGCTGTCCGAATACAACGTAGCGAAGGCCAAGCAGCTTCTGACGGACGCCGGCCATCCGAACGGCCTGACGATCAAGGTTATCACCTCGACGCATCCGACGCTGGCCAAGATCACGGAGGGCGTGCAAGGACAACTGAAGCAGGCCGGCATCGTGCTCGACATGCAGCCGGTCGATCATCCGACATGGCATCAGCAGATCCGCAAGGATCTGTCGCCGATCGTCATGTGTCAGGCGTTCCGCTTCCCGGTGGCGGATACGTATCTGAGCCAGTTCCTGCATTCCGCCGCCAGCATCGGCGCGCCGACGGCGGTGACGAACTTCGCCCATTGCGATGTGGCCGACAAGGAGATCGAGGCAGCGCGCGCGGAGCCGGATCTGGCCAAGCAAAAGGCGCTCTGGCAGGCCGCGCAGGAGAAGACGGCAGCGGCCTTCTGCAGCATCCCGTTCTCGGAGTCGCTGCAGGTGTGGGCGTGGAGCGAGAACCTCGAGTTCGGCAGCGAGATACAGGGCTCGCTCAACCTGGTGCCGCACATCACGGAGCAGACCCACTTCAAGAAATGATCGGTGACTGAATCTCTGGCTGGGGAGCCGTTTGCGCGGTAGGCTGGAACACGGGCAGAAGCAAAAAAAGCGCTCGCCCGTGTTCGGCTTCAGGGAGAACGCCAATGCACATGGTCTGTAGAACCGCGGCCTTCGCCGCGGTAGTCGGCGTTGCGTCGTTGATTGGCGGCGCAGCACTGGCCCAGCAACCCCGCACCCTCACCATGCAGTCGGCAGTGCCGCCGACCGCCACCTCGCAGGAAGGCTTCAAGTTCTTTGCCGAGAGAGTCGATAAACTGACTGGCGGCAACTTGAAGATCAATGCCTTGCCGGGCGGCGCGCTGGTCCCGCCGTTCGAGATCCTCGATGCCGCCCACAAGAAGGTGATCGATGGCGCCTACGGCATCTCCTATTGGTGGTTCGGCAAGAGCAAGGCCGCGACGCTCTTCTCCAACACGCCCGCCGGGATTGCCGGCATGGATCAGGTGGACTTCATCGGCTGGCTGTTCGAGGCTGGCGGGCTCGATCTGTGGAACGAGTTCTATCAGAAGGAGCTCAGGCTCAATCTGGTGGCGTTCCCGATCATTCCGCCGAGCCCGCAGGCGCTCGGCTGGTTCAAGCGGCCGATCAAGGACCTCGCCGATTTCCGGGGCATGAAGTGCCGCCAGACGGGGATCGTCGCGGAGCTCTACGCCAAGATGGGCATGGCCGTCGTCAACATGCCGGGCGGCGAGATTCTGCCCGCGGCGGAGCGCGGCACCATCGACTGCGCCGAGTGGGTCGGAGGTATCGAGGACCTGCGGCTCGGGCTGCACACGGTGTGGAAGTACCACTACACGCCCGGCATGCACGAGAGCGCCTCGGTCGGCGAGTTGGCGATAAATAAGGATGTGTGGGACAGCCTGCCAGAGCAGAACAAGGAAGCCATCAAGTCGGCGACCATGGAGACCTTCGTCCGGTGGTGGGCGAGCTGGCAGAAACAGAACGCCGATGCGATCGAGGAGTTCGCGACCAAGCACGGCGTCAAGCTGCTGACGGCGCCGCCGGAGATCAATTTGGCCTTCCTCAAGACATGGGACGAGTTCGCTGCGGCCGAATCTGCCAAGAGCCCGTTCTTCAAGAAGGTCTATGATTCCCAGAAGGCCTATGCCGCCAAGGTGGTGCCGGCCAAGCGGTTCATGTTCCCGCCCTACGCGACGCAGGCCGACTACTATTTCCCGCCGGCGACACGATAGTGCGCGACGGAAGGGCGGCTACGGGCCGCCCTTTTGCATTCCGGGTGACCAGACATTCAGCAAACACAAGAATATTCGATCCTGTTCCCACCGGAACAGCTACTGTTGCTGGATCCCGGCAGTATCGGGGGCAACACATCCGTGCTTCCCCGAGAGGAGACGACCATGACCAAGATGACTGTCGCCGGAGCGGTGGAGGCGCGCATGACCAAAGTCCTTCTGGGACTGACAGTTGCGGCAACAACCCTGGGCTTGAGCGCGCAAGCGCACGCCTGCAACGCCCGAGGCGAGCATTGCGGCCGGCCCACTTGGGCCGCGAACGCCTTCTCTGGCCCCTACAACCGCGTGCCGGAATCAGCCGTGCAACTCCGGGACTACCAGGCCGCTCGCCCGAGCAAGCCGGAGTGGACCGAAAGGATCGTCAAGAAGGCAGTGCCGCTGGTGAAGACTGAAAAGGTTGCCAGGGTGGTGCCGCTGGTGAAGTTCGCCGACGGCGAAGGCCGCCAGTTCGATCCTGCCAGCCTGGTGTGGTTCGACGGCAAGAGCCAGTGCTGGTCCGGCACGAAGCAATTCACGTTCAAGGACGGCGACTGGTTCTACGGCAAGAAGGAATGGGCGGAGTCCAAGGGCTCTTGGAAGGTCGCGTCCGGCGATGCCCCAGAGTTCGTGAGCTGCGAGAGTGTTCCGTCCTTCGCTGCGAAGGCCAATGCCGTCGCGACCAAGACGGCAACGCAGACCGGCAAGATCGAGAAGGCCGAGAACGCGGACAAGGGGGCCACCAGCCAGCCCCCGCCCGTTACGCCGAACCCAACCAAGATCAAGACTGCCGAGAGCGACACGTCCGCCATCGCACAAAAGCCGGTGACCACGCCTGCGTCTGCCGAGTGCAAGAAGTACTTCCCGAGCGTCGGCCAGATGATCTCAGTTCCATGTGCGGAATAGCGATCTGAATCACATTAGCGGAAGGTCGGTGGCGCGGCTGTCCGAAGTTCCGCCACAAAAGCGGGTTCGAGGGTGGTACAGCCAGCCGAAGGCCTGCCTCTTGATCGAAATAGCTGTGCGATCGGGCAATTCGTGGCACAGTCCAGTGCGAGGTAGCTTCCTTCCTTTTGCCCGAGGGGAGATCGGATGAGCACGGCCACCGGCGGTACGCAGGCCATCGACTTGTCCGATGGGCAGACCTTCGCCAACGGCTTTCCGCACCCGCACTTCACCTGGGCGCGGTCCAACGCGCCGATCTACTGGCACGAGCCGACGGAGCAGTCGCCGCAGGGCGAGGGCTTCTGGGTGATGACCCGCCACGAGGACTGCATGGCGGTGATCACCGATCCGGAGACCTTCTCGTCGGACAAGGGCGGCAGCCGTACGGACGGCGGCACGGGGCTGCAGGACGACCGCCAGGCCGGCGCCATGCTGATCTGGATGGACGATCCGAAGCACAAACGCTTCCGCTCGCTCGTCAACAAGGGCTTCTCGGCCCGGGCCATCCTGGCGCTCGAAACCGAGCTGCGCCGCCGCGCCGTGGCGCTGATCGAGGCGCTGCCTGAGAACGAGCCGTTCGATTTCGTGGCCCGCTTCTCGCGCGACCTGCCGCTGCAGGCGATCTGCCTTCTGCTGGGCGTGCCGCAGGAGGAGCGCGCACAGCTTGCCGAATGGGTCGATGCCGGTGTCGCCGAGGCTTCGGGTGAGATCATCGCGCGCGAGTATGCGCTGAAGCTGCGCGACTACGGCCTCGAGCTGATCGCGAAGAAACGCGCCAATCCGGCCGATGATATTCTCTCGGCGATCATTCGCGCGCGTCTCGAGCCCGGCGAGGACGGTCACGAAGGCGGATCGCTCACGGATCGCGAGCTGGTGAACTTCTTCATGCTGCTGTTTCCGGCCGGCGCCGAGACGACGCGCAGCGCCATCGGCGGCGGCTTGCGCGCCCTGATGGACAATCCCGAGCAGATGCAGCGCCTGCGCACGGCCGACACCCTGCAGATGCGCCTGGCCTTGGAGGAGA
This sequence comes from Hyphomicrobiaceae bacterium, assembly GCA_046154585.1. Classification (GTDB taxonomy): domain Bacteria; phylum Pseudomonadota; class Alphaproteobacteria; order Rhizobiales; family Hyphomicrobiaceae; genus CADEFX01. Next base: position 24,895 of record JBJXDX010000034.1, on the reverse strand, counting down.
TCGTGCGCTGGACGACGCCATCGATCTTCAAACGGCGCACGGCGACGCGCGATGTCGACTACAAGGGGCATCAGATCAAGGAAGGCGAGAAGGTCACCTACTGGGAGATGTCGGCCAATCGCGACGATGCCGTGTTCGTTGAGCCGTTCCGCTTCGATCTGACACGGACACCGAATCTGCATCTCGGCTTTGGATTCGGCACGCATGTGTGCCTCGGTGCCAGCCTGGCGCGCATGGAGATGCGGGTCGCCTTCCAGGAGCTGCTGTCGCGCATCGAAATGTTCGAGGCGGAGGGGCCGATCGACTGGATGCCCTCGAACCGCCTTCTCGGCATCCGCCGCATGCCGATCAGCATCCGCAAGCGTGCACCGAGTGTCGAGGCGGCTCAGTGACCGTCCGGCATCAACGGTAGAGTGACGCAGCGCATCACTTCGCCCCGGCCAAAATCGCGTCGCGGACGATCTTCAAGGCTGTGTCGTCCGGCTTGTTGCGGTGCTGGATGAGGGCCAGGGTCCGGCCGAGTGGTGGCGACAGCGGCCGCACGATGAGGTCGCGGCTGGGCTTGGCGACAGCGACTTCCGGGATGACGGATACGCCAAGGCCGGCGGCAACGAGGGTCTTGATGGCCTCCACCGTGCCGATGACCATGGCCGGTCGCGGCGCGGATGCAGATACCGAGAGCCAGTCCAGCACCAGCCCCTGAATGGCACCGGGCTCCAGAATGAGCGACTGTCCGGCAAGGAAGTCGGGTGTGATCTCGCGGGGGCTGTTGCGCATGTCGCGGGGCAGAATCGCGACCAGCCGTTCCTCATAAAGCGGTGTGATGCGCAGATTCGGCTCTTCGATGGGAAGCGTGACGACACCAAGGTCTATGGTGTTCTGCAAGACGGCGTCGACGATGGCGCGGGTCGTGATGTTGCGCACCAAAAGCTCGATGCCCGGATGCTCGGTGCGGATCTTCTTGAGCGCCGGCGGCAGGAGATACATGAGCGCCGTGAGGCCGGTGCCGACCTGCACGCGGCCGACCCAGCCGTCGCGGAAGCGGCGCGTGGCTGTGACGATGTCGTCGGTCTCGTCGGCGATGCGGCGGGCCCGCTCGATGACCTCGCGGCCGGCGGCGGTGGCGTAGGCTTTCTTGCCGAGGCGTTCGACGAGCCTGACGCCGAGCCGGTCTTCAAGCTCCTGCACCTGCGTGCTGACGGCGGACTGGGAGAGGTGGAGACGCCGCGCCGCGGCAGTGAAACCGCCGGTCTCCACCACGGTCTGCAAGGTGCGGAGCTGGTCGAGGCTGAGGCTGCGCATTGATCGCCAAAATCGATTGTTTCCATCTAATCAATGAATTTTGCAAATGGTCTGTCAACAGGCATTTTCCGCCGCGCCGAAGGGACGGGTGCTTCTTCAGCGGCACACAAAAACAACGAGACGATCATGAGCAACAGCACAGGCGGCTGCTGCGCAGGACGACGACGGCCGCGCAAGCCGGTGACGTCCCAGACGTAACTGCGAAGGGGCGACGCATCTTCAAACGGCGCGTCCCGCGAAACAAAAACCTGGGTAACGGGGAAAAGGTCATGAGCACGAGCATGCAGACACGGCTTGCCAATCCGAACGATCGGCAGGATTTGCCGCGGCGGCGGCGTCCGATCTTCGGCCGAATATGGGGTTCGCTCCTGGGGCAGGGCTGGACGGTTGCCGGTAGGCCGAAAGTGGGAGCCGACCACCAAGCAAGGGTCGAGCTCGTGCTCCTGGGCGCGCGTTTGGATGGATTCAACGGCAAAGGTGCGAGCAACTCCGCCCGCTTGCGGTCTCACGATCGCGGCCATCGGCCAATCGGGAACAATGACTGCTGCCGCGGACGCGAACAACTGTGCCGAGCGTGTATGCGCGAGGGACTGTTTCTGCGTCGGGCAGACTAGAGCAGGATCGCTTCGGATGGAATCACTTTGCCTGAATCAAGACGCCTCGGCCGAAGCGTGAATCCTGCTCTACCTCATATGTTTAGAGTGCGATTCACGTGCCGCGGCGGAGCCGCGCTGCGCGCGGACGCATGGAAGCCGACAGTGCTTCCAAGCGAAACGATCGCGCTCCAGAGAAAAGGTTCGACATAGCGCTGAGCGCCGGTATGGCGGTGTTTCTCTCCTGTTTCGCGAGGAACCGCGGGCCCATTAGCTGCGCCTGATGAAAAACGGCCCCGGAAACGGGGCCGCTTTGCTTTGCGCCGTGTGTCAGTACGCCGGGCAGACCCAGCGATGACGGGCACGGCTGTACCAGCAGTCCGGGCCGTAAGCGTAGTCATCGTAGTAACCGCCAAAGCCGGGGGCAAGGGCAAAGCGTCCGCCGTGGAAGCCGTGGCCGCCGCCGTAGTGGCCTCCACCGAAATGGGCTCCACCGCCGCCACCGAAGTGCATCGCGCCGCCACCGCCACCGCCGCCGCCGCCGCGGGCGTCGATCAATACGGCCCCGCCATCCGGCGATAATCGTGCGGCGGGCGCGGCCTCGGCAGCGACGTTGAATATTCCCAACGCCGCAACGGCGACCAGTGCAGACAGGATAGGGCTACGCAACATGGCGATTCTCCTTCGTGGATGTGCGAACGCTTGTGTGAGCGGCGGCAGGCTGTCAGGGCGTGACGCTGGCTGGGTGCCGATGCGATGTCGGCGCACCCTCGTACCGGAGCATCAAAAACACGCTCATGCTCTCGTTAACGCGTGAATGGCCACGTACCCGTTTCGGAAAAAAGAGGCTTCACGGATGTTTGAGACGGCGCGTTTGCGCGTGACGTTCCGCATTTGCGGGCGCATGTCGCTTCGGCTCGCCGCATTACAGAAACGTAAGCTCACATGGGTGTGAAACCCTCTGACGCCGGGCGCATGCCGATCGCATGTGGGTGTGGCTGCCAGACACACATGTCAGACAGCTTCTCAATAAAAGGAGTACGAACATGAGCCTCAGAACCATTCTTGCATCCGCACTCGTCGCACTCAGCGTCATGGCCGGCGGCGCCAGCGCATTCGCCGCGAACGCGAGCCCTACGGGCGAGTACGACGGCTATCCGACCTGGGCGCAGCAGGCCTTCGAATCGGATGGCGGACAGTAACCGGACGCTGCAAGCTGGTGGTGGGGGCAACCCCATCACCGCAGCTTCTACCGAGCTTAGTTTTCCATCTCTTACTCAATGCCAGAGTTGCGCTGACACATTGCTTTCTCTCAATGGCGCGCGTCGCCGTTGGCTGCATGCAGGTTCGGCTGAACGCGAATGCGCGTGGCCTTGCCGGCGGCGCTTCTCAGAATGAGCTGCTGATTTTCCAGATCCTGCAGCCAGCGGCGGACGGTCGGTTTGGAGCGGCCGACGAGAGCCGCCAGCGCCCCCTGCGACATGACGATCTCCCCGTTGGCATCGATGCGGCCGTGTGCCGCCAGCTTGCTGCCCTCAGGCATGTCGGCCAGGTGCGTCAGCATCTGCAGGAAGTCGCCGGCCGATGCGACCGGCCGGGGCACCAGGCCGGCGGGAAACGCGTGCATGCCGGGTAATGCCGGCACTTCTGAATCGGCGGCATCCGTCGCGACGTCACTGGCGATGCCTTGACGTGTCGCGGCAGGCCACGCGATGCCCGGCAGAAGCCCGGCAGCAATCTGAATGAAGAGCCACCCGAGGCCGAGAATCGTGAGCATCGAGGAGGTGGTGACGTGCACGGTGGCGAGCGTCATGAGAGGCACCAGCGTGCAATAGGCCGTGCAAACGAGCCATAGGGGGACGGCAAATGCCGCACCTTGAAACCGCGAACTGCGCCAGAAGCGTTCGGCCTGCAGCGAGAGAGTGAGCCGCAGGCTTTCGGCGAGAACGGCAAGTCCCATCAGGTAGGCGCGGGGTGAGGGAAAGGCGGCGACGAGCTCCGGGCGCGCCGGGGCGGCAACGTCTCCCACGATCCATCCGCTTCCGACCGTTCCAACGAACGATGCCGCGAGGAACGCAATTGTCAATACAACGCCGATTGCTCTGATCATGTCTTGCGGCCCCTGCGCGTGTCGTTGCTTGCGACAGCCTAGCGAGGGCGCGGACGGCGACTATTCGGGTTTGTCCTGAGCTGCGTGCGAAATGAGTGGGAGGCTGAACGCCGGATTACCAGAGCGCGATCGTTTTTGCATGGAAGCCGCAACGGCCTTCCATGCTACCGCGTCTTGCGCGAGCGGATTTTTACAGACCGCGCATCGATTGTGACATGGAAGCGCGACAGGAAGCTCATGCCCAGCAGGCCTTCGATGCCGCTGCCGTAGGTGCCTTTGTCGTCAGCCTGTACAACCACGGGCACGTCATTGGCCGCAAGGGTCCTCAGCTGGATGGTGGAGGCGCGGCCGCGTTTGCCTTCGGTGATGCCGTTCGCGGTGTGAAGGCGGATGCGGCTGTCGTTGTCGACGGCGACATTGGCCTTGTCGGCGAAACTCTTCTTCAGGGCGACGAACGTCGCACCGGTATCCAGGATGAAGTTGCCCTGCACGCCATTGATGGTCGCGCGCAGCGTGACGACCTCGCCTTTCCGGGCGACGGGAAATACGTCCTCTTGGCCGGCCGTTGCCGTCGGGCATTTGCCCTTCGCCATGTAGCTCGAGATCATGGCCCGGGTCTGGCTGGTCTCGTTGCGCGCCGGATTCAAGGCGATCCACGCTTCGATGGGCAACACGGCATCGCAGAACTGACCCAGCCGCTCGTAGTTTCGCGCCATGTTGAAGTAGCCGACACTGGCGATCTTGTTCTTGTCGCCGAACAACTCGATGGCGGTGACGTAGTCGTCGATGGCCTTCTTGGGCTGATCGCTGCGATCGTAGGCAAGGGCGCGCAGATAGTAGCCATTATCGTCGAAGGGCTCGAGCTCGATGAGCTTGGAGGCGACGGTCGCGGCCTGCGGATAGTCGGAGAGCGTGAGCAGGATGTTGACCGCAGCCGCTAGAGACGGGGCGTGTCCGTTGCAGGTCTCCGAGAAGCGGATATGCGCCGTCGCTGCGTCGCGCCGGTATCCGGCCTTCTGCAGCGCGTTTGCTAAATTGACGATCGCATCCTGATCGCAGCGCTCCCGGCTGAGCTCCTCCAGGGACTTCAGAACCGCCTCGCGTGCGGCGGCATTCATAGGCAGAGAGACGTTCAAGCGCTCCAGAATGGCTGAAAGCCGTTCCCATTCTTTTTCGGCAGCACTCTGCGCGTGACCAGTGATGGTCCCGGCCACGAGAAGCAGCAGAACGATTGCCGCGCGGATGATCGACATTGCCCCCTCCACTCCGCGCCACCTTACATTCGGCAGCAGACGCCGGGAATAGGTCGCGCGCGATTGGGTGTCAGAACGATCCGCCGGTGGTGAAGCGGTCGTCGTCGTCGCGGCCGCCACCGCCGCCTCCGGGACCGGGGAGGGGAGACCAGCCGCCGCCGCTCGAGGGCTCGCGCCATCCACCGCCCGCCGAGCCGATGGTGCCGCCCCCGGGCATCGGGAACGGAAAGGGGAAGCTCGGTGATCCGAAGGTCGGCCGGCTGCGTGCAGGGCGCGAGCTGTAGCCCCGGCGCAGGAGGTCCCAGAGAACGCCGCTGCGCACGGCGCCACCGAGGATACTTTTCAGGGCGTCGGCGATATCGCTTTCGTTGCCGAACGTGGTGTTGGGGTGATCGTAGCCGGCAGTGCGAAAGCGGTCGCGCACCTGCTCGACCTCGGTACGGCGCCGGGCCAGATCCTGCGCTGTGCGTCGCAGGTTAGCGGTCTCGGCATCGGCTTTCTGGAGGCTCGTGTCGACGGCCTCGAGCCGGCGCACGATGGCCTCGTCGGCGCTGGTCGGCGTGCGGCGGGCCTCGCGATAGAGGGTGGCGAGATCGTCGCTGCCGTCGGCCGACGCGATGGTGGTGAGGGCTTCGTTGTAGGCCGGATCGGTGCCGCCGGAGAGCAGCGCCGTACGCTCCTCCTCGATCTTCTTCAAGAGGGTGTGGCGGTTTTCAAGCGCGTCGTCGGCGGCCGCCAGCTTGCGGCGGGCTTCCGCGAGCGCCTGCTCGCGGGTGTCGACGCCGGCCTCTAGCATGGCCTTGCGCTCGATGCTGGCGAGGGCGGTCTGAGCCTCGGCGGTCTCGCCTCGCTTGATGGTTGCGTGCTCGCGCAGGCGGAGGGGTATTTCGACGAGCGCGGCGTAGTTGGCGCGGACGTCGGCGAAGCCGATGAAATCGGCGACGATGCGGTCGATCATGCGCGCGAAGTTGCCGGCCTTGTACTCGGACGTGCCGAAGCGCCGGCGCCAGAGATAGGCGAACAGCGGGTCGTCGTCGTAGGGCTTGCGCTTGGCACCGAGCTCGTCCTCGGAGGTCGCAGCCTTCTTCTCAGATTCGATGGCGACCATGTCGGCGGCGTCGACCTTGACCTTGGCGGCGGTCCATTCGGTAGTCGTCTGCACGCGGGCCTCGGCTTGCGCGCGCAGAGCCTCGAGCGCCTCGAGCGCCTGCTCCAGGACGGCGGCGGCGGCGTGACGCTCGGCCTCGGCAGACGAGACCTCTTTCAGCAGTGCCTCGCGCCGTTCGGCCGTGGCGGCGATGCGCAGACGGTAGTCGTCGAGAATCTGGAGGGCGCGCCGCTCGCCGGCGTCGAGGTTGTTGACGAGGCGGCCGGCAGCCATCTCGCCGAGCTTGACCCGCGCCAGCTCGCGCAACGCGCCGATCCTATCCTTGCGCAGCCGTTCGGCTTCGGCCACCGCCGAGCGCAAGGCGCCGTCGAGCTGGCTTTCCTCGCCGCGGAGGTTGGCGATCGCGCCCTCGATCGAGCCAAGCGTCTGTCGTCCGGTCCACATCAGCGCGGTCTCACCACTGGGTGATGATGCCCCCTTCGAAGGGCATCTTGTAGTCGACTGCCAGAGTCCCGCGCTTCTTAACGCCAAACTGGTTGCGTTGCACGATGCCGTCGTCGCGCTTGTCGGAGGCGACGGCTTCGAACGTCTGCTGCGGGACGCGGACGCCGAACTTGGACACGGCCTCGGAGACGCCGGTTTCCTCGTTGCGCACGGGCAGGCTCAGCTTGCGGCCGTCCGGTGCGATCGGCTCCACGATCAGGTAGTAGTTGCGGGCCTGGCTGCCGCGCGGCGGGCGGCGCCAGACGCCCGAGCTTTCGCCTGGCCGCGAGACGATCATCAGCGCGTACTCGGCGGCGAGCTCGGTGCGCAGGGCGGCGAGGTCGGTGCTGACCTTGGTCATGGCGGCGCGGTCGCCGTCGCGGATGGCGCGCTCGCCGTCGGCCAGCAGCGCGTCGGCCTTCTGCCTGGCGGCGGGATCGTTGCCGACGGCCAGTATGTCCGCGTGGGCCTGACGCAGGGACTTAGGCAGCGTCTCGGTGATTTCGATGCGCTCCTGCTCGGCGGCAAGCTGCGCGGGCCGGGTGACGAGGAGGTGATAGCCGGCGAAGAGGGCAACGACGGTGGCGAGGGCGTAGCCGGCGCGTTTGCCGTGCGTATCGCGCTTGGTCCACAGCGTGAGCAGCGAGCGCTTCCAGCCGGCCGGCGGCGGCGTGTAGACGAAGCGGCTGTCCTTCAGCGCCTTGACGCCGTCAGCCAGGATCTGGTCCGGAACCTCGATCCCCTGGTCGCGGTAGATCTGGCGCAAGCGGGCGATGAGGTCGTCCTCCCGGCCTTCCTCGTTCAGTTCGCGGCGCACGAGATCCTCGCGGTGGCGCAAGGTGTCCACCACGTCCATGGCAATCATCAAATCGTCGAGCGTCTGCGGCTTGCCTTGGGCAAGCGCGGTGTCGGCCATGCGGCTCTCCGATTATCGATTTAGGCCGCTGGCAGGGCGTTGGCGTCCGTCATCAGCTTGGCCATGCGCTTCTTGCCCTCTTCCACGGCGTCGCGGATTTCCGCCGAGTTCTGCGTGGACAGCTTGCGCATCTCCGAGATGATCGCGGCCGACCGCTCCTGGAAGCCGATGACGCTGTCAACGAGCTTCTTGACCGAATCGGCGCGGATGGTTGGTCCGTAGCCGCTGCGCACAGCTGCTTCCTGCACCTTGTCGCCGATCTCGGAGAGGGTATCGAGGCTCTTCGACATGCCCTCCTTCATGGCATCGAGGGTCTTGGTGGATTCATGCAGGCCGAACATGCCGGTGAACGAGGCTTTGAGCGCCGTCAGCACGCTGTCGTTGGTGGAGAAGAAGCTGACGGCCTGGGCATAGACGCGCTCCTTGGCGGAGGTCGTCTGCAGCAGCCGGGCCATAATGACCTCGGAGGTGTTGTAGGAGATCGTCAGGTTGTCGGAGAGGTCCTTGGCGATCTGGTAGCGCTTGTCCTCGTCCTGGGTGCGGCGGAGCTGCTCGTCGCGGGCGAGCTCCAGTTTGGCGCGTTCGGACGGCTCCGTGCCAGCGAAGCCCGAAACCTTGTCGGCTGCAACTTTCAATGCAGCCTTCTCGGTGTCGAGCTTGTCCTGGGCCGCCTTGAGAACCTCGAGCGCCATGACCTCGGCGTGCTTGAGGGCGCCGCGATAGTCGCGATAAGCATCGAGGATCTTGGCCTCGCGCTCGATCTGGTTCTTCGTCTCCTTGGTGACCGAAAGATAGACGTCGCGGATTTTGTCGAAGCGGTCGGCGATGTCGCCGCGCGACAGCTTCATCCACATGTTGGTGCCGCGCTCGAGGATATCGAGCTTGCCGTCGGATACCTGATCCACCAGGCGCTTGGAGTCGTCGCGGATGGAGTTGAAGCCATTGGTGATGGCCTGATAGCGCTCGCCGATCTCCATCTTGGAGGTATGCTCGCGGACGACCTCGTTGAAGACCTCGGTCTGCCCCAGCGTGCGCGCGATGATGGCGATCTTGTCCTTGTCGAGGTCGGAGATTTTCTCCAGCAGCGCATTGATGGGTGCCGGGTCAACCTTGCCGCTTGGCATCAGGCCCATGTCGCGCAGGGTGGACGATGCCTTGTCGAGATACTGCAACGGTGACTTGATCGCGATGTTCGCCATATCGAAAAACTCCTCGTGCCACGCCACGATAGGAAGCAAGGGGTTCGACCATACGAACGAAGCCGACCCCGCGCTATCGGTATGTCTTCTGACCCGACACCCGGACGAGTGCGCCTCCATCTTGAAGATTTGATGACGTTGGCGAGCCATTGCGGACGTGCTGCCGAACGCGATTTCGTGCACGAGCCGTTACCGAAAATGGAGCGGTTTTCTGCACAGATGCTAATTTTCATTAACCAGTAGTATTAATCGTGAATGAAACGGTTAATTGCCGCTAACGCCCGATTTTCGGGGCATGCGTCTATTTGGCGGATCTGCAACCCTTTTTTGGCCCAGTTGCATTGGCTACCTAAGCCTCTCGCAATTTCGACAATTGCAAGGGGAATGCAAAATGCTGAAACGTTTCTGTGCCGTCGCCGCGGCATGCCTCGCTATGGTGTCGGTGGCCAACGCAGCGCCGCGCAACGACTGCCAGACCCAGGCTCTTCGAGATCTCGAGCGCCTGTCGCCCAAGGGATATGCAGTCTATACGGCGATGCCGAACAAGGCGGACTTCGTGCGCTGGATCACGTGCGACGACATCCAGCTCAGCCTGACCACCGCGGTGCACGAGTCGGTGCATCTCTTGACACACGAGAAGGACGGCTTTCCGCTGATCGAAGGCGGCATCCTGCGCCGTCCGAAGGAGCTGGTCCGCTACTACGCGCCCAGAGGAATCGCCGGCCGGTTCGAAGCGGGCGACATGTTCGTGAAGACGTACCTCGGACGCGGTGCGGCCTCGTCGGCCGACGATTTCACATACCTGCTCGATGAACTCAATGCCTATAGCCACGATCTCAATTCGGCGGTGATGCTCGCGCCGCTGCACAAGGGCGGCGGACAGGCGGCGCATCGCGACGGGCTGTCCGCGCTGATGGCGTTCGTCATGCGTTACGTCGGCGTGGCGCAGGCGCAGCATCCCGCAACCTGGCAAGGGCTGCAGCAGCCCGAGACGAAGCAGGTGGTGCAGAAGCTGTGGGCGCAGGCCGAAACGGTGCTGGCCTCGTCGTGCGCCTTTCCGGCCTACGGCACCAAGGACAAGACGTACGTCGGCTTCCTCTGCAATGCCGGCAACGCGGCGCCGCTTGCCGGACTGCTCGGACGCGCGCCCGCGTGCGCCAAGGCCTGCCTGCCGGCCGGTACGGCCGCGGTGCAGTGACACACGCGTGCCTTGGCGTTTGCGGCGTCATGCTGCCGAGAAGAGCCATACGGCAAGCGCGCCGAATGCGAGGTGGCCTGTCACGAAGAGGGCGGTTGCCTTGGCGAGGGTGTGCACCATGACGCGATCCGTTTGAGAGAGACGCAGTGGATGCGCCGGTCATTCAACGCATGACCGGCGCAATGGTTGCAGTCAGGGCTTGGTGGTTGGCGACTCGCCGCCCGTCCCCGGGCGCACGTTGAGCGGCTGGTTGAACAGACGCGGCACCATGGCGTCGGGCCGGATGCGGACGGCCTCGAAGGATGGTGCGGCCTGCAGCGCATCCCGCGCCGCATTGAGGCTGAGACGCAGCTCGCCGTCCTTCCGCTCCATCAGCACGGATGAGAACGGCACGGCGACGTCCTTTTCCCCGATGCCCAGAAATCGGCCCACGCTGACGACGGCGGCGGTGATGCGGCCGTCAGGACCGACGATGAGATCCTTGACGTTGCCCAGTCTCTCACCGCCCGGACCATAGATATCGCGCTGGTAGTAGCTGCCGATCGAAATCTGATCATCTGCAGCACGCGTGAGATAACTGGGATTGGCCGTCGTGCGCGACAGCAGCGAGGACGGGGTGGTCGTGTCGGCTGTCTGACGAGGTGCGTGCCCGGACGGCAAGAGGTACCAGAAGAGGCCAGCCAGAGCAGCGAGCGGCAGCAGCCACAACGGCCACCGGGACGGCGCCTCGGGTTTCGTCTCGCTGACCATCCGGTGCATGGCGGCCGGCGCGACGCGCGGCAAATCGTCGGTTCCACGCGCAAAGTCGTAGCGCCGCTTGCCGTCGAAATTCTGCTGCAGGTCTTGAGGCAGCAGGCCGGCGAGGCCGGATGGGATGGCGGCTGCGATGTTGTCCTTCTGTGAGGCCAGAAGGCGCCCGAGCCCGTTGGCGTCGAGACCCTCGGCGCGCTGCTGGCGGCCGAGCGTGCCCATGACGACAGGGCCCACCAGACCCATCAAGGTCTGCGCCGGGCCCTCACCGATGCCGGCGTAGCGGCCGACCGACGACGCGATGGCGTTGAGCGTGCCGCCGCCGAGCAGAGACGTGAGGGCGCTGCTGCCCTTGTCGGCGATCTGGCCCAGGCCTCCCATGGAGGTGGCCAGGCTTCCGAGCAATCCGGGCGACTGGGCGGACACCGTATCGGCAATCTGGCGGGCGCCGCCGGGCTGTCCTGCGAGATTCATGAGAGCGCCGAGGAGCGCGGGCACGGAGGCTTCCGTCGCCTTCTGCGCTGCTGTGGGCTCGAGTCCGGTGGCCGAGGCCATCTTGCCGATCAACTCCGGGGTGAGGAAACGTGAGATCGCCGAAATCAGATTCTCGGTCATCGACGAGGGTCCTTTCTGTGAGGTGACGGTCCGCCGCAGCGGCCGATGGCATCTCTTCGCCCGATGAGCATCACGCAGGGGGGGAGCGGCGGGTATCGGGGACATTCCCCCATTTGCGAGGCGCAAGCCCTGATGCGGGCGGCGCCCGTGAGAATGTGCAGGCGGTGGTGCGGTGCTGATCCGAACATCGTGGAGGCAGCAACGCCGGCTCGCGCTGCCGCGCTCATGGGGTGATGGCGCGGGCCAGTATCAGGTGTTGTCCTGATCGCGCGCGATGGACGCGATTCATATCCTGCTTCCGCTTGTGAGAGCGGCGGAGGATCAATGCCATTTCCTGTGCGACGTTGGGCGGCGCCTGTCTGCGTGCTGGTGCTGGCGGCCCCGTTCGCAAGCGGCAGCGATGCCGCCTATCATGCGGCCGAACGCGTGACCGGAGCGCTCATGAGCACGGTAGCGGACATTGCGGCATTCGAGAGAAAAGCGAGCGATGTCAAGGAAAGGTCTTTGCCGCCGCGCATTCGCGTGGCGCAGACGGGGGATGATTGGATCGAGTCGCTACGCACCGGAGCCTACTGGAAGAAGAATCGCGATGCGTCACGCAGCACGCGTAGCGCCAAGCGCGAAAAGTCCGGCAGGGAGGTGCGCAGGGCCGCCAAGCCATCGGGTACGCACTCCGTGGCAAAGGTAGCGCTGGCCGCGCATACGGGGTCGCTGCCACGGCGCGGCAACGGCGAGACGTATCGCACCGTGTGCGTGCGGTTGTGCGACGGCTACTACTGGCCGATCAGCTCCGCGATCGACAGCACCGAACTGACGCGCGACAGTGCCAAGTGCGAGCAAAGCTGCAGCATGCCGGCCAAGCTGTACTACGGGCCTATGCTGGGCGAGGCGCTGGACCTGATCGACCTCAACGGGCAGCCCTACACGACGCTCCGCACCGCGTTTCAATTCCGCGTCAGCTACAATCCGAGCTGCAAGTGCCGCGCGCATCCATGGGAGAACGAGGCCCAGGAGCGGCACAAGGCTTACGCAGCGAGAGAGCCGGACGTGCCGGTTGCGGAGGAGCAAGTGCCCGCTGTCGCCGCGGCAAAAGTGCCAGGGGCGGCTACAGGTCCGGCTTCCTCACCCAGGGATTGATGTTTCGCATATAGCGAACTGGGACTGGCTGCCGCTTGGGATTCTGGGTCCCGGGTCGCGCGCGGGAATTGAAGCTGTGTGCCCTGGCTGCGATTTTCGGTCCGCGCTTGCACCGGGAGGGGCACTCTGCGCCTTGCATTGAATTGGTCACATGGACGCCTTGTGCTTCCGTGCGAAACGATCGCGCACAAACGCAAAAAATACCGATCCCACGCCGCCGGGACCGGTATTTTCGCGCTATCCAGACGACTTAGCAGCCGCAGGACGCGTACGTCGGCTTGTGATTGACCTGGATGGTCTTGGCCGACGTGATGGTCTGCGTCGGCAGGGTCTTGGCCTGGGCGACGTTGATGGTCCTGTGGTTGACGACGGTGCGGTTGTGCACGCGGGTGATCGTGTTGACGCGCATCACCGGCTGCACGTTCGTGACCGTGACGAGACGGTTGATGTGCTTGACGACCTTCGTCCGGTCGACGTCCTTGTACTGGGTGACGTCGCGAAACTGCTTCACCGTATTGTAGCGGTAGACCGTATCGGTCTTCGACTGGGCGCCAGACGGACCCTCGGAGAGATACTGGGTCGAGCCGCTGTTGATCGTCTTGGTCGGCAGCGTCTTGGACTGGGCGACGTTCTGGTTCTCGGTCAGGATCTTGGTCCGGTTGTGGACGCGCGTGACGACGTTGACGCGTGTCACGGGCTGGATCTGGTTGACCGTGACGACGCGCTTCGTATGCGTCACGTGCCGAGTTTTGTTGACGTCCTTGTAGCGCGTGACGTTCTGGGTGCGCTGCACCGTGTTGGTCTTGTAGCTCGTGTTCACCTTGGTGCTGGACACGGGCTGATTGCAGTCGGTGCACTGGGCCTGGGCGGTCATGGGGGCAGCCACGACAACGGCGGACAGGGCCGCGATGCCGCACATGGCCTTCAGCGATGTCTTCATAGTGGCGTCTCCTGATGGGTGGAAGTCACGCTGCCCACTTCGCCGCATCTGATCGCTGTGAACAATCAGGTGGAATCCCGAGACGCGCGGAGAGATTGCCTGACGGCGTGCGGGGAGATGAACGCGCCATTGTTGCCGGGAGCGTTAAGGGCATCCCAACATCGTGCGCGCAAATGAATCCGTGCAGCGCGCGCGAGCGGGTCTCGGCTCGAGCGAAGCGGCACTCGGCTGCCGCAGCGCCGCGTTTCGGCTTGGACAGCGGGCGCACGGTGCCGTAGCTAGGCTCATTGGGATCAATCGTCGGCGCAAGGTCGGGCGGACATTCCAGCGCCCCATCGAGAGCAATGCGCAACTCGCGCAGCGCGTCGAAAATCGGGCCGGAATCCGGTGGCAACGAACAGCTCGTCCACGGCGACGCTGCGGCCACAGCAGGCTGATCCGCTCGACTCCCCTCATTCCGGAATGCGTTGGCGTTTGTCGGCGTCGGCGATGCCGGAGTCGGGTCCGGCCAGGGCCGACGCGACGTAGAGTGCGCAGACGGCGCCAACCAGCTGCGCAACGACAAAGAGCGGTACGTCGCCCGGCGTGATGCCTGCGAACGTGTTGGACAGTCCGCGCGCCATGGTCACCGCCGGATTGGCAAACGACGTGGAGGCGGTGAACCAGTAGGCGGCGGTGATGTAGAGCCCGACGGATACGGCAACGGCATCGGCCCGCGCCTTGAGCGTCAGCAGGATGGTGACGATGAGGCCGAAGGTGGCGACCCATTCGGAGAACCATTGCGACGGTCCGGTCCGCGCCTTGGCAGACAGTTGCAGAACGGTCTCGTCGAACATGAGGTGCGCAGCCCATACGCCGACAATACCGCCGACGATCTGGACGCCGACATAGGCCGCGGCTTCCTTGGCGTCGATGCGCCGCTGCAGGAGAACAATGCCTGTCACCGCCGGATTGAAATGAGCGCCGGAGATGGGCCCGAGCATGGTGATCAGGACGACGAGCATGGCGCCGGTGGCGAGCGTATTGCCGAGCAGCGCCAGGGCCACGTTCCCCCCGGCAAGCCGCTCGGCCATGATGCCGGAGCCGATCACCGTTGCCAGCAGAAAGGCCGTGCCGAGGAATTCGGCGCCCAGCCGCTGACGGCGAGCGACATGGGAGGCTGCGCTCATGCCGTCTCACTCCGCACGGCCAGTTCGCTCGCCGACCCAGCCGAGAGCTCCTGCGAACTTCGGAATCGGGACACTAGGCGATCTCCTTGATGTCGCTCGGGCGGATGACGACCGGGCCTTCGATCAAGCGCGGCTTCATCTTGAAGCGCGGCACGTAGCCGGCGACGATGCCCGCTTTCACCTCAGCCTTCGTGGGCTCGCGCCAGCCGGTGCGGCTCGGCACGCGGACGAGGCCGATCGGATAGATGGTGAGGCTGTCCTTGGTGATGCGGAAGCGCAGGAAGTTCTTGTAGCCGGCGATGCGGATCGACGAGAAGCCGTTGTCGGCGTGCGTCTTGAAGACCCGGCAGCCGAAGAACAGGTAGATCGAGATGATGACGCCGGCGACGATCGCGCCCATCGCGATCATGGACAGGGAGTTGACGGTCACCCGGAAGACGTCGTTGTTGATCATTCCGCCCGGATTGCCGAAGAGAATGACCTGCACCAGGAACGCCATGGCCATCATGTGGAGCAACCAGTGCGCGGTCGCCTCGATGATGCGCAACACACGCTTCTTCGCGCCCGCGAGGAAGAAATACAACAAGGCCCATATGAACAACGCGACGGCGGCGAAGATCGGCTGAGCCTGGCCAGCCGACAGCATGTAGTAGACGCGGTCAATGGGCTCCAGCCAGAAGCCGTTGTCGCGCAGGGCCGTGACGATCGGCACTTTGGGCGAGTTGGCGGGTGCATCGATCGGCCGGACGTCGGCGGTGGTGTAGAACCAATACATCAGCCAGTAGAAGATGCCGAGCCCGAGGCAGAAGCTCGGGTTCCAGAGCGGGAAGAGCAGCGTCAGCCAGGCGAGGCGCCGCGAAACGCGCCGCCTCGGGAACAGCGCTTCGGGACGTGGCGCGCGCCGCTCGTTCTTCACCGAGTCATCATCGGTCGACGGCGAGCCGTCGAGCCTGAATTCCAGCGCGCGCGGTTTGATATCGGCATTGGTCATCCAGGGAACATGAATTCTGCGGCGGAGCTGATGCGTCGGGGCGAGATAGGCACCGCCGCCGCCCGACGTGATGAGGTTCATCCGGTGCTCCTTGCTGAAGTAGCGGGCGTAGTGATGGTCGTCGCCCGCGACCACCGTGCAGACACGCCCCTTCTCGAAGGCCAGATTGAGGATGCGCTGCAGGTTGCCGGAATAGGCCTCGAAGCTGCCGGTTTCGTCACCCACGTGCCAGCTCGGCGTGGCGATGCACAGGATGATCTTCGGCTGGCTTTCAACGTCCGTCATCCGTTTCGAGACGGCGTTGAAGTACTGGATCTGGCCGACGTCGACGCTGGCCGTGAGCTGAATGTCGAGACCCCAGATCCACCAGTTGTCCGGCAACTGGATGGCCCAGTAGCTGCGATGCTGGCGGCATTGCCAGGGACCGATGACGCGGCCGGGGGAAACGCCGTCGCGCCGGGTGCAGAAGAGCTCGTCGAACGCGGCGAGGCCGTCGTACCAGTCGTGGTTGCCGGGCAGGATGAACATCTTGCGCCGCGGTGGTGCGGTGGCAGGCTCCTCGTGCCAGCTCGTGAGCGAGAATGGTGTCAGGAAGCGGCGCTTGTATTCGGTGATCGACGCGTAAGGATAGGCCTGATCGCCGCCGAGCAGCAGAACGCGGCCGGCCGGTAGCGAGAGACCCTCACCGGTCGGCGTAGCGACCTCGAGCGTATCGGCCGCGAGCAGCGACGCCATGGCGTACGTGGAATCGAAGCCGTCGCCTGTGTCGGCGCAATAGTCGATCCAGAGGGCGCCGTCCGCATCCTGCTCGACGCGCTGATTGACGTCGTTGGGGTTGGGCTTGCTGTAGTCGTAGCGCGCCGCGAGGATGTCCGGCGGCGTGACGTCGACGGCTGCCTGCATGATGCGCTGGTCGGCGTAGGAGCCGAACACGCGCGAGATGAAATCGCGCAATCCCGTCTGCGCCAGCGCCTTCGGCCCGTACCAGGGGGTCATGAAAGGCAGCTCGCGCAGCGGCGGCACTTCCTTCGCAGGCATGATCCGATTCTCCCCCGTCCTTGTGGGGGCAGCACCGAGCCCGTCCATAGGCTCGCGGCTGGAAGTCCCACGCATATACCGGGCCGGAAGCTATCACTGCAGCAAGCGGCAGGTCGAGCGCTGCCCGGCCCCGGCCGGGCCGTTTGTTCCGTAAGCGTGGCAGTTCGGTCAGCCGAGCCTCGCCGCCGCTTGGAGGGGCGGCGTGCTTCGCATAGGCTTTGCCCGTCTATGGGTGCCGAGGGTGCAGACGATGACCAACACCGTTCTTCCGACGACGCTGGTGGGCAGCTATCCGCAGCCGGGCTGGCTGGTGGACAAGGAAATTCTACTCGGCTCGCAGCCGGCGCGCGTGCGCATGGAGAAGGTGTGGCGCATGCGCGGGGCGCAACTCGAGGAGGCGCAGCAGGACGCGGCACGCCTGGCGGTGGCGGACATGGAACGCGCCGGCGTCGATATCCTGACCGACGGCGAAGTGGGGCGCGAGAGCTATTTCAACCTGTTTGCGACCGGGCTCGACGGGATCGACCTCGACAATCCGGGCTCGGCAGTGAACCGGCGGGGCAAGACGTCGGTGGTGCCGCGCGTCACCGGGCCGATCGAGTGGCGCATGAGCCCGCTGGCGCCGGCGGCGGCGTTTCTGCGCAGCCTCACCACGCGGCCGATCAAGGTGACGATTCCTGGGCCGTTCACGCTCGCGGTGCTGGCGCAGGACGACCACTACGGGGATATCGAAGCCTTGGCGCTTGGCTATGCGCGCGCGGTGAACCGGGAGCTACGCGAGCTGAAAGCCGTCGGTGTCGACGTGCTGCAGCTCGACGAGCCGTATCTGCAGGCACGGCCCGAGGACGGACGCAAATTCGGGTTGAAGGCCATCAACGCGGCCCTCGAGGGCATCGCGGGGCCGACGGCGCTGCACATGTGCTTCGGCTATGCGTACGTGGTGAAGGACAAGCCCGACGGGTACTCATTCCTGGAGGAGCTGGAAGACTGCATGGTGCAGCAGATCTCGATCGAGGCGGCGCAGCCGAGGCTCGATGTGTCGATCCTGAAGAAGCTGCCGTCGAAGTCGATCATGGTGGGCGTGATCGATCTCGGATCGCAGGAGGTGGAGACGCCGGAGGTGGTGGCGGGCCGCATTCGCGCGGCGTTGAAGCACATGGCGCCGGAGCGGCTGATCGTGGCGCCCGACTGCGGCATGAAATATCTGCCGCGCGATGTGGCGTTCGGCAAGCTCGAGGCGATGTGCCGGGGCGCGGAGATCGTGCGGCGGGAACTGGTGGGCTGAGCTCCGTTGCCGCACATATGGGACAGCTCCGCGGGCAAAAGAATGAAAATGGCGTCCCCCTTTTCCCTCTCCCCGCCGGGGAGGGGGAAGATAAAATTTACCGCCACAAATACCATTATTATCAATATCTTATGATCTAATCGCGCTCGCGAATGCCGGGAAGGTATCTTATAGATAGCGCCATCGGTGAACGCATGCGCCGTGTCCGTCGTCAACGGTTACGCGTCCCGGTGTAGGCTCAGTGAGTTGGAGCGCAGGTGTCAGGTTCGGGAGCGGTGTAAGGGTAATCGGTGCCCCAGTCGACGTATCCACCCAGAGAATTATTCCGACTGAGGGAGTTGTGGAGAAGGTCGAGGTTTGGGTTGGATTTGAGATTAAGGGCTACAACGCGAACGCCGCAGGGCTTTGTAAAGAGGCGTGCGCGCGCACTTGTACGATCGGCGAGGAGATGTCCGAACTGTTTGGGCTTTCATGAAATAGAGTGATGCTAACGGCATTGCACAATGCGCGGCCGTAGTAATCCGCGGCTTCAGTACCGGCGCCTTGAGCTGCTGCCGGTCCCGTGGACAGTAACTTAAGCTAATCGCATCTTTGTCTCGAAGTCGATCGGGCTGACGTAGCCCAACGTCGAATGCCGGCGGCGCAGATTGTAGAACCGCTCGATATAGTCGAACACATCGGCCCGCGCCTGGTCTCTCGTCCGGTAGGTTTTGCTCGCCGTGCGCTCGGTCTTGAGCGAGGAGAAGAAGCTCTCCATGGCGGCATTGTCCCAGACATTGCCCGAGCGCGAGAGGCTGCACACGACACCGTATTCAGCCATCAACCGTTGGCATTGCTCGCTCGTGTATTGGCTGCCGCGATCGGAGTGATGCAGCAGTTCGCGGGGCTTTCCTCGTCTCCACAACGCCATCATGAGAGCGTCCGTGACAAGATCGGCAGTCATTTGAGACCGCATCGCCCAGCCGACGATCCGACGTGAGAAGAGATCGAGCACGACGGCAACGTAGAGCCATCCTTCCCCCGTCCAGATATACGTGAAGTCGGCAACCCAGCTGCGGTTCGGCGCTGGGGCATGGAACTGCCTGTCGAGCACGTTCGCCGCCAGCTCCGTGACTGGTTCCATCATTGGCCGCTCCCCGCCATCGGTCGGCAGACGGCGCCGTCTCGGCCTTGCCTTCATGGCATTGGCACGCATCAGCCGCTCGATCGCGTGCAGGCCGCAGTCAAGCCCGGCTGCCAGAACGTCACGCCACACCCGACGCGCGCCGTAGGTTCGGTCGCTATCGAGAAAGCTCCGGCGGATCTCGGCCGTCAGCGAATCATCGCGCCGGGATCGTTTGCTTCGAGGCCGCGTCAGCCGCGCGTAGAACCCGCTGCGCGAGACATCGAGCGTCTCGCAGATCAACGCCACCGGCCAGATCCCCCGATGCTTCGCAATGAAGGAGAACATCATGTGTGGTCCTTCGCGAAGTAGGCCGCGGCTTTTTTTAGAATGTCACGCTCGGACTTGAGCTTTTGGACTTCGCGCTTCAGGCGTTCGATCTCAGCCTGCTCGGGCTTCATCGCGCCATGCCCCGGAAACGCCTGGGCCGGATCGGCCGCAAAATCCTTCACCCACTTGCGGATGACGTTCTCGTGCACGTCGAGATCACGCGACGCCTGGGCGACCGATACGCCCCGATCCCGAACCAGACGCACTGCCTCGATCTTGAACTCTCGCGTGAACTGACGCCGACCCATAACGCTCGCTACCTCCTCCCGGTCGCATTCGGCGATCAGCGCCACATGGTCCGGGTAGAGGTCCAGGTGGCAATGTAGATCAACCCATGTTGGTAGGATTTTTTCTTGCTCGTCTCTCACTGCGGCTTCGCCCGGACATTTGCGAGGAGCGCCCCGACTTCGCGCAGCCCCTCGACATAGACCTTCTCGTAAGCCTTCCAGTCGCTGGGATGATCTGTCAACGGGCCCGGCCTATGTATGTCGAAGGCGACGCGCTTCGGATTCCTGTTGATCCTAGCGAGAGCGAACTGGAACGAACGGACATGATCGCCTTCCGCTCGGTTCGTGTCGAGGACGCGCGCCTTGAGATCGGGGATAGCATAGGCAGTGTCGTCCTTCCCGAGGCCCTGCTTCATGGCAGCCCTTCTTATGAGGCATGGCACGCAGTGCCCGCAATGCTGCGGCTTTTGCTTGGCATACCCGATACTTGGTCGGAGCCGAGCAAGACATGGTGTTCTTCGCCTCACGCGCAATGAACGCCTTGCTCTTGGCTGCGCTTATCATCTGGCCCTTGGTCATATGCCGATAGCGGTTCTCGAGCGCGGCATTGATTCCCAGCTTTTGAAGGAGTTCATTGAACCGCGCCATGTAGAACGGATGCGTGGTCCGTGTGCTAAGGGAACCTACGCGCAAAGGATCGAGCGGAACGTTCAGGGAGATGAAGCCGTTCTCCGGAACGTGAATCCGCATCTTGCCTCCAACCGCATTAGAGGCGAGCGCAGCCAACGCGAAAAAGAGGAAGGATCGCCCTCGAAGGGTGTTGTCGGACTCAGATCCTTTCACTGTGTTATTGGGGAAGCCGACACGAGCGCGGATGCTATCTATCCTGCTGCCCTTGAACTCCTTCGTGAGCGCATCAACGCAATAAGTCTGATGCTTGCTCGTAACCCCGTCCCAATGGTGACTGACCAACAGGGGGTGTCTGCCCGTCGGCCAAGAGATCGACCGCGCCGATGAAGCTATCCAGTCCACCCGAGAAGAGACAGACACAGGTCGGATTGGCGGTTCTGAGTCGGTGCGCCGTGGCGGCAAGCGTCTTGAGGGTGGCAATCCGTGGGCGGAAATGGATGCCACAGCGATCACCGGTCAAGAAGTTCAAGATTCTTACAAGTAGGTCCTGAACCGATGACCACAACGCCGGGTCGGCGACGGGCACGTGAAGATCGATTTCGCGGGTCCAGTTGTCCTGCGAATCCTTGGCTCGTGAAACGCGAGTGTCGGCAGCCGTCAGAAGTGCGGCGACGATCGCAAGGTCGATCGCTGTCTCCGAGGGGCGCAGCCCCAACTTCCCAAGCTGATCGAGAGCCTGTCCGAGGCCGAAGTCCAGCCTCGATTTGCTCACGATGAAGGAAATCTGCGTGACCACGCTGTCGGAATGAGCAGGCTGTACCGCAACCTAGTCGCCCGCGCCCAGCCTGCAAATGATTGTGTGATGTTTCATGATGCAGCCTCCGCCGCCGCCGCGACAAGTTCGAAGGCAGCCTCATAAATATCGTTATCCGGCTGATCTGCGCGCTGACCACCAGTGCTGGTTCAAGCGCCTTGGGAATGGCGCCCAATGCTTTCTCGATCGCGGAACGATCAAGTCCGCTGCTTTTCCACGGTCTCTGCAGGTCAGCGCGAGCAGCAGCGAGCAGCTTTGCGAAGTCAGCGTCCTTCGCGCCAAGCGCACTTTCCGCCAGAAGCAGCGTGACATAGATGCGCGTCTCGGCCGATCCCAATGCCGGAATGCGGAACGGGACCTGGATGAGCTTCTCGAGATAGTTCCGAGCGTATGGAACGGGTCCCGCACTTGGAGGAAGATCCGGGAAGTGCTCGCGCACGGCGTACTCGATCATGAGTTCATCGGCGCCGATGACAAAGGCCGTGCGCGGGACGAACAGGAACAGGCGGATCGCCTCCAGGGTCGCGATAGCGGTCTCGGGCAAACAGCGGTCGAGATCATCGACGATGACCACGAGTTGATCGATGTCTGCAGCGTCAAGAAGCTCCGCGAATTCTTCCCTGAACTTGTGGATCTGGTCCGGAAGATGATCAGCTTCCCGAGCAGGCTCCTTCATATAGTCGCCGATCTGGCCGGCGACTGATTTGATGTCCTCCTGGGAGACCTGCTCTTGCGGCTTGGCGATGAAGTTCTTGGCGACATCGACAATGCTCTGCAGCTGATCGAACGTCGGAACTCCAGTAGCGGCGGTGAATGCATAGCCCCCGCCTTCTTAGCTATCTTAAGCCAATCGATCCGCTTAAGGACCTTGTGGGCCGCTTCGGCGACCTTCGCGGACGCGGGGCGAGCCCGGCGAAGTTCATCGACGATGGTTTCGATGACGACGGTCTTCGCATCCTCGAATCCCTCGAAGGTCCAACCGTTGAACCACAAGCAAACCACTCGGTCGTTGCCCTTGAAGGCGGCCGAGGTCATTTTGAGGACACTCGATTTGCCCGCTCCCCAGTGGCGGTGAACGCCAATGGTCACGGCAGATTCGGGAGTCTCACGGATCAGCTTGATGACCGTGCGGGCGATGGCTTCGTAGTAGAGAAGATCGACTTCCGTTTCTTGATCGCTCAAGAACATGGGCACCCCCTTTGGCCACCCCGCAGTAAATTTCTGCCGCCGAGTGAGGTCTCGTCCTGGTCAGACGGCACACCACAGCTCCAGCACAAATGGCCACGACGGGTGAGCCTTGCTCACGCCCGGGACGCCTCCGCCAGGTCCGCCGACCGAGCGCAGCCATTTTAAACCGAACGCTCAATCTGGCCGCGAGCGGCGGCTGGGCTTGGCTCAAGGCTGCCTCGTCCCACGTGATTCCCACGCGCTGCGGCTAGGCTATCCCCCGTAGTAACTCTCTCTCGCAGGCTACTCCTTCTTACGCAGAATGGAGCGAGGACGCTTTTGCGCGGACAATGATCCGCGTGCGATGCGCTCGTATTCCTCAATACTGAGCACCACGACCACTGGCCGGCCATGCTTCTCAATCGTCACAGGCTCGGCGCGGGCAGTGTCGATGAGGCGACCGAACTCGTTCTTCGCGTCCTTAGCCGACATTGACTTCATGTCATGCGCCTGCGCAGCCGATTTTGGCTACTATGGACAAATTGGACATAAATTCAACCATGAGTGGCGGGCATCCACAGCTCTAGAAGGCCTTGGGATTACCCACGAAGCCTCTGGTCGGGCGCTCCCATGACTGCGGATGATGCGGTGCGATTTGCCACAAGCTTGCCACAAGCCGAAACGGGACTAATCGGAGAATGGCGGATTTCTGCGGCTTACGGCGAGTTGATTTTTTGTGGCAGAAACGCACTGAAATGCGATTTCATTTCCATAGCATTTGCGCAAACCATTGATTTTAAAATGGTGGACCCAATCGGGATCGAACCGACGACCTCTTGCATACCATGCAAAATAAAAGCCGCATTATTCTGCGGCTTCCAGCGTTCTCGCCACAGATTTGCCACAGGCTTGGGCGGATTGAATTCCAGAGAGCATACCTACGACAGGTTTCTTCAGGTTCTCGTCATCATCGAGAAGGTGTCCATAGACGTTCAACGTTGTCTCGATGTTGGCGTGGCCCATCAGCGTCTGAAGCTTCTTCAAATTCGTGCCCCTTTCGATGTGCATCGACGCAAAGAAGTGACGCAAGTCGTAAGGTCGGTACTTGGGTTGTTCATGTCCATCACCGACGGTCTCGACCAGTTTGGCCTTCGTGCAGGCGGCATCGAAACCACGGCGTTGCCAGTTTTGTCGGGAAATCCACTTACCATTGGCGGACGGAAACAGGAGGTGATAGCTGTTGGGCACGGCGTGCTCCTTGGCATAGTGCCGTACCATATGGCACTCATTCTCCGTTCGCGGCGTTGCACAAGTCCGACAGCTATCGCAGATTCATCTGCCGTGCACTCGCCGCCGCTGGACCGGTAAGATTGACTACACTCGGGTGGAGGCGTAGAGGCCGCAGCTCGGCAGCACCAAGCTTCCTTCGCTACCGAGCTTGGCCCTCATAGTCGACCATCACTCTTGTTGTCCGTCACTGGGATTGATCGACGACACGGGTCTTCGCGGCCAGCCATCAAATAGGTCGCTGCCTGTGGCGCTTTGCGCTAGCTGCGCCTCAAGGAGCTCTTCATGATTGGCCGCGTCTTGTTAGTGGCGCTTCTCGCGCTCGCTCCAACTCAGGTGTTCGCAGGACCCGCCGAGGATGCGGGTGGTCTCTTCGCTCGTTGGAAAGCTGCCTACGATGCCAACGACAATGTTGCTGTTGCCAAGCTCTACGCGACCGACGCGCTCCTACACGGCACCAGGAGCAGAGACGTAACGACGGGACGTGAGGCGATTACGAAATACTTCACTGTCGTAGTCGGCACCGGAAACAAGGTCGAGTTCAGAGAGCAGGACCTCAAGGTGCTCAACGACAAGACCATCCTGGTCGTTGGCTTCAACGATTTCATGCGCAACAAGGATGGCGCGCTCACGCCAGAGCCCGCCCGCTTTACGATGATTCTTGTGAAGCAAGGCGATGAATGGCTCATCGCCCATCATCACTCGTCACTGCGTCCAGCACCCAAGCAGTGAACCGCAACGTGGCGTAGCCGGTCCACGAATTTTTGGCCACGGATCGGCTGCGGCAACGTCAAGCTCAAGACCGCGAAAAGCACTCGGCATCACGGCGCCGCCCGCGTTACGCGGTCGAGAAGACATACGAGTGACCGACTTGGCTGCAACGGCGCGGACGTATTCGCACACGCCGTGCCGCCTGAAACTCAGTAATCGTGTAAAGTGGCTTTCCTGAACAGGAGGGAACTTCATGACCAACTCCCAGGAAAAGCGCATCAGCCGCGCCGCACAGACCAAGGGCTATCGTTTGGAGAAAGTCGGCAAGGGTCCGCACCACGGTCGCTTCTGTATCGTAAATGTAGCCGAGGGTTCACGAATGGCCTCCGGCATCTCTGGCGCCGAGTTTTCCTTCTCGCTCCAGGAAGCTGAAGACTGGCTGAGTCAAGCCAAGCGCGGGCAATCAACTCAGCCTTAGAT
>JBJXDX010000033.1:0-36703 GCA_046154585.1 Hyphomicrobiaceae bacterium | reverse complement strand
GCCCGCGCCGAAGAACAGCAGGCTCTTGAACAAAGAATGGTTGAACGCATGTAGCAGCGCCGCGGTGAACGCAAGCGCGCCTGCGGCCGTCATGCCGTTGGCTTTGAACGCGAGTGCCAGCCCAAGGCCGAGAAATATCACGCCGATGTTCTCGATGGTGCTGTAGGCAAGCAGCCGCTTGAGGTCACGCTCCAGCATGGCGCTCAGCACACCCAGAACGGCGGTTGCCGCCCCGATGGCGAGCACCACCACGCTCCACCACCAGGCCGGTGAACCCATCAAATCGAAAACAATGCGCGCGAAGGCGTACACCGCCACCTTGGTCATGACGCCGCTCATGAGTGCGGAAACATGACTCGGAGCAGCCGGATGGGCGAGCGGCAACCACACGTGTAGCGGCACCAGACCCGCCTTCGACCCGGCACCCATCAGGACCAGGACTAGCACGAGCCCCTGCAGCCATTCGGGATGTCCGACGCCGGCGATATCGGCGAACCGGTAATTTCCATCTGGGCCCGCGAGGAGGCCGAACGCGAGTAGCAGTGCAAGCGTGCCGAAGCTCGCCATCATGATGTAGATATAGCCAGCACGCCTGTTGTCGGGCTCGCGATGGTGCGCCATCACGAGTGCCCAGGATGCCAATGACATGAACTCCCAGGAGACCAAGAATACGAAGGCGTCACCGGCGAGAACGACAAGATTCATGCCGGCCAGGAAGGCCGGATAGAACGGCAGCACGCGACCAGGTGCGGTCTCATGCCGACCGTAGCCGAGCGCGAACAGACTGGCGGCGGCACTGCCGAGGTTGATGACGATAAGGAACAGCGCTGCGAGCGCGTCAATGCGGAAATTCGCGCCGATCCAAGGCAGGCCGATCGGCAGCCACAGTGTGAGAGGGGGGCCTTTATCGAATAGGTGCGGACCGACCGCCATCAGGTTGGCCAGGCTGACTGTGAGGCAGATAGCGTAGACCACCGCGCTGGCGGCGCGGAAACGGCATATTGCCGTCGCCACAAATGCGATGCTCAGCAGCACCGCGACACTCCACAGTGCAAATGTCAGAGGCACAGTCGTTCCCCTTCAACCCGCCCGCCGGCCACCGGACAAAGCCGATTTCTTGTGTCCTCCGCCTGGCGCTGTCCTGACCCTCTCCTTCAACCTGACGCCACGCCCTCCGCCGTCGCTCATCGCGCCTTCGCCGATGAGCTCCAAGCCGGCTGAATCGAGGGCCGCGATGAGTTTCATCAGCGAATCGACATTGCCGCGTACGATATCTGGGCTGGCCTCCATGCGTTGTATGGTTGGCAGCGAAAGCCCCGAGCGATCGGCAAGGTCGCGCTGATCCATGTTGAGCAAGGCGCGCGCGGCACGCATCTGCAAGGAGGTGATCATTCCACGAGCACCATGATGTGTCATCCATCGCTTTAGCAGGCCCAAGCATGGTTATCCACATCCCAAAACCCATATTTTGATGCGCATGGCCTTGATGGCTCCTACACGGTGGAGCGCAACAATTGAGATCCGGCCATCACGGCTCAACGACGATGAGGAGCAAAACCAAGATGGGGAGAGATTGAGCGGTGAGTCAAAAGCAGCCATGAAGGTGTGGCCTCTCTCAACCGCACGCACACAACCAGCCCGCCAGCGGAGCTGTTAGGTCTACCGAATCTCGTGAGGTCTATGGGTCAACTCTCCCCGTGCTCCACGTGGCTTTGGCACGGAAGGTCTACCTCAATGAGCTGACGAACGGACGATGCGGCCGGCACGGAGCAAAGGTGCCAAGAGCCGACGTTCCCCCGAGGCGATTTTCCCGACCCGCGCTACTCGCCTATGCTGGAAAGCAATTCGTCGAGCTGCTCCAGCTGCTCCGGCAATGCGGCCGCCCCGCCCTGTAGTGCTTCCTCAAGCGCCTCCTTGGACGGATAGACTTCGTGGAAATTCAGCAGCGTCTTCCCGCCCTGGTCCTCGAAGGTCACGGTCGTGACTGCGCCCTCTTCGCCCTCGTCGTTGGTCCAGACGATGCGCTCGTTCGGCACCACCTCGAGATACTTGCCGTAGAAGGCCATGGTGTCCGAACCGCCGGCCCCGAATTCCAGCCGATATTTGCCGCCGGTACGGACGTCCATATCGCACGATACGAGCGAAACGCCGGATGCCGATTTTGGCACCCACCAGCGCTGGAACAGCTCGGGCTGGCTCCACGCCCTGTAAACCGTGCTCGGCGGCGCATTGAATGTCCGCGTTACGACGAGTTCGCGATCCCCTCTGCGCTCGACTGACGTGCGGTTCTGCGCACCACCTGCACTGTTAACTTGCTGATTCATCGCCTCCCTCCTGTTTCATTTCGCTGATGATTTCGTCCAATGCTTCGAAGCGGGCCTCGAAGAGCCTGCGATGCGCCTCGATCCACTCGGCCTCCGCCTTGAGGCCGCGTTTCCCAAGCTTGCAGATTCTCACGCGTCCGACCTTCTGCGTGACGACGAGCCCCGCCCGCTCGAGAACCTGGACGTGCTTCTTCATGCCGGTCAGCGTCATCTGGAACTTATCCGCGAGACTGGTGATCGACGCGTCCCCTCGCCCAAGCTGATCGATGATCCCGCGGCGGGTCGCATCGGACAGCGCCGCAAACGAGAGATCGAGGGGAGGACTTACATGCTGAACCATATAGTTCAGTGTCTAACCTGCTCGCGCAGGAAGCGCAAGCGTCCCGAACTTTCCCTGCCGTAGACCGGTCATTCGAGGTCATGCACGGCGGCGGCGGCAGCAAAAATCGTCTGCTGCGGTCATAAGCACGCATGCACGTCAGCTTGCCAATACGGCAGGATTTCCCTCGAAAGCTGCCGGCTTGCGCGACGTCGAACACGAAAATGAGTGCCAACAGCAGAACACGAGTTTGTGGGCTGCCGTGCTCGGGCAATCAGTACCAGAGCCGACATCATCCGTTTTCTGCGCCAGCTATGCAGTCGGCGCAGCATGTGCAGCCCGCTTGTCGATCTCGATTGCGCCGGCCTTGATGCGCGGGATCAGTTCGCGGCCGAATTCGGTCGTGTCGGCGACCGGATCGAAACCGCGCATCAGGAACGATGAGACGCCGAGGCGATAGTAACCGAGGATCGCGTCTGCCACCTGTTCGGCGGTGCCGACGAGGCAGGACGTGTTGCCGAGCGCGCCGGTCGCCTTAGTAATGCCCATCCAGAGCCGCTCATCGTGAACGTCCTTCTCCTGCGCGAAGGCGAACTGCCGCCGACCTGCATTGTCGACGGGCGCGCGGACACCCTCTTGCCGGGCCCAGCCGAGCTTGCCTGCCATGCCCGCCAGGATACGGTTCGCCTTATCCCAAGCCGCCCCTTCCGTCGCGGCAATGATCGGGCGCACGGACATGTTGAAGCCGACGGTGCGGTCGTGTTTTGCGGCACGTGCGCGGAATGCGGCAATGCGTTCTGCGGTGGTTGCGCGCGGCTCAGCATAGATCGCGAACACGTCGCACTCGGCTGCGCCCATTTCAAGTGCGCCCTCGGAGGCGCCGCCGAACATGATCAGCGGGTGCGGTTTCTGCAGTGGGCGCACATCGGAATGGGCGCCACGGACCCGATAAAATCGACCATGAAAATCGAAGGGTCTGTCCGAGGCCCATGTACGCTTCATCAGGTGCAGATATTCCTGCGCCCGCTGATAGCGCTCGACCTTCGGCGTGAAGTCGCCGTCACCCTCCTGCTCGGAGTCGGTCTTGCCGGTGATGACGTGCAGTGCGAGACGGCCGCCGGTCAATTGATCAAAGGTCGCAACCTTGCGCGCGAATAGGGTGGGCGCGACGAAGCCCGGGCGGTGAGCCACGAGATAGGACATGCGCTCGGTCCGCGCTGCCGCATGCATTGCCACGAGGAATCCCTCGGCCGATGACGATGAATAGCCGACCAGTGCCATGTCAAAACCCGCCGCCTCGTGGGCCTGCGCAAACTCCACAACAAACGAGGAGGAAATCTCACCCTCGATGACGAGCAAGGTCGATTCCTGCGTCGGTGGGGTGACGCCGATCATGCCGATTATGCGGGCGGGCATGGCTGCCTCCAGAAACAGTGCCAGATCCAAAATGCCCTTTGTTGCGGGGAGGGCCAGGATTCAGAGCGCGCCAGAATACCCGTCCGCGAGGCAGCATCTTACTCGGATTTTTTTTTAGTCTCTTGTTCTTGGGTGTCCCTGCAATCAGACCGCTCTTGTCATCGCCGGATCCCTAGGGTGTTCTCGACTTTCGTTGAATCGCTCAAACACCCTCTGCTGTTATCCCGACTCCTTGGCACTACGAAATGCTGGCATAACCTCCCGGGAGAAACGCTCGAGCTGCTCCAGCGCCAAAGTGAGGGGCGTACCAAGCGCCAGCGAGCAGCTCACGCGCTCCAAGCCCGGATAGCGCTTCTCGACCGCCTTCAACTGCTCGATGATGTCGCTCGGTGTTCCCGCCAGAAACCCTCCGGCTTTCACCGCGTCCTCGATGCGAGGCAGCCTGGTGTTGGGGACCAGTCGCGGATCGCGCATAGCCGCAATCTGTTCCTCGGTGATTGCGCGTGACAGGCGCAGCTCGCCGAACATTTTCATGTTCTCCTCGTAGTAGATGGCGGCTTCGCGCATTCCCTGCTCGCGGCTCGAAGCAATATGGAACTGGTAGCCAAGCGATAGCCGCTCCCCTGGCGCCAAGTCGATGCCCCGTCGCTTGTATGCATTCCGGAAGCCATCCATGTGCCGCTCGACGGCGCCACCCTCGGCGGAACCGCCGCCTATGACGCCGCAAATTCCGTGCTTGGCCATGAAATCGAAGGCGCGATCAGTGCCGCCCTGAATTGGCTGCCAGCATTCCACAGGCAGCTTCAGGGGGCGCGGCACGAGCGTCAGTTCCTTGAGTGTGTAGCCGCGATAGGGCACCTCGGGCGGACAGGTGAAATACTTGCCCCGGTGAGAGAACCGCTCCTCGTTGAACGCCTTGAAGATGAGATCGCAGCCCTCCTCAAACATCTCTCGGTTGGCTGACTGGTCAATGAGCGGTGCCCCGAACGTCTCGACTTCACGCGTGTGGTAACCGCGGGCCACGCCGAACACCGTGCGCCCGCGAGTCAAGATCTCGGCCGTCGCATAATCCTCTGCCAGCCGCAGGGGGTGCCACATGGGCACAACATTGAACCCGCAGCCGATTTTGATGTGCTTCGTGATGCCGGCCAAGTGCACGGCCATCATGAGGAGGTTGGGGATGCACTCCGTGCCCTCAGGCTGAAAGTGATGCTCTGCCATCCAGAATGTGTGATAGCCGAGCCGATCCATCGCCTCAGCGTACTTCTCAGCCTTATAGAGCGCGCCAGCCAACTCCTCGTTCGAGTAGTGGCGGTCATTGATCGGAGTTCCGAGATAACCACAATTCTCCATATCAACGGTGCCGACGTAAGAGCTGTCAAAGTGCTTGAGCATGGGCCCCTCAGAGGTTCTAGATCTTCTCCAGGCAACTTATTGCGGCTTGGCGCGCCTCGTGTTGACGACTCGCTCGGCTCTTAGGCGGCGTTAAGGGCGTGGACTATCCCGGTCTCGCGCTGGCACCAGCGACAGTGACACGCCTGCACGATCATTGGTGCTCCGATCAGCCGATACCGGACGCACCGGCCGGTGCATCCGCCTTCCATGCAAACGTGCGATCGTACTCGGCCGCAGCCTTGTCGTGGTGCGCGAGTTCCGTTGCCATTAGCACTCCTCCCGATTTCCTGTTGTTCGGATCATGGGCCGCAGAATTGATTTGGGCAAGAAAGGCATGCGCCGTTGTGAAGCGCGGGGAGGGTCAAAGCGGCGATCGCGGTGACCGCCGCGCGATGTCGGCTTTTCTCTCGATAACCGACTTTGCGCCGATGCTGCCGACGGCAGAAAAATGGGCGGGAGCGAGCTGGCCAAAATAACAAACGGCCTCTCGCGGAAGAGTCTTTGCAGATTTGGGAAAAATATCAGAAGTTGGCACGCTTCCGCGTTGGGATGACAACATCACTTCGCCTAACGCAACCGGCGAGCCCTCCGATTTAAGGATACCAGACATGGCCATTTACAAGAACGGGCCCGTTGAGATCCACTACGAGGAGGTCGGGTCCGGCTTTCCGCTGCTGGTCATTCCAGGCGGTGGGTTGAACGCGACGATCGGCTACCTTTCTGAAAGGGTGCCTTTCAACCCAATGGACGTGCTCAGCGACGAGTACCGTTGCATCACGATGGACCTGAGGAACGCCAACGGCGGCACATCCTCGGGTCCAGTGGAGATCGACCGGCCATGGGATGCATATGCCGACGACCAGCTCGGCTTGATGGATCATCTGGGGGTCGACAAGTTCATGGTTCTCGGCTTTTGCATCGGCGGGCCATTCATCTGGAAGATGCTGCAGCGGGCGCCCGAGCGCGTCATCGCTGCCGTGCCGGCAATGCCGAGCGGCTTTCGCCCGGAAGTGCCAGACCTCTTCTACCGGAACAACATGAAGAACTGGGCGCCGGCGCTGTGCGAGAAGCGGCCAGACGTCACTATGGAGATCTGCGCTGCTTTCCTCAAGAAAATGTACCTCGAGAATAACGACTTCGTCTTCAGCGTGACGCGCGATTTCGTGCGTGGGTGCACAACGCCGATCCTCGTCATGCCGGACGACACCGAGCCGCATCCCTACGCCGTGGCGGAGGAAACGGCCATGCTAGCGCCGAACGCGCAGATGACCTTTTTTCCGTGGAGGGAGGCCAAGGACCGGGTGCCTTTGGCGGTACGCCATTTGCGCACGTTTCTCAAGGCGAACACACCGGTGTGAGGAACGGCCAGGCGGAGCCTATTGAGACAGCCCCTACCCACCACACGGGCGCGCGCGGAAATTTGCCCACCACCACGATCGAAACAATAGAGCCGTCGCGCCCATTGCCCGACGCGTTCGCATAAGCGTCCAAATCGGGAGCGGGGGGACGACAATGGATCAGGACATCTTCGACTACATCGTCACCGGCGCCGGCTCGGCCGGCTGTGCGGTCGCCGCGCGCCTCTCCGAGTCGGGCCGCTACCACGTACTGCTGCTCGAGGCCGGCCGGCGCGACAACTACCCCTGGATCCACATTCCTGTCGGCTATCACAAGCTCTTCACCCACGACACGTACAACTGGAAATTCGAGAGCGAGCCAGTTGCCGGCCTCAACGGTCGCACATCCTACCAGCCGCGCGGCAAGATGCTGGGCGGCACGAGCTCGCTCAACGGCATGGTCTACATGCGCGGCACGGCCGCCGACTACGACGGCTGGCGCCAGCGGGGCTGCGTCGGCTGGGACTACGAGAGCGTGCTGCCCTTCTTCCGCAAGGCCGAGGACCAGCAGCGCGGCGAGGACCAGTTCCACGGCGTCGGCGGCCCCCTGAAAGTCACCGATGCCCGTTACACCCATGAGATCATCGACGCCATCATCGAGGGCGCCGTGCAGGCCGGCATCCCGCGCAATCCCGATTTCAACGGCGCGAAGCAAGAGGGCGTCGGCTACTATCAGGCCACTGTCGGCAAAGGCCGGCGGTGGAGCACATCCGTCGCCTATCTGTGGCCGGCACGCGGACGCCGCAACCTCGTCGTTACGCCCAACGCGCACGCGACGCGCATCCTTGTTGAGAATGGCCGCGCCTGCGGCGTCGAGTATCGCACCCCACGCGGCGTCGAGACCGCGCGCGCTCGTGGCGAAGTCATCGTCTCCGGCGGTGTGTACGGCTCGCCGCAACTTCTGATGCTGTCGGGCATCGGACCCGGTGCTCATCTCAAGGAGATGGGCATCGGCGTTATCCACGATCTGCCCGCCGTCGGCGCCAACCTGCACGACCACTTCAATACATACGTTGCCTGGCGCTCGACCCAGATGGGCACATTCAACGATCTCTTCCGCTCGCCGCTCCGTCAGCTCGCCGCCGGCATTCAGTACGTGCTCACCCGCAACGGGCCGCTCACCACCATCGGCACCATCGCCGGCATTCTCACACGCACGGACCCACGCTTCGACCGGCCGGACCTGCAGATCAACACGTATCTCTGGTCGATCGAGACACGCGACCGCAAGGGCATGCATCCCCACAAGTGGCCGGGCTTCAGCATGTCGCCCGTGCACTTGCGGCCCGACGGTCGCGGCCGGGTCAGCCTGAAGAGCCCCGATCCGCTCGCACCGCCCAAGATCGAATTCAAGTTCCTTGAGACCGCTCACGACGTCGACGCCATGCTCTATGGCGTCAGGCTCGCCCGCAAGATCGCGGAACAACCAGCCCTCAAGCCCTATATCGCCGCAGAGGTGGTGCCGGGTCCGGCCGTTCAATCCGAGGACAAGCTCATTGAAGACATCCGCAATCGCGGCGTTGCGAACCTGCATCCGGTCGGCACCTGCGGCATGGGGCCTGGGAGCGACGCGGTCGTCAATTCCCGGCTGCAGGTGAACGGCATCAAAGGCCTGCGGGTGGCCGATGCCTCGATCATGCCGCTGGTCGTCGGCGGCAACACCAATGCCCCCTCGATCATGATCGGGGAAAAAGCAGCGGCGATGATTCTCGAGGATGCGCGATTGGTCTGAATTGCCGCCCTGTCACGTACCACTGCGACGAGAATTCGATCGTCTTCTACGCCTTGAACTCCGACATCAACGGGGCGCGTCGCGCTTTGTCGCGGTCGGTGATGTCGATGACGGTGTTGGCGCCAGCCAAATAGACGGGGCTTGCAGCACGTGACGTGGATTGGGTCGGGGCGGGCATTGAACGCCGCGGTGAACCTCTTAGTCGGGTCAGCGGACGGAGAGCCAGACAGCTGCAGCCCGACGATCGGATCAGCGTCTCAACGCATGGCCACGTGGCACGGCATAACGCTTTTCAGGCATCGAGGGGGAAATGGCAGGCGACTTGCCTGTCGCTGCCGACGGCACTGGGGTGAGGCGCCTCGCTCCGGCAGAGGGGCACCGCCCGCGGGCACCGCAAGTGGAAGTGGCAGCCGCTCGGGCGCGCGCGCGGTGACGGCAGCTCACCCTGGATCGCGTGGAACGTGACGAGCCGATCGTCCTCGAGCACGAGCTTCGGCACACTGTCGAGGAGGGCGCGTGTATAGGGGTGCCGCGGCGACACATAGACATCGCCCGTGCGGCCCGTCTCGACGATGCGGCCGAGATACATGATGGCGACGCGGTCCGAGATGTGGCGCACGAGGCCCAGATCGTGGCTGATGAACAGCATCGTGAGCCCGAACTCGCGCCGCAGTTTCAGGAACAGGTTGATGATCTGCGCCTGGATCGACACGTCGAGCGAGGCCACGGGCTCGTCGCACACGAGGACATCCGGCCGCATGGCGAGCGCGCGCGCAATGGCGATGCGTTGGCGCTGCCCGCCGGAGAACTGATGCGGGTAGCGATCGGCGGCCTCGCGCGCAAGACCGACGGCGGCGAGCCAGGTCTCGACGTAGCCACGCGCTTCCGGCTTGCGAACAAGGCCGTGGGCTATCGGTCCTTCGGCGATGGTATCGCCGATGCGCAGGCGGGGATTGAGCGACGCAAACGGATCTTGAAAGACCATCTGCACCCGCGTCGTGGTTTTTCTCGCCTTGCGTCCTCCGCCCATGACATCTTCGCCGGCGATCGTGGCGGCGCCGGCAGTCGGAGGCGAAATCCCGGCGATGATGCGCCCGAGGGTAGACTTGCCGCACCCGGACTCGCCGACGAGGCCCAGGACCTCACCCTTACCGATGTAGAGGCTCACGTCGTCGACGGCATGGACCGTGCGCGGGTCCGGGCCGGATCCGAGGGCCGCGGCGATGCGCTCGCCGACGCTGAGCGTGGGGGCGAACCGCTTCGACACCTGCGCGACCGACACCAAGGAGCTCATGCCGCTACCTCGGTCATGATCGGATGATGGCAGCGCAGGGCGCGATCACCGTGGCGGACAAGCGCTGGTGCTATGGCGCACGCCCCATCTGCGCGAGCGCATCGCGGTGCGAATGCGCAACCCGGTGGCAGGTTCAGCAGCGACGGCGGGGCGCCCGGGATCTGCGCCAGCTCTTGCCCCGGCGCCGCATTGGCCGGCAAAGACCGCAGCAGTCCCAGCGTATAGGGATGGCGCGGCGCACGCAGCACGGCAGCGGTCGGGCCCTCCTCGATCAGCCGGCCTGCATACATCACGAGGATGCGGCTCGCGATCGAGGAGACGGTCGCAACGTCATGGCTGATCCAGATGAGAGCCGTGCCGAAATCGCGCACGAGGGCGCGCATCTCGATGAGGATCTGGGCTTGGATGGAGACATCGAGCGCAGTCGTCGGCTCGTCGCACACGATCAGCGCGGGCCGGTTGAGCAGGGCGATGGCGATGGCCACGCGCTGGCGCATGCCGCCGGAAAACTGGTGCGGGTAGGCATCGAGCATGAGTGCGGGATCGGGGATGCCGACCTTCGCAAGCACGGCGGCCGCGCGGTCGCGGGCGGCCTTCGCGGGCACGCGCTCGTGCGCGGCAAGCGCCAGGCGCATCTGCGTGCCGATGGTCAACACCGGGTTGAGCGTCATCGCCGGGTCCTGAAAGACCATCGCCATGCGCCGGCCGCGCAGATGCCGCAACGTGGAGCGGTCGGCGCCCACCAGTTCCTGGTTTTGCAGCACGATCGAGCCGCCGACGATCCTCCCCGGCGGATCGATGAGACCCAGGATGGAAAACCCCGTGACCGTCTTGCCCGACCCTGACTCACCGACGAGGCCGACGACCTCGCCCTGAGCCAGATCGAAGGATACACCGTCAACGGCCTTTACGACGCCGGCTCGGGTCTCAAAGTGCGTGACCAGATCGCGGACCTGCAGCAGGGGGGCGGTCATCGCTTCAGCCTCGGGTTAAGCTGATCGCGAACCTGATCGCCGACAAGATTGATGGCGGCGATGAGGATGATGAGCGCGACGCCCGGATAGATCGAGATCCAATACCGGCCGGACAGCATGAACTGGAAGCCGTTGGCGATGAGCATGCCGAGCGATGGCTCGGTGACGGGCAATCCCAAGCCGAGGAACGACAGTGTGGCCTCGAGCGCGATGGAGTTGGCCACCTGCACGGTCACAACCACGATCAGCGGCGGCAGGCAGTTGGGCAGGATATGGCGAAAGGCTACGCGGGTGGACCCGAGCGGCGTGGACAGCGCGGCGTCGACATACTCCTTGGCACGCTCGGCGGATGCCGCTCCATGGGTCGCGCGGGCGAAGTAGGCATATTGCGCCGCGACCAGTGCGGCAATGAGCTGCCATTTTCCCTGTCCCAGGATGGCAGAGATCACGAGAGCAAGCAGGATCGCCGGAAACGAGAGCTGCAGGTCAACGACGCGCATGATGAGTGCTTCGATGCGCCCGCCGAAGAACGCGGCTATGGAGCCGAGGGCGGCGCCCATCGCGAAGGCAATGGCGCCGG
Source organism: Hyphomicrobiaceae bacterium (assembly GCA_046154585.1). Lineage (GTDB taxonomy): Bacteria > Pseudomonadota > Alphaproteobacteria > Rhizobiales > Hyphomicrobiaceae > CADEFX01. The sequence goes on along the minus strand of JBJXDX010000033.1, from coordinate 25,272 downwards.
CGACGAGACCCACCTGAATAGAGATGCGCAGGCCATAAAGGATCGCCGACCACAGATCACGGCCCTGAGCGTCGGTGCCGAGCCAATGTGTGAAGCCGTGGCGTCCAACGTAACCCGGCGGGCGGCGCGCATCGCCCAGCACCAATTGCGACAGATCGTATGGGTTCTGCGGCGCGATCAGCGGTGCAATCACTGCAAGGAAGACAATCAGGATGACGACCGCCAGCGCCGCGACCGCGACCGTGCTTTCGCGAAACTCGGCCCAGAAGCGCGCCAATGGCGAGGCGTGATCCATCAGGCGCGCCGGGCTCTGAGCCGCGGGTCGAGCGCCGCGTAGGCGATGTCGACCAGGAAATTGATCATGATGAAGAAGAACGCCACCAGCATCAGGTACGCAACCATCACGGGCCGGTCGAGCACAGAAATGGAATCGATAATGAGCTTGCCGACGCCGGGCCACGAGAAGATCGTCTCGGTGACGACGGCGAACGCCAGCGTCGAGCCGAACTCCAGGCCGAACACGCTGACGATCGGGATGGCAATCAGGCGGAGGACATGGCGGCTCAGGATCGTCGCCTCGCTTTCTCCTGCCGCGCGCGCGAACTTGACGACGTCGGTCAGCATCATCTCGCGCGTGCCGGCGCGCGCCAGGCGCACCATCATGGCGAATTTGAAGAGCGAGAGGTTGAGTGCGGGCAAAAGCATGTGCCGCCAGCCGTCGGCAGTCAGGAAGCTCCATTCGACGCCGAACAGCGACACCGTTTCGCCGCGCCCGCCGGCCGGCAGCCAGCCGAGCGTCACGGCGAACGTGAGGATCAGGACGAGGCCGATCCAGAAGGTGGGGACCGAGAACCCGATGATCGAGAACGCCATGATAGCTTTGGCCACTGGGCTGTCGGGCCGATAGCCCGCGTACATGCCGAGCGGCACGCCGATCAAGGTGGCGCCGAGGACCGCGGCGAGCGTCAGCTCCAGCGTTGCGGGAAGCCGCGAGAAGATCAGCGTCAGCACCGGCATGTTGAAAACGAACGAGCGGCCGAAGTCACCCGTCACGAGGCGGCCGAGAAAGGTGATGTATTGCTGCCAGAGGGGCTGGTCGAGGCCGTAGGCTCTGATGGTCTGCTCGCGGATCTGCTGGGTGGCATCGGGCGAGATCAAGACGTCGATCGGGTTGCCGATGGCGTAGACGCCGACGAACACAAGCACAGAGATCACCAGCATGACGACGAGCGCCTGGATCAGCCGCTGGATCACGAAGCCAAGCATGCCATCGCCCGCCTGTTTCTTAAAGTAGGGTCGTTTCGGATTGCATCCCCTCTATTCACCCAAGGTGCCTCGGCCGAACCGTGCGTCAAGTGACGCGATCGCAAGCTAGGCCCAGCCTTCGGCCATGATCCCTCGCGTCTCCTCCACCGCGACCTTCCAGAGGGCCAGCATGTCCTCGTCGGAACGCTGATAGAGGCCCCCGAAGTTGCCGTCGCCAAGGAACTCTTTCTTTCGGGCCGGGTCGAGCTGCTGGAAGCGATCGATCTGCATCATCGGCTTCTGGGTTGACGGCATCGCCACGTTGCCGAGCCGGGTCCAGGGGAAGTTCTCCATCCAGGACGCGTGCGAGGCGACTTTGTCAATCCGCTGGACCTTGGCAAAGGTCTTGGGCGCGTTCCACCAGTTGTGCCATTTGACCTGCACGCCATGGTGCCGGTCGAGCCATTCAAGGACGACGCCGTGGGCCGGCGAGTTGCCGCCATGACCGTTGACGATGACGATGCGCTTGAAGCCCGAGCGGACGATGCCATCCAGGACGTCGGTCACCACGGCGCACAGGGTCGCCATCCTGAGCGTCACGGTGCCGGGGTATTCGATGAAGCTCGGGGTCAGGCCATAGTTGATGACGGGGAAAACAGGGATGGCGAGCGGCTCCGCAGCCTCCAAGGCGACGCGCTCCGCCAGGATGGAATCGACCGCCAACGAGAGGTAGGCGTGCTGCTCCGTCGAGCCGATGGGGAGCACGGCGCGATCGTCCTTGGCTGCGTGATCGCGCACCTGCATCCAATTCATGTCCGCAATGCGCATCGGCGTGCCCAATCTGTAATCGTCGCGACTGCTTGCTCATCTTGACGGCAGCCCGGATTGTGCGTCAAGTTCAGGGCCGCAAGCGGCTCCGGCGGGCGTGATGCAACGGCTTAGACTCGGAAGCGGCCACCACCAATAGCTCCGTCAATCACGGGCGGCCATTCCGTCCTTTGCATGCCTTCCGCCGTGTCGGATGATCACTACTGCGACCGCGGGGCGACTGCTTATTTCATGGAGGGATGCAGAATGGGATGTCTATTCGGCTCGGCCCTGTCACTGCCGATCGCGGCGCTACTGGTTGGTCTCGCGCCCGCGGCCGTTGCGGCACAAACCCTGACCATTGGCGTGCGCGGGGGACCGGACTCGATCGATCCGCATTTCACGGCAACGGGCACACACGCGGAATCGCTCAAGCACATCTTCGATACGCTGACCTGGTCCGGCGACGGTCTGGAAGTGCAGCCGCGACTGGCCGAGAGCTGGAAGCCGCTTGATGCTACGACCTGGGAGTTCAAGCTCAGAAAAGGTGTGAAGTTCCACGACGGGTCGGATTTCACCGCCGAGGACGTGAAGGCCTCGATCGAGCGGATCCCGGTCGTCGCCGGCCCGAACCCGTTGACGATCTACGTTCGGCGCGTGAAGGAGACCCGGATCGTCGACCCGCATACGCTTCACATTGTCACCGACGGTCCGGCGCCGGTGCTGCCCAACGACTTCATCCGCCTCTTCATCACGTCGGCGAAGGCCACGCAGGGTCTGACCAAGGAGACCGCCAACGAGGCCTTCAACAGCGGCAAGGCTGCGATCGGCACCGGACCCTACAAGTATGTATCGTGGACGCCCAAGGGCGATCTGGTGATGGACCGGTTCGACGGCTACTGGGGGCCGAAGGAGCCGTGGGCGCGTCACGTGCGCAAGGAGATCGCCAACGACGCAGCCCGTCTCGCGCAGTTGAAAGCCGGGCAGCTCGATTTGATCAACCGCGTGCCGGCGACCGACGTCGCTTCGCTCAAGCAAGACGCCAAGCTTACGGTGCAAACGATCGATACGGTGTATGTCTTCAATATGGAGATGGACATGCGCGAGACGCCGCCTGCGGGTCAAATAGCGGCCAAGGACGGCTCACCGCTGCCCAAGAACCCCTTCCTTGATATTCGGGTGCGCGAGGCCATCGATCTGGCCATCGACCGCCAGACACTGGCCGAGGTCGCCATGGAGGGCCTCGGCAAGGCCGCCAACCAAATGGTGACGCCGTCCATCTTCGGCTTCAACAAGACGCTGCCCGAGCGTAAGTACGATGTGGCCTCTGCCAAGAAGCTGCTGGCCGATGCCGGCTATGCCGATGGCTTCCGCGTTCAGTTCTCCTTTACGCAGGACCGCCTGCCGGGCGACCGACAGGTGGGCACGTCCATCGCACAGATGCTGGCGGCCATCGGCATCGACGCCAAGGCCAACGCACAACCGGCGGCCGTGTTCTTCCCCGCGCGCACCCGTGCCGAGTTCTCAATGTCGATGTCAGGCTGGGGCACGCTCACGGGCGAGGCGCACTACACGCTGTCTTCGCTGGCACACTCCAACGACAAGGACAAGAAAATGGGGGCGTTCAATGTGCTCGGCTACAAGAACGCCGAGATGGACAAGGTGCTGCAGGACGCCGCCGTGGAGATGGACGAGGCCAAGCGGCGCGCGTTGCTCGAGAAGGCCAACGAGCTGGTGCTGAAGGATCGCCAGCGGCTCCCCATCGTCGCGGTCGGCTCGGCCTGGGCGATGCAGAAGGACAAGGTCAAGATCGTTGCGCGTGTGGACGAGGACACCCTTGCCATGAACGTCAAGCCGGCGAAGTGAGGTAGACGCCACAGTGGGGCGCCGGGCACCCGGCCTCCGCTTCCATTCATTTGCCGGCAGGTATCATGGCCCAAAATGCGAGTGGCGCGGACAGTCGCGAGCCCATCCTGATCTGGGGCGGCGGCGCGATCGGGGGGACCATTGCCGCCTACTGGGCGCGCGCCGGGGTGCCGGTGCGGGTCGTCGATATCGTTCCCGAGCATGTCGCAGCCTGCCAAACGCGTGGGTTGCGCATCTTCGGGCCGTTGGATGAGTTCACCGTCAAGGTGCCGGCCGCAACGCCCGGCGAGGTGCAGGGACGCTACCGGCGCATCGTGCTGGCAGTGAAAGCGCCGACGACCGAGACGGCGCTCGAGCAGCTCGCGCCGCACCTGGCCGATGACGGCTACGTGCTGTCGGCCCAGAACGGCCTCAACGAGATTGCGATCGCCAAGCGGATCGGCGCCGAGCGCACGATGGGCTGTTTCGTCAACTTCGGCGCCGACTGGCACGGGCCGGGCGTAATTCTGTTCGGCAACCGCGCTGCCGTGGTGGTTGGCGAGATCGATGGCACCATCCGCCCGCGAACCCGCGACATGCACGCGCTGCTGCAGCGCTTCGAGCCCGATGCCATCCTCACTGACAACATCTGGGGCTATCTGTGGGGCAAGCTCGCCTATGGCGCACAGCTGTTCGCAACTGCGCTCACCATGGACTCGATGGCCGACAATTTCGCTGATCCGCGACGCACCATCGTGTTCGAGACGCTTGGCCGCGAGGTGATGACCGTGGCGCGGGCGCGCGGCATCAAGCCCGTCGGCTTCAACGGCTTCGATCCCGAGGCGTTCGCCGAGGATGCGTCCCCCGAGCGCTCCCGCGTGTCAATCGCCGCGCTTGCCGAGTTCAACCGGCACACCGCGAAGACGCATTCCGGCATCTACCGCGATCTGGCCGTGCGCAAGCGCCGGACGGAGATCGACCCGCAGATCGGCTTCATCGTTGATCTAGGCCGCGAGGTCGGTGTGGCGACGCCGGCGCTGGCGAAACTGGTGACATTGATCCACGACATCGAGGATGGGCGGCGTCCGATGTCCGTCGCGACGTTCCAGGAGCTGATCGACGCATGCACATCCGCTTCGACGAGCGCGTCGCGCTCGTAACAGGCGCCGCGCAAGGTATCGGCCGAGCCATCGCCCTGGCGCTGCAGGCGGCGGGTGCCAAGGTGCATCTGGCGGACATCGACGAGATCGCGTGGGCTCGGAGCGAGGGGGCCACAGGGTTCGTTTGTCACCAGGCCGATCTCGGCCGGCGTGGCGATGCCCACGGCCTCGTCGATGCCGTCGACGGCACGGATGGGCGGCTCGATATTCTCGTCAACGCTGCAGGCGGCGTCCGTGGTCAGGTTGGGCGGCCCATCGAGGAGATTGACGAGACAGCGTGGCGCACGATCTTCGAGGCCAACATCGACAGCGCGTTCTGGCTGGCGCAGGCCGCGACGGGTGTCATGAAGCGCCTCGGCTATGGCCGCCTCGTCTTCATCGCCTCCGGGGCAGGTTTGCGCCCGAGTCTCACCGGCATCCAGGCTTACACGTCCGCCAAGCACGCCCTGGTCGGATTGACGAAGCAGCTAAGCCAGGACTTCGCCCGGTTCGGCATCACCAGCAACGCCATCGCCCCTGGCTTCGTGCGCTCCAACCCGGCGACGGAGCGGCAATGGGAGAGCTACGGGCCGGAAGGGCAACGACGGCTTGTCGAGAGCATCCACGCGCGCCGCACGGGGCGCGCGGAAGATATCGCCAACGCGGCACTCTTCTTGGCAAGTGCCAAGGCATCCTGGATCACCGGCCAAGTCCTCTCCGTGGACGGCGGCCGGTCCTGAGCCTTTCGCCTTTGCACCCCACAAAGCTTTGCTCAGTATTTGCAAAGCCTTGACTGGCGGAAGGGGTGTCCGCCATCCGCCGTTCGCCATCGTCCGCCAACGGTCACGAAACGTCGAAAAAGCAATTATTTAGTCTACTGTCCCGTCCTTGCGTGTCCTCTAACGTTCGCCTAAAAGCGCGATGTAGTGTGGGGACTGATGTGGGGACAAAGGTGCCGCTTTTCGCTCGTAAAGTTGAGACCGCACCGGCTGGCCGCTACACAGACGGTCGAGGTTTAATGCTTGTTGTGAAGGAGAGCGGCGCCCGATCCTGGGTACTTCGTTATCAGGTCAAGGGGCGCCGAAGAGATATGGGCCTCGGACCATATCCGGAGGTGACGCTGGCGGTCGCTCGTCAGAAGGCGCTTGAGGCTCGCCGGCTCTTGGTTGACGGCTTTGACCCTCTCGCGGCTCGCTCCCAGCGCGAGACCACCTTCCACGAGGCCGCGGCCGACCTCATCGAAAACAAGCGTCCAGGCTGGCGAAATCCAAAGCACGCGGCGCAATGGTCGTCAACGCTTGAGACCTATGTCTATCCAGCTCTCGGCCCGCTGGACGTGAGGGCAATCGAGACAACGCACGTGCTTGCAGTGCTGCGCCGTATTTGGATTGACAAGCCGGAGACGGCGAGTCGCGTGCGCCAAAGGATCGAAGCCGTCCTGGATTCTGCGTCCGCCCAGGGTTTGAGGGCTGGTCCAAACCCCGCCCGCTGGCGCGGCCATCTGCAGAACCTACTTCCAAAACCCTCGCAGGTGCATCGTGTGGAACATCACCCGGCTTTGGACTGGCGGAATTTGCCAGCGTTCATGGCTAAGCTTGCCACACGCGAGGGTTTCTCGGCCTTGGCGCTCGCTTTTCTAATCTTGACAGCGGCGCGTTCGGGCGAGGTGCGCGGAATGCGCTGGGTCGAGATCGACCTCACCGCTGGGGTCTGGACCATCCCCGCAGCGCGCATGAAAGCGGCGAAGGAACAACGCGTGCCTCTAACCGCCACCGCAATTGAACTGCTCGGCGAGGAAGGACCGCCGGATGCCCTAGTATTTCCGAGCCGGTTCGATCCACATAAGCCGATGAGTGACATGTCGTAACCGCGGTGCTGAAGAGAATGGGTCGCGGCGATGTCACGGCTCACGGCTTCCGCTCGACCTTTCGGGATTGGGCCGGTGAAACGACCGCGTTCCCCCGCGAGGTTATTGAGGCGGCGCTTGCGCATCGTCTCAAGAACGAGGCGGAGGCGGCATACGCCAGAGGCGATTTATTTAACAAGCGAAGAGAGTTGATGCAGGCATGGTCTGCATATGCTGCATCGGGGAATGATTCGGGAATGTGCGGCTGAGGTGTGCGGTCTTTGAAGAAACCAGATGGCGCGCCCCGTTCCGGCAGCGCTATCCCGTGCTGCGTTGTTGGAGGTGAACGTGGCGATTGACATCCCTCGACTAGTCGCGGCATGCGATCGAGACCTTATGCGCAGCCTGTTCCAAAAAATTGCGCCCGCCGAAGAAGCCCTTATCGACTGGGCCTTGAATGCGCGCACACTTGGGTTATCGGTCCGGGACGCTGCCAGCAAAGACTCGAAAGTCTGGGTGCAACTACAGCAAATCGCCAGTCTTGCTCAGCACGCTCGTAGGCCGACAATTCGGTCGGTGCTTTATCATGACGCGGGATTGCGCGACGCATTCGATGAACTGCCTGGCGGAATGGAGACGGCTGCGGTCTGGCTAGCGCTGCAAGGTGATGAGCTTTTCGAGTACTGCCTTTCAGCAGTTCATGCCGACCAGGGACTTAATAAGCGGTCTTGGAAGGCGTTTCGCGTTCGCCTGCCGAGAGACGCAAAAATTTCGTTTAGCCAAGAGCGCATTGTAAAATTTCAGCAACTGGTCAGCAACGCACTAAAGGCCTGCCCCGCATTCGATGCGCCAGGAGAGCTTGAAACCCATCACTTTCGCCGTGTCTTGTTTCCGGAAGATACGCACGGCAGGAGGTTAATCGACCAGGTGACGCTTTTTGCTGAGGCGCGGAAGGTAACAGAAGATGCGTTCGTAGAGTCACGTCTGCAGACCATGGTTCGAAGGAAGGTGGACAGCATCTCGGTCGTTCACGATCGCGAGCGCCACGAACTGGATGTCGTCACCATTGGTGGCAAAACGTTCATTGAACAGGTCGGCAGAAGTTTCTTTTTAGCATTTTCGCTCTGTGCGCCGCGGCTCGAACCGTTAATTCGGCGCGAAGTCAAGTTTGACACGCTACTGCGCAAACCTACGCTCAACATGGTTGACAATTCACATTTCACCCATGCCAAGATCGACGAGATAAGGGTCCGATCACCCTCCGGGGGCCTCTACACGTTCGAGGCAAAGGGCCATCGCGACAGTAACGTCGACGTCTATGAAGTTGCACGATGTGACCTGGGCGACCGCAGCCCGTTTGAGCAAAACGGATGGAAGGTCGTTAGTGCGCGTGTCATCTTGTATGCGGCTCCGTCCAAGCCTCTGAGGTGGTCCCGTTTGTTCGGACAGACATTCCGCTTGGGTAAGTGGATCGTCTGCCGGGGTTAGGCCGCCAAGCGGATCGGCGGCATGCTCTGGTGTCCGAAGTACGCCGCGTCGGGCGTGCGTCCGTCATGGCTCGAGTGTGGGCGGCGCCGATTGTAGAGATCGAGATAGCGTCCGATCCCTTCCCGCGCCGCACTCACGCTGTCGTAGGCGTGCAGGTAGACCTCCTCGTACTTCACAGATCGCCAAAGCCGCTCGACGAAGACGTTGTCGCGCCAAGCGCCTTTGCCGTCCATGCTGATCCTGATGTCGTGCTTCGCCAGCATGCCGGTGAACGCCACGCCCGTGAACTGCGACCCCTGGTCCGTGTTGAAGATCTCGGGCTTGCCGTGGCGTGCGAGTGCTTCCTCCAACGTCTCGACGCAGAACGCCGCCTCCATCGTGATCGACAGTTTCCACGACAGCACGCGCCGCGAGAACCAGTCGAGCACGACGGCGAGGTAGACGAAGCCCTTGGCCATCGGGACGTACGTGATGTCCATTGCCCAGACCTGATTGGGCCGCGTGATCTCGAGGCCGCGCAGCAGATATGGGAAGATCTTGTGGCCCGGCTCCGGTTTCGTCGTGCGCGGACGGCGATACAGCGCCTCGATCCCCATCCGCTGCATCAGCGTCTTCACGTGACGCCGGCCGACCTTGCTCCCCTTGGCAGCCAACAGAGCGCGCAACATCCGCGCCCCGGCGAAGGGAAACTCCATGTGCAGCAGGTCGATCTGCTTCATCAGCACGAGGTCTTCCGGCGTGACGTCGCGGGGCACGTAGTACACCGTGCTCCGCGCAACCCCGATCGACTTGGCCTGCTTCGTGATGCTCAACGCATGATCTCGGTCGATCATCGCCTTGCGCTCAGCAATCCCGCCTTGGTGAGCGCACCTTCTAAAAAATCGTTCTCAAGCGTCAGCTCGCCGATCTTGGCGTGAAGCTGCTTTACGTCGACGGTGGGCACGGCAGGCGCCGAGCCGTTGCCGCCCTCGAAAACATCAGCCGCGCCGCCTTCGAGCTGCGCCTTCCAGGTTGTCACCTGGTTCGGATGAACGTCGAACTGCTCAGAGATCTGCGCGATCGTCCGCTCGCCCTTGATCGCCGCTATCGCCACCTTGGCCTTGAAGGCCGGCGAGTGGTTCCGCCTCGGTCGTCTGCTCATCGAATGCTCCTGATTCGCAGGCACAACCGTGCCCGCTGTCAGGCAGACAATCCACTCACCCTACCGTCCGAAATTGTGGAGCCAGCTCTTAGAGCCGGAACCAATCTAGCGGAAAGGGCGGTCTCGCGGCTGGTATGTCATTTGACATACCGGGGGATGCCCGTCTGATGAACTCGAACTCAGACCGTGATGCACTCTATTGGCGCGATAGGGCCGAGGGGTGGATCTGTGCGTTGCCAGAGACTTTTCCGCGCGACCCCTATGAGATGACGCGCGAACAAATCATCGCGGCGATATCAGCGCATGCATATTAGTTTGATCCGTGGGGCACCGGCAGCAGATTCCAGTCGAGGTTCTTCGGTTCGATGCGAACAGTGAACGGGTGGGAGGGTCGGAGTTTGCGGGGCCATGGATCCTCCCTACCGGCACAGAGCGCGAGTACCACGGTCGCCATCCTCCCACTCTTAGATTGTGGGCGAAATCGGACATACGCAAGCCGTCTTCGCTCGATTGCCAGCGCAGTAACGAATCCGCCACGTCCAATAGAGGACGGCTAAGTGTGAAATCGCACAATTCATTGGAACGAACAGCGTGAGAAGGGGATTGTGACGATAGGTAAGGCGTAAAAGGGTCCTGAAAAATGGCCCCTATTTTCCTGCGCCGACGTCCGAGGGAAATGCGTTCCGTTGCCGGGCAATTGAGCAACCTGTTGGCCTTTGCGCGCGGGAAATGACCGGTTAGCAGATCTGAGCGACCGGCGCGCATGTTCACGCATGATCGGCATGACCGCAGAACATCCCCGCAGGATCTCCTATTTGACGGGGATGTGTTCCCCGCCTTGATTGTTCCGAGATCAAGGCACTGCCCGACAAGTTCCTCAGGAGAGAACCATGAACGACGACATGAAGCGCCAGACCGAAGAATTCCTCAACGTCGCGAAGTCCGCACACCTGCCGGAAAACATGCAGGCGTTTGCGCAAGAAGGCGTCGCCAAAACCCGCGAGGCCTACGACAAGCTGAGCGTTGCCGCCAAGGACCATGCCAAGGTCGCGGAAGATGTGCTCCTGGCGACACAGGCCGGCGCCAAGGAGATCGGCACGAAGTTGCTGGACAATGTTTCCGTCAACACGCAAGCGGTGTTCGACGCGGCCGAGGCCATTGCAAGAGCCAGAACGCTGCCTGAGGCTGCGCGCCTCCAGGCCGAGTTCATGCAAAAGCAGTTTGCCGTCGCCGGCGCACAGACCAAAGAGCTGTTCGAACTCTCCACGCGTGTTGCCCAGCAGACGTTCCAGACGGTCAACGAAATGGCCAAGAAGTCCTTCGAGCAGATGAAGAAGGCTTCCTAAACCAGGTCAGAGAGCTGCACCTGGAGCGTGCGGGGCGCAACAGGTGCGATACGAGGTCCGGAGCCGGGGGCGGCGGCGGGGTCCGGACATTGGTCAGCCCTCGCGCCTCTACGATGCCGCTGGCCTCGATCTCGGCTTTTGTTCACACGACGGTCCTTTGCGTAGTCTGGAGACGACGTATGATGGCCGACCACGCCGCGGCGTTTCGAGATGAACTGGAGCGGGCCACCGTGGACCCGGCAAGGATGAGCGCGGAGAGCTTGACTTCCGATCCCACGTCGGGCTTCGCGTCCCCGGCGCCTTCTTTGCCAATCAACTGAGATGCATCTGAGCGAATTGGCGGAGCGGTACAGAACCGGTACGACCTCGTCGTGTCGCCATCGCTGGCAGATCTATGTTGCCTCAAGCGTTTTACCGAGGAAGCCGCGAATATGTTCCATTGCAACGCTTCTCCAGTGTCGCTCGGTCGAGGACGGTAATCCGGCTGCGCCGATGTGAAATCAGACCAGCGCGTGTCAGGGTATTCACCGCGACGGTCACGCCGGTGCGCTGGATGCCGAGCATCACAGACAAAAACTCATGCGTCAGCGGCAGCTCGTCGCCATCGATGCGATCATCGGCCATCAAAATCCAACGCGCCAACCGTTCCTCGATCTTGCTCCGACCGTTGGCCAGCGCCGTCTCTGTCGTTTGTGTTTGGAAGTAGTGCGCGTAGCGCAGCAAGGACCGGTGCAACGATGTACTCTGGTCGATGGCTGCCCGGAGCTTCGCCGCAGTCAGGCACAAGCCAGTGCCAGCGGCTTGAACAAAGGTGTCATGCCGCGGTCGATCCGCATCCAGAACGACGGCCAAGCCGGTCATGCCTTCGCGCCCGATAAGGCCGACCTCAATGGGCTGGCCGCTGGAACCATTGGCAACGACCGAGGCAAAGCCGCTTTCCGGGAAGTAAATGCCCGTGACTTTGCGTTGGCGTCGTTCGAGCACCTTGCGCAGCGGCAGATCGACCGTCTCAAGATGCGGCGCCAGCACGGCAAAATCTTGGTGCGATAGTCCAGACAGGAGGCGGTTGGAAATGGCGGCCTGGGAAAGAATTTCGGGCATGGCCGCGCTCCATATTCGGGGGAGCGCGAGCGTCTCTCAGGCGCCTGCATCCGGTGACCGTCCAGGCGATGCGGCCTTGTACACCCAACGGCCGCAATCACCTAATTGTGGCAAAATGTACGATTTCATGCGATTCTTTGGAACGAAGGTGCGATTTCGCACGTTGCTCGGTGAACTCGCCTCAGGATGAGCTGGAAGCTCGTGGCGGGTCGATAACGCCAGATGCAAGAAGGATGGAGGCTATGCACGGTGCAGAGCCAATGGTGGTGCTCGTCGTGGAGGATGAGTGGCTAGTCAGCGATATGACTGCGACCTGCCTCCGGGACGCTGGCTATTTGGCTCTTGAGATTGCGACCGGCGATGCCGCTCTCGCCTTGCTGAGACAGGGCGGCCATTTCGACATCCTCCTGACCGACATCAACCTTGGTGCAGGAGCGAACGGCTGGGATGTCGCCGAGGTATTCCGGGCCGCGCATCCGCACAAGCCCATCATCTATGTGTCTGGAAACCCGATAGAGTTAGGCCGTCGTGTGCCTGGCAGCCTCTTCTTCCAAAAGCCCTATAAGCCCGAAGACATTCTCAGCGCCTGCCAGAAAATGCGCGGGCAACATTCCGGCCAATCGTCATCCCGGAGTGTATGATTTCCGACTGAATTTCCCGTCGCCCGTGACAACTGGCTTGATTAAAATGGTTCCGCTGGGAACGGGTCAAAAGCTGCGCTACCTGCGGTCTGTATCGAGTTCCCACCTGAGGAAAGGAGGGAGCCTGTGCCGCACATTTACAGCATCATCTCAAACTCTGCCTTCCCGCCTGAGACCGTCAAGATGATGGGCGAGGTCTTCGACCGCGCATGGGCCTCAATCGAACCGCACTACGACGAACGCCCCGATAGCGAGATGGAACTGGCGCGCTTGGCGTTGGCGAAGGCCGTGGTGATGTTCGCCGGGTTGGGAAATACCGATGCCGAAACTCTGAGGGGCAAAGCGCTGCGCATTGTGCAGATGCCGTCGGCTGCCGATGCCGATGGAGTTGCCAGCACCTCAGTGAGGCATACAGCACATGCCGAGAACTGATCCGCTCATCGAAGCGAGGGTCTTTGAACCTGAGACGTTCAGTGCGGCTACCAATGCCTTTGACGAGAGTTGGGCATCGATCCGCTACATGTTTGCCGGGCAGCCGCAATCGATCATCGAGGATGCGCGATCCGTGCTGGCGAATGCGATCCTCAATGCGGCCGCTGCGGGTCATACGACGGCCGATGTCCTCAAGCAGGAGGGCATCAGGGCCGTAAAGAGCGCTTACCCACACATCTCGCTATAATGGCCACCGGCGACAACGATCCGCTCGCTACCGAGTCTTCGCGGCCGAAGGGAACAAGCTCAATCCGAGTCTGCGAGGGTACGGGTCATCGGCCAATCGTGCGCTCGGCGCGTGCTCACCGCAACTTCACCTCGGCAGTTCCTGGAACTTCCGCGACATTGCGATCGGTCGCGCTAACGTCTGATCCCAGGCCAAGAGCGGACCAAAGATTCGCCCCCAACAGGCGTTGATCGACGCCGCTAATTCATGAGTTCACGGCCGAGATGGCCTTGAGGATGCAGCCTCGCGCCGGCACGGACCGCATTGGCCGAATAGCGCTGCTCGCGTGCGAGCGGCAGCGCGGCCGTCAGGCGCCGTGATCCATCCCGGCTGCGATAGTCCGTCAGCACCGCGCCCTGGAGTTCCAGCAGCATCCTGGCAACGGCCATCGAAGACTGCGCCTCGGCCGGCAGGTTATCCTGCGCGTGGGTGTCGCGGCCGAGCGCGATGCTGACCCTTACGCTGCCGCCCACCACCCGTGTGGTGACGGCAATGGGCCTTTTTTCAGGCGCGCCCTTGGCGGCGCTCGAGATCAGGGTGGACAGGGCTTGGCGCATGGCCGCCGGCTCCGCATCGACGGTCGCGTAGCAGGCCGCCCCGCGCATGATATGGATGCCGCGCGCACCGGCGTCGGCGGCATTGCAAGCCTCGGACACGAGTCGATCGGCGTGCATGCCCTCGGTGTAGCGGACCTCCCGGTCGGCCAGCAGCGTCGTCAGCGCCATCACATCCTCGGCAGCCTTCAGCAGCGTGACGCCGCTTTCGCGGATGTGCCGCGCGTATTCCTGATACCTGGGCGACCCGAGGGGGCCGAGCAGCTCGCGTTGCATGAGCTCGGCAAACCCGATGATGGCGTTGAGCGGCGTACGCAACTCGTGGCCGACGTGATGCAGGAGGCCGTCGAAGGCATCGAGCCCCGATGCCTTGGCAAGCGCGCCGCGCTCGGGTGGCGTACAATTGATCTCATCGGGAGCCGGCCTCGCTGAGGACGCCTGCGGCGGCGCCGGTTCGTTCGCATGCGGCAGCAACAGGGCCGTGATGCCGCCAGCCAGGATGAAAAGCAGCACCGAAGGATCGAACAGAACGCGGCCGGGATCATCTGCAACCGCCATGCGCGTCAGGATATTGGCGCCTCCGAAGAGGCTGACACACAGGTGCGCAAGAACGGCGACGGGCAAAAATGCCCGATCGGCCAGTGCGTGCCACCAGTCGGCTATCGCATCCTTTTGCGCAGCGATTTCCCGCAGGCAAACGGACCAGGTCCGCGCCATCTCTGCCTCGCGATTTGTGGAATGTCCCCTCGACGACTCGGTGCAGGACGCATCGCCGAATCACTGAGAATCAGTTTGGCGTGAACCGCGGTCAGTTGTCGAGAATCAAAAAAGAGCAAAAGTCGGGCGACTCCCAAGCTGTGTCATTCCAGCATCTTGGAAACGATCTCTCCGGAGTCGCGCGACAGCTTGGGGGCCTTCTTGACCCGCTGGAGCGCCGCCCGCGCAAGTTTCCGCCGCTCCGGTTCCAGGGTCCGCCAACTCCGGAATGACCCGAGCATGCGCGCCGCGATCTGCGGATTGAACGCGTCGATCGCCAAGACCTGGTCGGCGACGAAGGCGTACCCCTTGCCGTCGGCGCGGTTGAAATTCACCCCGTTGGAGGCGGCAAACGCCCCGATCAGCGACCGCGCCTTGTTCGGGTTGCGCAGCGAGAACAGCGGGTGCGTCATCAGCCGCTGCACGGTGGTAAGCGTATTCGGCAGGCTCGAGATCGCCTGCAGCGTGAACCAGTGATCGACGACGATATGGTCGTCTTTCCAGCGCTCGTAGAACGCGTCCAGCGCCGCTTGCCGCTCCGGCGAACGCACATCGATCAGCAGGGCCAGCGCCGTGATCTCGTCCGTCGCGTTGCCGGCCGAGCGGAAATGCTGCGCCGTCCGCTTGATATCCTCAGGTCTGCCGCGCGCCGTCAGCAGACCGAGCGCAGCGTTGCGGAGCGCCCGCCGTCCGGCGCTCCTGGAGTCGGGCGAATAGGGGCCGGGCTGCGCGTGCTCGCGATAGACATCGGCTAGGCGCTCCCCGAGCAGCGTGCCGAGCTGCCGTCGCAGACTGCGGCGCGCGCGATGGATCGCGGTCGGTTCCACGTTGCGGGCGATCACGCGCGCGATATCGGACTCGCTCGGCAGCATGAGCATCTGTGCGCGATAAGCGGGCTCCAAGCCCTCGTCGGCGAGCGTCGAGCCAAGTGCCCGCGCGAATACCGTGGGCGCGGCCGTGCGCTCGCCCTCGCGGATCGCCTTGGTCGATGCAACCAATATGCGGGTCGCGTAATCCTGCGCCGCTTGCCAACGGTTGAACAGGTCGCCGTCATTGGCCATCTGGAATTCGAGATCGGCATCCGACAGGTTGACTGTCAGGTTCACGGGCGCCGAGAAGCCGCGCAGCAGCGACGGCACCGGCCGCAACGGTACATCGACAAAGCGGAAGGTCTCGCTGCGCTTTCTGAGCTCGACCACGCCGTCGAGGATCTCCTCCCCGGAGCTGAGCTTCAGCGTCACGTCCTGCCCGTTGCCGCCGATCAGCCCCAGCCGCAGCGGGATATGCAACGGCTTCTTCTTGGGCTCGCGCGGCGTTGGCGGCAGCATCTGTTCGACCGTCAGTTCGGCAGTCTTCTTGCCGGCATCGTAGCTCACGGAGCAAACGAGCTCAGGCGTGCCGGCTTGTGAGTACCATGTCATGAACTGCTTCAGGTCGCGGCCGCTCGCATCCGCGAAGCACGTGACGAACTCCTCCACCGTGGCTGCCTCGCCGTCGTGCCGCTTGAAGTAGAGGTCCATGCCCTTGCGGAAATCATCGCGCCCGAGAAGCGTCGCGATCATGCGCACCAGCTCCGCGCCCTTCTCGTAGACCGTCGACGTATAGAAGTTGTTGATCTCGATGTAGCTGTCGGGCCGCACCGGATGCGCCAGCGGGCCTGCGTCCTCAGGGAATTGCCGCGCCTTCAGGCCGCGCGCATCCTGGATGCGCTGCACCGTGCGTGATCGCTCGTCGGCCGTGAACTCCTGGTCGCGATAGACTGTCAGTCCTTCCTTCAGGCAGAGCTGAAACCAGTCGCGGCAGGTGATGCGGTTGCCCGTCCAGTTGTGGAAGTACTCGTGCGCGATCACGCGCTCGATGTCGGCGAAGTTGCCGTCGGTCGCAGTCTTGGGCGAGGCCAGCACCAGCCGGTCGTTGAAGATGTTGAGGCCCTTGTTCTCCATCGCCCCCATGTTGAAGTCCGACACGGCGACGATGTTGAACACGTCGAGATCGTACTCGCGCCCGAACTTCACCTCGTCCCATCGCATCGATCGCTTCAGGGAATCCATCGCCCAGTCGCAACGATCCTCCTTGCCCGGCTCCACGTAGATACCGAGGCCGACCTTGCGGCCCGACATGGTCTTGAACGTCGAGGTCACCGCGACGAGGTTGCCGCCCACCATGGCGAACAGGTAGCAGGGCTTGGGGAAGGGATCGCGCCACACTGCGAAGTGACGCTTGCCGCCGTCGATCTTCCCACTGTCGACGGGATTGCCGTTGCCGAGCAGGATCGGCGTCTCGTTTGCATCGGCCTCGATGCGCGTCGTGTATTTCGACAGCACGTCCGGCCGGTCGAGGAAATAGGTGATGCGGCGGAAGCCTTCGGCCTCGCATTGCGTGCAATAGATGCCGCGCGAGCGATATAGCCCCGTCAAGGCCTTGTTCGCTTCCGGATCGCACGTGGTGACGATCTCCAGCGTAAAGGCTTCGCGCGGGACGCGCGGCAGCGTGAGCGCCGTATCCGTCAGCTCATAGTCGCCGCTCTCCAGCACGCGGCCCGAGAGGCGCACCTTCTCGAGCGTCAGATGCTCGCCGTCCAGCACCAACGCGCCGGGCTTGCCCTTGGCTGCGGGATTCGGCCGCATCTTGAGGCGCGAGCGCACCCGCGTTTCGGTCGGGTGCAGTGAGATGTCGAGATCGACGCTGTCGATCAAATAATTCGGTGGCCGGTAATCCCTCAGGAGGACCGGCTTGGGTGCTTCGGCTTTCATGGGCCTATGTCTGTGAATTTGTCGCTCAGCTGTTTATGGCGGCTTCGGTGCGCCCTTACAAGGCGCCTCATTGCGTAGTGATGTCGCCGCGGCGCACAATGATGCGCGCGAGACATGCCGGGAGGACTATGACCTTGAGCGACAAAGGGCTGCAGGATCGCATCGTACTCGTCACGGGCGCAGCCGGGACGCTCGGTTCTGCAGTTTCCGCGGCAATAGAAGCCGCCGGCGGCCAGTCCATCCGCACGGATCTTGCCGGCCGTCCTGGCATGGATCTATCGCTCGACGTCACACGCGAGGACGCGTGGATGGAAACGATGGCCGGCATCGCGCAGCGCCACGGCCGCCTCGACGGGCTCGTCAACAGCGCGGGCATTGCCATCCTCGGCGACGTCGAGCGCACCAGCTTTGCCGATTGGAAGCGCGTTCAGACCGTCAACGTCGACGGCGTCTTCCTCGGCTGCAAGTACGCCATGCCGTTGTTGATGAAATCTTCCGCACCGTCGATCGTCAATCTGTCCTCCGTCTCCGGACTGGTCGGCGGCGCCAATCTCGCCGCCTACAACGCCTCCAAGGGCGCCGTGCGTCTCCTCACGAAATCCGTGGCACTTTCAGGCGCACGCAAGAGCCCGCCCGTGCGTTGCAACTCGGTGCATCCGGCCTTCGTCGAAGGCGACATGACCGATGCCATTGCGCTCAGCGCCCGCGATCCCGATCGCGCCCGCGAAACCATGCGCCGCGAGATCCCGCTCGGCCGCATGGCAAAGCCCGAGGAGGTCGCCGCCGCCGTCCTCTATCTCCTGAGCGATGCCTCGAGCTTCGTCACCGGCTCCGAGCTGGTGATCGACGGCGGACTGGTCGCAAAGTAGGAGGTATCTCGAGCGCCCAGCCTCGCGGTATGCGTCAATGCTTGGCTGCGGTCAGCGCGAGGGGAGGATGCCGGGCATCCCCCCGGCGATTTTCCGGACGCACGTACATGATGAGCCCCTCGGGGCGCTCGGCCTTGACGCGAAGTGCTGCGACCAGCGCGTCTTCAGCCTCCACGATCACGTGCTCAGCCTTTCCCTTCGCCTTGAACCCTACGGTAAATCGCATCGGCGTTCTCCTCTGCGAAGATCGGCTCAGCCTTGTCCCGTCGCCCCTTTTAGCACGGAACGCGCCGCATTACTCTGGTTGATCCGGCCACAACGTCAGCACCGCTGCTCCATCGAGCTCGCTCTTGCCCTGCGCGTTGAGCAGGCGAAACAGCGTCAGCGCCTGTCCCGCCATCGGCAGCGGCAGATGCTTTGTCTTCGCCGCATCGTTGAGCATCTCGAGATCTTTCAGCACCTGCCTTGCGTAGCCGCGCGGCGCGAAGTCCCGCGCAATCATGCGCTCGAACAGCACAGGCAGGAGATTTGACCCTGCATGCCCCTGTGCCAGAGCCTCCGGCACTTTGGCCGCATCAATGCCGTAGGCCTCCGCAATGCGCAGCGCTTCTGCGATCACGCAATAGTTCGTTAGCACCAGCGCCTGATTGACGAGCTTCGTTGCCTGGCCAGCGCCCACTCCACCCATATGCGTGAAGCGGCCAAGATGCGCCATCAGCGGCGCAACTTTCGCCATCGCTTCCGCGCTCCCACCGGCCATGATCGCCAGCGTGCCCGTCTCGGCGGCACCCGGCCCGCCCGACACGGGCGCATCGACGAACGCCATGCCCGCCTTGTCCACCAACACACCCGCCAACCGTTTCACCGTGTCGATGTCGGCGGTCGAATGATCGACCAGCACCTTGCCGTCGAGCTTGCCGGCGCCCATCACGCCACCCTCGCCCTCCACGACCTCTTCCAGGTTCTTTGTCGTCGTCAGGCACGTGAGCACGAGCTCGGATCGCGCGACGACATCAGCCGGTGATGCCGCGCTTTCGACTCCCCATCTGCGCGCCTCCTCCACCTTCTCCCGCACGACATCGAAGCCCACGACGCGATGGCCAGTTGCCACCAGCCGTTTCGTAAAGCCCGCGCCCATGAGCCCAAGGCCGACAAACCCGATGGTTGACTGGGGCATGATACTTCCTCTCCAGGTGCGTGCGCTTGGCGCCTCGTTTCTTGCCACGCCTTGGTGCCCGTGGAAACTTTGTGCCTGTCATCCCGGGCAAGCGCGGGTCTTGGCGGTAGTGTAAATCACGGAGATCATTCCCGCGCGCGACCCGGGACCCAGAGCCGCATGCGGCAGCCACTGGCAGTTGTGGCCCCTGGATCCCGGCTACTCGCGCATCATGCGTCGCATGACGCGCTCGGCCGGGATGACAGAGTCAACCCTTCGGCCCACGCGAGTCCGGCCCGAGCGGCATCAACCGCACGCCGGCCCGCAGCTTCTTGTACGGATACTTCGATGAGTCCGCCAGATGCCCGCCCGGCGCGATGCAAACCAGGATATCTTCGGCGATCGGCTGGAAATCGCCGCGGAAATGCACGGTGCTCTTGAGGCCAAGGATCTTCTGCTCTTTCGGCTCCACGCTCAAATGGCGGAACGGCTCCTGATCCAGCGCCTGCATGCGCTTCGTCGTCACCGCCACCTTCACGCCGCCGATGCGCAGCAGTGCCATCGGCCCCAAATCGATGTCGCGGTTACCCGACACCGGCCCGGATGTCCGGAACTTGCCATCGCCCAACTGCTCCACGCGAAACGTCCCCGGAAACGGCACCACGCCCTCGGGCCCGTTCCTCCCGCCGAGTTTGAGCGTCACGTCGGCGCCTTTGCCGGCCTCATGCGCGGCTTTCACGGCCTCAGCGTCGCACAGATAGCCAAGCACTGCCCCTTCCGCTCCTCCCTCCACCAGCGCGAACAGCAATCCCGTCGTATCGGCGCTGCCACCAGCGCCGGGATTGTCCTGTGTGTCCGCGATCAGCACAGGCCGGCTTGCTCTTGCCGCGATTGTTTTCGCGTGCGCCACCGCTTCGGTGGGCGACAGCACAGGCACCGCAAACTCCGCTTCCTTCAACGCAATGAACCGTGCCGCCCCGTCCGCCACACGATCCGCGGCCTCCTGCGTGGTCGCGTGCACCACCACGCACGGGCCGCACTGGAACAAGTCGGATGGCGGAAAACCGGCGAGATACGCCACGCTGATGACGCCGTCGCCCTCGAGCCTCTGCGTCAGCTCGACGATGCCCTTCGACGGCTCCACCATCGTGCACTGGCTGTGCAGCGGAATGAGGAAAGGCATCTTGCGCAGCGCGCGTCCCGGCGTGCGTCCATGCTTCAACACATGCTGCATGGTGCGTGCTGCGCGCATCCCCGTCTCAGGGCGATCCACGTGCGGATAGGTGTGATAGGCCGAGATGGCATCCGTATACGCCGTCATCTCGTGCGTAACGTTGGAGTGGTAATCCAAGCTGATGACGATCGGCAGATCCGGCCCGACACAGGCACGGATGCGCCGCAGCAGCTCGCCTTCGCCGTCCTCGAAATCCTCACTCACCATGGCGCCGTGCAGATCGAGGTAGATCGCGTCGACCGGCATCTGCTGCGACAGCTCGCCGACCAGCTCGGCCGAGATGCGCTCGAAGGCATCGCGCGTCACCATTCCGCCGGCACCGCCGCTGGTCCACAGCAGCGGCACGATCTCGTGCTCCTTGTCCATCACCTGCAGGAAGCCCGACAGCGCGAACGAGATGCCGTTCAGCCACTTCAACACATCGCCACGACGAACGAGGGGAGGGCGGTCGCGGTGGCTGCAGAAATAGGCGAAGTCTGTCGCCGGCGTGACGAACGTGTTGGTCTCATGATGAAACCCGCCGACCGCAATGCGCGCCATGGCCGTCTCCTCGCTTTTGTTAAGCCGCGACGGATTCCCCGATCTCGGCCAGCCGCACACAGGCAGCTGTGTGTCTGTCGCCGACCGTCAGCAGTGGCGGCCTCGCCTCGGCGCACACGGGTGCCGCAAAGGCACATCGCGTGCGGAACGTGCAGCCCGACACGACATTGGTCGGCGATGGCGGATCGCCCGGCAACGCTGGCGTATCGTTGAGCGAGCCCGGCTCCAGCTTGGGCGCGGCGGCCAGCAACGCACGTGTGTAGGGATGCTGCGGCCGCGCGAAGATCTCCGCCGTCGGCCCCATCTCGACGATCCGCCCCAGATACATGATCGCCACCTCCTCGCACATGCGCTGCACGACGGAGAGGTCATGGCTGACGAAAAGGTATGTCAGGCCCAACCGCTTGCGCAGATCGTCGATCACGCCCAGCACGGTCGCCTGCACGGAGAGGTCGAGCCCCGACGTCGGCTCGTCGAGAATGACAATGCGCGGCCGCAGCACCAAAATCCGCGCCAGCCCCACGCGCCTCTGCTGTCCGCCCGACAACTCGTGCGGATAGCGGCCGCGAAAGCTCGGATCGAGGCCTACCGCATGCAGCATCTCGTCGACACGGGCTCTGCGCTCCGCGCGATCCGACACGCCGTGAATGCGCAACGCCTCGTCCAGCGCATGCCCGATGCTCCACCACGGATCGAGCGCGGCGCCCGGGTCCTGGTGGACGTACTGGACGGTCCGGCGCGCGACGCGCGCTTCCTTCGGCGGCAGGCCCGATACGACGTAGTGCTCCAGCCGGATGGTGCCCTCAGCTTCGCGGATTAGGCCAAGCGCCGTCTTGGCGAGCGTCGTCTTCCCGCAGCCCGACTCGCCCACCAGCCCAAGCGCCTTGCCGGCCTCGAGCTTCAGACTCACGCCATCGACCGCGCGCACGAGCGGTTGCGGCTTGCCGAGGAAGCGCCGTCCGCCGCCAAACGTGGTGACGAGGTTTTCGATCTCAAGCAGAGTTTGCGCCTGCGTCATGCCGCAGCCTTCTCGGCATGCAGCACGCAGCGCACGCTATGTCCGGCCTCGGGCTCCGAGCGCGACGGATGCGCGGCGCTGCACTGCGGTTGCGCACTCGGGCAGCGCGGATTGAATCGGCAGCCCGATGGCGGCCGGAGCGGCGAGGGAACGGCACCGGGAATGCCGGCGAGCTCGGCCGCGCGCTCGGGATGGCACGCCAGCAGCATCTGCGTGTAGGGATGCAGCGGCGCCTTCAGCACGCGCGCGACGGGCCCCGATTCCACCGTCTGGCCCGCGTACATCACCGTCACGGTATCGCAAAGCTGTGCGACCACGCCGAAGTCGTGCGTGACGAACAGCATCGACAGGCCGCGTTCCGCAGCCAGACCACGCAGCAGTTTCAGGATCTGCAACTGTGTCGTCACGTCGAGCGCCGTCGTCGGCTCGTCGGCGAGAATGATGCCCGGCGACGACGCGAGCGACGCCGCAATCAGCAACCGCTGGCGCTGCCCGCCGGAGAACTGATGCGGATAGCGGTCGAGCGCATGCTCCGCGTCGGGAAGCTGCACCGCCTTCAGCAGCGAGACGATAAGATCCTTCTGCTCCTTGCGCGCCTGGGCCTTGTCGCCCGGCGCTCGTATCGTTTCCAGGAGCTGCGTGCCAACACGGAACACAGGGTTCAGCGCTTGAAACGGATCCTGCGGAATAAAGCCGATGGCGCGCCCGCGCACCTCGCTCTGCAGCGTCTCGGCCGGCAGCTCGAGCAGATTGCGGTCGCCCAGAAGAATCTTCCCGTCCGTCGCGCGGCCGCGTTTGGGCAGGATGCCGAGGATCGCGCGCATCAGCGTGGACTTGCCGCAGCCCGATTCTCCCACAACGCCGTGAATCGAGCCCGGCATCAGCGCCAGGCTGGCGCGATCCAGAATGCGCGCCTCGCCCTCGTCGGTCCCGACCGACACCGAAAGATCGCGAATATCCAGAACGGGATCTGCCGTCTTCAGCATCATCGCGACCGCCTCAGTCGCGGATCGACGAGATCGCGCAGCCCATCCCCGAACAGATTGAAGCCCAGCACCGTGATGAGGATCGCAACGCCCGGGAACGTCACGGCCCACCAGGATTGCGGCAGGTATTCGCGGCTCTCGGCGATGGCAAGGCCCCAGTCGGGGTTGGGCGGCGCAGCCCCGATGCCGAGGAAGCCCAGCACGGCCGTCGTGAGAATCGTGAAGCCCATGCCGATGGTGGCGCGCACGATGATCGGCGAGGCGACGTTGGGCAGCACGTGCACGAACAGGATGCGCCAGGTCGAGGCGCCGAGCCCCTGTAGTGCCTCGACGAACAACGCATTGCGCACGCGCCGTACCTCACCGTATACCGTGCGGCAGAAGAATGGCCAGTACGTCAGCGCCAGCGCCGCCATGGCGCTCTCGAGGCCGCGCCCCATGAGCTGCGCGATGGCGAGCGCCAGGATCAGTTGCGGCACGGCCAGGAATACGTCCGTTACGCGCATCACCAGCTCGCTGCCCCATCCGTTCGTGTAGCCTGCATAGAGACCGGCCGGCACGCCGATGGCGATGGCCAGCGCGACCACCGTGAGCGCCACGATCAGCGCCCCGCGCGCGCCGACGATGACACGCGAGAAGACATCCCGGCCCAGATTGTCCGTGCCGAACCAGAACGCCGCCGACGGCGGCCTCAATCGTTCGATCAGGTTGCCGTCGTAGACGGCCTCGGCACTGGGGATGAGGAGCGGCGAAAAGATCGCGATGAAAGAGACCGTCAAAATGATGAACAGCCCCAGCACCGCTGGAATGTCGCGCAGGAATTTCTTCAGGATCAGCATGCGGGGCCTACAGGTTCTCGGCCACACGCGGGTCGAGCAGGGCGTGCACCACGTCGACCACGATGTTCACGAGCGCATAGATCACGCCGACGATCAGCGTCACGGCCAGCACGGCCTTGTAGTCGGAGGTCAGGATCGCGCTCACCGCATAGGAGCCGACGCCCGGCCAGTCGAAGATGGCCTCCACCGCCACCGCGCTCGAGATCAGCGTGCCGAACAGCAGACCGATCTGCGTCGTCGCCGCCACGACGGAGTTGCGCAGCACGTAGACCCAGATGATGCGCTTGCGCGCGTAGCCGGCGGCTTCCGCGTAGTGCACGAAATCTTTCTGCATCGTCTCCAGCACGCCAGCACGCGTGAAGCGCGCGATCGACGCCAGGCCGCCCAGCGATAGTGTCAGTGCCGGCATGACGATGTGCGCCAGCGCATGTCCGAACTGATCGAACCGTAAGGTCAGCAGGCTATCGATCAGATGCATGCCCGTGATGTTCGCCGGCGGATCGACGCCGACCGGAAAACGGCCGCGCAGCGGCAGCCAGTCCAGCTCCATCGAGAACACGATCTGAAGGATGATCGCGAACCAGAAGGATGCGATGGCCAACCCGCCCACGGTGACGACGCGCATCACATGATCGAACGGCGAGTTGTGCCAGACCGCCGCCATCGTCCCGAGCGGGATGCCGACGACGGCTGCAAACAGGAGCGATGCGAACGTCAGCTCGATGGTGGCCGGCAGCCGCCAGGCGATGTCGCTGACGACGGGCCGGTTTGAGATGATCGAGTTGCCGAAGTCCGCGCGCGCCACCTGACCCACATAGATGACGAACTGCTTCCACAGCGGCTCGTCGAAACCATAGGCCTTGCGCACGGCCGCAATCTGCTCGGGCGATGCGTTCTCGCCGGCCAGCGCCGCCGACGGATCGTTCGGCAGCACGCGCAGCATGATGAACGTGAGCACCAGCAGCCCGAACAGGGCGGGAAGCGCCAGCAGCAGCCGGCGCAAAATGAAGCGCGTCATCGTCTCTCTCGAACGCGGGACCGGCCGTGCATCACCCCGCCAGCGACAGGTTGCGGAAATCCGCGCCCGAGCCGATGGGCGTGAAGCTGAAGCCCTTCAGGCGATTGCTCAAGCCTCTCAGCTCGATGGTATTGTAGATCCAGATGTCGGCCGCATCCGCCACGACGAGGCGCGAGGCTTCCTCGTACAGCGCCTTGCGCTTGTCCTGATCGGCAAGGCGGCGCGCCTCCTG
>JBJXDX010000032.1:0-29606 GCA_046154585.1 Hyphomicrobiaceae bacterium | reverse complement strand
ACTTCCCGTCACCCGCGACCTTGCGGACGTAGGCCTTGAAGCCTTCGTCGGTGACGGGGGCGCCGATGTCCTCGGCCTTCTTGAAGACCTTGTCGGCCGAGCTGCCCTGCGCCTTGCCATCGGCGAGCAGCGCGTGCGTGACGGCGCGGCCGCCGGCGGCGCAATGCACGTAGACCGGGCCGTCGGACTCCTCGATGGCCTTGGCGACGGCGGCGGCAGACGAGGGATCGAGGTTTTTCGGATCGACGGGAATGTGCAGATACTGCATGCCGGCGCGCCTCACGACGTCACCCTGGGCGACGGGATCGAGCGGCTGGTTCTGCTCGCCCTCACGGCGCAGATTGATGATCTTGCGGACGCCGGACGCCTTGAGCGCGGCAATGTCCTCCTCGGTCGGCTGGCCGCCGGCGCTGATCTTGGCGCTGACTTTGGTTGGCTCTTTCATCGGCATACTCCCTAGGTTTGAATTCCCAATCAGTCTTGAGCGCTACGGCCTGGAATCCAGTTTGTCCCTGCGAGGGGCACCTGCGCCATGGCTGCCGCCTCGACCGTTAAAGCGACAAGA
The DNA here is from genome assembly GCA_046154585.1 of Hyphomicrobiaceae bacterium. Taxonomy (GTDB): domain Bacteria; phylum Pseudomonadota; class Alphaproteobacteria; order Rhizobiales; family Hyphomicrobiaceae; genus CADEFX01. The sequence goes on along the minus strand of JBJXDX010000032.1, from coordinate 29,041 downwards.
TCCTCGGGCTCGAGGTTGTGGACGTGGCTCTTGCCGTTGGCGCGGGCGATAGTCTGGCATTCGAGCGTGAGAACGGACAGGTAATTCGCGAGGCGCTTGCCGGCGGCGACGGGGTCGAGGCGCGAGGTCAACTTAGGGTCTTGCGTGGTGATGCCGGCGGGATCGCGGCCTTCGTGCCAGTCGTCATAGGCGCCGGCGGTGGTGCCGAGCTTGCGGTACTCCTCCTCGTGACGCGGATGGTTGTCGCCGAGCGCGATGAGGGCCGCCGTGCCGATGGAAACGGCGTCGGCACCCAGCGCCAGAGCCTTGGCCACATCGGCGCCGTTGCGGATGCCGCCCGAGACGATGAGCTGCACCTTGCGGTGCATGTCGAGCTCCTGCAGCGCCTGCACGGCCGGCCGGATGGCCGCGAGCGTGGGGATGCCGCAATGCTCGATGAAAATGTCCTGCGTCGCGGCCGTGCCGCCCTGCATGCCGTCGAGAACCACCACGTCGGCGCCGGACTTCACGGCGAGCGCGGTGTCGTAGTAGGGCCGCGCGGCGCCGACCTTGACGTAGATCGGCTTCTGCCAGTCGGTGATCTCGCGCAGCTCGTTGATCTTGATCTCGAGATCGTCAGGGCCGGTCCAATCGGGATGGCGGCAGGCGGAGCGCTGGTCGATGCCTTGCGGCAGCGTGCGCATCCGGGCTACGCGCTTGGAGATCTTCTGGCCGAGCAGCATGCCGCCGCCGCCGGGCTTGGCGCCCTGGCCGACGACGATCTCGATGGCGTCGGCCTTGCGCAACTGGTCGGGGTCCATGCCGTAGCGCGACGGCAGCACCTGGTAAACGAGAAGCTGCGAGTGGCGGCGCTCTTCCTCGGTCATGCCGCCATCGCCGGTGGTGGTGGACGTGCCGACCTGCGAGGCGCCGCGGCCCAGCGCCTCCTTGGCCTGCGCGGACAGCGAGCCGAAGCTCATGCCGGCGATGGTAATGGGAATCTTCAGCGTGATGGGCTTCTTGGCGTAGCGCGTGCCGAGGGTGACCTCGGTGGTGCATTTCTCGCGATAGCCTTCGAGCGGATAACGGCTGATGGAGGCGCCAAGGAACAGGAGATCGTCGAAATGCGGGAGCTTGCGCTTGGCGCCGAAGCCGCGGATGTCGTAGATGCCGGTGGCGGCGGCGCGATGAATCTCCGCGATGGTGTGGGGATCGAAGGTCGCCGACCAGCGGGGCGGCGTGTGAATCCAGCGCTCGTCGCCGCTCATCAGTAGGCCCCCAGGTTGTCGATGTGAAAGTTGTAGAGGCGGCGGGCGGAGCCGTAGCGCTTGAACTCGCCGATATCGACGGTGCCGGAGAGGCCGGCGGCCTCCAGAAGCTTGGCCAGCGCCGCCTTGTGCTTGTTGTGCATTTTCTTCTCGACGCAGTCGGAGCCGAGGCTTTGCACCGTGCCGCGCACGAACAGCTTGGCCTCGTAGATGGAATCGCCGAGCGCATCGCCGGCATCGCCGAGGACCACGAGCGAGCCCGCCTGCGCCATGAAGGCGGACATGTGGCCGACGGAGCCTTTGACGACGATGTCGAGACCGCGCAGCGAGATGCCGCAGCGTGCCGAGGCGTTGCCGTCGATGATGAGGAGACCGCCGCAGGCCGTGGCGCCGGCCGATTGCGAGGTATCGCCTTTCACGTGCACGCGGCCGGACATCATGTTCTCGGCGACGCCCGTGCCGGCGTTGCCGTTGATGATGACCGTGGCGCGCTTGTTCATGCCGGCGCAATAGTAGCCGACGTGGCCGTCGATGGTGACGGAGAGCGGCGCGTCGAGGCCGCAGGCGAGCGCGTGGGCGCCACGCGGGTTCTCGATGAGGAAATCCCCGGATTTGGTGTCGTGCAGAAGCTGGTTGATCTGGCGCAGCGACAGGCTGGCGAGATCGAGCACGGAATTGCGGCGGCCGGATGCGGGCTTAAGCGTAGGCTTGCGTGACATGCTCAGGCGCGACTCCAGGCGTAGACGGTGGCTGGCGCCGGCTCCCAGATGCGCGCCTTGTCGACGCCGGGCAATGCGGCGAGCGCGCGGAACTCCGAGCCGAAGGCGACCCAGTCGTCCGTCTCGGCCATGACGGCCGGCTTGCAGGCGACGGGATCGCGCAGAACGGCGAAGCCATCGCGCGTGCCGACGACAAAGGTGTAGAAGCCGTCGAGATCGTCGAGCGCGTGCGTCAGTGCACCCTCGAGCGTGTCGCCGTCCTTCATGCGCCAGGCGAGGTAGGCGGCGGCGACCTCGCTGTCGTTCTCGGTCTGGAAGCGCTCGCCGCGCTTCTTCAGGCGTTCGCGCAGGCGGTTGTGGTTGGAGAGCGAGCCGTTGTGCACGAGGCAGGTGTCGCTGCCGGTGGAGAACGGATGCGAGCCGGCGATAGTGACGGCGGATTCGGTGGCCATGCGCGTGTGGCCGATGGCGTGCGTGCCCGACAGGCCGGCGAGGTCGAGGCGGCGGGCGATGGCATCGGGATCGCCGACACCTTTGAAAATTTCGATGGAGCCGCCCTGGCTCAGGATGGTGGCCGCGGACACGTTGTCGATCAGCCAGCGGCGCGCGGCTTCGCCGTCGCCTTTGGTCTTGAGGATGGCGTGGTCCTCGACCTCGTGCGTCTCGACGGAGCTGGCGAGAACGGAGCCAAGCTTGTCAGCAGTTGCCTTCCAATCGACGCTGCCCGGCGCCGCCACGGCGCAGATCTTGGTGACGCCGGGCTCGGGCGCGGCGTAGACGGCAAAGCCCGCGCTATCAGGCCCGCGGCCGCACATCTCGTGCAGCATGAGCGACGTCAGCCGGCCAAGCTCGGGCTCCAGGCCGGGTGACTTCAGAAACAGGCCAACAATGCCGCACATCCAGAAAACCCCGCTCGCCGCCTCAAACTTGAAAATGCACGATCACGGGGGCGCGGGCAACTGATAAGAAATGGTATTTCCTTACAGGAAATACCATGGGCTACTCGCGCCTATAGACGATGATGGAGAGATAGGTCATCGGCAGCTCGGTCAGCTCCTCGGGGCCGTGCGGGGCGGAGCTGTCGAACATCAGGGCATCGCCCGGCCGCAACGGATAGGTCTTGTCGGCGTGGCGGTACACCACGGCTCCCGTCAGCATGTAGATGAACTCGACGCCGGCGTGCTGAAACACCGGATAGGGCTCGGCCTCGTTGCTCAGCGTGATGAGGTAGGGCTCGACGACGAGGTCCCCGCCGGAGAGCGAGTGCCCAAGGAGCTGGTACTGGTGCCCGGCCTTGGTGCCGCGGCGATCGATGGTGACGCCCTTGCCGGCGGGAACGAAGGAGCAGTCGCTGCGCTCCTCGTAGGTGGCAAAGAAGGTCGTCAGGGGAACGTTGAGCGCGCGGGCGAGGGACTCGAGACTTTCGAGCGACGCCGACACGGAGCCGGTCTCGATCTTCGACATCATGCCCGCGGAGAGGCCGGCGTGATGGGCAAGCTCCGCGGCCGTGATGTCCTGGCGTTTGCGGAGCGACCGGATTTGAAGGCCGATCGCGGCTGCAATGGAGAGCGGCTGATCGGCGCGCGGGGCGGTGGAGCCGGTGGCGAGATCGGATGGCGGGACGCTGCCCTTCTGCGGCCGCCGTGGACCGGACTCACCCTTGGCGCGATCTCTCGTGGGCATCATGGTCAGTTCTACCTGTCGAGCTCAGAGCCGGGACAGAAAATCGGGGAGTGGGCGGCCTTGCGATGTGAGGAAGGCGGCCATGGGTTTGACGACCTGTTGCACGGCGGGTCGGGCCGTCATGCGGTCGCGCCAGGCAACGAGGTTCGGCGTGGCGCCGGTCAGGGGTGCGCCCATGCGCTCGCCGAAGAGCTGCGCCATGTAGAAGGCGATGTCGGCATAGGAATGGGTGCCGGCGAGGAAGGCCTTGTCCGCGATGGCACCCTCCATGCGGCGATAAAAGAGTGAGGCTGCGTCGCGCGCAGCGACTGCGGCGGCGTCCCGGGGTGTCGCCTGCAGGCCCATCAACCGGACGATGTGCGGGAAGTAGACCTCGTCGGACGAATGCTCCAGCAGGCGAGCGCGGGCACGGTCGGCGGGCGGTGCCGGCCACAGCGGCGGATCGGGTTGCAGGTCCTCCAGGTATTCAAAAATCTGTGTGGAATCGAAGATTTCGAGATCGCCGTGGATCAGGACGGGCACCTGGCGCTTGGGATTGATGCGCACGACCTCGGGATGCTTGGGCTCGTAGAGGCGCTGCATCTCGAAGGGCACCATGATGAGATCGACGTCGAGGCCCTTCTCGAGGGCTGCGATCTGGGCCTTGGCGCCGAACATGCTGAGCGGACCAGAATAGAGGCGCAAGCGGGGAGACGTGGCAGCAGTCATGGGGTTTCGCCTCGCGATGCGGTGGACAGATCGAGCACCAGCAGTTCCTCGTCGTAGAAGATATCACCGACGCGCAGGACGCGGCGTTCGATGCCGTAGGGGACGAAGCCGAGACGATCGTGCCGAGCGAGCGTCATGCCTTGCATGCCTCCAGCATGACCGCGAGCCGGACCCAGGGCTCCCAATCACGCGATCTCGATCCCCCGCCCGCTCCCATCCGCGCGCAGCAGCCGCAGCATCAGCTCCGCCGCCTGCATCTCCTGCCAGCGCCGCTCGCGCCGGGCGGCAGCCTGCTCGTCCTCGCCCCATTTGCGACTCTGCCAATCTTCATCCACATGCGCCGCTGCCCACGCGTCTTGCGCGGTGAGGCGGCCCTTCAGCACCGCCAGCGCCAGCACGACAGATCCCATCAGCGTCGTCATGGTGTGCACCGCTGCAAGGTGAAACGCGTCGAGGTCCGCAAGAGCGTCCTCGGCTCGCCGCATCGTGTCGCGTGCCTGATCGACCGGCATGACGCCCGCGGTCGCGACGAGCGGCATCTTGAGCTCCGTGCGCGCCCACGCGAGCAGCGGGTCCCAGCTTGCCGCCTGCATCGCGATCAGGTCGTCCGGCATGTCCGCGCGATAGCACACGAGGTCGGTGCCGGCGTACTTGGCGATGTCCGCCCGCACCTCAGCTTCGCGCCCGATAATTCCGTCGAGAATGGTGTTGGCATACCGCGTCAGCGGCATGGTCGCCGGATCGATACGCTCCGCCTGCGCCTCCCATTCGGCAGCGATGGCCTCGGCAAAAGCGCGCGTCGGCACGGCGAGCGGTTTCTTCTTGGGCGTGCGGGTCGGCTTGCCGTCGAGCACGAGGTGATGGCCGGCGGCCCCAGCCTCGACGCCCGCCGTTTGATAGAAGCGCTTGGGCAAGACGCGCGGCGGCTCGCTGCCGGGCCGCTTGACCTGTTCGTTCTCGTCGCTCATGACCGCGCGCCGCTCCCGGCGAAGCTCGCATCGACAGCGGCAACCAGGTCGGTGGCGTCCGCTACGATCACGTGCGCGCCGGCCGACATGAGCCGGTCCGCCGTGTGATAGCCCCAGGCCACGCCCACCGCGCCGACGCCGGCGCTGCGCGCCATCTCCATGTCGAAGCTCGTATCGCCGATCATCACCGTGTGCTCCGGCTCAACGTCCGTCTCCACCATCGCCTTCAGGATCATCGAGGGATGCGGCTTGGACGGATGGTCGTCGGCCGTCTGGATCGTGACGAAATGGCTGTGCCAGCCCTCGCGGTCAAGCAACCGGGCGACGCCGCGGCGGGATTTGCCGGTCGCCACGCCCAGCACGACATCCGCGCGCGCCGCCAGCACCTCGACCGTCTCGCGCGTGCCCGGATACAGCGGATCATGTCCCTGGATCGCCTCGCGCGTGCGCGGAAACACCGACTTGTAGAGCCCCACAAGCTCGCTCTGCACCGCCGGCGTGTGCGTCGCGGCCAGCACGGCGAAGGCCTGCGGCAGCGACAGCCCCACCACGCCCAGCACCTCCTGACGGCTGGGCGGAGGCAGCCCGAGCGCTGCGTAGGCCGCCGTCATGGTCGCAAAGATCGAGTTCTGGCTGTCGACCAGCGTGCCGTCGCAATCGAAGATCACCAGCCGCCGCGCCATTGCCCCGTCACCCGCGCTCGTGATCCGCATCGAAGCGGTCGGCATCGAGGCCGAGCAGCTCCCAGGTCCGCCGCATGTGCTCCGGCAGCGGCGCCGTCACATCGATGCGCGTCGCTTCCACCGGATGCGGAATGACAAGCCGGCGCGCATGCAGATGCAGTTTCGGCTCGATGCCGCTGTCGACCAGCACCTTGTCGCCCTCGTACTTGTTGTCGCCGGCGATCGGATGCCCGATCATGGCCATGTGTGCGCGCAACTGATGCTGCCGGCCGGTGACAGGCTTCAGCGACATCCACGCCGCCTTCTGCGCCACGCGATCGATCACCGAGTAGTGCGTCGTCGCGTGCATCGCCGCGTCCTGCTCGCCAGGCTCCGCCTTGCGCACGCGGTCGCCATCGGGACCGGCGGCCTTCACCAGCGCCGCCTCCACCTTTCCCTGCGGCGGCCGCGGCACGCCCTTCACGAGCGCCCAGTACGTTTTCGCCGCCGAGCGCGTCTGGAAAATCCGCCCGAGCTTGGAGGCGGCATTGCGGTTCTTGGCCACGAGCAATACGCCCGTCGTGTCCCGGTCGAGCCGGTGCACGAGCCGCGGGCGGTCGCCGAACCGGTCCACCATCCCGGCCAGGATGCCGTCGATGTGCCGCCTGGTGCCGCTGCCGCCTTGCACCGCAAGGCCGAAGGGCTTGTTCAACACCAGCACATGCTCGTCTTCGAACAGAATGGCCTCTTCGATGAAGGCTCGGTCGGCCTCGCCCGATTGCAGCGGCGCCGACGGGCTCGCCTTGGCCGGCGACCGCGCAACCTGCGGCACGCGCACCTGCTGGCCGGCCTCCAGCCGCATGTTGGCCTGCACGCGTTTGCTGTCGACCCGCACCTGCCCCGACCGCAACAGCTTCTGCAGATAGCCGTGCCCGACCTCGGGAAAATGCAGCTTGAACCAGCGGTCGAGGCGCAGGCCGGCCTCGTCGCGCCTGATCTGGATCGTTTCGACGGGCGCGCTCATGTCAGGACCTGCCGCACGAACCAGAGCCCCGCCAGCAGCGCCAGGATCGACAGCGCCACGGACGCACCGACGTAAAGCGCAGCCGTTGCCGTCTCGCCACGCTGCATCAGCAGCACCGCATCCATCGAGAACGCCGAAAACGTCGTGAACCCACCCAGAATGCCCGTGGCCAGGAACGTGCGCAGCTCGAGGGAGCCATGGAATTTCAGGGCCAGTCCTTCGATCAGCGCACCCATGAGAAATCCGCCTACGACATTCACGAACAGCGTCGACCACGGAAAGCCGGCCCCCAGCCAACGTCCGAACCCGACGTTCACGAGATGCCGCGCCGCGGTCCCGATCGCCCCGCCTGCCGTTGCATAAAGCAGAAGTCGCATTAATGGCTCCGCACCAGAGCAGGATCGTTTCGGATTGAATCACGTCGCCTTACACCGGGTGCCTCGGCCGAAACGTGAATCCTGCTCCATTTCATAAGTTTGGAGCGCGATTCACGCTCCAGTCTGAGCGGCACGTATATCGTCACCCCGGCGCCCAAGCCAGCGCAGTATCGCATGGCCGCCCCGAAACGGTACCTGGGCCCCCGATCTTGCAGATCGCGTCCTGGCTCGGTCAGCGCCTCCCTTGATCCTCAACCGAACATCTCTGGGTGGACGCCTCGTCGGGTTGTGCGTACGAAAGGCCAAAGGCGCGTATTTGCTGCGGTCGAAGAGGCAGGGATGGCACACGGCAACTACATCGGCGGACACTGGGTGCAGCCGAGGCGTGGCGGCACGTTGCAGGTTTTCAATCCGGCGACGGAGGACGTCCTCGACACCGTTGCAGCCGGAACGGCGGAGGACATCGACGCCGCCGTCAGCGCTGCGGCCGAGGTTTTTCATGGCGGGTGGGGACAAACGAGCGGCAAGGAAAGGGCCGTGTACTTGCGCGCGATCGCCGGAGAGATCACGGCGCGACGTATGGATATCGCCACGCTCGAAGTGCGCGACAACGGCAAGCCGATCAACGAGGCGCTCTGGGACATCGACGATGCGGCCGGCTGCTTCGCGTTCTATGCCGATCTCGCCGAGGCGTTGGACGGCCGCCAGGACGAGGCCGTGCCCGTGCCCGACGATCGCTTCACGTCGCGCGTCCGGTATGAGCCGATCGGGGTCGCGGGCCTGATCATTCCGTGGAACTACCCGCTGCTGATGGCGGCGTGGAAGGTGGCCCCCGCATTGGCCGCCGGATGCAGCGTCGTGCTGAAGCCGTCGGAGCTCACGCCGCTGACGGCGCTCGAGCTGGCGCGGATCGCGCATGGCGTGGGCCTGCCCGCCGGCGTGCTCAACGTCGTGACAGGCACCGGGCCGGACGCCGGCCAGCCACTGGCGGCGCATCCCAACGTCAGCAAGATCGCCTTCACCGGCTCCGTGCCGACGGGGATCAAGGTGATGACGGCGGCCGCGCAGGACATCAAGAACATCAGCCTGGAACTCGGCGGCAAATCGCCCTTCATCGTCTTCGACGATGCCGACATCGAGAAGGCGGTCGAATGGATCATGTTCGGCATCTTCTGGAATCAAGGCCAGGTGTGCAGCGCGACCTCGCGCCTGATCGTGCAGGACGGCATCGCGCCGGCGCTGACGGAGCGCCTGGTGGACGAGGCGGGCAAGATCGTGATCGGCGACGGCCTTGCGCCCGGGACGCTGCTCGGGCCACTCGTGAGTGCGGGTCAGCTCAACAAGGTGATGGGCTACATCGAGAGCGGAGGAGCGTCCGGCGCGCGGATGCTGTGCGGCGGAGGGCGTCCGGAACATCTCAACCGCGGCTACTATGTGGCGCCGACAATCTTCGATGATGTGCCCGAGAGCGCGCGCATCTGGACCGAAGAAATCTTTGGCCCGGTGCTGTGCATTCGCCGTTTCACGACGGAGGCTGAGGCGATCCGCATCGCCAACGCCACCGAGTTCGGCCTGGCGGCGGCCGTCATGTCCGACGATGCGGAGCGTTGCAGTCGCGTCAGCCACGCCCTGCAGGCGGGCATCGTGTGGGTCAACTGCTCACAGCCGACGTTCACGCAGGCGCCCTGGGGCGGGTACAAGAAGAGCGGGATCGGCCGCGAGCTCGGCCGCTGGGGTCTCGACAACTACCTCCAGGTCAAGCAGGTCACGGCGTACACCTCCGACAAGCCGTGGGGCTGGTATCTCAAGCCGCCGGGGGAGTGATGCATCATCAATGGCGCTTCGGAACTGCCCGGGAGTGGAGGACACGCCCACACGCACTGCAGGTCCCTTCTCCCTGCGCTTGCGGGGAGAGGGAGAAGTGGACGAGCCCCGGGATGACACCGTGGGTGGGGTAAGGCTGTGCCACACCGTTCGGCGGTAATGCGTTGATCACGCTTCGATGATCTTGTTGCGGACGGCGTAGCGGACGAGGCCGGCGGCGGAGGTGAGGTTCAGCTTGCGCATGACGGCGGCGCGGTGGGTTTCGACGGTCTTGACGCTGATGGTCAGGATGTTGGCGATCTGCTTGTTGCTGTGCCCCTCGGCGATGAGCTGGATGACGCCGCGCTCGCGCGGGGTCAGGATGCATTCGGTGGTGCCGGCGCGCGTCAGGTAGGAATCGAGCAGCGTTTCCGAGACGCGGGCCGTGAAGAACGGCTTGTGCGCCGCGAGCGACTCGATGGCAGCAATCAGGAAGCGCCCGGCGTCGGATTTGAGCAGGTAGCCGCGCGCGCCCGCCTTGAGCAGATCGAAGATCAGCGTCTCGCTGTCGTGCATCGTGAAGATCAGGATCTCGATGCCGGGGGAGCGGGCGCAGATCTGGCGCGTCGCCTCGACGCCGTTGATGAGCGGCAGCGAGTAGTCGAGGATGGCGACGTCGGGCTTCAGCTCGACGGCCTTGCGCACGGCATCCTTGCCGTCCATGGCCTCACCCACGACCTCCCAGCGCGGCTGCGCCGCTATGATCGAACGCAGGCCGGAGCGGACGACCTCATGGTCGTCGGCGATCAGAATGCGCGTCATGAGTGGTCCGCACCTGGCTTCGAGATGGGCGTATGGCGATGATGCAGGACATCGCTGCCGAGTCCCGAGCGGATGGTCACGGGCGAGATGTGCCCGCCGCTCAGCGGCGCAACGAGCTCGGGTCCGTTCGCCGACGCGCCGAGCAAGGGCATCACGCCGTGCAACCGCGTGCCGCCCTGGCCCGACCGCACGACGAGCTCGCCGCCGAACTGCCGGAGACGAGCCTTGATGCCGGGAATGCCGACTCCCATGCGGCCGGGAGCATCGCCGCTAGCGGAGGCGCCGATGCCGGACTTGAAGCCGCGGCCGTTGTCGCTGACCACGAGATGCAGCTGCTCCCGGATCACGCGGACATCGATCGACACGCGGGACGCCGAGGCGTGGCGATGCACGTTGGCAAGACCCTCCTGGACAATGCGGAAAATCGTGATCTGCAGCGCGAAGGTCAGGCTGTCCACCATGGGCGACAGCCGCAGCGCGACCTGCAGCCCGGTGCGGCGGGCAAAGCCTTCGGCGTAGCGCTGCAGGGTGAGGTAGAGGCCGTCGTGCTCGAGGCGCGGCGGATGCAGGAGGTAGGTGAACGAGCGCAGCTCGCGCGAGGCCTCGTCCAGGGACTCCTCGATCTCGCGCAGGAGCCCCTGCGATGTGCGGGTGCTTCTGCTGGTCTGCAGGCCCATGACGTTCAGGCCGATGGCGACGAGGTGCTGGGCCGTCGAGTCGTGCAACTCCTCGGCAATGCGGCGGCGCTCCTCGTCGCGCAGCTCCATGAGGCGCTCGGACGCTTCGCCGAGCGTGTGGTGGGCCTCCTTGACGGCAGTGACGTCCTCACTGGTGACGACGACAAAGTCCTCATTCTCGACGGTGAAGCGGGCTGCGCTCAGATGAAACCAATTTGTCTGCCCCGCAACCTGCAGCGCATGGACGAGACGCACGCTGCGCCGCCGTCCGTCCAGCAGTGCCATCAGAGCGTTGCCGATGCGCCGGGCCTCCGCGCGGCGCACGCGCGGCTCGTCATAGAGGTGGAAATAGTTGAGCGGGCCCGTGTCATTGGCCGCGAGGAAACCATGCCCCGCGGCGAAGCGGCGCCAGGCCTGGTTGGACGCGATGACGTTGCCCGACCGGTCCAGCACCACGACCTGCGCCAGCAAGGCATCGAGCGAACCCTGCAGCAGCATCTGCGTGCGCGCAGCCCGCATCTGGGTGTGCTTCTGCTCCGTGACATCGGTGAAGAACAGGATGGCACCGTCTTCCGTGGGATAGATGTGCAGCGCCGTGCAGCGATCCGGACGCCGATAGGACACCAGTTCCGTATCGATATAGACGGTGCCCTCGATGACGCTCCGCAGCATCTTCATGGGCGACCGGGGAGACAGATGCGCGAAGGGACGCCCGATGACGTCGTCGCGCATCAGTGACAGCCAGTCGAGCGCAATGGCGTTGACGTCGCGCACCACATAGGTGCGATCGATGCGCAGATATCCGACCTTGAGGCTGCTGAAAACGAGCCGGAAATCCACAGCCGGCGGGGACGATTCCCGTACTGCGACCGGCGGGCGGACTGGAAGGCTGTCGCCACCAGTGCGCGAGGAGAAGAAGAGCCGTGAACTGCGAGGATGGGGTTGCCGCCTCCCCCTCCCGCGTGAAGACGCAATGAATGCCCGCATTATCAGCCCCGCTTTTTTCTATTGCCCAGCAGCAAAATAAATAGGCGGGATATGTCCGTATTCAAAAGCAATCATCAAGAAAAGATTAATTACAGGTCTTTTGCGTGCGAAGCAAGTTCGTATAATCTGATGTATATTATATATGCGCTATAGGATTTAACGATACCATTATTGTGACAATAAACGTCACGTGTTTGAATTAAACGCTGCATTCAGGCCAAACATCAGCAATCCACCGCCACTGATCCGGTAGTAGTGCGGATAGTGTGCCGGGCTCAACTAGGCGATTGTGGTGACTGCAGGGTGTTCCTCTCGCCCCTGGGGACCACAAGGGCTTTCCTCCCCCCATCCCGTTCCTGCGGATTTACCGCGCCCCGGCGTTGCCGGGGTGCGGTATTCTTTTTCGAGCGGAAGCGCCTGGGGGCTGTCATTGCCCATGAACGGCACAACACTCGAGCCGGTGTTCGCGCGGGCGACGATCGCCGCCGCAGCGGCCGGATTGCCCGGAGTCGAGACCGGCACGTCCTGCGGCACGCCGGCGCTCAAGGTGCGCGGCGAGCTCATCCTGCGCGTCAAGGACGCGGACACGCTGGTGCTGATGTGTGCGCTGGAAGACAAGGAGCTGGTGATGCGCGTCGGCGATCGATGATGCGGAGCTCGCTCACCGCATCATGCGCGCGTGGCGTCTAAAAGCGTCTGCGCGCCTCATCGCTGCCTTCGAGGCGCAAGGCGGGACGGGACGTCGGCCGCGAAGCCGGCCAAGGGCAAGGGGCAGAAAAAACCGCGCTCCAAGCCTTTGATATAGAGGGATCAGGAGTGAGGCCGAGAGTGCTCTGTCTGCGAGTCGCCGATCAAGCCAGCCCGATTCGCTCTTGTTTGCATTGTAAATGTCACAATCTGGTGCGGTTAAGGTTGTGCGGAAAGGAAGCCTTGGCGCGCTTGATACACCCTTGCGACTCAATGGAACCTGAGCGAGACTCGTTACTCCGATGACGACTCAACGGCGTCGGCAATAAGGAAGGCAATGCAATGAACCTCACGGCATTGATCATCCAACTCATCAGCGGTGCGATCGGCGGCCATGCCGCCAACGCTGCGAAAGATACGGGCCTCGGTACGCTCGGCAACACCATCGCCGGCGCCATCGGCGGCGGCGTCGGCGGGCAGATCCTGAGCTCGGTCCTGGGTCTCGGGCTGGGCTCGGCGGCGGCGGGTCTCGACATCGGCACCATCGTTCAGGGCTTCCTGACGGGCGGTGTCAGCGGCGGCATCACGGCACTCGTGATCGGCTTCATCAAGTCCAAGATGGCTGCATAGAGGCCGGACAGTACCGTCAGCAAGGCGCAGGAGCTGAGCGGGCTCCCGCGTCAGGTGGTATTGTTTTCCTTTCGGACATGAAAGCGGAACGGGCGATTGGTCCGGTAGCGAAGCGGTGCCGGCAGCAGGTTTCCGGCACGAACCATCCAATACAGGCGGCGCGGGAAAACGATGGTGTCGCGGCCGCGATCGAGGCCGGCCTTGATGCGGCGCGTTGCTGCGGCGGCCGAGAGCATCAGCGGCAGGCGGCCGACCTGGCGCTCGGTCTGGTCCGTGGCGATGTGCCCGGGGAAAACCAGGGAGACGCGAATGCCGTCGCCGGCCAGCCATTCGCGCATGGCCTCGCCATAGGCCGCGAGGCCGGCCTTGGACGCGGTGTAGATCGGGGCGTCGGCCTGCGGATAGAGCGCGGCCAGCGATACGATCAGCACGATGTGGCCGCGGCGCCGGGGGCGCATGACATCCACAGCCGCCTCGACCGTGGTGATGGCGCCAACGAGATTTGAGCGGAGCAGGTCGAGCCCGTCCTGCAGCGGCTGCAGCGTGCCTGGCGCAGGATTGCCGGAGAAGCGGCCGGCATTGACGATCACCAAGTCCACCGCACGCTCGGCATCGACGGCGCGAATAAAGGTGCGCATGTCCTGGGCGCTGGCAGCGTCGATCCAGGCGTGGCGGACTTGCGCACCGCGCTCCTCGCAGGTGCGGGCGACATCGCTGAGCAGGGGCGAGCCGAACGCGGTCAGACCGAGAACACGGCCGGGCCCGGCGTAGCTGGTCGCGAGAGCCGCGCCGAGACCGCGGCTGGCGCCGGTGATGACGATAGATCGGGGCGCTGTCACAACGTGTCAGAGCGCGATCGCTTCGCACGGGAAGTGCCAAGCTTCCATACGGAGTCGCGCGTATGGGGCCCTGGGTCCCGGCTCGCGCTCGCTTCATGGCGGAGCCATGCTACGCATGGACCGCTCGCTTGGCCGGGATGACAGTTGTGGGCGAGGCGTGACCATATCCACCACGTTGTCATCCCGGGCAAGCGCGGGCCGAGGCAACAGCGATGGCGTAGCGCGCAATTTCCCGTGCGCGACCCGGGACCCAGAATCCCGCGCGGCAGCCAACGGGCCGAATGCATCTCAGAGCGCATGGTCGCGCACTGCGTAGGTGATGAGCACGCCCAGCGCCCAGAGCACGAGGGAGATGCCGAGCACGGAGCAGATGGCGAGAATGCGCTTGGGATAGAGCGCCTCCTGCGGCAGCGTCGGACGCACGAAAGCGGCGAGATAGCGCTGCTGACGATCGGCCTCGATGCGTGCGCGCTCCAGCGAGGCGAGGGCGGAGAGGTAGGACTTCTCGGCAAACTCGCGATCGACGACCAGCTCCTCGTAGTTGGCGGCGAGGCCGCCGATGGACTGCAGGCCGGCACCCTTGCCCTGATCCAGGCGCCCGAGCTTGGCGCGCTCCTCCTCCAGCTGACGCTCGAGCCCCGCGATCTCGCTCAGCAGGACTTTGACGCTCGGCGCTTCCGCACCCATGAACGAGCGCAGATTGCTGAGGCGCGCCTTGCGGCTGGTCACCTCTTCCTCGAGCTTGCCCAGGATGACGTAGCGGGATTCCACCTTCTTGGCGGGATCGAACTCCTGCTCGGTGTCCCGGAACGAGCGCAGCGCCGTGCGGTTGACCCGCAGCCGGTCCTCCATGCGCTTCACTTCCTGCTGGGCATGCTTGACGGCGTCAGTGCGAGCGCGGGCCGAGAGATCGTTCACGAGCTCCTCGCTGAGGAGGAGGATGTTCTCGGCGACGAGCTTGGCGTCTTCGGGGGTGAAGGCCTTCACGTCCACGGCGACGATCTGCGAGGAGCCGTCGAAGCTGGCCTTGACCATCTTGCGCCAGTATTTGACGAATTCCTCAGCCGTCTCGGTGTTGTCGAAGCGCGAGAGGTAGTCGACGCCGGGCCGGCTGTAGAGCGCGCGGATGCCGATCTTCTCCTCGAGCTTGTCGAGCAGCTCACGGCTCATCATGTGATCGATGACGATGTAGGAGTCGGTCACGCCCGAGGTGGCGGCGGGAATGCCGGCGAACAGCCCGAGCATGTCGGTCGACTGCGACGGGCTGGTGCTCTTGACGGCGAAACGCATCTCGACGACGTATTGATCCGAAGCTATCAGGCCGAAATAGATGGTCGCCAGGATGGTTGGCACAGCGACGAACAGGGCAAGCGTCCAAGCCATGACGCTGCGCCGACGCCGTTGCGGACGCACCTTGGCGGGAGGGGCCGCGCCGAGCACGCCGAGCGGGTCCTCGCCGGTGACGGCTAGATCGCCCGCCTCATCGAGGAACGGCAGTTTTGCATCGCGCCGTGTCTGCGGCAGCTTGTTGAGCATGTGTGACAACCCTTCTCCCGTCGCCGCCTGCAAACCTGAGATCAGTTTCGCATGATCTTCTCATGCTCGGCGATGGCGTCCTTGATGTCGTCGTACAAATATAGCTCACCGTCCCGCACCACGGCGCCCATGTCGCAGTAGTCGCGCAGCGTGCCCATGGAGTGGGAGACCATGACGATGCTGGAGGTGCGCAGCTTCTCCTTGAACATGCGGTGGCATTTCTCCTTGAACTTGGCGTCGCCGACGGCCGTGATCTCGTCCACGAGGTAGCAATCGAAGGCAACGGCCATGCTGACGCCGAAGGCCAACCTGGCACGCATGCCGGACGAATACGTGGAGAACGGCTCGCGGAAGAATTGGCCAAGCTCGGCGAACTCCTCGACGAAGTCGAGCACGTGCTCGGTATCCTTGCCGTAGATGCGGGCAACGAAGCGGACGTTCTCGGCCCCCGACAGGGAGCCGTTGAAGCTGCCGGCGAAACCGAGCGGCCAGGAGACGCGGCCCTGCCGGACAACGCGGCCGGAGTCCGGCACCTCGGTGCCGGCGATCAGGCGAAGCAGGGTCGACTTGCCGGCACCGTTGGCCCCCAGGATGGCGATGTTGGCCTTCGGCAGGCCGCCCGTGAGGTTGCGGAACACGGTCTTGCGGCTGCGGTTCAGGCGATAGGTCTTGACGACGTTCTCGAAGCGGATCATGGGCGGGTCAGCCTGATGATGCGCTCGGCGGCGAGCCCGACTAGGCACAGCACCAGCCCCGAAACGAACAGGTAGCCGATATCCATCACGGTGCTCCGGTAGCCCGAATAGTAGCCGCTGCGGAACAACTCGATGCCGTGGGTGATGGGAATGTAGGCGACGATGTCGCGCGCTCCGGCCGGCAGCGTATCGAGGGTGAAGAAAACGCCGCAGACGATTATCAGCGGCCGCGAGGCCACGTCGTAGACCTGCCGCCAGGAGACGAACAACGTGCCGATCACGGCATTGATCGTGCCGACTCCGAACCCGAACAGGGAGAGCCCGAGGATGGCCACCACCATGACGTGCAGCGACTCGGGCTCCGGCGCGTCGGCAAAGTAGACCAGTCCGCCGAACAGCAGGATCATGACGAGCGCAGCCGTGGCAATCTCCAGCATGGCCCGAGCGATCAATGTATCGACGGGCTTGACGATCGGATAGGCCAGCAGGGCTTCGTTGGCGTCGAAGGCGGTGGTGAGAGCCGAGGCGATGCGACTGAAGAGCTGGTAGGGCAAGAGGCCGGTGGCGAAGAACAGGGCGACACTGGACCCGAACGGCGAATGGCGGCTGATGGCATCGAACAGCAGCGACAGCGAGATGATGTAGAGGAGCGGCTCCGCGATCGCCCAAAGGTAGCCGAGCTGCGAGCGGCCGAAGCGGGAGCGCGTCTCGCGTAGGATCAGCGCGCCGATGACGCGCATCTGGACGGCAAGGATCGCCATGACCGTCTCGCGGGTCATGGGTGGAGATGCCGTATCGCCGCGGGAGATGTCCGAGTGCATGGCTTTTGCCAGTCCGCTACAAAACCGCGCTCTCGCGACCGGGACCGCTTGGCGCGTCCTCAGTCGCCGCTCAACCTCGCATACGGCAGCACGTTACCGACCGTTCTGGTGCCGAGATTGAACAGGCTCAACAGCTTGGCGACCTCGATGGAGCGCGCATTGGACACGTACAGGACATCCTTGTCCTGCAGCATCATGGCCTTGGCATAGAAGTAGGCGGCCGGCTCGCGCAGATTGACGCGATAGACGACCGGAACGACGGAATCCTGCGGTGCCTTGTTGCGCGGCCTCAGCGCATCGACGACGCTGCGCGGCTCGTGGCGGAACACGAACAGGCCTGTGCCATCGGCCCGCTCGTCCAGCGGGCCGCCCGCCGCCGCGATACCTTCGAGCAAGTTGACCTGCGTCATGCCGAAGGGATAGACCCCCGGCTTCAGGACGGCGCCGAAGACGGAGAAGCGTTTGGGCTCGTGGCTCAGATAAATCAGGTCGCCGGCGCGCACCCAAACGTTCTCGGCCTCGCTGTCGACGACCTCCTTCAGGAGCTGGCTGCCGCGCTGGTCGCCACGGATAAAGGTGACATAAGTTTCGTTGGCCGGCGAGCGCGAGCCGCCAGCCTCGGCGAGAACATCGAGCAGGCGATCGCCCTTGACAGACAGCGGATAGCGGCCGGGTTTGGCCACTTCGCCGTTGAGAACGACAGTATTGCTCTCGTTCTTGGTGATGGAGACGACGGCCTGCGGCTGGATCGCGCGTTGCGCCAGGTTGGAAACGATACGGGCCTGGACCTCGTGCGGTGTGCAGTCGAGGACGGAGATGTCGCCGGCATAGGGCAGCGAGATCTTGCCGGATCGGTCGACGACCACCGCGGGCAGGCTGACGCTCTTGCCGGCGGCCGACGAGAACAGGCCGCCCTCGCCCGCTTCCCAGATGGTGATGGCGAGCACGTCGCCGACGCCGATCTTGAGGCGCGGCTGGCGCAGTTTGGCGGAAGCGAAAGACCTGAGGCCGGTGGGATGGAAGGTCGACAGCGTGCGCACGACATCGTGGTTGAGGTCGATCACCACATAGTTCTTGTCGTGCGGGCTGGTGCTCTCCTTGCCAACGGACGAGGCGGATTCGATCTCCTCAGAAGACGGGCCGGCCGCAGGCAACGCGGCGCATCCGGCGAGATGCCCCGCGATCAACAACGGCGCAATCGAGCGTAAAGGTCGGCGCCGAATATTGCGCCCTACGGTACGCTGCCGCGTACACCACATCCAGCTACCCCCGCAACCATCAATGCCGCAGCAGTCAATATACTCGCTACGCAACTAGACAGGGATAACAGATAGGCACTGACTCAACAATGCTGACTGCGCACTCACAGTGCGTCATAAATCCTACCGTTGCGTTAAGGCACCGGAGCACCAATGCGCATGCGGGCCCGCCCGGTGTCCTGAATGTCACGATGCGGCCATTTACGCGGTGCGCGATGGATCGTCATTTCACTGCAGATTTGTGTACAGCGTGACTAAGGCCGACAGTTTTCCACAGGCTGGGCAAGGTAAGCGGGCGAACGCGTATCTCTTACACTTCAGCATCGTCTATTCTTTCTCGATTGGGCGCTTTTTTATTGCGTTCCCGTGATTTGCTCAGCCCTGCAGCAGGGACAATTTCGTGTCTCAGTCCGCCGCCTCGCGTGAAATTCACATCATCGGGCGCTCGTGCCGGCTTCCGGGTGCAACCGATACGCGCGCCTTCTGGCACAACCTGAAAGCCGGGCGCGCCAGTATCCGCGAGATCGGCGCCGACCGCTGGAACGTTTCGCATTTCCATCATCCGCGCCTGCGCGAGCCTGGCCGCAGCACCACGTTCAAGGCCGGCACCATAGATCATGTGTGGGAGTTCGATGCGGCCGCCTTCGGCATCTCGCCGCGCGAGGCGCTGCAGATGGACCCGCAGCAGCGCCTGGCGCTGGAGCTGGTGGCGGAGGCACTGGAGGACGGCCTGATCCGGCCATCGGCAATCGCGGCGGGCAAGGTCGGGGTGTACGCCGGAGCCTCGGCGCTCGACCACAGCACGGCGCGCATGTTCGATGCGGCGAGTGCCGACGCCTACTTCATGATCGGCAATACGCTGTCGCTGATCTCCAACCGCGTGTCGCACGCCTTCGACCTGAGAGGACCGAGCCTCACCATCGATACGGCCTGCTCGTCGTCGCTGGTGGCGCTGCATCATGCCTGCGAGGCCTTGCGCGGCGGGCAGATCGAGATGGCGATCGTGGTGGGGGTGAACCTGCTGCTCTCGCCGTTCCCGTTCATCGGCTTCTCGCAGGCGTCCATGCTGGCGCCGGACGGCGCGTGCCGGCCGTTCGACGCCAACGGCCGCGGCTATGTACGGTCGGAAGGCGGCGTGGCGCTGGTGCTGACCCGGAGCGACAGCAGGCTGGTGGAGACGCCATGCAGCTACGCGCGCATCGTCGCCACAGGCGTCAATTCGGACGGGCGGACGGTCGGCGTGTCGCTGCCGTCGGCGGAGCAGCAGGCGCAGTTGCTGGAAGATGTGTACGGCGCGAGCGGTGTGCGGGCGGACGATCTCGCGTTCGTGGAGGCACACGGGACCGGGACGCGGGCCGGCGATCCGGCGGAAGCGACGGCGCTCGGACGGGTGCTGGGCCAGCGGCGGTCGGCACCGCTGCCGATAGGATCGGTGAAATCCAACATCGGCCATCTGGAGCCGGCCTCGGGGGTGGCGGGGTTGCTGAAGGCGATGCTGGCGCTGGAGCACGACCTGCTGCCGGCATCGCTCAACTTCACGGCGCCAAACCCGGATATTGCATTCGATGATCTCAACTTGCGGGTGGCACACAAGGCGGAACGGCTGGTGCGCGGGAGGATGGCGCGGTTTGCGGGAGTCAGCACGTTCGGGTTCGGCGGCACCAATGCACACGTGATCATCGCCGATCCGCCGGAGGCAAAGGTTGTAGCGACGAGGCGCGCATGGCGACGACCGGATGGCGGACCCATGCTGACGCTGTCGGCCATGGGCCTGCCGGCGCTGCGCGCGCTGGCAGGGCGGCATGCGGCGCTGGCGGCGGGCAAAGACGCAGGCCGTCCGCAGGATCGTGCGGCGACGGTGGCGATGGCGCGCGACCTGCTGCCGGAGCGGGTGGTGTTTCTGGCCGAGACCAACGAAGAACTGGCCGCAGACCTCGCGGCATTCGCGGACGGCACGGCGGGTGCACGCGTCGTGCAGGCACGAATCGCGGGCGGGGCGAATGCCCGCGCGCAGCCGGCCGAGCCAAAGATTGCGTTCGTATTTTCCGGCAACGGCTCGCAGTGGGCCGGGATGGGACGCAGCGCTTACGCGCGCAACGCAGCGTTCCGCACGGCCTTCGATGAGATCGACCGGGAATTCGTGGGGCGGGCGGCGTGGTCGCTGCGCGAGGCGCTGGAGGACGCGGACCTCGAACAGCGGCTGGCGAGCACGCTGGTGGCGCAGCCGCTGCTGTTTGCCGTACAGGTGGCGCTGGCGCGGGCGCTTGGCGAGCTTGGCGTCAGGCCGCAGTTCGCCGTCGGGCACAGCGTGGGCGAGATCGCGGCGGCGCATGTTGCCGGGGCACTGCCGTTGGCGACAGCGGTGCGCATCATCGACGCGCGCTCGGCGTGCCAGGAGCCGATGCGGGGCACAGGGCTGATGGCCGCGGTGCGGCTCGGCGCGGCGGAGGCCGGCGCGCTGATCGCGTCGCTGGGCTTCGACGACGATATCGAGATCGCGGCTGTGAACAGTGCGCGCTCGGTGACGATCGTCGGCACTCGGGAGGGCGTCGAGGCGTTCCAGGCGCATGCGCAATCGGCCGGCATCGGCGCCAGAGTGCTGGACATCGCCTATCCGTTCCACAGCAGCATCATCGAACCGGCACGGCAGCCGCTGCTCGCGGCCCTGCGTGGGCTGACCGCTGCAGCAACCGAGATCCCGTTCATGTCGACGGTGACGGGCGACGAGCTGCAGGGCACGAGCCTCGATGCCGCCTACTGGTGGCGCAACGTGCGCGCGCCGGTGCAGTTTCAACGCGCGATCGTGGCGGCGGGCCGGGCGGGTGCACGGCTGTTCGTCGAGATCGGGCCGCGGCCGGTGCTGCAGAGCTATCTCGGGGACTGTCTGGCCGAAACGGGACAGCCGTGTGCCGCCATCGCGACGCTCGGCCGCGAGGATGCGGACGGCATCGATCCGGTGCGCGTGATCTTCGCCAAGCTGCTGGCGCATGGGGTGCGCGATCGGCGCGCAGCGGACGGGGCAACTCCGGCGCGGCTCGCGAAGCTGCCGGCTTATCCCTGGCAGCGCGAAACGTATCGTGCCCCGGAAACACCCGAGGCGGTGGGGCAATTGCAGGGCAATGCCGGCCGGGGCTCGCTGCTCGGCTGGCAGGCGATCGACGGCGACACGAGCTGGCGGACGTATCTCGATGCGGATGCCCTGCCCTGGCTCGCGGACCATCGCGTCAACGGGCGCATCGTGTTTCCGGGCAGCGGTTTTGCCGAGATGGCGCTGGCGGCGACCCGCGCATGGCTCGGCGCCGATGCGGTCGAGATGCGGGACATGGATCTGGTGCATCCGCTGCTGCTGGAAGAGGGGCAGACGCGCGAGGTGCGCATCCAGGTGATGCCCGATACGGGCGCGATCGAGATTGCCAGCCGGCCGCGGCTCAGCGATGGCGCGTTCGAGACGCATGCGAGCTGCCACGGGGCAAAGCTTGCGGCGGAGGCGGGTGAGACAGGCGTGCGTGCGGCGGCGCGCGGCAAGCGCGTGGCCGGCGCGGGCGAGGTCTATGCGGCGGCGCGGCGGCACGGGCTCGACTACGGGCCGGCGTTCCGGCGGGTGGCGGAGCTGCGGCGCATCGATGCGGCATCGTTCGAGGTGACGTTTGTCACGCGGGCTGAGGGCGACGGCTCGGGGTCGGTGTTCGGCATCGATCCGGCCGATCTCGATGCGGCGTTTCACGGGCTGTTCGTGCTGTCGCAGACGAGCGGCGCGGCGCGGCACGATCCGTTCGTGCCGATGCGCTTCGGGCGGTTGCGGCTGCACAAGCCGGGCGCGGCGGCGGCGCGGGCGAAGCTCGACGTGGGCCGCGCCAACAGCCGGTCGATCCAGACCGACGTGACGCTGTTCGATGCCGATGGCGACGTGATCGCGGTGCTGACGGATGCGCGCTTCGCGGCGGCGGCGCTGTTCCAGATGTGGCGGCTCGATGACCTGGCGTATCACGAAGCCGTGGTGCCGCTGCGGCAGGGCGCGGATGAGCATGGACCGCGCGCAGAGTACGCGGCGCTATGCGCGGCGGCCGATCAGCAGGTGACGGCGGCTAACGCAAACGAGGGTTGGGTCGAGCCCTATCTGCTGCTCGAGGCGGCGGCGCGGCAGGTGGCGCGCGAGGCGCTGGATGGTGCCGGTGCGACAGCGGCAGACGGCGGCCAGGGTACGGGGCTGCTGCGCGCCGCGCTCGAGATCAACGGCTGGAGCGGCGAGGAGAGCGTAGCGATGCCGCCCGCCGCCGATATCCTGCGCACGATCATGGCGCAGCATCCGGCGTGGTCGGCGGATTGCACGCTGCTCGCGGGCGCAGCAGTGGCGCTGAAGGAGCGGTTGGCGGCATCGGGGGAGGAACGGCCGGTGCCGTATACGCCGGCGACGCGCGATCACTTTCACTTCGGCTCGCCGCGGCAGGCGTGGACGGCGCTGGCGGTGGCGGCGATGGTGAAGGAGGCCGGCGCGGTGCGCATCGGTGTCCTCGGATGCGATGACCGCCTGGTGCGGATGCTGGAGCGCAGCGCAGGCGTCGAGATCGTGGTCGCCGATACGGATCATCGCGCGCTGAACCGGGCGCGGCTGGACTTCGAGCGCGTGGCGAATGTCAGCGTGGTCGAGGCCGGCGGCAGCGCGGCGGGGTGGCTCAAAGCGCATGGTCCGTTCGATATGATCGTGTCGACGGGGCTGCACCGGCTGAAGGCGGATCCGACACTGTTGGGCGAGGCGGCGGCAGCGCTGGCGCCCGGCGCACCGCTGATCTGCGCGGCCCCGCATCCGGGCGCCTTCCATGACGTGGTATTCGGGTTGGAGGCGGGGTGGTTCGAGCGGTCGATCGATGCCGCGTTTCCCTTGGGCGCGCTGCGGAGGGGCGAGGACTGGCAGAGCGATCTGGCGGCGGCAGGCTTTACGCAGCAGCAGGTGGCACCGGTCGGAGGCGACGAGCCGCTGGGGCTCCTGGTGGTTGCTGCCACCAGGGCGGCCCCGCCGCCGGCGCATGTCAACGGCGCCGGTCGGGATGCGGCGCGCGGCGCGGCGACGCAGATCATCGGGCCGGCGACGGCAGAGCTCACCGCGATGCGGACGCGGCTCGAGGTGCGGCTGAACTTCGCGCAAGCGTGGACCAACGGGCACGGCGGCAACGGGCGTGGCGTTGCACATGACGGCAAGGACGTCATCATTCTGGCGGGCGGAGATGCCGGGGACGGGCTGGAGCGCGCCGTCGAGGGCCTGGCAGGTGCGGTCAGGCACGCGACGGAGACGTCGCGCCTGTGGATCGTGTGCGGCGGCGATGCGCCGTTCCGCACGGCGATGCGCGCCGCGGCGCGGACGGCGACGAACGAATATCCCGGCCTCGATATCCGTGTCGTCGAGATCGAGGACGGGCTGGCGCCGGAGGATGCGGCGGAGCATCTGGCCGCGATCGTGCGCGCACCGCCGGAGGACAGAGAGATCATCATTGCGCCGGAAGGCGTGGCGGCGCGGCGTGTGCGACGGGGGGCGGCGCCTCGCCGAACGAGCACGTCACGAAGGGACACGTGGGGCGTGCTCGGCCAGGGCCGGCGCGGGCTGATCGAGACGCTGGCATGGCAGGCGATGCCGGCGCGCAAGCCGGCGCCCGGCGAGGTCGTGATCAAGGTGGCGGCGAGCGGGCTCAACTTCCGCGACGTGATGTGGGCGCAGGGATTGCTGCCGGAAGAGGCGCTGGAGGACGGGTTCGCGGGGCCGAGTCTCGGTTTCGAATGCTCGGGCGAGGTGGTGGCGATCGGGAATGATGTCACGCATGTGCAGCCCGGCGACAAGGTGATGGCACTGGCGGCAGACGCCTTTGCGACGCACGTCGTGGTGCCGGCGTCGGCGGCGATGCGGCTGCCACAGAGCATCGACATGGTCGCGGCGGCGACCATTCCGGTGGCGTTCATGACGGCCTATTACGCGCTCGAGCACCTGGCGCGGCTCAAGGAGAACGAGTGGGCGCTGATCCATGGCGGCGCGGGCGGCGTGGGGCTCGCGGCGCTGCAGATCGCGCGGCGGCGCGGGGCGCGCACGATCCTGACGGCCGGCACGGAGGAGAAGCGCGCGCTGCTGACGCTGCTCGGCGCCGATCATGTGCTGTCATCGCGCTCGCTCGCATTCGGCGACGAGGTGCTGGCGATCACCGGCGGCAAGGGCGTCGATGTGGTGCTGAACTCGCTCGCCGGCGAGGCGATGGAGCTCAGTCTCAGGCTGGTGAAGGCGTTCGGCCGCTTCGTGGAACTCGGCAAGCGCGACTACTATGCCAATACGAAGGTGGGCCTCAGACCCTTCCGGCGCAACGTGTCGTACTTCGGCGTCGATCTCGACCAACTCGTCGCGGGGCAGCCGGAGCTGTCGCAGGAGCTGATGCGCGAGCTTTTGGCGCTGTTCGAGGACGAGACGTTCAGGCCCCTGCCCTATCGCTCATTCGAGGCGGAGAGAACCGGCGATGCGTTCCGCCTGATGCAGCAGTCGGGGCATATCGGCAAGATCATCGTCACGCCGCCAGAGGTGCGCGATTTGGCGGCGCAAGCGCTGGTGCGGCAGATGCGCGTGGACGGCAAGGGCTGGCATGTGGTGACCGGGGGCCTGAGCGGCTTCGGGCTGGCG
Organism: Hyphomicrobiaceae bacterium; assembly: GCA_046154585.1. Lineage (GTDB taxonomy): Bacteria > Pseudomonadota > Alphaproteobacteria > Rhizobiales > Hyphomicrobiaceae > CADEFX01. Next base: position 4,245 of record JBJXDX010000032.1, on the reverse strand, counting down.
ACGGCGGGATGGCTCGCGGACCGGGGTGCGAAACGGCTGGCTCTCATCGGGCGCAGCGGACGCGCATCGGGCGAGGCGCAGGCGGCGATCGACGAGCTGCGGGCGCGGGGGATCGAGGTGAAGGCCTGCGCCTGCGACGTGGCGGATGCCGAAGCGCTCGGCAAGCTGCTGGCGAAGCTGCGGCGAACGCATCCGATCAAAGGCATCGTGCATGCCGCCATGGTGCTCGACGACGCGCTGATCGCGAACCTGAACGCCGAACGCATCACGACGGTGCTGCGGCCGAAGGCGCGCGGCGCCGCCAATCTCGACCGGCTGACGCGCGCGGACAAGCTCGACACCTTCCTGCTGTACTCATCGGTGACGACGCTGTTCGGCAATGCCGGGCAAGCGGCCTACGTGGCGGCCAACGCGTATCTCGAAGGGCTGGCGCGACAGCGGCGCGCGGAAGGATTGCCGGCGCTGGCGGTGCGATGGGGCGCGATCGGCGACACCGGCGTGCTGGCGCGCAATGCCAAGACGGGTGCGGACCTGGCGCGGCGGGCGGGTGCCGCCTCGATGCGGGCGCGCGAGGCGCTGGACATGCTGGCGACGGCCATGGCCGAGCCCGGCGCGCAAGGCGAGGCGGTGCTGACGGTGGCGCCGATCGACTGGGGCCTTGCGGCGGCCGGCCTGCCGATCCTGAAAACACCGCTGTTCCGCGACATCCGCGCGGCGCGCGAGCCGGCGACGGCGGCAAAAGCGCTGGATCTCGATACGATCGTTCCGACACTCGACGATGCCGCCGCACTGGTGCTGATCGCGCGGCATCTGAAGGCCGAGATGGGCACGATCCTGCGATTGGCGCCCGAGGACATCGACGGGCAGCGGTCGCTGGCGGACCTCGGCATGGACTCGCTGATGGCCATGGAGCTGCGGCTCGCCGTGCACAGGACGCTCGGCATCGAGCTGCCGATCACGGCGATTGCCGACGGCCTGTCCATCGATGCGGTGGGGCGCAAGGTGCTGGCGCGCATCCGTTCCCGCGCGACGCGCAATGGCCTGCAGCAGGATCTCGCCGAGCGGCATGCGGCGGCGCTGCCCGACGACGGCCAGCTGCAGAGGGTGTTGGTGGAGATCGACCGCGCGGCAGCGGCCCGGGAGGCAGCGGCTTCATGACAACCAAGCGGCCTGGCGACGTACTGTCCAAGGCCATGAAGGACACGGTGATGTCCTTCGTGAAGAAGGGCGGTGGCGGGCGGACGGCACCGGCCGAGCGCACGTGGACCGCGACGGACTTCTCCGAGCTTGCCGCATACAAGGAGTTGCAGACGCAGCGTGGCGCGGGCGAGCTGTTCCAGATCGAGGATCCGTTCTTCCGCGTGCACGAGGCGCGTGCAGGGGCGACGACGCGCATCGGCGGGCGCGAGCTGATCAACTTCGCGTCGTATGATTACCTGGGCCTCAACGCGCATCCCGCGGTGGCGGCAGCGGCAGCGGCGGCGATGCAGACCTTCGGCACGTCGGCGTCGGCGAGCCGCGTGGTGGCGGGCGAGCGCGGCGTGCACCGCGAGCTGGAGCGCCGGATCGCCGGCGTGTACGGCGTCGACGATGCCGTCGTGTACGTGAGCGGACACGCGACCAACGTGTCGGCCATCAGCACGCTGCTCGGCCCACGCGATCTGGTCCTCACGGACGCGCTGGTGCACAACAGCGTGCTGGTCGGCGCGCAGCTTTCGGGCGCGGCGCGGCGCAGCTTTGCGCACAACGACCTCGATGCGCTGGAGCGCCTGCTGGCCGAGGTGCGCGGCCGGCATCAGAACGTGCTGATCGCGGTGGAGGGGCTCTACTCCATGGACGGCGACGTGCCGGACCTCAAGCGGCTGGTGGAGATCAAGGCGCGCTACGGCGCGTGGCTGATGGTGGACGAGGCGCATGCCCTGGGCGTACTGGGTGCGAACGGGCGCGGGTCGGCGGAGCAGTGCGGCATCGACGGGCGCGCGGTCGACATCTGGATGGGCACGCTCAGCAAGACGTGCGCAGCGTGCGGAGGGTTCATCGCCGGGTCGAAAGCGCTGGTGGATATCCTCAAATGCACGTCGGCGGGCTTCGTCTACAGCGTCGGCATGCCGCCGCCAATCGCGGCCGCCGCGCTGGCGGCGCTCGACGTGATGGCGCGCGAGCCCGAGCGGGTGGCGCGGCTGCAGGCCAACGGCCGGCTGTTCTTCGAGGGCGCACGGGCGGCGGGGCTCGATACGGGTTTTGCGCAGGGGCATGCGGTGATCGGCATCATGATCGGCGATTCGCTCAGGGCGGCGAAGCTGACCGAGCGGCTGTTCGAGGCCGGCATCAACGCGCTGCCGATCATTCATCCGGCCGTGCCCATGCAGTCGGCGCGGCTCAGGTTCTTCCTGTCGTGCGAGCACACCGGGGCGCAGATCGAGACGGCGGTGGCGGCGACGAAGCGCGAGCTGGCGCGGCTGGAGGCGGAGAAGTTCGGCCTGTCGAAGCTGGCGGCGGGCGTGCTGGCGAAAAAATCGGCGGAGCGATGAGCGAGGCGGCAGCGGCATACGCGGGGCATTCGGCGGGGATCGACGCGCGGGAGCTGTGCCGGCCGGTGTGCTTCGGCGTGTCGTGGTGGAACCACCGCGCGGTGGCGACGCTGCTGGCGCAACCGACGTGGCGACCGCCGTTCTACGATACGTTCGGCGATGCGCTGGAGCGGGCGGCGACCATCACGGGAGATCTGGTGGCGTGGGCGGCGAAGCTGACGCCCGAGGATGAAGCGGCGGCGGCGGCGCGCGGCGTGCGGGTGATCCGCATCGAGGATGGTTTCCTGCGCTCGGTGGGCCTCGGCGCGGGGCTGACGTCGGGCGGATCGTACGTGCTCGACGGGCGCGGCATCCATTATGACGGCAGCCGGGCCAGCGATCTCGAGCATCTGCTCGAGACCGCGGACGTGACGCCGGAGCAGCGCGCGCGCGGGCTGCGGCTGGTGGACAGCATCCGGCAGGCGCGGCTGTCGAAATATAATGTCGGGCGGCGCGCGCGGTCATCCGTGCCGGGCGGCGGCATCCTGGTGCCGGGGCAGGTGGCAGGCGATGCGGCAGTTGCGCATGCGCAAGAGCATCTGGCATCAGGCGCCGGCGAGGCCAATCCCAATCTGGCATTGCTGAAGGCGGTGCGGGCGCGCAACCCGGCGGCGGTGATCGTGTACAGGCCGCATCCCGACGTGGCGGCGGGCTTGCGGCCGGGCCGCATCGCGCGCGCCAATGCGCTCACATACGCGAACCACGTCGCGGCCGATGCGGACATTGCCGATCTCTTGGATGCGGCCCAGCGCGTGGAGACGCTGTCGTCGCTGACGGGCTTCGAGGCGTTGCTGCGCGGGAAGCCGGTGGCCGTGCACGGGCTCCCGTTCTACGCCGGCTGGGGACTGACGGAGGATCTCATCGCCTCGCCGCGCCGCACGCGGCGGCGGACGCTCGACGAGGTGGTGTATCTGACGCTCGTTGCTTATTGCCGCTATGTCGATCCGGCCGCGCGCCGCGTGCGCACGGCCGAGGAGCAGGTGGCGCGGCTCGCACAGCAGCGCCAGACGCGCCGCCACGTGCTGGAGCAGAAAACGCGGCAGCATCTGTCGTGGCTGGGGCGACGGCTCGGGCTTTAGGGGGGAACTTACAATGGCCCGCGCTCAGCCACGGGAGCCGGGTACTCGTCATGCAGTGCCGCGGCGCTTTTTTTAACGAAATGCTCTGGAAGCCGCGAGACGGCGGCAGTACTGTTCAGCGTCCATGATGCACCGGTTAGGAGGAGTTTTCTTCAGGAGAGATCCCATGCCCATTTACATCTCGCGCGGTCGTTTCACGACAGACGCCGTCAAGGGCATGATGGCTAAACCCGAAAATCGTGAGGAAGCCGTCTCCAATCTCTTCAAGAGCGTCGGAGGTAATCTCATCGCCTGGTACTTGACCTTCGGCCCCCATGATTGGTTGGTCATTGGCGAATTTCCTGACGACAAGGCGGCGGCCTCTGCCGTGCTGGCCGCGGCTGCCGGGGGCAGTCTGTCCGACGTCGAGACCACGGTCGCTATGACAGCCAAGGATGCTACAGCCACCTTCGAAGCTGCCGGAAAGGCGGCGAAGGGGTTCAGGAGCGCGGGTCGGTCGTAAGTTTGACGAACCGTTAGTGTCCCGATTCCGAAGTTCGCCGGAGCTCTCGGCTGGCTTGGAGAGGAACTTCGGAATCAAAAGCCAGACTCATGAC
>JBJXDX010000031.1:0-46311 GCA_046154585.1 Hyphomicrobiaceae bacterium | reverse complement strand
GTTGCGTTCATTCGCGCCGGCGGCAAGCGCTCGCTGTGCACGCCGCGCGACGGCCATGACGCCTGAACGTCCCGAGGCCGGGAGCCGGCCACTGGGAATCCTCGCGGGTTCGGGCAAGCTCCCGCTGGCGATCGCCGCCGCTGCGCGCGCGAGCGGCCGGCCGGTGCACATCGTCGGCATCGACGGCTTCGCGTGTGATGACATTGCCCGCTTTTCGCACGAGCGGGTCAACCTCGGCCAGGTCGGGCGCATGATCGGCAGTTTTCACCGCGCCGGCTGCACGGACATGGTGATCGCGGGCGCCATGCGGCGGCCGAACCTGTGGAAGCTGAAGATCGACAGCGGCTTCTTTCGCAGCATCGGCACCGTGCTGAAGCTGACGCGTGGCGGCGACGACAGCGTGCTGCGTCGTGTCGTGCGCTTCTTCGAGCTGCAGGGCTTCCGGGTGTGCGGGGTGCACGATGTGGCGCCCGGGCTTCTCGCCGAAGCTGGTGTGCTTGGGACAGTGCAGCCGACGCTCGAGCAACGTGACGCAATTGGGCGCGGGACAGCGCTGGTGCGGGCGCTGGGAGCCTTCGATGTCGGGCAAGGGACTGTGGTGGCGCCGTCGGGTGTCATCGCGGTGGAGGGTGTTCGCGGCACCGACGCCATGCTGGAGGATGCCGCCGAGCACGCACGCGCTTCTGGCGGCGTGCGTGACGGAGTGTTGGTGAAGCTGCCCAAGCCCGACCAGGAGATGCGCGTCGATCTGCCGGTCATCGGGCCGGCCACCATTGAAGCTGCTGCTCGCGCGGGCCTCGCCGGTGTTGCGATCGGTGCCGGGCAGTCGCTGGTATTGGATCGGGAGGAAACGATCCGCCTTGCCGATGCCGCGGGCCTCTTCGTGATCGGATTGATGAAGCCGGATATTCCCGATCAGCGCCAGTCCGATGCCGCCGCCGGCGACGGTGTCGGCTACACCTTGGCCGGACGGCTGGCGCCGACGCCGGCCGATCGCGCTGATGTGGCCCTCGGGCGGCGCCTGATGCAGGTCCTCGAACGGCACGACGCCGGTACGGCCGCTGTTGTCGCGGGCGAGCACGTGCTGGCGGTGAACGGTGCCTTGCCGGTCACGGCGATGCTGCGCGGCATCGGCGCCGGCAGTCACTGGGGACGCAGGGTCTTTCGCAAGCGGATCGGCGTGCTGGTGGTGCGGGGTCCCGACCTCATCATCGATACCACGCGCAAGGTCGGGGACGACGATGACCCCGTGGACTTCGCCTGGATCGCCGAGGCCGGATTGGCTGGCATCGTCTGCACGGGCGGCGCCATTCCAGCGGATCTGAAGATTCCGGTCGGGGCGCAGGCGAACGCGATGAAGCTGTTTCTGATGGTTCCGGGCGGCGCGGCATGACGCTCAAGCTGTTTCTCGTGGCGGGCGAGCATTCCGGCGATGCGTTGGGTGCCCGGCTGATGGCGGCAATCGAGAAACGCTGTGGGGGCCATGTTTCCTATGCCGGTGTCGGTGGGCCGCTGATGGAACGGGCCGGCTTCTCGTCGCTGTTTCCCATGAGCGAGGTCGCCGTGATGGGGCCGGTCGCAATCGTACTCGCGCTGAGGCGGCTGGCCGCCAGGGTGCATGCCACGGTCGATGCGGCCATCGCCGCCGATCCCGATGCCGTCGTCATCATCGACAGTCCGGAGTTCACGCACCGCGTGGCGCTGCGCATCAGGAAGCGCCGGCCGGATGTGCCGATCGTGAATTATGTCAGCCCCAGCGTATGGGCGTGGCGGCCGGGCCGCGCCAAGGTCATGCGGGCCTACGTCGATCACCTCATGGCGCTGCTGCCGTTCGAGCCCGCAGCGCATCGTGAGCTCGGCGGACCACCCTGCACCTATGTCGGTCATCCGCTGATCGAACGGATGGGGGAGTTTCGGGCTATCGATCCGGCGCCGCTCGCCGAGCGGCTGCGCCTGTCGCCGCATCGGCCGGTGCTGGTCGTGCTGCCGGGCAGCCGCCGATCGGAGGTCGGGCGCCTGATGGAGCCGTTTGGTGGCGCACTGGAGCTGCTGCTCAAGCGGGACCGGCTGCCGCAGATCGTCATTCCGGTCATGTCGTCAACGCGCGCCCTGGTCGAGCAGAAGCTGCGGCGATGGCCGCTCATTCCGCATGTTATCGAGGGGGAGGCGGACCGGCTGCGCGCGTTCAAGTTCGCCAACGCGGCACTCACGGCGTCGGGCACGGTGACACTGGAGCTCGGGTTGGCGGGCACGCCGATGGTCGTTGCCTATCAGGTAGAGCCGCTGGCCGCGCCGTTCCTCCGGCGCATGATCACGGCCGCCTCGATCGTACTCCCCAATCTGGTGCTGGGTGAAAACGTATTCCCCGAGTTCATCCAGGAGAAGTGTACGCCCGAGCTGCTGGCGCGTGCCGTTGCGGACCTTCTAGCTGATGGTCCGGCGCTTGCAGCGCAGCGTAGAGCGCTGGCGCGGCTGCCCGAGGCGCTCGCACTTCCCGCCGCCAGCGCCAGCGATGCCGCGGCCGAGATCGTCCTCAGTTACGCCAGAGCGCGATCGCTTCGCATGGAAGCGGAGGCTTCCACGCGTCCGCGCGCAGCGCGGCTCCGCCGCGACGGGTGAATCGCACTCTGAACTTATGAAGTAGAGTAGGATTCACGCTTCGGCCGAGGCGCCTCGGGCGAGGCAAGGCGATTCAAGCCGAAGCGATCCTGCTCTAAAAAACGCCGACACCGTAAGAACGGCATCGGCGTGAACTGGTCCGGCGCACGGCGGCCTGGATCGCGCTTGTCAGCGGCGCTCCACCGGCACGAACTGGCGTTCGGTCGGCCCGATGTACAGCTGACGCGGACGGCCGATCTTCTGCTCGGGATCCTCGATCATTTCCTTCCACTGGGCGATCCAGCCGACCGTGCGCGAGACGGCGAACAGCGGCGTGAACATGGCGGTCGGGAAGCCGAGCGCCCGCAGCACGATGCCGGAGTAGAAGTCGACGTTGGGGTAAAGCTTCTTCTCGACGAAGTAGTCATCCTGCAGCGCGATGCGCTCGAGCTCCATCGCGACTTTCAGCAGCGGCTCGTCCTTGATGCCGAGCAGGTCGAGCACCTCGTGGCAGGTCTGCTGCATGACTTTGGCGCGCGGGTCGTAGTTCTTGTACACGCGATGGCCGAAGCCCATCAGGCGGACGCCTTCGTTCTTGTCCTTCACGCGCTGGATGAACTCGGGGATGTGATCGACCGAGCCGATCTCCTCGAGCATCTTCAGCGCAGCCTCGTTGGCGCCGCCGTGAGCAGGGCCCCACAGGCAGGCAATGCCGGCGGCGATGCACGCGAACGGATTGGCGCCCGACGAGCCCGCGAGACGCACGGTCGACGTCGAGGCGTTCTGCTCATGGTCGGCGTGCAGGATCATGATGCGATCGAGCGCGCGGGCGAGAACGGGGTTGACCACGTAGGGCTCGCACGGAACGGCGAAGCACATCTGCAGGAAATTGGACGCGTAATCGAGATCGTTGCGCGGGTAGATGAAGGGCTGGCCGATGAAGTACTTGTAGGCCATGGCTGCGATGGTCGGCATTTTCGCGATCATGCGATGGCTGGCGACCATCCGATGCTTGGGATCGTGGATGTCGGTGGAGTCGTGATAGAACGCCGACAGCGCGCCGACGACACCGCACATCACCGCCATCGGATGCGCGTCGCGGCGGAAGCCCGTGTAGAACCGGGTCATCTGCTCGTGCACCATTGTGTGGTGCGTGATGGTGTGGCGGAACTTCTCGAATTCGGTCTTGGTCGGCAACTCGCCGTTGAGCAGCAGATGGCAGACCTCGACGAAGTTCGACTTCTCTGCGAGCTGGTCGATCGGGTAGCCGCGATAGAGCAGCACGCCCTGGTCGCCGTCGATGTAGGTGATCTTCGACGAGCAGTTGGCTGTGGAGGTGAACCCCGGATCGTAGGTGAAGCAGCCGGTGTCGCGATAGAGGCGGCCGACGTCGACAACGTCGGGGCCGATGGTGCCGGATCGCACCGGCATCTGCGTTTGCTTGTTGTTGATCAGCAAGGTTGCTGTTCGGTTGGCGTCAGACATTTTACCGTCTTGTGCATTCATGTTGTTCATTCCTTCGATCAGCAACCGCGAGGCTGTGACGCCTGGCTATCGAACGTTTCGCTGCACCGCACCTAAAAGTATACCTCCTCGCCTCCAACGGCAATCGGCCGAAGGACGCAAAGCGCCTCTATTGTGCCTGATCCCTCAGGCGGGCCAGTGTCTCCTCAGTTCCGAGCGCATGCATGACGTCGAAAACCGGCGGCGACACCGCACGGCCGGTCAAAGCCGCCCGTAAAGGCTGGGCAATCTTGCCGAGCTTGGCGCCCGTGGCATCGGCGAAGCGGCGGACCTCGGCTTCGATCGGCCCGGCCTCGAACGGCATCACTTTTTCGAGACTGGGGATCAGCAACCCGAGCTGCTGCCGGGCGCCCGCGTCCAGCACCTTGGCAGCTTTGTCATCCAAGGAGAGGGGACGCGCGGCGAACAGGAAAGCCGCGTTGTCGATCAACTCTACCAGCGTCTTGGCCCTTTCCTTGAGGCCGGGTAAGGCGATGGCCAGTGGCTTCCAGGCGGTCGCGTCGAGGTGAGCCTTGATGGCAGAGCCGTTCGGAAGGAAGGGCAGCAGCGTCTTGACATGGCCCATGATCTCGTTGTTCGGCATGGCGCGGATGTAGTGCCCGTTGAGATCGGCCAGCTTGGCGAAGTCGAATCGCCCCGGCGACTTCCCGACGTCCTTGATATCGAACCAGGCGACGGCCTGCTCGGTCGAGAAAATCTCGTCGTCGCCGTGGCTCCAGCCGAGCCGCGCCAGATAGTTGCGGAGCGCCGCGGGCAGATAGCCCATGGCGCGGTATTCCTCGACGCCCTGCGCGCCGTGCCGTTTCGACAACTTGGCTCCGTCGGGGCCATGCACGAGCGGGATGTGGGCCAGCGCCGGCACCGGCCATCGGCAGGCGTTGTAGACTTGGATCTGCCGCGCGGCATTGGTGAGGTGATCGACGCCCCGGATGATGTGCGTCACGCCCATGTCGTGGTCGTCGACGACGACGGCGAAATTGTATGTCGGTGCCCCGTCCGAGCGCAGAATGATCATGTCGTCGAGGTCTTCGTTGCGGAAGACGACGCGGCCCTGCACCTGATCGTCGACGACGGTCTCGCCGGTGCGCTGGGTGCGCAGGCGCACGGCCGGCTTCACGCCTGGCGGCGCCTCGGACGGAGCGCGATCGCGCCAGGGGCTGACGATGGTCAGCGGGCGTTTCTCGGCTTCGGCCTTGGCGCGCATGGCGGCGAGCTCTTCAGGCGTCAGATAGCAGTGATACGCGCCGCCGCTGGCGAGCAACTCGTGCGCGATCTTCTGATGCCGGGCGACGCGGGCGAACTGGGAGATCGGATCTCCGTCCCAGTCGAGGCCGAGCCACTTCAGGCCATCGATGATGGCGGCGACATGCTCGGGCTTGGAGCGCTCGCGGTCCGTATCCTCGATGCGCAGCAGCATCTTGCCGCCGGTGTGGCGGGCGTAGAGCCAGTTGAACAGGGCCGTGCGCGCGCCCCCTATGTGCAGGAAGCCCGTCGGCGACGGCGCAAAACGTGTGACGACCTTGGCCGCAGGATGATTGGCCATGTGGGATATCGCGTGTGCTAAAGTGGTTCCGGACTGATGCTCGGGGGCGAACGACGCGTCGAGAACACCCTGGGGTGGATCAACTCGGCGTCCGTTTAGCACATGCTGCCGGTCGCGGTAAGAGCGGTTGGAGGCTAGTGTCTCGATTCCGAACTTCGCCTGATATCTCGCTAGTGTGATCTAGATCGAGAAATTCGCTCCAAGATGTGCCGGCACGCGCCGGCCAATTTCTCGATCATCACACTAGCGGCCAAGGCAGCCTGGGTTTTTCGGGGGAGCGCGTGCGCCGGCTGGGCACAACGCTGCTGGACGTGTTTGCCGCCGAGCAGAACCGCTGGTTCGTGTGGCTGCCGGTGATGTTCGGCGCCGGCATCGCCCTCTATTTCTGGCTGCCAGCGGAGCCAGCGCTGATCGTGGTGCTGGCGACGCTCCTGCTTGCCTTGGCGGTACGCGCTGTGTGGCGCTATGGCGCGGCGGCCATGCTGGTCGGGGGCGCGCTGGGCGCAGCTGCTGGGGGATTCACGGCGGCAAAGCTCCGGACCGATTGGGTTGCGGCACCGGTGTTGAAGCGCCAGGTGGGGCCGATCGAGGTGCGTGGCTGGATCGAGCTGGCGGAGCCGCGGCCGTCGGGCGGCCAGCGCGTGACGCTGCTGGTCTCCACGATCAAGGGCCTGGCGCCGGAAGATCGCCCGCAGCGTCTGCGTTTGCGATTACAGGGAAGCAATCCGGCACTGAAGGCAGGCGATGCCATTGCCGTGCGCGCCATGCTGTCACCGCCAGCTGGACCGGCCTTGCCCGGCGGCTACGATTTCGCGCGCGCCGCATGGTTCCAGGGGCTTGGTGCGGTGGGCTTCGCGCTCGCGCCGGCGACGATCGATGCGGATGCCGGGCGCGCGCCCGCGAGCATGCAAGCTCGCGCCGTCATCGAGAGGACCCGCCAGGCCATCGGCGCGCGCGTCGTGGCGGCGCTGCCGGGAGAGCGCGGCGAAATGGCCAATGCGCTGATCACTGGGCAGCGCGGCGGCATTTCGGATGCGACCAACGATGCCTTCCGCGACTCAGGACTGCTGCACATCCTGTCGATCTCGGGACTGCACATGGTGGTGATGGCGGGTGCGGTGTTCGTGGTCGTGCGGTTCGCTTTGGCGCTAGTGCCTGCCTTGGCGCTGCGCTTTCCGATCAAGAAGTGGGCCGCGGCCGCAGCGATGCTGGCGGCGTTCGGCTATCTGCTGATCTCAGGGGCATCGTTTCCGACCGTGCGCTCGTGGATCATGATCTCGATCATGTTCGTGGCCGTGATGCTTGACCGGCCCGCGGTGGCGCTCCGGAACGTCGCGCTGGTGGCGCTGGCGATTCTGATCGTGTTTCCTGAAAGCCTCATGGACGTCAGCTTCCAGATGTCGTTCGCGGCGGTGGTGGCCCTGGTGTCGGCCTATGATCTGTTGCGCGAGCGGACGCGGGAAGGCGTTTCCGCGCGCCGGTCGCCGGCGTATCCGGTCCTGCTGTTCTTCGGCGGCATCGTGCTGTCGACACTCATCGCGAGCCTCGCCGTGGCGCCGTTCGCGGCCTATCACTTTCACAAGAGCCAGCAGTACGCGATGCTGGCGAACCTCATTGCGATCCCGATCTGCAACGTCGTCGTGATGCCGGCGGCGCTGGTGACGCTGGTCATGATGCCGCTGGCCCTGGAATGGGGTCCGTTGCAGGTGATGGGGTGGGGCATCGATGCGATGACGTGGTGTGCCTACCGGGTGGCGGCGCTGCCCGGCGCGGTGGGCCGCATCCCGGCGATTCCGGCGGCGGCGTTCGCCCTGATGCTGACGGGCGGCCTGTGGTTGACGCTGTGGCGAACGCGGTGGCGGTTGCTGGGGCTGGCCCCGGTTGCGCTGGGCCTTGCGGTGGCGCCGCTGCGGCAGGCACCCGACATTCTCGTCGGGCGCGATGGCACGCTGGTGGCCGTGCGGCAGGGCAAGGCCGGGCTTTCGGCGCTGACCGGACGCGGCGGCATGTTCGAGCTCGGCCGCTGGCTTGAGCACGATGGCGATGCGCGCACGCCGGAGATGGTTGCCGAGGCAAAAGCCTTTCGCTGCGATGCATCGGGCTGCGTCGCCGAGGTCGCGGGGCGCGTGGTGGCTGTGGCACGTCACGCCGCGGCGTTCCGTGACGATTGCGCGATTGCGTCGGTGCGGGTGGTGGCGATCGCTGGGACTCGCGAGTGCGCGGAAGGCGAGCTGACGCTGTCGCAGGCGCGGCTGCGGGCGCTCGGTGCGCACGCGGTGTACTTCAACGGTGTAGCGGTTACCGTTCAAACCGTCGCCGACACGCGCGGGAGGCGGCCTTGGACGATCGCCCAGACGGAAGCAGACGCGCTGGCCGAGTAGGGTGTTCTCGACTTTCTTTGAATCGCTCGAACACCCTAGCTCTTTGTTTTGTCGTGCTTCTTATCGGAAAACCGGTTCCCACTTTTCCGGAAGCACTCTCTAGGCGGGATCAGTACCGCCGCATCAGGGCAACGAGGCGGCCCTGGATGTCAACCTGGTCGGGGCCGAAGATGCGCGTCTCGTATTTGGGATTGGCGGCCTCCAGCGCGACCGATGCGCCCTTCTTGCGCAGGCGCTTGAGGGTGGCCTCCTCCTGCTCGACGAGAGCCACGATGATGTCGCCATTCTCGGCCGTCGAGGTGCGTTCGATGATGACGATATCGCCTTCCTGGATGCCGGCATCGATCATCGAGTCGCCCTTCACCTCGAGGGCGAAGTGCTCGCCTTTGCCGAGAAGATCCGGCGGGCAGGAAATGTCCTGCGTGTGGTTCTGGATGGCGCTGATCGGCACGCCGGCGGCGATCCGGCCCATCATGGGCACGGAGACCGAGTTGTCATGTACATAGCTCGGGGGCAGCACAGGCGCAGGCGTGCGCGCCGGGCCGCCGCCCTCGATGACGCTCGGATTGAAGCGGCTCTTGCGGCCGACGTCCTCGATCAGGGCATCCGGCAGCTTGATGATTTCGAGCGCCCGGGCGCGGTGCGGGAGGCGGCGAATGAAACCGCGCTCTTCCAGCGCCGTGATCAGCCGGTGGATGCCGGACTTGGATCTGAGTTCGAGCGCCGCTTTCATCTCATCGAAGGAGGGCGGAACGCCGGTTTCCTTCACGCGCTCGTTGATGAAGATCAGAAGCTCTTTCTGCTTCGAGGTCAGCATGGGTCTCTCCGGTACCGAATGTGCTCTGGCCACTCGACACACACGAACGCCTTGCATGGACAAATCAAGAACACCTATAGGTGTTCGCGCGATGTTCCGCAAGGGGTTTTCTCGGTAGCGAAACTGATGCCGGATTTCAGAAGTCGAGGCGGAGGATCGGAACGCTGCCGCCGGCGGGGACGGCGGAGCCGTTCGGGGGGCGGATGAGGAGGCAGTCGGCGACGGCGAGGGGTGAGAGCAGGGAGGAATCCTGGGAGCGCACCGGGGTGACCTCCAGGCTGCCGTCGGCGGCGCGTTTGAGTGTGCCGCGCATGTAGTGCTGACGCGGGCCGTTGGCGCCAAGTGCGACGGCGGCGCGCGCGGTCGCGGTGCTGGCGTTGGAGGTGGGCGGCACGCCCGCCAGCGCATGGATCAGCGGCACGGCGAACACGCGCATGCAGACCAGCGCCGAGACCGGATTGCCGGGCAGACCGACGACCCGCATCGGACCGAGGCTGCCGTACATGAGCGGTTTGCCGGGGCGCATGGCGATCTTCCAGAACGCCAGCCTCATGCCGCGGCCTTCGAGCACGGGCGCGACGAGATCGTGATCGCCCACCGATGCGCCGCCGATGGTTACCAGGATGTCGGCGCCGGCGGCACGCTCGACGTGGGCGGAGAGGTCCTCGCGCGTGTCACGGGCGATGCCGAGCTGGATGACGTCGGCGCCGGCGATCTCGGCCAGGGCCGCAATGCCCAGATGGTTGGAGGAGACGATCTGGCCGACGCCGGGCGTTTCGCCGGGCATCACCAACTCGTCGCCCGTCGACAGTACGGCGACGCGGGGCTTGCGATAGACCGCAACGCGGCCGTGCCCCATGGCGGCCGCGAGCGAGAGCTCGCGCGGACCGAGCTTGCGGCCGGCGTCGAGCAGGATTGCGCCGCTGGTGAAGTCGAAGCCGCGACGGCGGATGTGGCCGAGATCGACGGTGCCGGGCCGGACCACGACGCGGTCGCCGAGGCGTTCGGTGTTCTCCTGGATGACGATGGCATCGGTGCCATCGGGAACGGGCGCGCCGGTGAAGATGCGCACCGCCTGCCCCGGACCAACGCGGCCGCCAAACGGATGTCCGGCGGCGGACTCGCCGATGACGTTGAGAGTTGCGGGCAGCGTGGCGACATCAACGGCGCGCGTGGCGTAGCCATCCATGGCGGAGGCGTCGAACGGCGGCTGGGTCAGCTTGGCGGCGAGATCGGCTGCCAGAATGCGGCCGCGCGCGGTCTCGATGGCGATGGTCTCAGCGGGAAGGGGAATGACACCGGCGAGGATGTGCGCCATCGCATCGTCCACGGACAGTGGCGCGTCCATAGTTAGGCTCCGGTGCCCTTGCCGGCGCGATATGTGCCCGAGCGGCCGCCGGTCTTCTCGATGAGCCGGATGGGGCCGAGCACCATGCCTTTGTCGGCGGCTTTCAGCATGTCGTAGATGGTGAGGCAGGCGACGGAGACGGCGGTCAGCGCTTCCATCTCGACGCCGGTCTGGCCGGTGACTTTCACCTCGGCCTGGACCTTCACGCCGACGGGATTGCGCGTCAGCTCGAAGTCAACGGCCGCCTTGGTAATGGCGAGGGGATGGCACAGCGGGATCAGCTCGTGCGTTCTCTTGGCCGCCATGATGCCGGCGATGCGCGCGGTCGCCAGCACATCGCCTTTGACGGCCTCGCCCTTGTCGATGAGGGCGAGCGTTTCGGGCAGCATGGCGACGAAGCCCTGCGCGCGGGCTGTCCGTTCGGTCGTGGCCTTGGCCGAGACGTCGACCATACGAGCCTCGCCCTTGGCGTTGAGATGCGAGAGCTTGCTCATGCCGCCCCCAGCAGCGCGCGTGTGGCGCCGGCGACATCGGCCTGGCGCATGAGGCTTTCACCCACGAGGAACGAGCGCACGCCGCAGCGCGCCAGCCGGTCGAGGTCGGCGCGGGTGAAGATGCCGCTCTCGCCGATGACGATGCGGCCGGACGGGACGCGCGGCGCGAGGCGCTCCGTGGTTTCGAGCGTCGTTTCGAAAGTCTTGAGGTTGCGATTGTTGATGCCGATCAGCTTGCACGGCAGCGCCAGCGCGCGCTCGAGCTCGGCGTCGTCGTGTACCTCGAGGATGGCATCCATGCCCCACTCAGCGGCGGCGGCCGCAAGGGCCTGCGCCGTATCGTCGGTCACCTGGGCCAGGATAATGAGGATGCAGTCGGCACCCCAGGCACGGGCTTCGGCCACCTGGTAGGTGTCGAGCATGAAGTCCTTGCGCAGGCACGGGAGCGAACACGCGGACCGCGCCGCGACGAGATATTCGGGCGCGCCTTGGAACGACGGCGTATCGGTGAGGATCGAGAGGCAGGCGGCGCCGCCGGCGGCATAGGCGGCGGCAAGCTCGGCGGGATTGAAGTCGGCGCGGATGAGCCCCTTCGACGGCGAGGCCTTTTTGATCTCGGCGATCAGGGCGTAGCCCGAGCGAGCGTGCCGTTCGAGCGCGCCGCTGAACGAGCGGACGGCAGGCGCAACGCGTGCCGCTTCCTGGACAACCGACAGCGGCCGCGCGGCCTTGGCGGCGGCGATCTCGGCGAGCTTGTATTCGGTGATGCGGGCAAGAATATCGGCCATGGCGCGCAGAGTACTGCGGGCGGCCGGTCAAGTCATCCCGAGCCCTGGCTGGCGGCTATGCAACTCGGCCGAAGTCAGAAAAAACGGCCGCCACGGACAATCCGCAGCGGCCGGAACTCGCCTTTACTGCAGGGAGCCGAACGCGTGCTCGGGCATCGACTGGGTGCCTTCGCCTCTGCTGCGGCGGCTCATGCCGAGGCCCGAGCGGCCGGTGAAGTCGCCCCGGTTCGACGATGCGTAGCGATGGCTGCCGCGAGACGTCGAGGCGTAGCGCCGCCGGCTGCTGGAACGGTAGCCGCCCCGGCCGCCACTGCCGAGCGCGACAAAGTGCTGGCCGACGTCGACGTGGATGTGGCTCATGCCGGCATAGGTCATGGTGCCGCCGGACCTGTGGTTGGCGATCAGCCACTTCACGACAGCGCCCTTACGGCTGCCTGCGTTGAAGTCCACGGCCTGGCCGCTGGCGTGCTTGGAGACGCGGCCGGTGCCGGCGATGCGCGCGCCGGGTCTGCAGGTCGAGATGATCTGCATCGGGCCGAAATTGGCTTCGATGCGCCCGAGTAGGGCACGGGTCGAGGCCGTGAGGCATGAGCGCGATGTGCCCGAGCTTCCAGAGTATTTTGCTCCGCTTTTGTGGTGGGGCCAGGCATGGACCGGCGAGGTCAGTGCACCGAGCGCAACTGCGCACAGTGCGGCGAGAAGCCGCTTGTTCATGTCGTCTCCGATTTTTTTCGCGGTTCGAGGTCAGATTGCCAACACACGCCGGGGCGGCGCGTGCGACGCGACAAAGCAGTACGGTTGGCCAAATCAGCCTCGATCCCCGTCTGCGCCCTTCCCTCTTCGACGGCCAGTGGTCGGGATGTGCGATGCCGCGATCGTGCGCAGGCTCCCGCCCTGGTCATTCGTGGGCGGGGCCGATCCTGGCAACTCTTGTGGTGAGAATGAGGCACCAAATTTGTCAGGTGCCTGAATGAGTTCAGCGTTAATGCTGAGAAATCACTGCACTAAGCCGGCCGTGGACGCATTTCGTCGCAGCGGCGGAACCGGGTGCAAATAGCGAAAATGGCTGTGTTATCCGGCCGCTCAGGCCGTCTGTTCCATGTGGTGCTTGCTGGCGCTGCGGCCAGACAGCGCCAGGAAAATGAAGCTCAGACCGGATGCCAGCAGATTGATCCCAGTCAGGAGGCCCAAGACCCAGGTCGACGAGTCCGGCAGACCGAGGCCGATCATGACGCCGGCGCCGATCGCGAGGATGCCGCTCAGCAGGACCCAGCCCCAACCGGCGTCGGGCTGCAGGCGCAGGGCCATCATCAATTCCAGATAGCCCTCGGCGATGAAGAGTGCCGCGAGCAGAATGGTGATCGTGATGATGCCCGTCAGGGGGAAGAAGGCGAGATAGGCGCCGGCGGCGACGAAGAGGAGGCCGACGAGGAGGTTGTGCGCAAACGCACGCCAGCCCCAAGTGGCGAAGGCATGGATGACGTTGACGATGCCAGTAAACAGCAGCAGCCAGCCGAGCGCGAC
Organism: Hyphomicrobiaceae bacterium; assembly: GCA_046154585.1. Taxonomy (GTDB): domain Bacteria; phylum Pseudomonadota; class Alphaproteobacteria; order Rhizobiales; family Hyphomicrobiaceae; genus CADEFX01. The sequence continues at coordinate 33,294 of JBJXDX010000031.1, read as the reverse complement.
CTTGGCGGCGACCGTCGAGAAGAAGGGGAATGCGATGGCGGCGGCGCCGGCGAGCGCCAGCAGGAGACCGACGCCCAGGAACCACCCCCAATGGTCGGCGATGTAGAAGCGGATGCGGGCTGCTTCAGCCTTGAGATCTGCGGTGCTGTCTGTCGTCATGGCTCGCTCGGCTGCTGGAGGCGCAATTGTGACGCTCGATAGTGCAGTGCGAAAGCGGGCTCCGCCAAGTGGCAAAACTGTGTATTTGCTCAGGAACGAGCCGAACCGTCGCTGCAATGCAACACAAATTGCTACAACCGCCGCGTGGGGATGGTCCAGGCCAGCGCTAATCCGCACAGCGCAAAAGCTGCGATGGTGAGGAACGCCATGCGGAACGCGATGGCGATCTCCGCCTGAATGACGGCCTGGCGCGCCGGGGGGAGCGACGGTGCAGCGCTGCGGCCTTGCTCGATCAGGCTGGAGAAGATGCGGGCGGCTTCCGGATCGGATAGCGACAGGGTCGCAAACAACACCGTGCCAACGAGCGCCGTTCCGGCGGCGGCACCCAGTGACCGCGAAAGCTGTACCGAGGCAGCGCCTGAGCCGAGTGAATTGGGCATCGAGGCGGTCTGGACGGTGACCTGCACGACGCCCATGACGGTGCCCATGAAGAAGCCGTTGAGGAACAGCCCCCAGCCGATCTGGAAGGGCGTCAGGTCGCCGATCCAGACGGCGATCGCGATCAACGTTGCGGTCGCAAAGATGAGCCCGACGGAGGGAAAGATCATGGTGTAGCCGGTGCGGCTCATGATCCGCCCCGTCAGCATGGATCCGAAGCCGATGCCGAACATCAGCGGCAGGAGCAGCAGGCCGGCCGCGGCGGCCGTGGCACCTTTGCCGACGTGCAGATAGATGGGCAGGAACGTCACGAGCGACACCAGCGTCGCGCCGTGGCAGGCCGCCAACGCATCGCTACGCCAGATGGTAGGGTCGCGCAGGAGCGCGATGGGCAGAAGCGGGAAGGCGGCTCGCTTCTCGCGCCGAATCAGCAACACGAGGGCGACGAGGCCGAACACCAGCGCCGCTGCGACGCCCGGGAGCATGCCGGGCCGGATGCGCTGCAGCTGGCTCAACGCCACCAGCACCGGCACGATGAAGGCGACCAGCAGAAGCAGGCCCGCCGTGTCGAACCGCCAAGGCTGATCGCTCGCAGGCCGCCGCTCTATCCGCAGCGTCAGCAGTAGTGCCAGGATGCCAACGGGCAGATTGACGAGGAAGACCGAGCGCCAGCCGAAGTGCTCGGTGAGATAGCCGCCGGCCACCGGGCCGAAGGCGCTCGACGTCACCATGATGGCGGCGAGATAGCCCTGATAGCGCGCGCGCTCGCGCGGTGGGATCGCCTCGCCGATCATGGCCTGCGACAGTGTCATCAGTCCGCCGCCGCCCAGCCCCTGCAGGACGCGGCCGAACGTCAGCATGGGAATGCTGGTGGAGACGGCGCACAAGGCGGATGCGCCGATGAACACGCCGAGGGCGATGAACATCATCGGTTTGCTGCCGAAGACGTCGCGCAACTGGCCGTAGACAGGAGCGGCGATGGTGGTGGCGACGAGATAGGACACCACGACCCAGGACACGTGCTCGATATTGCCGAGCTCGGCTGCGATGGCCGGCAACGCGGTGGCGACGATGGTCTGGTCCACCACCGCCAGGAACATCGGCAGCATGATGGATGGAAAGACGGTGAGAAGGTTGCGTCCGCCGGGTGTCATGTTCGTCGGCGACATTGGAGAAAACCGTGGCGCATGGCAATCGCGGCGTGAAACCCAACCATCGTCATCCTCGAGCGGCGGAGGCGTCCATGCGAAGCATGGCTAAGCATGGCTCCGCCATGACCGAAGCCGTCTCGGGGATCCAGCGCAAAAAAGTGCCGAAGGCCCGATCCAATGCGTCTTCGACGAGTCTTATGCTGGGTCCCCGGGATCGCGATGCGCCTTCGGCGCACGCGCCCCGAGGATGACGAATTGCGTGAAGCGGCGAAAGGGGTAGAGTCGAGCAGGATTTCCAAACAGCACTGATGTGACAGGGAGCGTAACGGCTATGAAAGTTTTGCGAGCAACGGCACGGGGCACGAAGCAGGCACCAGCCAGCAGCTTTGTCGGCACGGTGTACATGGACGAGGTGCTGGTCGGCGAGAAGCCGTCGCGGATGCGGGCGACGCGCGTGTCGTTTACACCGGGCGCGCGCACCAACTGGCATACGCATCCTGTGGGGCAGACGCTGTATGCGCTCTCGGGCATCGGCCGCTATCAGGAGGAGGGCGGGCCGGTCGTCGAGCTTCGGCCGGGCGATACGGTGATCATTCCGCTCGACAAGCGGCATTGGCACGGGGCCGCGCCCAACAGCCTGTTCTCGCACCTCGCCATGTCCGAGGTGAACGACAAGGGCGAGGGCACGCAGTGGCTCGAGCCCGTGTCGGAGGCCGACTACACGAAGAAGCCGACCGACGTGTGAGATGAAAGGTCACGCCCGCGGCGTGGCCTCCTATTGTCAGGCGTCGTTGCTGGCGCGGATCTGGACGCCAGCCCAACCTTCAATGGCGCGCGCGACGGACTGGTTGGGCGCATTCGATCCGAGCTCATCGCTGATGCGCATCAGCATCTGGTGCACAAGGTTGCCGACGAACATGGTGACGCCGCTGCTCTTGGCGGTGTCGCAGGCGATGGCAACGTCCTTGACCAGCAGCGACATGGCCATGCCGCCACGGCTCGAGAAGTCGCCCTTCAGCACGAAATTGGGAAAGCGGTACTCGGTGATGTAACTGCGGCCGCTGCTGCCGTTGATGGCGGCGACGACCTTGTCGGGCGCGAGGCCGGCTTTGGCGGCAAGTGCCAGCGCTTCGGACGCGACCACCATGTTGGCGGCCAGCAGTAGATTGTTGAGCGACTTCGTCATGTGCCCGGCGCCGACCGGCCCCATGTGCAGGATGGTCTTGCCGATGGCATTCAGGTACGGCATGGCGCGGGCTACGTCTTCATCCGAGCCGCCGATCATGATGCCGAGGGTGGCGGCTTCGGCGCCTGCCACGCCACCGCTGACGCCGGCGTCGATGTAGCGGATGCCGCGCTCGGCGAGGCGAGCCGCTATGGCGGTTGAGCGCGGCGGGCTGCCGCTCGTCAGATCGATGATGAGCGTATTCTTGGCGGCCTTGCTGGCGACGCCCTGCTCGCCGAGCAGCACCGTTTCGACTTCGGCCGAGGTGGGCAGCGACAGCAGAATGATGTCGGAGGAGGCGGCAACGTCGGCGACGCTTTTGGCGGCGACGGCTCCGGCGTCGGTTAGTGCGCGCACGCGGTCGGGGCTGAGATCGAAGACGGTGAGGCCCTTGGATTTCGCCAAGGTGTTGGCCGCCATCGGCCGCCCGATGTTGCCCAGTCCGATGAAGCCGATGCGCTCTGCCATGTGCGTCCTCCGCGTTGCCGAGATGCGGGGTTGGTACCCGCTCCGTGGCACTGGCATAGCATCGATGGGCTGCGGATGTCGCGAGGACCGCGTGCGCTCAGGCGTGGGCGTTGCTGATGGCGACGAGCTTGGCCAGTGCCGCCGATGCGGCGCCGGATTCGATCGCGTGGGCGGCAAGCGCGACGCCGTCGACGAGGTTCGTGGCCTTGCCGCCGACCAGGAGGGCCGCTGCCGCGTTCAGCAACACGATGTCGCGAAACGGAATCTTTTTGCCGGCGAGGACGTCGCGGATGGCGGCGGCGTTGGTCTTGTCGTCTCCGCCCTTGAGATCCGACAGCTTGGCCGGCATCAGGCCCGCGTCGGCGGGCGTGACCTCGAACGTCGTCACTGTGCCAGCCTTGACCTCGGCGACATCGGTGGAGCCGGTGGTGGTGAGTTCATCGAGGCCGTCGTGGCCGTGCACGACCCAGACATGCTCGCAGCCGAGCTTGTTGAGGACGTGCGCGATCGGCTCCACCCATTGGGGCGAGAAGACGCCGACGACCTGCCGCTTCACGCCGGCCGGATTGGAGATCGGCCCGAGCAGATTGAAGATGGTGCGGATGCCGAGTTCGGCGCGGACCGGCGCCCAGTGCTTCATGGCGGGGTGATGCATCGGCGCCCACATGAAGCCGACGTTGGCCTCCGTGACGCAGCGCGTGATGACGCTGAAGGGGACGTCGAGCTTGACGCCGAGCGTGGCCAGAACGTCGGAGGCGCCGGACATGGAGGAGACGCGGCGGTTGCCGTGCTTGGCGATGCGGAGGCCGGCGCCGGCCGCCACAAGGGACGCGCAGGTGGAGACGTTGAAGGAGCCGTGCGCGTCACCGCCCGTGCCGACGATGTCGACGGCGCCGGCGGGCACCTCGACGCGCTCCATGCGGGCGCGCATCATCTGAGCGGCGCCGGTGATTTCCTCCACGGTCTCGCCGCGCACGCGCAGCGCCATCAGGAAGGCGCCCATCTGTGCTGGCGTGGCATGGCCGGCGGTCATGATGTCGAGGGCCGAGCGGATCTCGTCCTGCTCCAGCGTGGCGCCGGTCGAAACCTTCTGGATCAGGTGCCGCAGCTCTTCGACAGGCATGGAAGGGTCTCGCGCGGGTTATGCGGCCACGACGCGGGCGGCCGGCGCGTTGCGCCTCCGCGGCGCGAGGCCAGCCAGTTCGAGGAAGTTGGCGAGCAGGGCATGACCGTGCTCGGAGGCGATGCTCTCGGGGTGGAACTGCACGCCGTGAACGGGGTGCGTCTTGTGCTGCATGCCCATGATGAGGCCGCCGGTCTCGGCTGTGATCTCCAGGCTGTCGGGCAGCGTCTCACGCTCGACGATGAGGGAATGGTAGCGGGTGGCCTCGAACGTGCGCGGCAGGCCCTTGAACACGCCTTTGCCGGTGTTGGCAACCGCCGAAAGCTTGCCGTGCATGAGGTGCGGGGCGCGGATGACCTTGCCGCCGTAGACCTGGCCCATGGCCTGATGGCCGAGGCACACGCCGAGCATCGGGATGGTCGGACCGGCCTTCTCGATCAGCTCGAGGCAGATGCCGGCCTCATTGGGGGTGCAGGGGCCGGGCGACAGGACGATGGCCTGCGGCGCGAGCGCGATGGCATCGGCAACCGTGATTTTGTCGTTGCGCACGACATGCGCCTCCGCGCCAAGCTCGCCCAGGAAGTGGACGAGATTGTAGGTGAAGCTGTCGTAGTTATCGATGAGGAGGAGCATGGAACTGGTTTAGGGGAGCGGACAGGCCAGCGTCAAGGCAGGCGCTTGGGCGTCATGAAACGGACGAGGTGGCCGCTCGCGGGTTTGACGCTGCGCCAGGTCTTGACGTTCAGGTCGATCTGGACGAAGGCCGCGGTCGGCAGCTTTGCCGATATGGCCTCGATGTCCGCCGGGTCACCCGAGCCGATCAGGTTGACGGCGAGAGACTGCAGCCCCGGATTGTGCCCGACGAGCATCAGGCGGTGGACATCGGCCTCGGTTTTGCGAATGGCGGCGAGGAGCGTGCGGGGAGCGGCTTCGTAAAGCTCTTGCAGATAGTCCGTGTGCGGCTGGCCCAGCGTGCCAGACATCAGCGCCCAGGTGTCACGGGTGCGGCGAGCGGCCGAGCAGAGAACGAGGTCCGGCTTGAAGCCCGCCTCGTGAATGAACGACGCCATTGCCGGTGCCGCCTGGGTGCCGCGCGGCGCGAGCGGCCGTTCGAAGTCTTCGAGAGACTTGTCATTCCAGGCCGACTTGGCGTGGCGGAATAAGGACAGCGTCAGCATCGATTGGCTGCGTGATTGATGTGTGGGCGCTGTGCCGAAACAATGAGCGAAACCTGCGCATCGGGCTTCGCATCGCGACTATAGCGCGTTTGGGGGCTGGCCGCAGCAGGAGGTGCACGACGCCGAAAAATTTCCCCGGTAACCCGGCTTAGGCGTCGTTGATCACCCGCACACAAGAAACACAGTATGCATTATGCAGAGCACGGACCGTCGCGGCGCGCAAGCGTTTCAGCGATGCGCGGACATAATTCGATGCGCGCGTGGCCATGCTGCATCGCTCGGTTGGAGGAACAAGCGCTTAGGTGATGGAACTTCGCTGTCGCGCCGGGGTTATCGGTTGGAACGGCAGCGAGGAGACGGCTATGGCGCAATCTTACACCGGTGATTATGCGGCCAATGGCCGGCCCGGAGAAACGGCGAAGGACAAGGTGGGTGATACGATGGATCGCGTGATGGAAGGTGCTGAGGAATTGGCATCGACGGCCAAGAAGAAGGCGTCCGATGCGGCGCAGACGGTGAGCGACACGGCCGGCGAGATGGCCGAGCGTATTCAGGACAGCACGGTCTATGCGTCGGTGTGCAAGGCGGCGCGCGAGCAGCCGCTGGCGACGCTGGCCGGGGCAGTGGCGGTCGGTTTCATCGCCGGTGCGCTGTGGAAGCTGACGCGCAACAAGTCGGCGACGGAGCGTCTTGCGAGCGAGTTCTCGTCCTTTGCCGACCCGCATCTCAAGACGCTGCGCAAGAACATCTGGGGCTGATGCGGTGCGCCGGGCTGCTTACCAAAGCGGCTGGCGCGGGCTTGGATGGCCCGCGTTCCAAAATCGGCAGATTCGTAAATGGCATTTCGTGGCGCATCCGCACCGGGGCGCCGCGGTGCGATCTGCCGCCCCAAGGCGCTGATTGGGCGGGGGGGCCGTTTCACGAGGCAGATGAAGCGCGCTTTGGCGTCTTATGAGCGCGGACGGGGCGAGCGGCCGCGCGCTTCGATGTGTTCAGCGCCACGGCGTCGCGAACGAGCGCCTTCAATGCCATCTCGTCGATCCTGTCGCCCTCACGGATGTCGATGGCGCGCCTGACGTTGCCGTCAAGGCTGGAGTTGAAGAGGCCCGACGGGTCCGCCAGCGCGGCGCCGTTGGCGAAGGTCAGCTTCACCTTGTCCTTGTACGTCTCGCCTGTGCAGATGAGGCCGTCGTGCTCCCACACCGGAACGCCCGCCGGATTGGACGGCTTGCGCCACTTCACGTCCTCGATGATGTCGGGGTCGGCCTCTCTGATGAGCGCGCGGATGCGCGCGAGCGCGGCACCGCGCCAGTCGCCGAGTTTTTTGATGCGGGTGTCGATGAGATGGGAGGGGGTGGGTTTTGCGCCCTTGCTCGCCTTCATGCCTTCTGGTGCTTTCATGATGATTGTGATGGGCGGTCAGCTTTGGGCCACAGCCGGAGTCAGCCAAGCGGTAGCCGCCATTGAGCCTACACTGACATGCGAGTGCGCCCCCGCAACACTTCGGCTCTAGGCCCGCGGTGGTAGCCCCTCGAACGCGGAAACGCCGTCCGCAATGAGGTGGAACGGCTGCCCCTCCGCGGTGAAGATCGCCATCTGGGCGCCGCCATAGAGCGACGGATCGTCCAAGGTTCCGATCTTCAGCACCACCGGCGGCAAGCCGGGCCGGCGCGTGATCAGGTGCGTACCGCACTCGGCGCAGAATTCCCGCGTCACGGCATCGGCCTTGTCGGGACGCGTGTAAGTCTTCGGAGTCCCCTTCGTGTAGCGAAAACCGTCTGCAGGCATGAGCATGAACAAATTGGGCGCCCCACCCGACACATGCTGGCAGGCCCGGCAGTGGCATTGTGCGCGAAGAACGGGCTCACCCTCCGCCACATACCGCACCGCGCCGCAATAGCACCCGCCGTCAAGCCGCATCCACGGTTCTCCTGCGCCGTCATCCAGTGACATGCTTGCCCGAACCATAGCGCTTCATCCGAAACCTGCACAATCGAGTGCGGCAAGGCGCCCGCTCACATGCGTTCGCCCGGCAACCGGCTCGCCTGCTTCACCCAGCCGCAAGCTGGGCTTCGTCGAACTCGCCCTCATGAATGTCGAGATATCGCACTTCCGGGTGCTTGGAGGTGCCCTGCGGAACGGGGCGCAGCGACATGCCGCGGAAGAACGTCACCTTGATATACTTCGTGAAGCAATGGAACGCCACGAACCAGCCCTGGTCCTCGATGCCGTAGAAGGGCGTGTTCCATTTCACCGCCTTGGCGACCCCGGGGACGGTACGCACGATGAGCGCGTCGAGGCGGCGACCGATGTCGCGTTTCCAGCCGGGCATGGCCGCGATGTAGGCCTGCACGGGCGCGTCGCCGGTGCCCTTCGCGATCTGCGGGTTGCCGCCCGAGAGAAGGTTGACCTTGCCGGACTGCGACTGCGGTGCAGGCTTGCGCGGCTTGGCCGCGGTCTTCTTTCGGGCTCTTGCCGGTGTCTTGGACGTCTTTTCGATCATCACGTTCGTTCCACCCGATAGATCCTGACCTGATGACCGGCGGCAGATGTTCGCTGTTCGCCGGGAGCGGACCTCCCGTTTTCCGCTATAAGAGTGCGTATGGGAAAGCACGCCGTCGCCTATTCAAGGTTCATAGAAGACCCGGGCCATCCGAGCACAGTCCTCCAATGGTTTCGGCGACAAGCGCTTGTCCCCGAAGAAAGCGCGTTCGATTGGGGCGTCGCGCTGGTCTTTCGGTCCATTGGCTCATTGCAACACGCGCTAGACGGCTCCATCGACGCCGAGCACTCACCCGTCGTGACGGTCCATCTGCCCAAAGTGCAGCGCCAGATTCTTTGGACCGTGGGAGAGGTTCACTTTCGGCCAAGTCCATTAAGCCAGTTTCCGAAGTTGGCGGCTCTACGGCGCGCATTTCTGCGTTGGTTTGAAGGCTATCCGCTCATCTACGAGCATCACCCGGCTGGGGAGCACCGGTTTGATTATTACCTCGAAGGCTCGGCGATGAACTGGGGACCGATCCGCGCCTTTCCGAGCGGCATGGCTGCACTCGAATCCGAGCGCTATTTTGTTTCTTGCCGCGAATCTGAGTGGGCGCTTTCCACGCTGTGCAAGAGGCTCCGCCTGAGAGGCGTGAACTGCTCCGCGGTCGACTAGCTTTTGTCCGCCTCTGGCCAGAACGGACACTCTCGTCTGAGCGCCAAAAACCAAAAGAGCACCAGACTCGAGTGTCCCCGAGGCTGCCAAACAGCGCACAAGCCGCAGCTTCACTCCGTCCGCGCCAACACCTGCTCCAGCTTCCCAAAGAACTGCTGCCACCCGGCCTTGGCGCCGCCGAAGGCCTGCTTCTGCTCCGGCCGGAAGCCCGCCTGCTCCATGCGCAGATGCGTGCCCGTGCGCGTCGGCGTGAGCGTGAAGGTCACCACGCTCTTGAGATCGTAGGCCGCATCGTCGTGCGCAAAATTCCACGTGTAGGACAGCAGCCGGTTCGGCTTGATGGCGAGAACCTCGCAGTCGAGCACCCCGCCCCAGTCGCCGCTGAGGTTGAAGCGGTGGCCGACGACGGGCTTGAAGTCATTCTTCATGAGCCATTCCGCGATCAGGTGCGGTTGCGTGAGCGCGCGCCAGAGCTTTTCCGGCGGATGCGCGATCTCGCGCTCGACGACGACAGAGCGGGTTTCGGCCGATGGTTCAGTCATTGGTCCATCCTTTTCAGCAAGTCTTCGAGATCGTCGAACCGGCTCTCCCAGAACCCGGCCATCTGGCTTGTCCAGTCGATCAGCGGGGCCAAGGCGCGGAGCTGCGCGCTGTAGTGGGTCTGGCGGCCTGCATGGCGATCGCGTACCAGCCCGGCCTGCTTCAGGACGCCAAGGTGCTTGGAGACGGCCGGCTGCGAGACCCCGGCCTGTGCCGTCAGAGCCCCGACCGTCTGCTCTCCATTGCGGCACAGCCGCTCGAAGATGGCCCGCCGGGTCGGATCGGCGAGCGTTCTAAAGAGCATGTCGTGAGTGTTCGGCATGCCAAATCCATAACCCGTTGGCTATGGATTAACGTATAACCAGAGAGATATGATTCAGTCAAGTGGCGCGGCTTACGCATTGCCGCGCTTGGCCCGTTCGGCGAAGCGCACGGCCTCTTCCGCGGCCTTGAACAGGGCGCGGGCTTTATACACGCACTCCATCTGCTCGGCTTCGGGCTGGCTGTCGGCGACCACGCCGGCGCCGGCCTGAACGTGCACGACACCATCCTTGACGAGTGCGGTGCGCAGCACGATGCAGGTGTCCATGTTGCCGTCGGCGGAGAAGTAGCCGACACAGCCGGCGTAGGGGCCGCGCTTGTCCTTCTCCAGCTCGTCGATGATCTCCATGGCGCGCACTTTCGGTGCACCCGACAGCGTGCCGGCGGGAAACCCGGCCATGAGCGCGTCGATGATGTCGTGCTTGGGATCGAGCTCGCCGTGCACGGTCGACGAGATGTGCATGACCTGGCTGTAGCGCTCGATCTCGAAGCTCTGCGGCACGCGGACGCTGCCGATGCGGGCGACGCGGCCCACGTCGTTGCGGCCGAGGTCGAGCAGCATCAGGTGCTCGGCGCGCTCCTTGGGATCGCCCAGCAGCTCCTTCTCGAGCGCCTGATCCTCCTCCGGCGTGACGCCGCGGCGGCGCGTGCCGGCGAGCGGCCGGAGGGTGACCTGGCCGTCGCGGGCCCGGACGAGGATCTCGGGGCTGGAGCCGACGAGGGCGAACGTGCCGAAATCGAGATGGAAGAGGAAGGGAGAGGGGTTGGTGCGGCGGAGCGCGCGGTAGAGCGCGAAAGGCGGCAGCGAGAACGGTACGGAAAAGCGCTGCGACAGCACCACCTGGAAGACATCGCCGGCGGCAATGTACTCCTTGGCACGCAGCACGATGTCCTTGAACTCGGCGGCGCTCGTGTTGGAGACGGGCTCGGCCACGTCGCCTGCCTCGACGGTGGCATGGGCGGTGTGCGGCAGGGGCTCGTCGAGGGCCGTAACGACCTTGGCCAGCCGCGCCAGGGCGTCCTGGTAGGCCGCGCGCGCGGACACCCGCGGCCGCGAGTAGACGGGCGTGACGACTGTCATCTCGTCTTTTACGGCATCGAAGATGACCATGACGGTCGGGCGCACGAGGATGGAATCGGGGATGTCCAGCACGTCGGGGTTCGGGTTGGGCAGGTGCTCGACGAGGCGGACGGTGTCGTAGCCCATGTAGCCGAAGACGCCGGCTGCCATCGGCGGAAGGTCGGCGGACACATCGATCTTGGATTCGGCCAGAAGCGCGCGCAGGGAAGCGAGCGTGTCGGGCTTTTCCTCGATGAACTTGCCGGGAGCGGTCGCCGGATTGCGATTGATCTCGGCCCGGTTACCGAAGGCGCGCCAGATGATATCGGGCTCGAGCCCGATGATGGAGTAGCGTCCCCGCACCGCGCCGCCCTCGACGGATTCGAGCAGGAAGCTCATGGGCCGCTCGCGCGACAGCTTCAACATCGCCGAGACGGGTGTCTCGAGGTCGGCCACGAGCCGCGTCCACACGAGCTGCGGCGTGCCGCGATCAAAACTCCTGGTGAAGGCGTCGCGCGACGGCTGTGCCTCGATGTCGGCTCGAGAGGAGTGCATCCGGCTTCCGGGGTTACTGCTCGACGCCGAGCGTGCGTTTCAGGACGGTCTCGTTCACCGATACGCCGTAGCGCGTCTGCAGGGCGCTGACGTACTCGGCGAGCGTGTCACCCTGCAATTGGCGAGTGAGCTCGGCGGTGAGCTGCTCCGTCTGCTCCTTGGTCGGCGGCTCTGCGGGCGTGATCTCCGTAACCACGACGATGCTCCGCGACTTGCCGTCCGGGGTCTCGATGGAGGCGGCCTTGCCCTTGGCCAACGCGAACGCCTGGCGCACGCCGCTTTGCGCCAGCACAGGCGTCGGGCCGATGCGCTTGAAGGGTTTCGAGGTCTCAACCTTAAGGCCCAGCTCGCCAGCGACGGACTCGAGCGTGGCGCCGCCGTTGACCTTGTCGGCGGCAGCCTGGGCCGCGGACGCCAGCGCCTGTTTCGTCTCGGTGTCGAGCCACTGGCTCTTCACCTCGGCCTGAACCTCCTCGTAAGGCTTCTGGCGCTCGGGCGTCGTGCCGGCGAGATCAATCCACGCATAACCGTCCTGCAGCTCGGCGGCTTCGCGGTCGATGCCGGCGCCGGGTGAGAACGCCGCCCGCACGATGGTCTGCCACTCGGGCTGGTCGAGGGCGGGTTTGCCGTCGGGGGCCTTGCCGCTGCGATCGGTGGCCGGCACCTCGGCAAAGCGCAGCTTCAGCATGTCGGCAATCTCCTGCAGCGACTTGCCGCCGCCACGCGCGTCGTCGACCTTGTCGTGCAGCTCCTGGATGGCGCGGCCGGAGGCCTCGATCGCGAGCTGCTCGGCGATCTGGGGCTTCACCTCTTCGTACGTGCGCTGCTTGCCGGGCTGAACGTCCATGACGCGCAGGATCACATTGGTGAACTGGCCGGCGATGGGCGCGGACGCCTTGCCTTTCTCCAGAGCGAACGCGGCATTGGCAATGGCCGGGTCGATGATCTGGGCGCGGGTGAGCAGGCCCAGATCGTAGTCGCTCTCCTTGAAGCCGAGCGCCTTGGCACCTTCTTCGAAGCTCGGCGCTTTCGCGAGCTCGGCGGCGGCTTTTTCGGCCGCGGCCATGTCCGGGAAGGAGAGCTGCAGAATCCGGCGCTTCTCGGGATCATTGAAGCGCTCGGGGTTGCGGTCGTAGCTGGCGCGAACCTCCTCGTCGCTGACGGGAACGAGTTTTTTGGCCTCCTGGGTCGTCAGCAGCAGGATGTTGAGCTTGCGCGTCTCGGGCGTAACGAAACTTGCCTTGTTCTGCTCGTAATAGGCCTTGAACTTGGCCTCATCGGGCTCGGGCACCTTGGCGGCCTTTTCCGGGTCGAGCGTGATGGAGGCGATGGTGCGCTGCTCCTCGCGGTAGCGGTGCATGATCTCGACCGGCGTTTTCGCGACGACCGTGCCTTCGAGCAAGGCGTCGGTGAGCTGCTCGCGGACCTCGGCCGACTTGCGCTCCCGGAAATAGCGCGACTCCGTGATGCCGTTCTGGCGCAGCATCTCGTTGAAGGCGGCCCGGTCGAAGTTGCCGGTGATGCCCTTGAAGTCGGGATCCGTGCGGATCTCGGCGGCGATGTCGCTGTCGGGAACGGCGAGGCCGAGGTCGTGGGCGTGAGTGCTGATCGCGGCGGAGCCGATCAGGCGCGACAGGGCGCGCGTGTCGAGGCCGAAGCTGCGTGCTTGCTCGGGCGTCAGTCTGCGGCCGACCTGGCGGGAGACCATGCTAATTTCTTGCTGGAAGGCTTGCTGGAACTCTTCGGACGAAATCTCGGTGGCGCCGATGCGCGCGAGCGAGCGCTGCCCGTAGCCGGTGAAGACGTCGGCCACGCCCCAGACGGCGAAACTCAGAATCAGCAGCGAGAGGAAGATCTTGGCGATCCACCCCGAGGCGCCACGTCTCAGTGCTTCCATCATTGGGCTAGTGTCCTGATTCCGAAGTTCGCCTGATCTGGATGCTAGGTCCGGGAGCGAACTTCGGAATCCAAAAGGACACTAGCATCATAGACTTGCTAGTGTGATTCAGATCGAGAAATTCGCTCCAGGATGTGCGGCAAATGCCGGCGAATTTCTCGATCTGAATCACACTAGTCTTCCACCAGGTTTGGGGACAACGGGGACGCTCGCCGAGACGCGCGCCCCGCGTCATAGCGCAGCAAAAAGCTCCCCGTGATTGCAAGCGGGGCGGCCGCATCATAGGAATCTCGGCACGCCGCTGCAAGCAAGGCCCTTCGCGACAAATGTGGCGGAAGGGCTGCATCGTCAACACGTCGGGATCGCCATGACGAAAAATTCCGTACTGCGCCCTCTGGTGGCCGGCAACTGGAAAATGAACGGCATCGGCAGCTCGCTGGTCGAGGTCGATAAGCTCAAGCGAAGGCTGGCCGATTCGGATTTCAAGCCGCAATGCGAGGTGATGCTGTGTCCGCCGGCGACGCTGGTCGCGGCCATGGCGCAGACCGCCGCGGGTACGCCCCTGGCGGTGGGCGGCCAGGACTGTCACGCCAAGGCGTCGGGCGCGCACACGGGCGACATCGCGGCGGAGATGCTGAAGGATGCCGGGGCATCGGCGGTGATCGTCGGACATTCGGAACGGCGCGCCGACCATGGCGAAAGCGACGCCGTCGTGCGCGCGAAGGCGGAAGCCGCCCATCGCGCCGGCCTGACGGCCATCGTCTGCGTCGGCGAGACGGCGGATGAGCGCAAGGCCGGCAAGACGCTGGCCGTGGTGGCGGGACAGCTTGCCGGATCGCTGCCGGATGCGGCGACCGACATCAATACGGTCGTGGCCTACGAGCCGGTGTGGGCCATCGGCACGGGGTTGACGCCGACGGCTGCGGACGTGGCCGAGGTGCACGCGGCGGTGCGCGCGGCGCTCGTGAAGCGCTACGCAGAGCGCGGCCAGCAGATGCGCATCCTCTATGGCGGATCGGTGAAGCCGTCGAACGCGCGCGAGCTGATGAGCGTTGAGAATGTGAACGGCGCGCTGGTCGGCGGCGCCAGTCTGAAGGCCGAGGACTTTCTCGGCATCATCGCCGCGTATGCGTGATTCGCTGCGCGCATCCGCGGCAGGGGCGGCCACATTGCGGCCGCGGACCGGCTTATGCTGCGGCCGGTCTGCAAAGGGAGGGTGAGCCTCGTGCGATGTTGCCTTGCCGCAATCGCAGTCTGCGCCGTATGGCTTGGCGCTGGATCGCCACAGGCGGTCGCAGCATCCTTGAGCAAGGAAGAGTGCGACAAGCTGCACGCCGAGCAGGCCGAGCTCACGGCCGCAGGCGTGCGCGAGCAGTTCGATCGCGGCGCGGAATGGGGCAAGGCCAATCTGCCGCCGGACAAGCTGGCGTTCGTGCAGCGCTTCATCGGCATCGAGGAACAGCTGAGCTTCCGCTGCGGTCTCGCCAAGCTGCGCGTGATCCTGCCCGTGGCGGAGGAGGGTGGCGAGCAGGAGCTGGACGAGAAGGGCAATCCCATTCCGCCCAAGGCGCAGGCGGGTGACCCGGCAAACAAGGCTGCAGCCAAGGCCGTGCCCAAGGCCAAGCCGCCTGTGAAGGCGGCGAAGGATGGCAAGGGCGTGGAGGGCGCGGCCGCCGCCTCTGTGGTCGCCAAGCCCAAGCCGAAAGCGCCGGAGAAGGGCAAAGCGCCGAGCGACGCCGAAGCCAAGACGACGGCTGCCAAGGCGACGCCGAAACCGAAGCCGAAGGCCGACGATGCCTATCGGCCGCCGGCAGGCAGCACGTCGACGGGCGATCCGTTCGCGGCGCAGAAGGCGGCGCCGCCGAAGCAATAGGGCCGGCGCGACGCCGCGGAGGGCTGGCGGCGGCCAGCCCGCTGGTGTAGAAGCCCGTCAACCATTGCGCGTGCCGGTCCGTCACCGCCGCAACCCAACTCCAAGGACTCCGGTTTCATGTCGACCGTTCTGCTCGTCATACATCTGCTGATTGCTGCCGGACTGGTGGGTGTCGTGCTGCTGCAGCGCTCGGAAGGCGGCGCGCTGGGCATCGGCGGAGGCGGTGGCGGCGGCTTCATGACGGGTCGCGGCACGGCCAATCTGCTGACCCGGGCGACGGCCATCCTGGCCGGCCTGTTTTTCCTGACGAGCATCGGGCTGACGCTGCTGGCGCTGCAGGGCCGGGGCAATGTGTCGCCGCTGGACGCGGGCGGCAGTACGCCGGTGTCGGCGCCGGCCAAGTCCGGCGAGGGAACCGCCGCGCCGGACACCAGCAAGGAGCCGCCACGCGGCGGTGTGCTCGACAGCCTGGAGAAAGGCCGCCAGCAGCTGCCGCAGGTGCCCAAATCGCAGTAGCAACCCTGGCGCCTTGCGAGGCCGCCTGAGCCCTGGGCCTCAAGAGCAGGATCGCTTCGGCTTGAACCACTTTGCCTGAACCGAGATATCTCGGCCGAAGCGTGAATCCTGCTCTATTTCATACGTTTTGAGTGCGATTCACACGTCTTATGGAAGCCGAAAGCGCTTCCATAAGAAGCGATCGCACTCAAGTGCCCGTGGATCGAGCCACATTGGCGCTTCGAATCATCGGCGTGGTTGTGTATTCTGCAAGCCCATGGCGCGGTACATCTTCATTACCGGCGGCGTGGTCTCCTCGCTCGGCAAAGGGCTGGCTTCAGCGGCTCTTGGAGCACTTCTACAGGCACGCGGCTACACGGTCAGGCTGAGAAAGCTCGACCCCTACCTCAACGTCGATCCGGGCACGATGAGCCCGTATCAGCATGGCGAGGTATTCGTGACCGATGACGGGGCGGAAACCGACCTCGATCTTGGGCACTACGAGCGATTCACGGGCGTGCCGGCGAAGAAGTCGGACAACGTCACGACCGGACGCATCTATCAGGAGATCCTGGCCAAGGAGCGCCGCGGCGACTTCCTCGGCGGCACCGTGCAGGTGATCCCGCACGTGACGGATGCGATCAAGGGCTTCGTGCTGTCGGGCAACGATGATGTCGACTTCGTGCTGGTGGAGATCGGCGGCACGGTGGGCGATATCGAGGGCCTGCCGTTCTTCGAGGCCATCCGCCAGCTCGGCAACGAGCTGCCGCGCGGGCATTCGGTCTATATCCACCTGACGCTGATCCCGTTCATTCCCTCCGCAGGCGAGCTCAAGACCAAGCCGACGCAGCATTCGGTGAAGGAGCTGCGCTCGATCGGCATCCAGCCCGACATCCTGCTGTGCCGGTGCGACCGCGAGGTGCCGCGCTCGGAGCGGAAGAAGATCGCGCTGTTCTGCAACGTGCGCGAGGAGGCGGTGATCCAGGCGCTCGACGTGGCGTCGATCTACGACGTGCCGCTGGCCTACCATCGCGAAGGGCTCGATGCGCAGGTGCTGTCCGCGTTCGGCATCGAGGGTGCGCCGGCGCCCAAGCTCACGCGCTGGGAGACGATCTCGCAGGCCATCGCCAATCCGGAAGGCGAGGTCACGATCGCTATCGTCGGCAAGTACACAGGGCTGAAGGACGCCTACAAGTCGCTGAACGAGGCGCTGTTCCACGGCGGCATCGCCAATCGCGTGAAGGTGAAGCTCGAGTGGATCGAGAGCGAGATCTTCGAGCGTGAGGATCCCGCGCCGTGGCTCGAGAATGTGCACGGCATTCTGGTGCCGGGCGGCTTCGGCGAGCGCGGCTCGGAGGGCAAGATCCTGGCGGCGCGTTTTGCGCGCGAGCGCAGGCTGCCGTACTTCGGCATCTGTTTCGGCATGCAGATGGCGGTGATCGAGGCCGTGCGCTCGCTGGTGGGCATCAAGACCGCCGGATCGACGGAGTTCGGCCCGACGGAGCAGCCCGCCGTCGGCTTGATGACGGAGTGGATGCGCGGCAACGAGCTTGAGCAACGCAAGGCCACCGGCGATCTGGGCGGCACGATGCGGCTCGGCGCCTACGATGCCATTTTGTCGGACGACAGCCGCATTGCGCGCATCTACGGCAGTACGAAGATTTCCGAGCGGCATCGCCATCGCTACGAGGTCAATACGCGCTATCGGACGGGCCTCGAGGCGGCGGGCATGCGCTTCTGCGGCATGTCGCCGGACGGACTGCTGCCGGAGACGATCGAGTTTCCAAACCATCCCTGGTTCATCGGCGTGCAGTATCACCCCGAGCTCAAGTCACGCCCGTTCGAGCCGCATCCGCTGTTCGCGAGTTTTATTGCAGCGGCGGTGGAGCAGAGCAGGTTGGTGTAGGGGCGTTTTCTCGTCCTCACTCTCAGATGTCATCCCGGCATTTATTGCCGGGACCCATTTATCCGCAACCTCGAACAGCGTTAGCATGCGATAGCGCACCACAACTTCAACTTCCGGATTCGCGGCGTGATGGGTCCCGCGGACAAGCCGCGGGATGACACTGCAAACGGGGCGTTTGCCGTGCTCTTCATCGTCCGCAGCATCACAATCACGTGAGCGTGCGCATGCGGTCCAGCGCCGTCTGCAGGATGATGGTGGCGGCGAGTTTGTCGATGAGCTCGCCGCGGCGCTTGCGGGAGGTGTCGGCTTCGATGAGCGTGCGCTCGGCGGCGGCCGTCGACAGGCGCTCGTCCCAGAACAGCAGTGGCAGCGGCGTCAGGTTTGCGAGATTGCGGGCGAAGGCGCGGGTCGACTGCGCGCGCGGGCCTTCGCTGCCGTCGAGATTGGCCGGCAGGCCGATGACGAGGCCGCCGATCTGATGCTCGGCGGCGAGCTCTAGCAGCCGGGCGGCGTCGAGCGAGAACTTGCGGCGGCGGATGGTCTCCAGCGGCGAAGCAACCGTACGCAGCACGTCGGAGAGCGCGAGGCCGAGTGTCTTGGTTCCGACATCAATGCCAATCAAGCGTGCGCCGGGCGCAAGCGCGGGATGAAACTCGTCGAGCGCGAGCGCCGGGCCTGAGCGGGGCGATTGAGATTTGTCGGGACCCATGGGGAGCTTATACTCGCCTGGAACGTTCAAAGCCAACGCACGAGCAACGTGAGAGAGACGTTACCCCATGAAAATCACCTGGTTCGGCCATTCCTGCTTCCGCATCGAAACCGGCAAGAGCGTGCTGCTGATCGATCCTTTCCTGAAGGGAAGCCCGACGTTCCAGAAATCGGGCGTCGGCTTCGAGGCTGCAACCAAAGGCGTTACGCACGTGGCGCTCACACATGGCCACGACGACCACATCGGCGATGCGGGCGAAATCTGCAAGGCAACTGGCGCGCCGCTGCTGGCGAACTACGAGCTGGCGCTGCACCTGAACTCCAAGGGCGCCGAGAAGCTGGAACCGATGAATACTGGCGGCACCGTTTATACGGCGGACTTCGATCTGACGCTGGTGAATGCGCTGCACTCGTCATCGAGCGGCGGCGTTTACCTCGGCAATCCGAACGGAATTGTCGTTGCATCGAAGGAAGGCCGCACCGTCTACCACATGGGCGACACGGACATGTTCGGCGGCATGGAGCTGATCGCGGAATTCCACAAGCCCGACGTCGGCATCGTGCCGATCGGCGATCGCTTCACGATGGGCGCGAAGGCTGCCGCTTTCGCGTGCAAGAAATTCTTCTCGTTCAAGACCATCCTGCCCTGCCACTACGGCACCTTCGAGGGCATGCTCGACCCCGATGCGAGCAAGTTTGTCGCGGAGATGAAAGGCCACAAGGTCGCCGTGCCCAAGATCGGCGAAAGTGTGAGCGTCTGATCGGGATGCCTAAATCCCGATTCACGTGATGACGGAGCCCAGCAGCATGAACGATGCCATCGCTGACTCGTCCGGCGATGCATCGCCGGCCGCGCCGCGCGTGGACGCGGCGGCGGCCGTCTCGCCCGGATCGGCGCCGACGCTGTGGCTCTATACGGCGACGACGTTCGTGTCGGCACTGCTGCTGTTTTCCGTGCAGCCGATGTTTGCCAAGATGGTGCTGCCCGTGCTCGGCGGCTCGCCGTCGGTGTGGGCTGTCGCCATGTGCTTCTTTCAGGCGGCGCTGCTGGCGGGATATGTCTATGCGCATCTGCTGATCCGCTTCCTGTCGCCGCGCGCGGGCGGCGTCGTGCACCTGGCAGTATTTGCCGTCGCGTTGGTGGCGCTGCCGATCGGAATTCCGGCGAGCTGGCATGAGCCGCCGGCGGGTGATCCGTATCTGTGGCAGATGAGTCTGTTTGCGATTGCGGTCGGGCCGCCGTTTTTCGCCGTGGCAGCGAATGCGCCGCTGCTGCAGGCTTGGTTCAGCCGCACCGGGCATCCACATGGACGCGATCCCTACTTCCTCTATGCCGCGAGCAATCTGGGTAGCCTGCTGGCGCTGCTGAGCTATCCCTTCATCCTGGAGCCGACGCTCGGGCTGCAGGCGCTGAGCCGGGTGTGGACCGGCGGCTTCATTGTGCTGTGGGCGATGATCGGAGCGTGCTTTTTTGTCCTCTATGCCGTGCGTAGCGCGAATGCTTTGGTGATCGATGCGGCCGGTGCGCCGGCCGAGGTTCCGGGATCGACGGCTCGCCTGGGTTGGGTCGGCCTCGCCTTCGTGCCGTCGGCACTGCTGACTGCATTCACGAATCACGTCACGACGGATGTCGCCTCCGCGCCGCTGCTGTGGGTGCTGCCGCTCGCGCTCTATCTGCTGACGTTCGTGCTGGTGTTTCGCGAGCGCTCGCTGATCCCGCGGCCGATCCTGCTGTCGCTGCATCTGGCAGCCGTTGTGGCGGCATTGGTGGTGATGTCGCAAACGCGGCACGAGGGTTGGTTCATCTCCTCGTCGGTCGGCGTGCTGGTGTTTTTCGCCTCATCCACGGTTGCGCATCGCACGCTGTACGAATCGCGCCCCGCCCCGCAATTTCTCACCGAGTTCTACATCTGGATGTCGCTCGGCGGCGTGCTGGGCGGCTTGTTCGCGGCCTTGATCGCGCCGCGCATCTTCTCGGAGATCTATGAGTACCCGCTGCTGCTGGCGCTGTCGATGGCCTGCCGGCCGGGTGCGCTGCGGGTGGGCCTGCGCGATCGCGACGAGCTGCTGACGCTCTGGCTGCTGATTGCCGGCTCGCTGCTGGCGCTCGTATGGGTGCCTTGGGGCGCCGAAAAGTTCAGCATCACCTTTTACCGATATGGCTCGACCACGGTGCTTGCCGCGGTCTTCGGGCTGGTGCTGCTGGCTCTGTACCGCTGGCCGCCGCGTCAGCTCGCGATGGCGCTCATGATGTGTCTGGTCGTAGTGTGGTTGCCGTCGGGCGTCCGGAAGGGCGACGCACAACGCAGCTACTTCGGCGTCTATCGCGTCGTGCCGCAGGGCGAATACAACATCCTGATGCACGGGACCACATTGCATGGGGCCCAGAAGGTGCGGGACGAGTTCGGCGAGCCCGTCGTCGATACGACGCCCGGCACCTACTATCACGAGTCAAGCCCGATGGCGCATGCCATCAAGTTCGTGCGCGAGGCGCTGCCCGCAGGTGAAGCGCGAGGTCGCTTCGGCGTGATCGGACTGGGCTCCGGCTCGATGGCGTGCCATTCCGAGGACGGCGAGGCATGGCGCTTTTTCGAGATCGATCCGGTGATGGTCGGGATCGCCAAGGATACGCGCAACTTCTCCTATCTCGCCAATTGCCAGCCCAACGCCGACATCGTGCTGGGCGATGCGCGGCTGACGCTCGCCAAGGAGGCTGACTCGAGCTTCGACGCGCTCATCGTCGATGCTTTTTCCTCTGACGCCGTGCCGGTGCACCTCATGACGGCGGAGGCGCTGCGGCTCTATCTGCACAAGCTCACGCCGACCGGCGTGGTGGTGCTGCACGTGTCCAACCGCTACCTCGATCTCGAGGGCGTGCTGGCGGCAACGGCCCCGCTGGTGCCGGAGGCCCATGGGATCGTCGTGTCTGACGATTCAGCCGACGGCAGCTATGCGTCGACGAGCTCGACCGTCGTGGTGTTCTCCAAGAGCGAGACGGTACTGGAGCCGTTTCGCGGACTGGGCGAAGTGCATGAGCTCAATGCCAGGGGCTTGCGGCCCTGGGCCGATGACTATTCCGATGTCATCGGGCCGTTCCTCTCGAAGTTCAAGGTCAACGACTGAGCAGTTCTGTGCTTCGGGCGCATCTACACTTCGGCGCAGTCTTTCATCTTTGATTAACGGTATCATTTAACGAACCTCAAGCTTTGCCCGCTAGCCTCGCGCAGGGTTTTGCTGGAGGTCACGTGATGAACGCCACTGCATTGGGGCCAAAGGTCGCTCGCCACCTGACGGTTGCTCGCGACACGACGGCGGTGCTGGCTGCATTCGCAGTGACGCTCTTCGTATCCGCGCTGTTGCTGTTCTCGGTACAGCCGATGTTCGCGCGGATGGTGCTACCGCAACTCGGCGGCTCGCCGTCCGTGTGGGCAGTGTCGATGTGCTTCTTCCAGGCGGCGCTGCTGGCGGGCTACTGCTACGCGCATGCGCTGAACCGATTGCTTCCGGCCCGCCTGGCGCCGCTGGTGCATCTTTGCGTGCTGGGCATCGCAGTGATGGCGCTGCCGATCGGGCTGCCGGGCGCGTGGTCCGAGCCGCCGGCGGGCGATGCCTATTTCTGGCTGATCTGCCTTCTGGTTGCGGGAGTCGGGTTGCCGTTCTTTGCCATTTCGGCCAACGCGCCGCTGCTGCAGGCCTGGTTCGCCCGCTCCGGCCATCCGCATGCCGCCGACCCGTATTTCCTCTATGGCGCCTCCAATCTCGGCAGCCTCATCGCCCTTTTGGCTTACCCCGTGCTGCTGGAGCCCTTCGCGGGCCTGAAGACGCAGGCCGGTATGTGGACTGCCGGCTTCATCATGCTGGGCCTGATGATCGCGACATGCGGCGCGCTGAGCGTCGGGCGCGATACCGGCGAGACTGCGACGGGGCCTTTGGTGGAAGATGTCGCAGCAGAGCGCCCCACCTGGGCCCGGCGCGCCGGTTGGGTCTGCCTGGCGTTCGTTCCTTCGGGCTTGCTCGTCGCGTTCACAAGCTATGTGACGACCGACATCGCTTCGGCGCCGTTCCTCTGGGTGGTGCCGCTGGCCATGTTCCTCGGCACCTTCATTCTGGTGTTTCGCGATCCGCCGATGATCTCGCACCGGCTGATGCTGCTGTTGCAGCCGCTGCTCACGACGATCGTGCTGTTCGGCATCGCCATGACGGGCAGCCAGGGCTGGATGATGACGGCGGTGGGCGGTACGCTCGCGTTTTTTGTGACGACGATGGTGTGTCACAAGGAGCTGTACGACCGGCGTCCGTCGAGCCAGCACGTCACGGAGTTCTATCTGTGGATGTCGTTCGGCGGCGTGCTGGGCGGAATCTTCGCGGCGCTGGTGGCGCCGCAGCTGTTCCATTCGATCTGGGAGTTCCCACTGCTGCTGGTGCTCGGTATTGCCATGCGTCCGGGCCTTCTGGCGCGGCCGGGCAAGCAGGACCTGC
The DNA here is from genome assembly GCA_046154585.1 of Hyphomicrobiaceae bacterium. Lineage (GTDB taxonomy): Bacteria > Pseudomonadota > Alphaproteobacteria > Rhizobiales > Hyphomicrobiaceae > CADEFX01. Next base: position 10,561 of record JBJXDX010000031.1, on the reverse strand, counting down.
GCGAGCTTGCCCTCATGGGCGGCGCCGTGGCGCTGGGTCTCGTGCTCATGAAATGGGCATTGGCTGCGGGCCTGCTGACGGTGGCCCAGGCTGAGTTCGCCCGCATGGCCATCATCGTCGCGGTGGGGGCGCTGGCGGTTGTAAACTCGACCAGCACACTGCGGCAGACCGCGTTCATCGCGCTCGGTGCGCTGGCCGTGGTGCTGCTGCCATCAGCCATGAACCGCGGCGATGCCGAGCGCAGTTTCTTCGGCGTGCATCGCGTGACGACAACGTCCAACGGGCAAGTCCGCACGTTGCTGCACGGTACGACCATTCATGGTGCGCAGCGCATCAGGGGCGAGGACGGCCGGCCGATCGATCAATCCGTGCCGATGGTCTACTACTATCCCGGCGGTCCGGCAGCGCGCGGCGTGACCGCGGCCAGGCGTGCGGCCGGCAAAAGCGCTACGGATTTTCGTGCCGGTGTGGTGGGGCTCGGTGCGGGTGCCATGGCCTGCAATGCGCAGGCGGGCGAGCGCTGGCGATTCTTCGAGATTGATCCGGTCGTCGTCAAAATCGCCACCAATCCGAAACAGTTCACCTACATGGCAAGTTGCCAGCCAAATGCAGATGTTGTGCTGGGCGACGCACGGTTGACGCTGGCCAAGGAGAGCGCGGGCAGCTTCAATTATCTACTCATCGATGCTTTTTCGTCAGATGCCGTTCCGGTGCATCTGATGACGAGAGAAGCGATCTCACTCTACCTCGACAAGCTGTCACCGCACGGCATCCTTGTATTGCACGTGTCCAATCGGCACATGGACCTCCACACGGTGGCTTCGGCGACGGCCAAGGCGCTGCCGGGGACGTTCGTGGCGCTCGCCGACGACCGGGTGAACGGCCAAGGACTCGATGCGGTCCCCTCCCACGTCGTGTTCGTGACGCGGTCGCCGGAAGCCTTCAAGCAGGTGCTGTCGCTGCCCTACATGAGCGCGGTCGAGGGCGTGAGCGTGACGCCCTGGACAGACGATTTCTCCAACATCCTCTCGGCGCTCTGGCGCAAGGCACGCAGCTAACACACGGAAATGACGGTGGCGGTGGTTTTTTCGGCGAGTGCCGCCGGCGCTACAGAGAAGACGGCTTCCGGAGTGCCGGCGGCGGCCCAGACGACGTCGTACTGCAACAGATCGCGGTCGAAGTAGGTGGCGAGCGGGCTGGCGTGGCCGAGCGGCGGAATGCCGCCGATGGCATAGCCCGTGGTGTCGCGGACGAACTGGGCATCAGGGCGAGTAAGCGTCTCGCCGATGACAGCGGCGACACCCTTCTCATCGACGCGGTTGGAGCCTGAGACCAGCAGCAGGTAGGGCTTGCCGCTGGTGCGGCCCTTGAACACCAGGGACTTGACGATCTGGCCGACGGCGCAGCCGCAGGCGGCGGCCGCATCCTCGGCAGTGCGCGTGGAGCCCGGCATCTGGCGCACGGCGACGTCGAGGCCGAGGTCGCGTGCGCGCTGCTGGACGCGCTGTGCGGCCTCCTTGAGCTCAGTCATGATATTACTGCCTCCTGATGGGGGACCGTGGGCGTTGCACCGCACGGATATCGAGGCTATGAGTGCCGCAACACGTGTTGAATTTCCAGCATAAAGGCTCGGGCCATGCAGGTCGATGAAGCGACCGTCCGCCGGATCGCGCGCCTGGCGCGGATCAAGATCACCGATGAAGAGGCCACGTCGCTGCAAGGCGAGTTGTCGGGCATCCTCGACTGGGTGACACAACTCGACGAGGTCCAGACGGACGGCGTCGAGCCGATGACGCGCGTGATACCGATGACGCTGAAGAAGCGGGCGGATGTGGTGACCGACGGTGCCAAGGCGGACGACATCATGAAGAATGCGCCGGCGTCGGAGGACCACTTTTTTGTCGTGCCGAAGGTGGTGGAGTGAGCGCGAATCCGAATGACGGACAAGACCAACATGATCATTCGTGCGGAGGATCCGCGTCAGGACGATGTGCGCGAGCTGATCGCCGAGCTGAATGCGACGCTGTTGAAGCTGACACCGCCAGAGTTCGTCTTCCACATGACGGCTGAGGAGATGGCGGGGGCCGAGACCACTGTGTTCGTGGCGCGCGACACGGGTGCCGCCGTTGCGTGCGGGGCGCTGCGGCGCCACGGCGATGGCATCGGTGAGGTCAAGCGCATGTACACGCGCCCATCGCATCAAGGGCAAGGGATCGGGGGCCTCATACTGGCGCAGGTTGAGGCTCTGGCGCGGCAGGAGGGATTGGCGCGCCTGGTGCTCGAAACCGGCGATCGCCATGCCGCAGCCTGGCGCGTCTATGAGCGCGGCGGCTTCACGCGATGCGGTGCTGTGCTCGACTATCCGGATTCCGGCTACTCGGTGTTCTACGAGAAGGCGCTCGCAACGGCAGGAGCGCTTCGCGCATGAGCGATCTCACCCGCCTCACGCTCGCCGATGCGCGCGCAGGCCTGAAGAAAAAGCAGTTCACGTCAACGGAGCTGACGACGGCGTTCGTCGAGGCCATCAAGGGCGGCAACGCGGCGCTCAACGCCTACGTGCTGCCGACGCCTGAGATTGCCTTGAAGCAGGCGGCGGCCAGCGATGCGCGGTTGGCGAAAGGAACGGCCGGGCCGCTCGAAGGCCTGCCGCTCGGCATCAAGGATCTGTTCTGCACCAGGGGCGTGCGCACGACGGCGTGCTCCAATGTGTTGGGCGAGTTCACGCCGACCTATGAATCGACGGTGACGCAGAACCTGTTCGACGCCGGTGCCGTCATGTTGGGCAAGCTCAACAATGACGAGTTCGCCATGGGCTCGTCGAACGAGACGAGCCGCTTCGGGCCGGTGATCAATCCGTGGCGCCGCAAGTCGGCGAGCGGTGCGCTCTCCAACACCAACCTGGTGCCCGGCGGATCGTCGGGCGGCTCGTCGGCGGCGGTGGCGGCCGATCTTTGCCTGGGGGCAACGGCAACGGACACGGGCGGCTCGATCCGCCAGCCGGCGGCGCTGACCGGAACCGTGGGCATCAAGCCGACCTACGGGCGCTGCTCGCGCTGGGGTATCGTGGCGTTCGCGTCGTCACTCGATCAGGCGGGTCCGATCGCCAAGACCGTGCGCGATGCGGCGATCCTGCTCGGCACCATGGCGAGCTACGACCTCAAGGATTCGACGTCAGTCGATACGCCTGTGCCGGACTACGAGGCGGCGCTGGGTCGCGGCGTCAAGGGGCTGCGGGTCGGCGTGCCGAGGGAATACCGCGTCGACGGGATGTCCCCCGAGATCGACGAGCTGTGGCAGCGCGGCATTGCCTGGCTCAAGGCGGCGGGCGCGACGATCCACGACATTTCGCTGCCGCATACGAAATACGCGCTTCCGGCCTACTACATCGTGGCGCCGGCCGAGTGCTCGTCGAATCTGGCGCGCTATGACGGCGTGCGCTACGGGCTGCGGGTGCCCGGCGATGACTTGATCGATACCTACGAGCGCACCCGGGCGGCCGGATTCGGCAAGGAGGTGCGCCGCCGCGTGCTGATCGGCACCTACGTGCTGTCGGCCGGCTACTACGACGCCTACTATCTCAAGGCGCAGAAGGTTCGGACGCTCATCAAGAAGGACTTCGACGACGCCTGGAACACGGTCGACGTGGTGCTGACGCCGACGACACCGAGCCCTGCCTTTGGCTTCGGCGAGAAGGCGGGCGATCCGATCGCCATGTATCTGGAGGACATCTTCACGGTGACGGTGAACATGGCGGGGCTGCCGGGCATCTCCGTTCCGGGTGGATTGTCGGTGCAAGGCCCACCGCTCGGCTTGCAGCTCATCGGCAAGCCGTTCGACGAGGCGACGTTATTTTCGGCGGCGCAGGTGATCGAGGATGCTGCGGGGCATTTTCATGCCCCGCAGGCGTGGTGGGTCGGGGCATCGGGCGCATGACCGGTGCCGCAATCCAGGAAGGAGACAAGACATGAGCCCCCGGGCACCCCAGGATTGTGCGAGCCTCGATGAGGTCCGCGTCGAGATCGACCGGGTCGACAAGGCGCTGGTCAGTATGATCGCGGAGCGGTTCGGTTATGTGGAGCGGGCCTGGCAGATCAAGCTCGATCTGAAGCAGGAAGCCAACGTGCCGTGGCGCAATCAGCAGGTGTTCGACAAGGTGCGCGCGCTCGCCACTGAAAAAGGATTGCCGCCCGATCTGTGCGAGGCGTTGTGGCGGCAGATGATCGGCTGGTTCATCCAATACGAGGAAGAAAAGCTGCGCGACCAGATCGAAGGCAAGACGTGAGGCGAGGGCGCGCGTGAAGCTGCCGCCGGAACTGATCGAAGTGATCGTACTGTCCTTCATGAATCTCGGGACTATATTGGCCGGGTTCATGGTGGGCCGCTATGCCGACCAGGCGCAGAAGATCGTGGTGGGCGCCTTCGCGTCGGGTGTTGGCGGGATCTTGTTCGCCGGGCTGCTGCGGGCTTTGGGCCTCGTTGAGTTTCACGCGCGGCTGATCGCCGGAGTTTTCATCGTGTCGTTCCTGCTGGGATTCATCTGGACCTGGATCGGATACATTACGCGCAAGCGGGCGTGAGTGAGAGCGAGAGCATGCAGGACAAGGCGAGCAATCTCATCAAAGGCGAGACGGGGGACTGGGAGGTCGTCGTGGGCATGGAGGTGCATGCCCAAGTGAACTCCAAGGCGAAGCTGTTCTCGGGGGCGTCGACCGCGTTCGGCGGCGAGCCCAATTCGCACGTGTCGCTGGTGGATGCGGCCATGCCGGGTATGCTGCCCGTGATCAATGAGGAATGCATCGCCCAGGCGGTGCGCACAGGGCTCGGCCTGAAGGCGCAGATCAATCTGAAGAGCGTGTTCGACCGCAAGAATTACTTCTATCCGGACCTGCCGCAGGGCTACCAGATCAGCCAGTACAAGCAGCCCATCGTCGGCGAGGGCGAGATCCGGATCGAGGCCGACGGCGAGAGCATGACGGTCGGCATCGAGCGGCTGCACCTGGAGCAGGACGCGGGCAAGTCGATCCACGACCAGAGCCCGGACAGCTCGTATGTGGACCTGAACCGGTCGGGCGTGGCGTTGATGGAGATCGTGTCCAAGCCCGACATGCGGTCGGCCAAGCAGGCGCAGGCCTATGTGTCCAAGCTGCGCACGATCCTGCGTTATCTCGACACCTGCGACGGCGACATGGAGAAGGGCAACCTGCGCGCCGACGTCAACGTGTCGGTGCGCAAGCCCGGCGCGTCGCTCGGCACGCGCTGCGAGATCAAGAACGTCAACTCGATCCGCTTCATCGGTCAGGCGATCGAGGTGGAGGCACGGCGGCAGATCGGCATCATCGAGGATGGCGGCACCATCGATCAGGAGACGCGGCTGTTCGATGCGGCCAAGGGCGTGACGCGCTCGATGCGCTCCAAGGAGGAGGCGCACGACTACCGTTATTTCCCCGATCCGGATCTGCTGCCGCTGGAGCTGACGCAGGATTATGTCGATGCCTTCAAGACCAAGCTGCCGGAGCTGCCGGACGAGAAGCGCGCGCGCTTCACGAAGGCGTTCGGGTTGTCGCCGTACGATGCGACCGTGCTGGTGGCCGAGAAGGAGTCGGCCGACTACTTCGAGCAGGTGGCCAAGGGGCGCGACGGCAAGCTCGCCGCGAACTGGGTCATCAACGAGCTGTTCGGGCGGCTGAACAAGGAAGGCCTCGACATCGAGCACTCGCCGGTGAAGGCCGGACAACTCGGCGGCATCGTCGATCTCATCGCGTCGGGCACGATCTCCGGCAAGATCGCCAAGGACCTGTTCGAGATCGTGTGGGCGGACGGCGGCGACCCGGCGGACATCGTCGAGACGCGCGGCATGAAGCAGGTCACCGATACCGGCGCCATCGAAGCGGCGGTCGATGCCATCATCGCCGCCAATCCCGACAAGGTGGCGCAGGTGCAGGCCAAGCCGTCGATGATCGGCTGGTTCGTCGGCCAGGTGATGAAGCAGTCCGGCGGCAAGGCAAATCCGCAGGCTGTGAACGATGCGTTGAAGAAGAAGCTGGGGATTTAGAGCGAGCGCTCGTCAGGCGACGCAGCAACTTGAAGCTTTGACGTCGCGGCCCGCTCACCCTGTTCGCCACAATGACATGCTCAGAGTTCGCGGTGAGGCGTCTGGGCACCGGCCTTCGCCGGTGTGACGCCAGTGGAGAGGCGTGCGTGTCAATCCGTCTGCAGCGCGTGTGAATGCTCAGCCGAATAGTGGGTTCAGTGTTCGCCAGCTCCCGTTTCAATCTTGCCCGCGCCTCTTCCCCTCAAATCCGGCGGTCCAGAGGGCCGGGGAGGGGGGAGCGCTCGCGATCAGGACCGCCGCCGCCGCCGCGGACGGGCGGCACGTACATGCGGGGCTGGGAGCACAGGCGGCGGGCGTCCTCGTTGCGGCCGCAGGGGCGGAATTCGCCTTCGCGCGAGAAGCAGATGCGGACCTCGCGCAGGCGACCGCCCGGCCCGCCGCACGCGACGGCCACCGACTCATCTTTCAGGGTGGGGTTGGCGGACAGGAACTCCTCGCGCAGGTCGCCTGGCGTGACGAAGAACGACTGGTTCGGGCGCACGAAGCGCGGCGGAATCTTCACTTTCGCATACAGGCGGCGGGCGAGATCGTAGTAGGCGTCGGGCGAGAGCCCGGAGCAGGTGCCGTGCTTGCGGTACTCATGGATGACGAGGCGCGGGCTCGGCATGATGTCGAGCATGCGATCTATCGTCGGTCGCGGCACAAAGGGGCGGTCGCGCGTCGGGCAATCCTGGGGCCAGCCGCGCTCATGCTGCGGCCACAGCCCGTGCAGGACGAACGCGTACTGGCGCCCGTCGCGGGCGTTGCACTGCGGTTCGTTACGATCGCGCTGGGAGGCGCAGAAGGTCGGGCTCCAGGACAGCACCAGGGCGTAGTAGTCGAAACGGCCGGCCTCGTTGCGCCCCGGGGGTTGATATTCATAAGGCGCGCGTCCGCCTGGCCCCTTGCCGTACTGCGCCGAGAGGGGTGCCACCGAGATCGTGAACATGGCAAGGGCGGCGAGCGCCAGCATCCCAGCCGATCGTGCACGTGCCCAAGGCGTCATCCGGTCTCTCCCTCGCTGTCGAGGCGTGCACCATAGCGGCGCCCGGTTACCGCGCAACAGCCAAGCGTGTTGCTGGATGATCGACGCCAGCGGCGTGGCTGCGGTAGGGTGGTCACGCACGTGACGAAGGGCCCCCGATGCCGTCCCAGACCCTTGCGCGACCGACCTGGCCACGGCCCGCGGCGAGCGCTGCCATTTTCCGCGATGGGCTTGTGCTGCTCGTGGAGCGAGGCAAGGGCACGTTGCCGGGGACCTGGAGCCTGCCCGGCGGACATATCGAGCCGGGCGAGCGCGCCATGGTAGCGGCGCTGCGCGAGGTCGGCGAGGAGACGGGCATCGAGGCCGATATTCTCGGGCTGGCCGACGTGCACGACGTGCTGATCCAGGGCGCGGACGGGCAGCTCGCCGCGCATTATGTTCTGGCGGTGTACTTCGGGCGCTGGGTTGGCGGCGAGCCGGTCGCGGGCGGTGACAGTGTGGCGGCGCGGTTCGTGCGCTTCGACGATCTCGACAGTTATCGGCTGACGCCCGGGGCGCGACCGATCATCGCGCGTGCGTGGGAGCTCTTGGGCGCTCTCGCCAAGCCGTGAATCCGGATATGATCCGCGGGACATGACACGAGGCGCATCACATTTGGCCGTTTGCTTCGCGCTGGCGCTCCTCACAGGAGCACTGGCGCACGCGCAGGACATCAAGCCTTACGACGAAAGGCTAATGCGGTTGTCCGAGATTCTGGGCGCTGTTCACTATCTACGCGAGCTGTGCGGCAACAGCGACGGGCAGCTCTGGCGCGAGCGCATGCGCGACATCATGGATGGCGAAGGAACGTCCGCGCTGCGCCGGGCCAAGCTGACGCGCAGCTTCAATAACGGGTACCGCAGCTACAGCCGCACGTACCAGAGCTGCACACCGTCGGCGCAGACAGCCATCGACCGCTTCCTCTCGGAAGGAACACAACTGGCGGATGCGCTCATCAAGACGGTGCCGTGACCGAACGCGCCGGTAGGGTTGCTCATTCACCTTTTCCAGTGACCGCTGCCACGCGCAAGACTGGGCTGTGCTACCCACCACAGCAAGCGTTTCGGAGTCACGGAATGCGACTCTTGTAAGGACTGGGGGATCATGGATCTGGACGATTTCGGCCTGGCCGGAAGTAACGATGAGTCGCTGAGGGCGCTGCATTTCATTTTGCAGGCGTGGGAGGACGGTGCCGCCAGCGGCCTAGCGCCTGAGCACATGGCCTATGCGGCCCTGTTCACGGCGTTGAGCGACCTTGTGGCGGCCTACGGCGAGGATGCCGTCGCAATGTTGGCCACGGGTCTTGGCACGCGCATCCGTTCCGGGGAATTCACACTGCCGCGCGCGGCTCACTGAAGGGGCAAGCCGCGAGGAGATTGCCGAGGACCGGTCTCCCGCGTAGAAACCTCTTTAGGCAGCGCGTAAGCATCCGGAGCCTGGCAATGCAGAGGATCGGCCTGATCGGCGGCCTGACCTGGATATCGACGGCCGAGTACTACCGCCGGCTCAACGAGATCATTCAAGAGCGGCTGGCTGGTGCCAATTCCGCCGACCTCGTTCTCGCCAGCGTGAATCGGGAGGAGTTCGCTCAGGCGGCGAACAGAAACGACGAGGATGCAGCCCGTGGCGTTCTTCTCGCTGCTGCGCAGAGGGTGGAGCGGGCGGGCGCCGACTTCATCGCCCTCTGCTGCAACGGCGCGCATCAATTTGTGCCGCAGGTCGAACGGGAGATCTCCATTCCGTTCCTGCATATCGCCGATGCGACGGCACGCAAGATTGATGCGGCAGGATTGGACAGGGTTGCGTTGCTCGGTGTGCGCAACACGATGGAACAGACCTTCTATCCCGACATCCTGGCGCGCTACGGCATCAAAACCATGATCCCGAACGACGCCGAGCGCACGTTTATCCACGACAGCATCCAGCGCGAACTCGCCAACAACATCTTTCGCGACGAGACGCGCCGGCACTACATCGAGATCATGATGGGTTTGCAGAGCCGGGGTGCCCAGGGCGTCATTCTCGGGTGCACGGAGATCCCGCTGCTTGTTCGACCGGACGACACAAGCGTCGTGACATTCTCGACAACCGAGCTGCATTGCCAAGCGGTGGTAGAGCGGGCGCTTGCCTAATTCACGGCAGGGCCGTGTTCGCTCCTGAGCCGACCCACCAGGTAGAGCAGCATCGTTTTCGCCAAGGCTTATCGAGCCTACACGAGCGCGGGGCCCTTCAGCACGACCTCGCCCAGAAGCATCAAGCCGAAGCCGAACATCAGCACGCCGGCGATCCGGTTGATGAGGCGCAGGTTGTTGAAATCCAAGCGGTGACGGATACCGCTGATGAGATTCGACAGTATGATCCACGACACCAGACTGCCGCCCATGATGGCGGCAACCATGGTTACGACATCGACGTGGGTTTCGAGCTCCACGAAGGTGCCGACGCCGCTGAATACGGCGAAGAGGCCAAGCACCGCGCCGGGATTGGTTATGGTCAGAAAAAACATCTGCGGGATGTCCCAGGCGAAATCCCCGAGCGAGGCGTTCTCGTCCGATCCTTTTTCGGGGTCTATGCGCGGCTCGGTGAAGAAGAGCCGTGCTGCGAACAGCAGCAGCACGATGCCGCCCACAGACTGAATGGCAAAGCGGTGATGCCTGACGGCGCCGGAGACGGCGTTGACACCGAGCGCGGCCAGCAACGCGATGAGGCCGTCGCCGAGCGCCACACCAAGTCCTGCAGCGACACCACCCCAGAAGCCGCGTTCAACGGCGCGCTGCAGGCATAGGACGTTGATGGGGCCGAGCGGCGCGGTAATCAGAATCCCGATGATAATGCCGACAGGAATGATGAGCGGATTGGGAACAAACGTCATCAAGTTCCCCGCGGCGCAGGCCTGAATGTGCTGACGGTACTTGTCGCGAAGCCACGTGGACTCATGCACAGCGCATTTGCACATGCGCCAGCCCGCGCCCTATTGTGGTGCCGCCAATTCAAGATGGAACCCTCCCATGCCGCGTCACATTCGCTTTGCGGCAGCTCCTGTCGCGATATTCCTACTTGCGCTGCTGGGGCTTGTCCACGCTTGCGCAACGGGTACCGCCTGGGCGCAGACCGCCAGACAGAAGTCCGCCGGCGGGGCCGCGGCGGCGAAGCCGGCACCCGTCATTCATTACGGTACGGATGATCTGCCCGAGCCGGTGCGGGAGATGCGGGAGGCCATCCTGACGGCCGTGCGGTCAGGCAAGATGGAGGACCTGCGTATCGCGGTCGAGCTCAACGAGATGAAGCCCATCATTACCGACAAAGCCGTGCCGGACCCCGTCGCGCATTGGCGGCAGGCGTCGGTGGACGGCGAGGGTCGCGAAATTCTCGCGATCCTCGGGCAGCTTCTGGATGCTGGATATACCGTGCTGCCGATCGGCAAGGATCTCGAGAACAATCGAGTG
>JBJXDX010000030.1:0-108342 GCA_046154585.1 Hyphomicrobiaceae bacterium | reverse complement strand
AGAGCGGTGAGCTTGCTCGCGGTTCTCGCAGCCCTCCTTTGGGCGTTTCCTCCCTAGACTTGGGCCGACCACCTTATCGGCCCTTTTTCCATTTAAATTAAGTAGTTAGAGCAGGGCGCCGAGGCGGATCGACTGCCAGACATGCTGATGCGGCACCCTTTGCACCCGGTTTCTGGCACAAGGATCCCAGTGCCGGAATCTTATGCAAATCGTTCCCGCATCGCACAAACTTCCCCCTTGAAATTTGTGCACTGCACCTCTAATTCTTGCAGTGCGAGAGCGGTGAGCTTGCTCGCGGTTCTCGCAGCCCTCCTTTGGGCGTTTCCTCCCTAGACTTGGGCCGTTCGGATTCGAACGGCCCCTTTTTCTTTCTAGGGCCTGCCTATGCGTGCGCGCGACGCCGTCCGCAGCCAGCGCGGCCTCACTCCGCAGCGGTCTGCCACGCCATGATGTTTGGCAACTCTCGGAAAAGCCGCCCGACCGTGTTGGTGAGATCATGCTTCACACGGGAGAAATTGCGCGAGCGGGTCAGCGTCGTCTCGTTGAGATAGAGTGAGCGATTGACCTCGATCTGCAAGGCGTGAAGACCCCGCTGGGGCCGCCCGTAGTGTTCCGTAATATAGCCGCCGGCGTAAGGCCGGTTGAGCTGAACTTCATAACCAAGCCCGGCCAACATCTCGCGGAAGAAGCGCGTCAGCCTGCCGTCACAGGAGACGCCGAAGCGATCGCCAAGGACGAAGTCCGGCCGCAGCGCTTGCGGCTGGCCGATAGAAGCCGACGGCATGGAATGGCAGTCTATCAGCACCGCGATGCCAAACTGGCGCCACGTGGCATCCAGCAATCCTGACAGCGTACCGTGGAAGGGCTTATAGAGCCCATCGATGCGTTCGAGCGCCACCGCAAGCGGTAGGCGCTCGCGATAAATATCCTCGCCGTCGGCGACAATGCGCGCAATGGTCCCGAGGCCACCGACGACCCGCACCGATTGTGTGTTGGCGTAGGGCGGCATCGGCTCGTCGAAAAGTTCCGGATCCAGTTCATAGGGTTCCCGATTGACGTCCAGATATGCACGCGGGAAACGCGCAGCAATCAGCGGAACGCCGAGATCCGCAACACCCGAGAACAGATCATCAACATAGCAATCCTCGGATTTGCGAAGCGAATGCGCATCGAGACGCGAGGAGGACAAAAATGCCGCCGGATAGACGCGACCAGAGTGCGGGGAGCAAAACACGAACGGCGCGGTCTGAGTGCGCGGGATCGTCACCGTGAATGGCGGCGTCAATTCCTCGTCGATCGAAGCTCGTTCAGTGGCCGGCATGGATGGGAACGGATGTGTCCGAAACAGAAGCGCCCGACGCAGTCTTTACTCTGCCAAGCAGACAGCCTCATGTCTATGTCGAGGAATGGTCTATCAATCGCTGTGCGCATCATCGATACATACGCTTGTTCACCGCAAGTTTACCAAATTGACGTCAGATTCTGCAGGTTGCTTCGGCACAAACCGCCTACATCCGGCCCCTCGAGCACAAGACATCTCATGACCGCCAAAGCCTCGGCCATTTCCATGCAGCGGATTTTGCTTGCCGAAGACGACAGCTCGATGCGTGCGTTCCTGGAACGGGCGCTGGTCAAGGCTGGCTACGAGGTCACCTCGTTCGAGAATGGCGCCGATGCCCTCGAGCGCTTGAAGGAAGAACCCTTTACGTTGCTGCTGACGGACATCGTCATGCCCCGCATGGACGGCATCGAACTGGCCCGGCGTGCCAGCGAGCTCGATCCCGAGCTCAAGATCATGTTCATCACCGGCTTCGCAGCTGTCACGCTCAACAACGAATCGCGGCCCCCAAAGGACGCTCGGGTTTTGTCCAAGCCATTCCACCTGAAGGACCTTGTGCACGAGGTCGGCAAGCTGCTTGCTGCCTGACGCGGGGGTCAAACGGCATCGTCATCTTGCCAGTGATGGGCAATGCCGATATACGACCGGGCCTGGGGTGCGTAGCTCAGCGGTAGAGCACTACCTTGACATGGTAGGGGTCACAGGTTCGATCCCTGTCGTACCCACCAGTTTATCAGAGACTTGCACGGTCGGCACCGCGATTTCGATGCCGACCGTGTGCGCCAAGCAGTTTTCCAGTCAGCCTATCTTCGCCAGTGAGTGAAGATATTTCCCGTATTCAGATTTGCCGAGTTCTTCGGCGAGCGCCATAAGTCCATCACGCGTAATGAAGCCCATCCGGTAGGCGATCTCCTCCGGGCAGCAGATCCGATACCCCTGGCGCTTTTCGAGCGCGCGCACAAAGCTTGCTGCCTCATTCAGCGATTCCTCAGTGCCGGTATCGAGCCAAGCATAGCCTCGCCCCAGCCGTTCCACGCGCAGCTCGCCCATCTTCAGATAGGCCGCATTGACGTCGGTGATTTCGAGTTCGCCGCGTGCTGACGGCCTCTGTGTAGCAACGATGTCGGTCACGCGCCGGTCATAGAAGTAGAGGCCGGTTACGGCCCAGTTGGACTTGGGATTCTGCGGCTTTTCCTCGATCGACAGCGCCCGGCCGTCCGAATCGAGATCCACGATGCCGTAGCGCTCGGGATCAGACACCTGATAGGCGAAAATGGTCGCGCCTGACGTGTTGGCTACCCCTGCAAGCGCCTCCGAAAGCCCGTGTCCGTAGAAGATGTTGTCCCCGAGAATGAGCGCGGAGCTGTGCCCTGCGACAAAGTCCTTGCCAATGATATAGGCCTGGGCGAGGCCACCCGGCTCGGGCTGCGCCCGATAGGCGAGCGACAGGCCCCACTTGTGCCCATCGCCGAGCAACCGCTGGAAGTTCGCCTGATCCTCCGGGGTCGTGATCACGAGGATCTCGCGAATGCCCGCGAGCATGAGGGTCGCCAGCGGGTAGTAGATCATGGGCTTGTCATAGACGGGCAGAAGCTGCTTCGACACAGCGTAGGTGATGGGATAAAGGCGCGTCCCCTTGCCGCCGGCCAGAATAATACCCTTCATGAGCGGGCTCCTGCGGTAGCCGCAGGGACCGTAGCGATCAGGCCCAGGCGCTCGCCGCTGTAGACGCTTTGCCGCAGCGGCTGCCACCACGCCGGATTGTCGAGATACCAACGCACCGTTTTTTCCAGGCCGGTTGCGAAACTCTCCTGCGCGCGCCAGCCAAGTCGGGTCTCGATTTTCGTCGCATCGATCGCATATCGCAGATCGTGCCCCGGCCGGTCGGTCACGAACGTGATAAGCTTGTGGTGCGGATCACCGTCGGGGCGAAATCGGTCCATCAAGGCGCAAATCTGCTCGACGACGGCCAGATTGGTTTGCTCATTTCGCCCGCCTACATTGTAGGTGTCGCCAATGTCTCCTTTGGCCAAAATGAGAAGCAGCGCTCGGGCGTGGTCCTCGACATGCAGCCAGTCGCGCACGTTGGCCCCCGTCCCGTACACCGGCAGCGGTCGTCTTTCGAGCGCATTCAGGATGACGAGCGGGATAAGTTTTTCGGGAAACTGGTAGGGGCCGTAGTTGTTCGAGCAGTTCGAGATGAGCGTCGGCAACCCATATGTTCGGTGCCAGGCCAGCACTAGGTGATCCGAGGCAGCCTTGCTGGCCGAATACGGCGAGCTCGGATCGTAAGGCGTGGTCTCGCAAAACAGGCCGTCCGCACCGAGCGAGCCGAACACCTCATCCGTCGAGACATGCAGAAACCGGAAGCCGTCCTTGATGGCTCGCGGCGCCCCCCTCCAATATCGCAAGGACGCCTCCAGCAGCCTGTAGGTGCCGACGATGTTGGTTTCGATGAAGGCGGCCGAGCCATTGATGGAGCGGTCGACATGACTTTCGGCCGCAAGGTGAATGACAGCCTCCGGCTGGAAGCTGCCAAAGGCGTCAGAAATGATGGCATCGTCGCAGATATCGGCCACCTGGGCCCAATAATTGGGTTGTCGGGAGATGTCTGCGAGAGAATTCAGATTAGCAGCGTAGGTGAGCTTGTCGATATTCAGCACTTCGGCACCAAGTTCGCCGACAAGATGCCGACACACGGCCGAGCCAATGAACCCGGCGCCCCCGGTTACCAGAACGCGCATTGCCTTCCCCTGTAGCGGCTCTGGGATCTCACCCAGCAAGCTGGCGTCTATCGCGCCGTCCCTAACACAATCGACATTTTACGAAGCAGCATCAAATAAGTGCATGATGATTGGCTGCTCGCGCCATTGCAATCGACAATTCAGTCGCACAACTCTTCACGGCAGCGAGCAACAATCGCTATTTGGTGCTCTCGCCTGGCTGGCTAATGGCCCGCCGCGAGCAAGGGCCGTCGACGAAAATTCTTGATTTTTTGATGTTTTCGGTGCATCTGGCCGCAACGATTTATTAGGCTTCTGCCCGGCGTGCGCGCAGCGGTCGATCCAGCTTCAAGTGGAATACCGATGAAAGTCCGCAATTCTTTGAAATCGCTGCGTTCTCGCCATCGCGACAATCGCCTCGTGCGGCGCAAGGGCCGCGTTTATATCATTAACAAGACAACCCGCCGCTTCAAGGCTCGCCAGGGTTGAGGCGTTGCTCCGGCGCGCTTCCATTTGGCTTTTTGACGCCATCATCGCGTGCGACTAAAATCGCCAGATGATGCAGCTCACACGTTTCATCCCGCTCAGCATTGCCGCTCTTGCCATAGGCGTCTTGAGCACAGCTGTTGTCATTGCGCCTGTCTCCGCGCAGGTGGCGCCGCAACCTCCCGCAGCACGGGACAAGCAGCCTGAAGGCAAACCGCTCGACAAGATGCCACAGACTGCCGACGAGAAGGCCAAGGTGCTGAATGATCTCTATGCACACCTAGCGACGGCTAACGACGAGCAGAACGCCAAATCGATTGCCGACACCATCGAGCGCCTCTGGCTACAATCCGGCAGCGAAACTATCAATCTCTTGATGGAGCGATCCGGAACGGCACTCGCGGCCAAGAATGCAGGTCTCGCCCTGCGTTTGCTGGACTACGTCGTCGAGCTTGCGCCGGATTACGCCGAAGGCTTCAATCGCCGGGCGTACGTGCATTTCTCGCAGAACAATCTCGAGAGCGCGGTTGGCGACCTGCGCCGGACGCTCGCGCTAGAGCCCAACCATTTCAAAGCGCTAGACGGGCTCGGCCAGATCTGGCGTGAGCACGGCAACAAGAGGGGCGCGTTGCGAGTGGTCAAACAGTTGCTCGAGATCCACCCGAATTGGCCGGGCGCCAAGCAGGCCGTCGAGGAATTGACGCGCGAGGTCGAGGGGCAGGGTATCTGATGCGCTAGCGCGGCTTGGCTGCGGTATCGCCGGGATCGGTCAACCGGATGGTCCAGTCTTTGGCCTGATTGGTATCCACCTCGAAAAAGCCTGACTGGTTGTGGCTGCGCTTCGCGCATTCTTTTATGCCGCGAATTGTGAAAGAGCGGTCGCTCGTGCACATGAGGTTGGTGCCGGCCCACTCTCCGCCGCGGTCGTAGTCCACCGCGTGCACGTAGTAATAGCGGCTCGACAACGTGCCCTTGAGGAGCGTCTCGCACGTTTGTGACGCGATATTCCACCACCCTTCTGTGGTCCATCCGTCGCCATCCTGGTAGCCGATGGCGACGCCGATCCGGCTCGGGCTCGAATTGCATAATTTCAGGTCGGCCATGGCGGCGCGCGGCATCGAACCGATGAGAAGTGCACAGGTTCCGAAAACCGAAGCAAGGCGGCCCGCGCGCATGGCGCTTCGCGCTGCAGGAGGGGCACCAAGACCGGTCTCAGGATTCGACGAGGATAGCCCTAAAATCATTGACATTCGTGTGTGTCGGTCCGCGCACGACAAGATCGCCTAGCGCCTCGAAGAACGGCGTCGCATCATTGTTGTCGAGAAAGTTCTGGGCGTCGAGATGGCAGAGGCGCGCCCGGGCCAGTGTGTCGGGCAATGCGAGCGCCCCAGCCGGATCGGTGATTTTGCCGTCGCCACCATCTATGCCGTCCGTATCCGCCGCAATGGCCGCGATACCGCGTGTCTCGGCCAGGGCCAGCACCAGCGCCAGCGCATATTCCTGGCTGCGGCCGCCCCTGCCAGCCCTGTTGCGCACGGTAACCTCAAGCTCGCCACCGCTGATGATCGCGACCTTGCGGCCTTGAGCCTTGGCAGTACGCGCCATTTCCGCGTGCTGCTGGGCCACCTGGGCTGCCTCACCTGTCACACGGTCCTGCAGATTGATGACTTCATAACCCTTTGCGGCCGCGAGGCGCGCCGCAGCTTCCAAGGAGGCCTGCGGAGTGGCGATGATCCGGTAGGGCGACACCGCGAATGCCGGGTCATCGGGCTTGGGCGTCTCGTTGGCGGAATCGGCCAGGGCAGAGGCAACGCCTTCCGGCACGGGCAGACCCAATTCGACCATACGCGGCATACGGCGTGCAAGGATGACGCGCGCGTCTTCCAGCGTGCTCGGATCGGCGACGGTCGGGCCCGAGCCGATGGTCTGGGGATCGTCACCCGGCACATCAGAAATCGCCAGCGTCAGCATCCGCGTCCGCGCAGCGACTTGGCGCAGGCGGCCTCCCTTGATGCGCGACAGATGCCGGCGGACCGCATTCATCTCGTGAATGTCCGCGCCGCATTTGAGAAGTCCCCGCGTCAGTGCCGTCTTGGCAGCCAGATCAAGGCCGGCGGCTGGCGCTGCCCAGAGCGACGACGCGCCTCCGGATAACAACACGAGAATGAAATCCGGTGGACCCGCCGACGCGGCGAACGTCAAGGCCTGTTCCGCCGCCGTCTGGCTCGCGGCATCGGGACTGGGATGACGCGCCTCGAGCACGCGAAGGCGCTGCAACGGCTCGGCTAGGGTCGCTGCGTAGCCATGCGGGGCGGTGGCCAATCCCTCGATCCGGTCCAGGACACCAAGCCCGCGATAGTGCTCTTCCGCGGCAACGGCCATCGCCGCCGCGGCCTTGCCGACGGCCAGAATGATCAGGCGGCCGCCCTCGGGAGGCGGCGGCAAATGCTGCGGAAGGCACGTTGCGGGGTGCGCGGCCGAAACAGCGGCGTCGTACAGCGCATTCAGAAGACTGCGAGCCATATGCGTGCTAGCGCCCCATCACTTCTCATCTAACCGCGCCGCAAGGCATAGACCTTCGCGGGATGCAGAGCTTCGTCCTGCCTTGGCGGTAGTCACCGCCAACAGCGATCCGTATAGTTCCGCGCATGCAGGCATCTGGCAACTCAAGCAGCAGAATAGAGGCTGCCGCGGAAGAAAGCTTTGTCGTCGTGCCGGGACGTGCCGACGCGGGGCTGATTGTCATTTGCGACCATGCGAGCAATGCCTTTCCGCCGGGCTACGGGACGCTCGGCCTCCCGGCCGATCAGTTGCGGCGGCACATTGCCTACGACATCGGGGCAGCTGCCATCACCCGGGCCATCGCCAAGGCGCTCGATGCGCCGGCAGTCCTGTCGCGTTTCTCGCGCCTGCTCATCGACCCCAATCGCGGGGCCGACGACCCGACCCTGATCATGCGCCTGTCGGATGGCGCCGTCGTACCCGGCAACCGCCACCTGGACCAGGCCGAACGGGACAAGCGGGTCGGGCTGTACTACGAGCCCTATCATAGGGCGATCGATGGCGTGATCGATCAATGCCTGGCGAACGGCGCGCCGCCTGCACTCCTGTCGATCCACAGCTTCACGGAATCCTGGAAGGGCGTTCCACGGCCCTGGCACATCGGGGTGCTCTGGGACAAGGATGCGCGCCTTGCCAAGCCACTCCTGGCTCACTTCGAGGCCGAAGGCACATTGATCGTCGGGGACAATCAACCATACAGCGGGGCACTCGAAGGCGATTGCATGTGGCAGCACGGAACGATGCGCGGCCTCGCGCACGCGATCATCGAGGTTCGCCAGGACCTGATCCGCGACGAGACGGGCCAGATGGCGTGGGCCCGGCGTATTGTCGACATCGTTGAAAAATTGCGGTCGCGTGCCGATTTGCATCTCAACGTCATTCAACGTGGGGCCGGCGCGGACTTGCCAATGCCCTGCACCCAGCACGGAGGACCGGCCATGAGCAAACTGGATGCGCGCACCGAAACGGAACTGCAGGCGGCCGCCTTTCGCCGGCTTGTCGAGCATCTCGGCCAGCGGACGGATGTGCAGAACATCGACCTGATGAACTTGGCCGGGTTTTGCCGCAACTGCCTCGCCAACTGGTACCAGGACGCGGCCAACGCGCACGGCCATTCCCTGACGAAAGACGAGGCCCGCGAGACCATTTACGGCATGCCGTACAAGGAGTGGCAGGCCAAGCATCAAAAAGAAACGAGCCGGGAGCAGAAGGCGGCCTTCGCCAAGGCATCAAAGGCGCACGAGCATTGACGAGCGTTGTGCCTAGACGCCGAGAACGTCAGGCAACTCCGTAAGGGCCCGAACCTGATGCTGTGGCGCGCCGCCCGGCACCGTGCGCTGCGCATCATGGATGCCGCCATCCCGCACGACCTGCACGGTGATCCAGCCCATGGCATTTGGCGCGACGAAATCCTTGGCCGGATTGTCTCCAACGTAAACGAATCGGTAGTCGCGCTCCGGCAGCAGGGAAGCAATCAGTTCGAAGCTGCGGGCATGCGGCTTGGCGAACGTGCGTCCCTCCCCCAACGTGTCCGTGTAGACGATGTGTCGGAAGCGCGGCTCTAGCGCCAGCGCGCGCACTTTCTTGAGCTGCATGGCATGCGTGCCGTCCGTGATGAGCCCGAGCGGACCTCGGGCGGCATAGTGCTGCAAGGCCCATTCCGCATCGGAAAATAATCGCAGCACCGCCTCGGCATTGCGGTAGGCGGCCAGGAGCGCCGCGGTGTGCTCGGGCGTGTGGGTGCCCGGCAGCCGCTCCTCCAACGCCATACCGAAAAGCCTGCCGAGATGACCCGCATCCAGGAGCCGGGTCATGTCCGCATCTAGACCATCGATATCGAGGGTGGATTTCGCCCACTGGGCCGCCGCCCGAAAGCCGCACAGCGCGAACTCACGCTCCGGATAGAGCGTGTCGTCGAGGTCGAAGATCATGCGCAATTTGGACATGGCGCAACCCGGCACCTAGGCGCGGACGATGCGATGAAGATGCCAGACCGCGAGCGAGAACACCACGGCCGCCCCCGCTTGATGGGCAAGCCCGAGAGATAGCGGCACTTGCGCCAGCAGCGTCCATATGCCGAGCACGATCTGCGCCAGCACGCCCAGCCCGAGCACATCAGCCGAATAACGGATGCCCGTGCTGACGGCGGACCGCCAGATACTCACGACCTGCCAAAGCGTCACGGCCGCGATCGCATAAGCGACCATGCGATGATTGAACTGCACAGTCAGCACGTTCTCGAACACATTGAGATACCAAGGGCTCATGGCCCCCAGTCCTGATGGAATGAGCGCACCATCCATGAGCGGCCACGTGTTGTGGGACAGCCCCGCCTTGAGACCGGCCACCAGCGCCCCAAGCAGGACCTGCAAAAAGATCAGCGCCACCAGCGCGACGGCCGTCCAATACTGCGGAGCGCCGACTGCGGCCTTCGTCGTCGCTCGTGATTCACCTCCAAAATCGAGCGCGGTCCACAGCAGCAAGCCAAGGATGACCACGGCCACGCCGAGGTGCACCGCCAGGCGATAGTGGCTGACATCGACGCGATCCACCAGGCCCGACCGCACCATGTACCACCCGATGGCACCCTGCAGGCCGCCCAGCAGAAAAAGCGCGATCAACCTGGGAGCCAGGTAACGAGGAATGCGGCGCGTCCACATGAACCAGACAAAGGGGATGAAGAAAACAATGCCAATGATACGGCCGAGAAACCGATGTCCCCACTCCCACCAGAAAATCGCCTTGAAGGCTTCGAGGCTCATGCCACGATTGACGATATGGTACTCAGGGATCTGCTTGTATTTCTCGAATACGTCGTGCCAGGCTGCATCCGTCAGCGGCGGGACGATCCCGACGATCGGCTTCCATTCGGTGATCGACAATCCGGAATCGGTGAGGCGCGTCGCCCCTCCGATGACGACCATGAGAAACACCATCGCCGTCAGCACATAGAGCCAAGCGAGCACGGCGCGCGAGCCTTCGCCGCCCGTCGCCAATTCCACGTCCGCCTCTGTTCCGGCCATCCGCCCGATGTTCCGCATGACTGCGAGCTAGGCCTTTGCGCCAGGGCAGGCAATGCGCCGAGATGGCGCGGAGCGCCCGCTGGCGCCGGCCCGCCCAGCGCGCTAGACGTTTGCGCCATGAGCCCCCGCCTCAAAAAATTCATCGGAACGCTGCTACTGCTGCTGCTCGTGGCGGTTTATGCGTTCATCATGATGATCGTGGCTGCGGCCGTCCTGCCGCACGGCAACAAGGTGCTCGAGCTCGGTTTCTACGCCGTAGCGGGCTTCCTTTGGGTCTTGCCGGCGGGTCTGCTGATCAGCTGGATGCATCGCTGACCGTCGGGCGAGTGCGACTCTATCGGGCAGCCGAAGCGGCCGGCGGCCAGGGATTGACCCGCCGCATGATATTCTGCAGCGCGAAAGGCGCTCCGCTGAGCATCACCTTGACATAGCGGGCGTCCTGAAATTCGCCGTTCAATGATACGCGCGGAAGGCCGGTCATTTCGCCGCTGTGCCGGGCGTGGAGAAGCTGTTTGCGCGTCGTGACTGCCGTCCTGAACCCAAGCTCGCGCACCAGCTCGAAGTCACGCGCGCCGGCACTCTGCTCATCGCCATAAGGGAAGCTGAAATGCCGGACCGGACGTCCGAGCTCAGCCTCGATGCGCCGCGTGCTCTCGGCGATCTCCAGCCGCGCTTCCGCGAGCGAGAGGGGTGCAATCGCGTAATGGCGACGCGTGTGTGCACCGATGGTCACAAGCGGGTCGCGGGCCAGCTCTCGAATCTCGCCCCAGGTCAGGGCAAGGTCGGAGCATAGCCTCGAGACGTCGACGCTATAGGCACGGCACAGCTCGGAAACCGTGTAACGCGCCTCAGCCTCCGGGGTGCGTCGCAGCCACCAGTAGATGCTGCGGAAGGCCTCGCTCTTCTCGGCCGGCGTCGCACACGCAAAGCGGCGCCAGGCACCATCCATCTTCAATTCGATGGTCGCGGTTTCGCGAATGACTTTCTCGAGGGCCAACCACCAAAGGTCTCCACGCCCATCGGCGAAGTCGGTCGTCACATAGACCGCGAACGGAAGTCCATGATCGCGAAAGATGGGGTACGCGTATTCGTAGTTGTCGCGATAGCCGTCATCAAACGTGAAGCAGGCGAAGGGCCGGTCGAGATCACCTTCCGAAAGCCGATAGTGCACATCGTCGAGCGACAGCACATCAAAGCCCCGATCCTTCACAAGGCGCACGACGAGATCGAGGAACTCAGGCGTCACCCGGAGGATGCCATTGGGATCGAAGGCGTCGGACTCGTCGGGTCGCACATGATGCAGCGTGAAAATCACGCCCACGCCGCCCGTGAAGGGAGCCATTAATTCGTCAACGCCACTGTAGTGCAGCGCCGAGAGCGCAGCCCGCATGAGGCTGGTCGTCCGACGGCTCATTTCTGCTACCCCGCTACTACGTCCCGCTCCGTCCCATCCGCCCTTTGAGACATCGCGAAGCGCTGGTTAGCACGACATCGGGCTTTGTAAAACATGCGCAACTACCGCCTGGGGACGCGTGGCACCGGTCATGCTAGTGCTTCAACGGGGTGCCGCACCAGCGATCCGGAGCGGCGGGGAGCAACCGCGGCCGAGCTGAGGCGAAGGATTTGGATGCCTACGACCTGACACCCGAACAGCATGCCCGGCGTGGCCCAGGCCGATCGATCTTGATGATCCTGCGCTTCGATCTCCAGCACCGCATCGAAACGCCCTTCGACAATTGTGAATAGATGGCGCAAAGCATCATATTCACCAGAAAAAACAATGTGATCGTAAGCTTCATCGAGGGCATCGAGTATCAGGTTCACCCGATCGGCATCGAGCACCGCGAGTTTCGCGCAAGGTCCGCCCGACGCGATGATATGCGCTTCGGCCCCGGGCAAAGGCTGTATGACCTGCGCCAGGGACGCTGCGCTTTCGAGGAGTTCCATCATACCGGGACGGGAGGCGGCGCCGAGCGCTTCTGCGATACTGCGGCCATCTGCGTTCCAATCGACGAGAACGGCGCGCACGCCAGGGCCGGGCAGGAGGCGGACGAGCTCGGCGCCATGCTGTCGCGCGTCGATCTTGGCTGTCACGCCGGTAACGAGGGTGCGATAGCCGCGCTCCCGGCAGACGTGGGACCTCAGATGACGGGCAGCAACGCCGAGCGACATCACCATGACAGGATAGGCTCTGGTATCCTCGCCGCCGGGCATTGCCAAAGTGGGGGCACTTCGAGTGGCACGGTCTGCAGGCGCCGGCGTATTTGGCGGCCGCATGCCTGCCACTAGCTCGCGTGTAACGGCGGCCACAATTCCCAGAATGAACGTCGCAGCTGCGGCCAGAGCCGACAACTGCAAACGCTTTGGATAGGAGGGTACGCTCTCCGGCTGCGCTCGTGAAATGACCTGCGCCTCCAGTGGGATCGCCTTGGCATCGCCGCGCGACCGGGCCGCTTCGAAACTTGCCTGCAGCGTGTCGATTTCGCGCCGCTTGGCCTTTGCCACACCTTCCAGTGCCGTGAGGCGGGCCATATCTGCAGCTTTGTCGCCGACCCGCGCCTTCATCTCCGCGAGCGTGCTGCTGGCCAACTCTTCGCGCAAGCGCGCCGCGCTCGCTTCCTTTTCTAATCCTTCCGCGATGATCGAAGCCTCACGCGCGATCTGCCGCCGCAGATCAGCCAGCGTGGCGTCAAGCTGCTTCATGCGCGGATGGCGGGCGAGCAAGGTTGCATCGCCCTCTGCCTTCTCTCGCTCCGCACGGGCACGTTCAGCCATCAGCGCCTGGATGACGGGAGCCCGCTGCACGTCGGGTATGACATCGAATTGTCCAAGCTGTAGGAGCTCACGAGCCTTTCCCGCCCGGGCAGCGATGTCACCCCGCGCGGCGCGCGCGCGGGTGACTTCGCTGCCAAGGTCCGCAAGCTGCTGCTCGTTGAGACCGCTGTTCTGGGTCCCGGCGCGAAAGAGATTGGCCCCGCTGCGGAACCGCTCCACCTCGGCCTCTGCCTCACTTACCTCCCAGCTGAGCTTCTCGATCTGCGGCTTCAGCCACTCGCTGGCGTCGGCCGTCTGCGATACGCCCTGCAATCGCAGCCATTCCTGGTACAGCTCGGCCAGGCGATTGGCGACGCGGGCGGCCAGAACGCTGTCGGTCGAAGAATATTGGATGGTGATGACGCGGGATTCCTTGCCCTGATAGACACTCAGACCCCGATAGTATGTCGCGAGCACGCGGTCTGCTGCGGTCTGCCTGGCCCCTGGAAGCAGACCCATCGCCAGATCGACCAGCCGATCGACAGCTCCCTTCCCACTTCCGGGGCTGACGCTGAACTCAGGTTTAGACGCCAGGTCCAGATCCAGCACCAGACGATCGGCCAGATCGCGTGACCTGAGAGCAATCACCTGGCTGGCGACCGCTTCCCTATCCACTTTGACGCTGACGGATTCGGGGGTGGCGACGCCCACTTGGGGGTCGCGCAAGCGGTCGTTGAGGCCCTGGCTGCCAATGAGCAGCTGCGCTTCCGACGTGTAGCGAGGCGTCAGGAACGACAGACCCACGGCCGTTGCGATACCAACGAATGCAGCTGCAAACAGAAGACGCGTCGCGTTCCGGCGGAGGACGGTTGCCAAGGACACGATGTCGACATTCTCCGACTTCGCGGCGCCTCGGTCGTCGAGTGCATGCAAATATTGCATTTTTTGTCGCCAAAAATGAAATGAATCGGCTCGATCCGGCACAAAAAGGAACACGAGTGGGTAACCAAAATCTTAATTTCTTCTATTTTGGAGGATTCATCAGATTTCGTTAACCAACCTCGCCTACATCCTAGGATTGTCTTTTCCTGATTGGACAATCCCAAGATGACCCGATCGCTGACGTGCTTGATCGTTGCCGCTCTCGCCGGTTGCTCGGCTACAGACGGGTTGTTCGAAGCTCCGATCGATCCTCAAGCGCCTGCGGCCGAGGAGCGGTCGGCGCAAGCCGCCGTGGCCGGCTGGACCGGCCGGGCGGCGCCCAACGATTACCAGGGCTGGTCCGAGGGCGGAGACAGCTATGTCCTCGATACCGGGGATCGGTTGCGGATCTTCGTCTACGGGCAGCCCAATCTCTCGCGCATCTACCCTGTGGATCAGGCAGGCCTCATATCGGTGCCTTTGATCAGCCTCGTAAAGGCGCGCGGCCTTACCAGTCAGCGGCTCGCGCACGTCGTCCGCGATCGTCTCGCCTCGCAGTACGTCAAGGATCCGCAGGTCACCGTCGACATTGCCCAGCATCGGCCCTTCTACGTGTTGGGCGAAATCCGCAATGCTGGTCAATACCCGTATGCAGGTGGACTGACCGTGCGGTCGGCCGTCGCCATCGCCGGCGGGTTTTCCGAGCGCGCGAACGAGCAAGTCGTCCAAATCACGCGCCGCGCAGGCGGAGGAACGGCCGAAAAGTTCGATGCTCCCGACGACTTCTTCATCCAGCCCGGCGACACGATCTATGTCTACGAGCGCTTCCTCTGACATCGTTCGCACGTTTCGCCGCAATCGCGTTCCCTCGCCCCGCCGCATCCTGCATTGTCTGCGCGCGCCGGTCGGAGGTCTCTTCCGCCACGTGCGGGATTTGGCGACAGCGCAAGCGGCGCTCGGCCACGCGGTCGGCGTCCTGTGCGACAGCGCACCGTGCGATGTCTTGAGTGAGTCAAGACTGGAAGATCTCAGAACCGGCCTGGAACTGGGCCTTTTTCGCACACCCATGAGTCGCGACATTGGCCCGGCCGACATCTCGGCTTATCTCTCGGCGCGGCAAATCGCCAAACAGTGCCGCGCCGACATTCTGCACGGGCACGGCGCCAAAGGCGGAGCCTATGCGCGCCTGACCACGCTGGCGCTCAAGCGCAACGGTGTGCGCATAGCGTGTTACTACACGCCCCATGGCGGCAGCCTCCACTACCATCCGACGACACTCAAGGGCCGCTTCTACATGGAGCTGGAGCGCCGGCTGGCGCACTTGACGGACGGCCTTATCTTCGAGAGCGCCTATTCGGCCCGCAGGTTCGCCGCACATGTCGGTCGCCTCCCGTGCCAGTCGCGCGTGATCCACAACGGCGTCCTCCCCGACGAGCTGATGCCACGCCTTCTCGACGACGACGCCACCGACTTTCTCTTCATTGGCGAGCTCAGGCATCTTAAAGGCGTCGACGTCTTACTCGAAGCCTTGCCATACGTGCGTCGATCGACGGCTGCGACCGCGTTGATCGTCGGCGAGGGCCCTGACGCCGAATCTTTCCGCAAGCTGGCGGCCGATCTGCGCCTTAGCGACAGTCTGACTTTTTCCAAGGCTTTGCCGGTCAAGCAAGCGCTAGCGCGCGGGCGCTGCGTCGTGGCCCCCTCGCGAGCCGAAAGCCTGCCTTACGTGGTTCTGGAGGCGGCCGGCGGCGGCGTGCCGCTGATCGCAACCGACGTCGGCGGCTTGCCAGAAATCGTGGCAGGGACGGATACGCAGCTCGTGCCATCTGGCAATCCGGCGGCCCTGGCCGCCGCCATGCTGGCCGTGCTCGATGATCCCGTTGCCGCTCAGTGCAGAGCCCATCGCCTCAGAGCGGCGGTTGCCCGCCGATTCAGCGCAGCCGCCATGGCCTTGGCTGTCGTCAACTTCTACGACGGAGCATCATCGTACGGTTAACGCACGGAAGACATCCGCTGGCACGACGTGTGCTCCATGGTCATTGCTATCTGAGATTGTGTTTCAGTTCGATGCAATGGCGCGTACCCCTATGCGGCCCAGCAACACTTTTGACCTGGCGCTACCCGTGCGGATGGCTGGAGCCGTCCGCCTACAGCATGGTTTGGCCGCTGCCCTAAGCCGGCGCGGTGGCAAGCCTGTCTCGCCCCCCCTTTGGGCGATTATTGCCGCCTCTGGTGATTTCGCCATTCTCATAATGCTGGGGCTCTGTCTCCAGGCACTTACGTCGGATACCGGGACCACAGCGCCGAGTTTGGCGCTGCCTGCTGTTGCGACGTTGTGCGCCATCGTCGCTGCCCAGCGCCTTGGCCTCTACGCAATCCCGGCCCTGCGCGTGCCGTTTCAGCAATTGCCACACCTGATCGCCGCATGGACCGTCGCGATGGGCGTGCCCCTACTTGTGGCCAGCATTTCGGGCACGACCGAGACGGCGCGAGAGAATCTCTTGTGGCTTGTCACCGGCGGGTTCTGCCTTCTGAGCTTTCGTCTGGCCATTGCAACGTGCCTGGAGGCGTGGGCCCGGCAGGGCCGGCTCGCCCGCCGCGTCGCCGTCTACGGAAGCGGTCCCTCATGCCACGCACTGATCGACGCGCTCGAGGCTGACCAGGGCAACAATGCCCGCATCTGTGGAATTTTCGGCGAACCCGACAGCGGACGCAAATCGCCGATCGCGCGCTATCGCAAACTGGGCGGAGTACAAGATCTGATAGCGTTCGCACGTCAGGCGAGCCTCGATCTCGTCATCGTCGCCATGCCGATCTCGGCCGAGGAACGTCTGCTGCAGTTGCTCGATCAGCTCAGCACACTGCCAATCGATATCCGCGTCGCGGGCTGTGCCAGCAGGCTGCGGCTGCGCCCGCGCGCCTATTCCTGGCTCGGCAACATCCCGCTGATTGACCTGTCGGACAAGCCGCTTACCGATTGGGATGCGTTCGTCAAAGGCGCATTCGACCGTCTCGTCGCCCTGCTCGCGATCACAGCGCTGGCACCGCTGATGGCCCTGATCGCCATTGCCGTGAAGATCGAGAGCCGGGGCCCGGTTCTGTTTCGTCAGCAACGCCTCGGCTTCAACAATCAGCTCATTGAAATTCTGAAGTTCCGGTCGATGCATGCCGCACAATGCGACAAGGACGCCTCACGCCTCGTTACGAGAGGCGATCCGCGCGTGACGCGCCTTGGCGCATTTCTGCGCAAGACCAGCCTCGACGAGCTGCCGCAGCTTATCAATGTTTTGCGCGGTGACCTCTCCCTCGTCGGCCCGCGGCCGCATGCGCCGCAGGCCAAGGCCGCCGACCAGCTCTACCAGGACGCCGTCGACGGCTACTTCACGCGCCATAAGGTCAAGCCCGGTATCACCGGCTGGGCGCAGGTCAATGGCTGGCGCGGCGAGACGGACACACGCGAGAAAATCCGCAAGCGCGTGGAATACGACATCTACTACATCGAGAACTGGTCCCTCCTGTTCGATATTTCGATCCTTTTGAGAACGCCGATGGCGCTGCTGAAGACCGACAACGCTTTTTGAATTTGCGCGAAGACAAGGGACATGCTCACACATCAGGTCATGTTTGCGCACCCTCAGCCGGCAGCGGTCAGCCTGGCGGCGATCATGCGCGCGTGGGTCTGGCTTGCCGTTTTCTCCGGCGCCATCGTTCTCTCCGAGCCGGCACCGACGGACATACTTTGCCTCGGTCTGATCGCGCTGGTGCCGCTCGCCGGCCTGCTGAGATATGACCGCCTGCTCCTATGGTATCTGATGCTCTGGCTCCTGGTCGCGGCAGGGGCCTTGCTGGCCGCGGGCGCATCGAATGAAATCGGGCGCTCTGCAACACACGCAATGGTCACGCTCTATCTGTGTGTTTTTTCCGCGGTGCTCGCCGCGTTCGTGGCCGCAAAACCTGATGAGCACGGCACGCTAGTCTTGAAGGCCTATCTGGCGGCTGCCCTCTTGGCTGCCAGCGCCGGCTTGGCCGGATACTTCAATGCCCTGCCGGGCACCTTCGATCTCTTCACACTGTTCGGGCGGGCGGCCGGCACGTTCAAGGACCCGAACGTCTTCGGAGCTTTCCTCGTTCCTGCCGTGCTGTTCGTTCTGCACCTGGTTCTTACGCGGCCGCTCAGCCGTAGCGCTGGTCCGCTCGCCGCGGGCCTCGTGCTGGCCCTCGCCCTGCTCCTCAGCTTCTCGCGCGGCGCCTGGCTCAATCTCGCAGTGGCGGCAGCTGCCTTCATCTATCTCCATCTCGTGAAGGCTGCATCGCCTCTGCTACGCTTGCGTCTGGCGGCCATCCTTCTCCTAACCGGCTTGATTGCCGCGCTCGCCGTAACGGCCACTCTCCAGACCGACGCCGTGTCATCGCTGTTCGCGGTCCGCGCCGAGCTGGTGCAGGGCTACGACAGCGGTCCCGAAGGTCGGTTCGGTGGCCAGGAGAAAGCTGCTCGCCTTCTGCTCGATGCGCCGCTCGGCATCGGAGCCTTCCAGTTCAGCGCTGCGCATCACCATGAAGACGTGCACAATGTATACCTCAACATATTCCTGAATGCGGGATGGGTCGGCGGCCTCTCCTATACGGCCATCGTCGCCCTGTCCCTGGGGCTGGGCTTCGCCCACGCCCTTAAGGCGACGCCTGAGCGACCGATTTTCCTGGTAGCCTACGCGGCCTTGCTAGGTGTCGTGATCGAGGGTTGGATCATCGACACCGATCACTGGCGGCATTTCTACCTGCTGCTGGCGCTTGTCTGGGGCTTGATGACGGGGGATGGCCGTCATCAGGCCACCCATTGCATCACCCGTAGCGTCCGGCTATAACCCGCGCCATCTTGAGCCTTGCGATCCTCTGCGCGGCACCCTTGGAGGCCGGCCGGGGACTTTGCTTGTTGAGCATCGCCTGTGCTCTGTCTTACCGGAGATTGTGCTATGGCCCAGACCAACAAAATCGAGGCCACGGCGCGTCCGCAAGGCGGCAAGGGGGCCGCTCGTGCTGTACGCCGTGAAGGAAAAGTGCCGGCCGTCATCTATGGCGGCGACGAGAAGACACCCGAGACCGTGGCGCTCGATCACAACGAGCTCTTCAAGATCATCAAACGCGGACGGTTCCTGTCGACTGTGTTCGACATTGATATCGCCGGCAAGAGCACGCGCGCCATTCCCCGTGACGTGCAGCTCGACCCGGTCAAGGACATCCCCATTCATGTCGATTTCCAGCGCATCGGCGCCGACAATCGCGTGCGCATCGGCGTTCCCATGCGCTTCGTCAACGAGGCGAGCTCGCCAGGCCTCAAGCGCGGCGGCGTGTTGAACATCGTGCGTCGCGAGGTGGAGGTCTGGACACCTGCGGACAAGATCCCCGAGTATTTCGAGGCCGACCTCGAAGGCCTGGAGATCGGACGCTCGATTCACATCTCGGCCGTCAAACTGCCTGACGGCGTTCGTCCAACGATCACCGATCGTGATTTTACGATTGCGACGATCGCAGGCGCCGTGAAGCAGGATGTCGACGAGACAGCGCCTGGCGCAGCACCGGCCGAAGGCGTGGCACCGGCGGAAGGCGCAGCCGCAGCAGGCGGCGATGCCAAGGCCGCTGCAGGCGGCGCCAAGGGTGCGGCCCCGGCCCCCGCCGGCAAGGCGCCGGCAGCAGGAGCCAAAGCACCTGCTGGTGGCGACAAGGGCAAGAAATAGTCTGGGCCGCGTCGTGCAGCCCTGACTGGCCGCACAGCGGGATCGATCGGCCATGAAGCTCATTGTTGGTCTAGGCAATCCGGGCAGCAAGTATGCGCGGAACCGCCACAATGTTGGTTTCATGGCCGTTGACCGCATCGCCGAGCGGTATGGCCTTAGCCCCTGGCGCAAGAAGTTCTCCAGTCTCGTCGCCGACGGCGAGATCGGCGGCCACAAGGTCCTGCTGCTCAAGCCCGAGACCTACATGAACGACAGCGGCCGCGCCGTCGCCGAGGCCGCGCACTTTCACAAGCTCGGCGAGGACGACGTGCTGGTGATCCATGACGAGATCGACCTCGCGCCTGCGAAGTTGAAGACGAAGACTGGCGGCGGCAACGCCGGCCACAATGGCTTGCGCTCCATCACCAGTCATATTGGCAACGACTATGGACGCGTGCGCATCGGCGTCGGTCATCCGGGCAACAAGGAGCTGGTGCACGGCTGGGTTCTGCGCGACTTCTCCAAGGCCGATGCCGAATGGCTCGAGCCGCTGCTCGACGCCATCACAGCCGCAGCTGGCCGGCTAGCAGCGGGCGATCAATCCCGTTTTCTAACTGACGTTGCGCGCAAGCTGCAGGAGGCTGAGGAACCAGGCGACGCCGGAGCGAAGGCTGCGCCGGTGCCAGACGTCAAGGGATCGGCGCCACACCCTGCCGGGGAACGGCAATCCAAGAGACAATCCGCGCTCGCCGCCAATCTGAAACGATGGCTCTCGGGCCAGAAAAAAACGGACTGAGAGACATGGGCTTCAAGTGCGGTATCGTCGGCTTGCCAAACGTCGGCAAGTCCACACTCTTCAACGCGCTCACGCAGACGGCAGCGGCCGAAGCGGCCAACTATCCGTTCTGCACCATCGAGCCGAACGTCGGCGACGTCGGCGTGCCCGACCCGCGCCTGGACACGCTCGCCGAGATCGGCAAATCGGCGCGTACCATTCCAACCAGACTGACGTTCGTGGATATCGCCGGCCTGGTGCGCGGCGCCTCCAAGGGTGAGGGACTGGGCAATCAGTTCCTCGGGCACATCCGCGAGGTCGACGCTGTCGCCTACGTGCTGCGCTGCTTCGAGGATGACGACGTCACGCACGTTGAGGGCCGCATTGCCCCCGTCTCCGACGCCGAGACCGTTGAAACCGAGCTGATGCTCGCGGATTTGGAAAGCCTCGATAAGCGGAGACTGCCGCTGGAGAAGAAAGCCAAGTCCGGCGAGAAGGAGGCCAAGGCGCAACTGGTGCTGATCGACAAAGCGCTCGAGCTGCTGCGCGAGGGTAAGCCGGCCCGTATGGCGTCTATCAGTCAGGAGGAACGTGGAGGCTTTGATGCCCTGCAGCTCTTGACCGCCAAGCCGGTGCTCTACGTCTGCAACGTCGACGAAGCTTCCGCCGCCACAGGCAACGCCCATTCCACCCAAGTGGCGGAACGCGCCAAGGCGGAGGGCGCCGGCTGCGTGGTCATCTCGGCCAAGATCGAGGCCGAGCTAGCCGGTTTGGCGCCCGACGAGCGCGAGGCTTATCTCGCCGAGCTTGGCCTCGCGGAGCCCGGCCTCAACAAGCTGATCCGCGAAGGCTACAAGCTGCTCGATCTCGTGACCTATTTCACAGTCGGCCCGAAAGAAGCCCGCGCCTGGACGGTGACGCGCGGCACACGTGCGCCGCAGGCGGCGGGCGTCATCCACACCGACTTCGAGAAGGGCTTCATTCGCGCCGAAACGATCTCTTACGATGATTTCGCCGGCCTCGGCGGCGAGGTCGCTGCCAAGGAAGCCGGTAAGATGCGCCTCGAAGGCAAGGAGTATGTCGTGGCCGACGGCGATGTGATGCACTTCCGCGTCGCCAACTGAGGAGAGAACACAGATGGTCGCCGATAACCAACGCGAAAACGGCCGCAAGCTCCTGAAGGAAATGCTCGGCGACGCGTACTTCGAAAAGCGCGAGCAGAGCACCAACGACTTCAACCGGCCGCTGCGGCAGTTCTCCGAGACGTATGCGTTCGGCGACATCTGGTCCCGGCCCGGCCTGCCGAAAAAAGTCCGGAGCATGCTCTGCATGGCCATGCTGACCGCCTTGGGCAAGCCTGCCGAGCTGCGCCTGCACGTCAACTCGGCGATCAACAACGGCTGCACGCTCGAAGAGATCCAGGAGGTGCTGTATCAAACCGTCGCCTATTGCGGCATCCCGGCGGCGATCGAGGCCTTCAAGGTCGCCGAGGAGGTCCTGAAGGAGCGTGGCCTGCTGAAGTGATGCCGTGACGCGCACCTCACACTCGCAAGCGTCGACATCGCATCGCCTCCGAGTCAAAATTCGAGCGGCGCATTGTCGACCACTTCCTTCATGACGAAGAACGTGCGCGTCTGTCGCACGCCTGGCAATGCAATCAACCGTTCGCCGTGCAGACGATTGAAGTCCGCCATGTCACGCACGCGGAGCTTGAGGAAGTAGTCGAAGTCGCCTGCAACAAGATGGCAGTCGAGGACGAACGGCAATTTGGCGACGGCCGCCTCAAAAGCTGCAAAGCTCTCGGGCGTCGAGCGATCGAGCACGACGCCCACAATGACAAGAGCCGCACGCTCAACCCGCCCAGGATTGACCTGCGCACGTACCCCACGAATGTAGCCCTCGTCGAAAAGCCGCTGCGTGCGCCGGTGGCAGGTCGCAGCGCTAACATTGACTCGCTTCGCAAGTTCCGCATTGGCCATACGGCCATCGCGCTGGAGCAAGCGAAGGATCTTGAGATCAGTTCGATCCAACGGTGATGTGGAAGATTCTTTCATTGCGTTCGCCACTATGAACGAAAAGCACGCCTGGGCGGCTGCAGCTCCGCTACATCAACGCGTTGACGGTCGAAAATCAAGAGCACCTTCCATCGCATTCTCACTACCCTTGCTGGAGTTCAGCTCCGGCCTGAGGGCACCACGCCATGCTCGAAAAGTTTCCTCGCTATCCCCTTACCTTCGGCCCAACGCCGATCGAAAAGCTCGAGCGCCTGACAGCCCACCTCGGCGGCACCGTCGGGCTCTATGCCAAGCGCGAGGACTGCAACTCGGGCCTCGCTTTCGGCGGCAACAAAATCCGCAAGCTTGAATACATCGTGCCTGACGCCATCGCGTCGGGGGCCGATACGCTGGTTACCATCGGCGGCGTGCAGTCGAACCACACGCGCCAGGTCGCCGCCACCGCCGCGAAGATCGGCATGAAGTGCCGGCTCGTGCAGGAAAGCTGGGTGCCGTTCCCCGACGCCGTCTACGACCGCGTCGGCAACATCCTTATGAGCCGTGTCTTGGGTGCCGAGATCGAGCTCGTCGACGAAGGTTTCGACATCGGCATCCGCGAGAGCTGGGAGAGAGCGCTGGAGGACGTCAAAGCGAAAGGCGGCAAGCCCTACCCTATTCCCGCCGGCGCGTCCGTGCACAAGTACGGCGGCCTTGGCTTCGTCGGCTTCGCCGAGGAGGTACGCGCGCAGGAAGCGCAGCTCGGCTTCACGTTCGACTACATCATCGTCTGTACGGTCACTGGCTCCACGCATGCCGGCATGGTGGTCGGCTTCGCCAAGGACGGCCGCGCGCGCCGTGTGATCGGCATCGACGCCTCGTTCACGCCCGAGCAAACGAAGGCGCAGGTGCTGGACATCGCCCGCAACACCGCCCAACTGGTCGGGTTGAGCCGCGACATCACGCCGGACGACGTGGTGCTGATCGAGGACTACGCCCATCCCGCCTACGGCGTGCCGTCGACAGAAACGAATGACGCCATCCGCTTGTGTGCCCGCATGGAAGGCATGATGACGGACCCCGTGTACGAAGGAAAATCCATGCAGGGCATGATCGACCTCGTGCGCAAGGGGTACTTCCCCCCCGGCTCCAAAGTGCTCTACGCCCACCTCGGCGGCGTCCCCGCCATCAACGGCTACAGCTATCTGTATCGCAACGGCTGAACGCCGCGCGTGGGCGCCCTCACCGCGCCCGGTTCTGAATTGGTGCCAATTTGGGGTTATCATGCGGCGGGCACTGTGCTAAGTGCCTGTCGCACGAGTACGGAGACGTGGCCGAGTGGCTGAAGGCGGCGGTTTGCTAAATCGTTGTACCTGGAAACGGGTACCGTAGGTTCGAATCCTATCGTCTCCGCCACAGACCTCCGCTAATATTTTGATTAACAAAGATAAATGTCGCGCTGATCGCTCGCAACCCATCCTTTAACCCATCCCGGCATCAATGTTGTTGGGGGATCCCGCCGTTGTTTGCCTTCAATTTCTTCCAGTAGCTGTTCGAGCGGATTTTTCACTGCGGGAATGTGCACGACGGCCTGGAGGTGCGGATGCATGTAGGGCGCGGCGTCCTTTGCGAACGAAGCCGCAGCTGGCATGTCTCCGCGGGAGATCGCATCCTCCATAGCCGCCAACATCACATCCAACGGTGTCGGCGCATCTCCGCTTAGCCGCTCCACAAGAGCAAGGCGAGCCTTGGTCTTGCTAGACAGGCTTCCCTTCTTGCGCCCCGCCCCGGACTGCGCCCACCCCGTCGCATGTCTGAATTCCTTTGATTCATGTTTCAGACAATCAAAGCAGTATAAGGCCCGCCGAGCTCGCTTTCAGCGGCCTGATTTTCGCGCCAGACGATTGCGGAAAGCACCATTTGGTCAATAAGCTCACAGCATACCATCCGTTGCCCACGGTCGGGCTCCCCGCAGAAATGGGAGAGCGTCAGCTTGCCAGATCAGAGCCAGGCGAAGAGGAGACCAGTGGTTGGCGTGATCGGGAACGCGCACCTCGTGGACGATCGTTTCGCCGTACAGATTGTTGGAGAAAGAAACCTCCGCGCGGTCGCGGAAGTGGCTAATGCCCTGCCGCTGATGTTTGCGAGCGTGCCGGATATCACAGACGTCGGCGAACTGCTCGACGCGGTTGACGGGATACTACTCACGGGCGCTCGCGCCAATGTTCATCCGGCGCGTTTTCAGGTGGAGCCTCATCCCGGGCATGAACCATATGACGAAGGTCGCGATGCGTTGGCCTTAGCGCTGATCGAAGCCTGCGTCGCGCAGGGCGTGCCGATTTTGGGCATCTGTCGCGGCTTTCAGGAAATGAACGTTGCCTTTGGCGGCTCCTTGCATCCGGAAATCCGCGAGCTGCCGGGGCGCATGAACCACAGGATGTTTCGCTTGGAGACCGGTGAAATTCATCCCGATCCCAACGTTGTCTTCGCTGACCGCCATGATGTCACCCTGGTGCGAGGCGGAGCCTTCGCGTGCATGTTGGGCCGCGAGACCATCCGCGTGAACTCGCTGCACGGTCAAGGCATTCTCGAGCCCGGCGAGCGGATCCTCGTAGAGGGCGTGGCAGAAGATGGCACGATCGAGGCCATCCGCATCGTAGATGCGCCTGGCTTTGCTCTCGGCGTCCAGTGGCACGCAGAGTACGATGCACAAAGCAATCCCGTGAACCGCGCTTTGTTTGAAGCTTTCGGCGCCGCGTTGATCGCACGCACGCGGTCGGCGTAGAGAACCTTGAGGGCGACGTCACGCCCAATACGAAATCGAGCCCCGGCGCAGCTCGTCCATTCCTGCAGCATGGAACGCAACTTGCGGGCCGACCATGTTGGCCCCGCGCAAGTCACAGATGAAGACCGGCCCTCGCACGGGCGCACGAGCAGGTCCGCTGACGTTCCGCAATTCCACCACAAGCAGGAGTAAGGGGTCGGGGTTCAACCCCCTCCGCTTCGACCAATCAAACCAACATCATTACGGTCTGGCCGAAATGAGCCGCCTCGGAAACCGCCTCGGAAACGTGGCAAGTGAGGAAGACCGTAAGGTCAGTTGAACCCCGTGCATATCTGGACTTGATGTCCGACGAGGGCGCCGGCAATGCGCGCACCATTGTTACCATGCCGGGGATGCCGAGCAGGTCCTTCAGCGCCGGATCGTGCCGTTCGCGCTCAATGCTGTAGCCGGCCTTGGCGTAAGCATTGATGGCGGCTTGGTTGCCGACATATGTCGAGATCTGCGATTGCTGCAGCGACCGTTGGGCACCCGTGTCGAAGGCCTTCTGCAGAAGAGCGCTTACAATTCCCTGCCGGCGAAGGGATTTTTCCACGGCTACCCATTCTATTGTCCAAGTCCCCGGTTGCCGCGGCGGCATGCAACGTTGCACAGCCTCGAAGCAGCCTAACACGAATGGAAGTTTCTCCTCGTCGTGTCCCAGCGCGCTGTAAGCATCCGAAAACGGCGCGCCCAAAGGCAACAAGCCGCTGTCGCCTGGATCGTAGGCCGCTAGCGCACCTACGGGTGCGCCAGACATCTCCGCGACGAGGAAATTGGAGAAATGACAGTTACCGACGAGATCGGAGAGGCACATGTACTCGAGAATATCAAGCAATCCCTCGGTATCGAGACCGAGTGCAATGTCGAACGGTCCGCGTTCGAGTTGGGATCGGGAAGCCGCCAGAATGGCTCGGGCGAGGAAAGGCGAGTGATCGGGGGTTGCCCGGAGGATCCGAATGGTTGAAGGCGGCATGCAAGCTCCCACGCAACACGAAGCCAACAACCTGGCCAGAACACAACTGTATGACAGTTGGCTAGGGCCCCGCCGCGACGACATTTTCGCACCGTGCACGGATGTTGGCAAGGCCTTGGTGATGCATCAGGCACTTAAGAACAAAATGAACATCGTCAGTGTGCAATCGCTACTATCTCAACAAAAACTGCGAATCCATCGCCAAGATGTTCAAAGTCGGCCACAACCGCTCGATCGGCATCTCGCGGCTGCCGGGCGTCTTCCCGAACGACTGGCCTGCCCCACGTTGCGACGCCAGGGATTAAGTTAGAGTCCGGCCGCTCGTGGCCAGCGTCTGGGCTGGCCGCAGCGCATCGTGAGCCAGAGTAGACGCCGCAACTTGCCTTTCCGTGCCATGCCCTCGTCTCCGAAATAGACGTTGAAAATTTCGCGCTCAAGCCGATGGCATCTGGCCTGGGGCCTCGCCAACGACGTTCAAATGGAGCATGTCACGCGAAGCTCTACCTCGTGCGGACGACTTACGAGATGACGGGGAACGTGGCAAAATGGGGTGCTCATCTATCGAGCCATAGCGAGGGAGCTAGTCAATGAAACGTTCTGTGATGCTGGGTGCGATCGTTTGCGCTGCGATGGGTGCTGGCACGTCCGGCGCCCAGGCGCAGAGCCTCGAGTCTCTGTTCGTGATGTGCCGCGCCGGCTATACGTATGACGCGGCCAAGAACATGTGCATGCTGGACAAAAAGGCCAAGAAGACCGCCAAGAAGAAGGTGGCCAAGAAGGCGAAGAAGGCTAAGGCCTGAGCGCCATTTTGAAGCGCGTGGCGCGGCGGTTACGGCCGCGCCGCTGCGGAGAACATTGCGCCTGCCCGCGAGCCTGCCCCAAGGGGCCTCCACGCATGCCGGGCCGTTTCTGAACATCCCGTCGTTCCCCCAAAACATTGAACGCCTCCCGCACCGGATCGCCCTTGTCGTTGGGGACAAGGCGCTGCGGCCCATTGCGAAATGTCCAGATGCACGAACAGGACGCGCGCGGTTTTCTGCTATGGTTGCAGTGTGCCGCCTGAAGAGCGGCCTCAAAGAACAAAAATATTCGTCGCAACAGGGAGGCTTTAATGTCGTTTTGGCACTTTGTGCCGGGCGTGCTGACGCTTGGCGTACTCGCTATTTTGAATGTTGGTGCAGCAGCACAGACTGCCGAGAACTGGCCCGCAAAGCCGGTCCGGGTGATCGTCAACTTCGGGCCAGGCGGCTCATCCGACAATTCAATGCGACCGTTTGCCGAGCGACTCTCGCGCGCACTCGGCCAGCAATTCGTCATCGAGAACCGGGGCGGCGCTTCGGGAGCGCTCGGCATCGAGGCGGTCACGAAGTCGCCACCGGACGGCTACACGTACGTGGTCACGCCGGCCCTCAGCGTTGCCATACTGCCGCACCTGCGCCCGACACCGTATCATCCCATCAAGGATCTCGTGCCCGTGACGCAGTTTACCGACGGCACCCTCCTCTTTGCCGTGCATCCGTCAGTTCAGGCCAACTCGGTGCAGGAGCTGGTGGACTACGCGAAGAAGAATCCCGGCAAGCTAAGTTGGGGCACCGCTGGCGTCGGCTCGCAGGGGCATATCATCTGCGAGACGTTCAAGCTGCAGGCGGGCGTCGACATCCTGCACGTGCCGTATCGCGGCGGCGGCGAGTCGCTGTCAGACTTCCTCGCCGGCGTCGTCCAGATTCATGCGGACCCCAACACGCTGCCGAGCGTGGCAGCCGGAAAGGCCAAGCTCCTGGCTGTCCTCGACCGCAAGCGTCTCGACGCCTATCCGAACGTCCCTGTGCTGAGCGAGATCTACCCGGAGATCGATTTTCTGGGCTGGTTCGCCATGTTCGCGCCGCTCGGGACGCCGCAGGCGATCGTGACGAAGATGAGCCAGGAAATGAACAAGGTCGCGCGCGATCCGGAATTGCGACCGCTCCTCCTCAAGGCCGCGTTGACGCCCCATCCAGGTACGCCCGAGGAGCTGACTATCTTGCTGCAGAAAGACTACGAGCGCTACGGCAAGCTCGTGCGTCAACTCAACATACGCGCGGAGTAGGATCTCCGCACAACACCGGCAGCATCCCAGTTCGGGTGCTGCCGGTTGCCCTACTGCGCATCTTCGGTTTGGTCGAAGCGCCACCGGCGCACGACGTGTGCGACATTCAGGGACGCTGACACGATGCCGACGCTGTAGCAGACAATCTGCGCGGTAAGAAGGAAGGTATTCATGTCCGATCCCTTCGTTGCCTTGCGGCGTTGGATGAAGGCACGGGCTTTAACTCGCGCCAACGAAAAACCTGGATTCCGCTGTGCCGTAGCCCGCGAAATCAGTGCTGTGTCATGATGACGATCAAGGATCGGCGCGCCCGACTCGTCGGCCGGACTTTTCCACCCACACGCTACCGACGTTCTAACGACCATATTTCGAATGACTTGTAGGGCCCCCTGTCAGCCCATCTCGCTGCCGTGATACCTTGCCGCTTGTTCCTTCGATCGGGCAGGTACGGGAATGCGGATAGCACCAAGGCGCGGAAAGCGAGCGAAGGCTCTCGTGCGCGGAAATCAGGATGAGATGCGCCAGGCCATTCTCACCATTCGCGTCGACTTCGGCAAATGCGGCAATCTCGGCCCTGGCAAAGTGACCCTGATGGAGTTGATCTCGAAGCACGGGTCGATCTCGGCCGCAGGCAAGGAGATGGGCATGTCCTATCGCCGGGCCTGGCTCCTCGTCGACGAGATCAACCAGATATTCCGCAAGCCGCTGGTGGAAAAGCAGATGGGCGGAGCAGGCGGCGGCGGCGCCCGATTGACCGAATTTGGCCGTGACGTCGTGAGCCGCTATCGCGCCATCGAGGTTGCGGCCGCGACCGCCACGGCTACTGACGTCAAGACCCTCAAGTCATCCCTTGCGCGCGTGCGCGCCGCCGATGACAGCAAATGACGGCGGACAGCCACCGAGGCGCGCCCAGATCGCGACGGATCAGGATTGCCCAGGGGTCAGCACAGTGAACCCTTGCGCCTCGAAGAATGGCTTTGCTTTGGCCGACTTCAGATATGCCAGGAAGGCCGTGGCGTCGGGATGTTCTGCATTTGCCGTCAGCGCGATCGGGTAGATGATAGGCGGGTGGCTGTCCACGGGGAAGGTTCCGATTATTGCGACGCTCGGATCGGACGCCGCGTCGGTCTGATACACGATCCCCGCCGGCGCCTCGCCACGCGACACGAGCAGCAGGGCGGCCCGCACATTCTCGGCTTGAGCGATCTTGCCCGATACGCCTCCCCAGGCACCAAGCTTCTCGAGCGCCGCCTTTCCATACTTGCCGGCTGGAACGGAAACCACGTTCGCCATGGACAAGCGTCCATCTCCCAGCACTTTGGCAAGATCGAACCCGGGCTTGATTTCTATCGGCTGTGCCTTGTCTATCGACGCGGCCAGCACGATGCGATTGCCGAGGAAATTGGAGCGCGTATCGGCTTTGATGAGGTTCTTGCCAGCCAGATAATCCATCCAATCCAGATCGGCCGAGATGAACATCTGCGCCGGCGCGCCCTGCTCGATCTGCTTGGCGAGCGCAGAACTCGCCGCATATGAAATCTTCGCCGTCTTACCCGTTTCCTTCTGCCACTGGGCATTTGCTGCATCCAGCGCATTCTTGAGGCTGGCGGCGGCAAAGATCACAAGATCGCCGGGTGCGTTCTGCGCCGTTGCCGGCGGTTGAATCGCGCTCCAGGTCAGAAGCATAGCCGCCGCCATGGCGATTCGACCCAACCACGTGCGTCTGTTGGGCGGCATACGCATCTCCTTGCACCGAGTCCGTGCGGCCTTATTCACCGCTATATCCTATCGGATATTTCGCACCGAATATAGCGCAATCGTGGAACTCGAGGAACTGCGATGCTAAATGACAGCTCGTGCCGCGCGCAGCTGCCGCACCTCATCCTCCGAGAAGCCGGCCTCGCGCAGAATCTCGTCCGTCTCCCCGCCTTTCTCCGGCGCGGTCCGGTCCATCACGGATCGGACGCCCGACATGGCGATGGGTGAACTCAACAGATTGAGCAGACCCAGGCGCGGGTGCTTCAGCGGGCGAACGATGCCGGACTCCTGGATCTGTGCGTCGGCAAACACCTGATCGATGGCATTGATGGGTCCACACGCGACGCCGGCGCCGTTGAAGCGATCGACGAGAGCGGACATCGAATGTTTGCGCGTCTCGGCCGAGACCGCTTCAGTGAATGCCTCTATGTTGCGCGTGCGCGCAGCAGCCGTGGCAAACCGTTCATCGGCCTGCAGGTGGGCCGCATCGAGAACCGTGCAAAATTTCTTGTATTGCTCCTGTCCTGACGCACCGATGACGACCTGGCCATCGGCAGCTGGAAACACACCCATCGGCGTTGAGTAAGGGTGGCGATTGCCGATCTGCCCCGGCACCTTGCCGTCCACGAGCCACGTGGTGGCCTGGAAGTCCAGCATGGCGACCTGCGCCTGGAGCAGCGACGTCTGAACCCAGCGGCCTTTGCCCGTCACATTCCGTTCCACGAGCGCGATGAGCACGCCGAGCGCGCAGTAGAGGCCAGCGCAGAGATCGGCGACCGGAATGCCCGCGCGTTGCGGCAGCTGGCCGGGCTCGCCCGTAATCGACATGAGTCCGCCCATGGCTTGTGCAATCTGGTCGAAGCCCGGCCGCTCGCGATAGGGGCCGTCCTGGCCGAACCCGGATATGCTGGCATAGATGAGACGCGGATTGACCGCGCGCATCACCTCATAGTCGATGCCGAGGCGATGCTTCACGTCGGGCCGGAAATTTTCCACCAAAACGTCGGCGCCGGCCGCCAGTTTGCGCAGGGCTTCGACTCCGGCAGGCAGCTTGAGGTCAAGCACGATCGAGCGCTTGTTGCGATGCAGGTTCTGGAAGTCCGACCCGTCGCGCGCGCCCGTCATATCGTCATCGTGCGGACCTTCAACTTTGATGATACGTGCGCCCCAGTCGGACAGCTGCCGCACGGCATGGGGACCTGCGCGCACGCGCGTCAGGTCCAGAACACGGACGTGCGCCAGCGGCGGGGCGGGCGACTGCGACGCAATCTCGGTCATGCGACGATCCTAGCGGCGGAACAGCGTGGTCTTGAGGATGGCGCACAGTTGGCCATGCTGATTGACAAACCGGCGCTGGGAGACGACCTGCCCGAGCCGGCCGACGCGGCCCTGCTTCAACTGGGCCGCCGTGATGGCGGTGTGCACCGTGACCTCGTCGCCGACGATCATGGGCTCGTGAAACTCATAGTCGTCCTGGCCATGCACCGTCGCTTTCCCGAACGGAAAGTCGTGCGAGTAGATGGTGGCATTGAAGAACCACGACCATAGCAGCGGCCACGGCGCAACAATGCCGCGATAGCCGCGCGCAATGGCGGCCTGCTTGTCAAAATGGATGGGATCGGCATTGTCGAGCGCCAGCGCCATGCGCCTTGCAGCGCCCCATTCGACGGGCATCGTTGCGGGCTCGCCGATCGGGCCGATCAGCCCGTTCAGCATTTTTTCCACTTCAGCATCCGATGGTTCGGACATCATGCTCTTCCTATCTCGGGTGTCGGTCAGCGCGCACGCTTGGGTAGAATGGCCAGCGCCGATCCGGGTGTCGTGACCTCACCCCTCTGATTGACGACTGAGCATTCGATCTCGACGTAGGCCTTGCCGCCCTCTTCATAGGTGCGTCTTACTTTCGCCTTCAGATGCGCGAGATCGCGCGGCATCGTAGACCCGCGGTTCTGGTCGAAGAAGCGCACGAGGCGCGCATGCCGCCCGAGCCAATCGGTGGTCACAGCCGTCAAGAGGTAGGACGCCATGAGCGGACCGGAGAGAATGATGCCGGGCAAGCCCGCCGCCTTGGCCACGTACTCGTCGTGATGCCATTCCGAATCGTAGTTGTCGCAGGCGCCCGCCCATCGGACCTGATTGCCGACCAGCATGGGGCCTTTGGTCACCGTGGCCAGCTCTTGCCCTTCCGAGAAATCCTCGAAGAAGAGTTCGGGCGGCTCCTTTGTCTCGACGTTCAGCACGCGGCGCTCCCTGTAGTCGTTTCTTCGGTCCTTTAATTGGACGGCGACCGTAATCCGCCGATGACACCTGGACAAGCGGGGATGCCACGATTGACGCGAACCTGCATGATATATGATATAAAGCAATTGCGCTCGGGCCCACGTCGACCGAGCGTCTTGGGGGAGGAACATTTCTGTGCATTTGGTATTCGGTGCTCCGGGGCGGTATATCCAGGGCCCGGGCGTCATCTCCCAGATTGGCGCCTGCGTGGCGCAATGCGGACGATCCGCCGTGGTCGTCTCCGACGCTTTCGTCATCGGCCTCATCCGGGAAACGGTGTCGCATTCCTGCAAAGAGGCGGAAGTCGATGTCATCTTCCTGGAATTCAACGGCGAGGTGACGGCGGCAGGCATCGAACAGCTGAAAGCATCCTTCGGATCGGGAGCAGCGGACGTCGTGATCGGCGCCGGCGGCGGCAAGGGCATCGATGCCGGCAAGGCGCTCGCGCACGCACGCAGCTCGGCCCTCATCACGCTCCCGACCGTCGCCTCCAATGATGCACCAACCTCGAAGAATTATGTTGTCTACGACGATCATCATCAGCTCGTGCACGTCGGGCATTTGCTGGCGAGCCCACGCTTTGTGGTCGTCGATACAGCGCTGATCGCCAAGGCACCGCGCCAGTTCCTGGCCATGGGGATCGCGGATGGGCTGACGAAGAAATTCGAGGCCGAGCAGTGCCTGAAGTCGGGAGGTGCCAACATGTTCGGCGCGCGCCCATCGCTGGCCGGCCTGGCGCTGGCGCGCGAGTGCTATCGCCTCCTGCGCGCCGACAGCAAGGAGGCGCTGGCCGTGGCAGGATCGGGACAGCCGAACGAGGCGTTCGAGCGGGTGGTCGAGGCGGCACTGCTGATGAGCGGCCTCGGCTTCGAGAGTGGTGGCCTGTCGATTGCGCATGCCATGACGCGGGGCCTTTCGCGCGTGCCGGGTCCGCGCGAGGCGGTGCATGGCTGGCAGGTGGCCTATGGCCTGCTCCTACAGTTGGTTCTCGAGCGCCGGGACGAGGCCTTCATGTCCGACCTGCTGGCATTCTATGACGTGGTCGGGTTGCCGAAATCCCTCGCCGACCTCAAGGTTGCTCAGATCACCGACGACATCCTGCGCCAGATCGCCGAGCCGACGCTCGCCGCAGCGCATGCCCGCAACTTCGAGCGGCAGTTGTCCATGGACGAGATGATCGCCGCGATGAAGACACTTGAAGCCCTCACGGCGAAATGACACATGACGGTCGATCCTATCGACTGGCTCGCGCCAATTACGAAGGAGATGAGAATGGTTCTGCCGAAAAGCCCGCCTGAGCAGCGCGGACAGAACGACTACACGCCGTCGCCCGAAACTGTGGCGATGCTGAAGGAGCGCGCGAAGTTCGTTCGCCTCGAAACCATCCGTCTGATCGATATCGCCAAGACCGGCCACTACACGTCGGCCTTCTCCGCGGCCGAGATCTTCGCCAGCCTGTTCTATGACGTGATGACCCTGCGCCGCGGCAAGCCCAAGTGGCCGGGGCGGGATCGCTTTTTGATGGGCAAAGGCCACGCGGCCGTGGGCCTGTTTCCCATCCTGGCGGATCTGGACTGCTTCCCCAAGGCATGGCTCGACGAGTACACGCGGCTCGGTAGCCCGCTCGGCGACCACCCCGACATGCGCAAGGTGCCCGGCATCGATTTCTCGTCGGGCTCCAT
Source organism: Hyphomicrobiaceae bacterium (assembly GCA_046154585.1). Lineage (GTDB taxonomy): Bacteria > Pseudomonadota > Alphaproteobacteria > Rhizobiales > Hyphomicrobiaceae > CADEFX01. The sequence continues at coordinate 74,454 of JBJXDX010000030.1, read as the reverse complement.
CGGCCACGCGTTGTCAGGCGGCCTCGGCATGTGCCTCGCTCAGCGCTACACCGGCGAGAGCTACACGGTCTTTGCTCTGCTCGGCGACGGCGAGATGCAAGAGGGCCAGGTCTGGGAAGCCGCCCTCAGCGCCGCGCATCACAAGGCATCCAAGCTGGTCGCCATCATCGATCGCAACGGCTTCCAGCTCGATGGCAAGGTCGATGATGTGATCGGCATCGAACCGCTGGATGAGAAATGGCGCTCCTTCGGATGGGAGGTGCATACCGTCAATGGCCACGACCTGGCGTCGCTGACCGAAGTCTTGCGGCGGGTCAAGGCGGACACCGCGCGTGAGCGTCCGGTCTGCATCATTGCCAAAACCATCAAGGGCAAGGGCGTCTCCTACATGGAAACGGAACCGGGCTGGCATCTGGGATATCTCGATCCCGAGGATGCGGCCCGCGCTGTTGCCGAAATCAATGCCAAGGAGATCTCGTGATGAGCGGTCCTCTGTCTTCCAACTCCTGGCAATATCGAGGGCTCAACGCACTCAATCCCGGTCTGTCCTATCTGTCCGACGCCCTGATTGGGCTTGTCGAAGCCGGCCATCCTGTCGTGGCGGGCTCCGCCGATCTGCAATACTCCAACGGGCTCAGCAAGTTCGCGAAGGCCTATCCCGACCGCTACATCCAGTTCGGCATCTCCGAGCAGAACATGGTGTCGGTCGCCGCCGGCATGGCTACCTGCGGCCTGACCCCGTTCGTCGCCACGTTCGCGTCCTTCCTCGGCCTGCTCTGCTGCGAGCAGATCCGCATGGACGTCGCCTACTCCGCGCAACCGGTGCGGCTGATTGGCCATCACACCGGCATCTCGCTCGGCTTCTATGGTACCTCGCATCACGCGACCGAGGATATCGGCACGATGCGCTCGATTGCCGACCTGGCCATCGTGTCTCCAGCGGACGGGCCGCAGCTTGCGGCCGCCATCCGCGCATCGGCCCACTACGACAAGCCGATCTACTTCCGCATCAGCCGTGGCCGCGATCCCATCATCTATGACAAGGGCGCCACGTTCGAATTCGGCAAAGCGGTCGAGCACGGTGCGGGCGAGGAACTGACGATCATCGCCTGCGGCATGGCCGTGCACGGTGCGCTCGAAGCTGCGGCCAAGCTCAACGCGGCCGGACGCTCGGTCGGCGTCATCGACATGGCCTCCATCAAGCCCATTGATCGCGAGGCCATTCTGCGTGCCGCCACACGCTCGAAACGCATGCTGACGGTGGAGGAGCACAACGTTCTCGGCGGCCTCGGCTCAGCCGTGGCGGAAGTCCTCGCTGACGAAGGCGTGGGCGTGAAGCTGCTGCGTCACGGCATCTACGACGAATACAGCCTGATCGCGCCGCCGCTGCACCTGTACGCGCACTACAAGCTCGATGCTGCCGGCATCGAGGAGATGGCGCTGCGCGCACTCGCCTGAGACAGTCTGACGAGGAGGCCCGAAATGGCAAAGACCGCGATCATCACGGGAGGCGGCACAGGCATCGGCCTCGCCACCGCGACCCACCTTGCTAAGGAAGGGTACTCCGTTATTGCCGCGGGCCTGGAGCAGGAAGGAGCTCTGCCCGACGGCGTGTCGTTTGTGCGCACGGACGTTTCCGATGCCGCCGCACTCAAGACGCTGATGGATGGCCCGGCCGACATCTCAGCGCTCGTCAATTGCGCCGGCATCATTCGCCAGCAGCGCGAGTGGCAGGCGGAAGACTTTTCCGCCGTACTCAACATCAATCTCACGGCGACACTCGCGGCATCCACGGCCGCATTGCCGAAGCTGGAGCAATCCGGCGGCGCGATCGTCAACATCGCCTCGATGTGGGCCTTCTTCGGCTCGGCCTTGTCGCCGGGATACGCCGCCAGCAAGAGCGGCGTCATCGCGCTGACTCGCTCCATGGCCGTGGCCTGGGGCAGTCGTGGCGTGCGCGTCAATGCGGTGGCTCCGGGCTGGGTCGATACGCGCATGGGCGCACCGGCCAAGAATGATCCCGACCGCGGGCCCCGCATCACGGCACGCATCCCGATGGGCCGCTGGGCGCAACCGAGCGAGGTCGCGACCGTGATCGGCTTCCTGCTCTCGCCGGCCGCCTCTTACGTCCACGGTGCGGTGCTGCCGATCGACGGCGGCTATTCGGTGAACTGACGCGGAACGGACACCTTCGTGGGCAACACCCAGCTCAGGACCATCGAGAAGGAGAACCTCTCCTCCCGGGTCTATTCCGAGATCAGGAATGCCCTGATGAACGGGCAGTACGAGCCGGGCGAGCGCCTGCGCATCTCTGCGTTGGCGGAGCAGCTCGGCGTCTCCATAACGCCTGTGCGCGAGGCGATCTTCCGCCTCGTCAGCGAGCAGGGCCTGGAGATGAAGGCCGCCACGGCCGTGCACGTTCCCATCATCACGGCCGATCATCTCCGCGAAATCCAGCTCATCCGCCATCATCTGGAAGGCGCGGCGGCCGAGCGCGCCGCTGCCATGATCTCTACCGAGGACTACTCCGACCTGGAGGATCTGCAGGAGCGTTTCGTGACGGCCGCCGCCATCAGTCCGAAAAAGGCAAGCAAACTCAATCGCGAGTTTCATTTCGCGATCTTGGATGCGGCGCAAATGCCGACCCTGTTCAATGTCGTGGACACACTCTGGGTTAGCCTCGGTCCGCTGCTGCAGGTGTTCCACACGCGCGCGCCCAAGCGCGACCTGCGCCGCGATCGCCACCGCCACGAGGATGTCCTGATCGCGCTGAAGAAACGCGACGGGCCGGCGGCACGCAAAGCACTGCAGGCCGACATCGCCTGGGGCAACCTGATGATCGAGTGGCTCGAGCAGCGCAATGACGCCAAGCGCTCCGGCGTGCGATAACGCCTATGCCGGCGCGGGGATCGCACGCTGGTTGTAAAGCACCTTCCTGATCCGCGCCTGCTCCTCCGGCGGCAACTTCGTGACGTCCGTGGACAAGTCCTTGCCAACGGCCAGACCGCGTTGCACGGCCGGCCGGCTGCCGACCTCCTCGAACCATCGCTTGAAATACTTGAACTCTCCGATGTCCTGCCCCTGGGCCTGCCAGTTGACCGTCCACGGATAGCTGATCATGTCGGCGATGGTGTACTCGTCACCAGCCAGATAGCGGCGATCGTAGAGGCGATTGTTGAGGACACCGTAGAGACGGTTGGCCTCGTCGGTGAAGCGGCGCACGGCGTAGCCCTGGTCTCCTTCCCGGTCACCGAGGCGGCGGAAATGCCCGACCTCGCCGAGCTTCGGGCCCTGGTTGGCCATCTGCCAGATCACCCACTGGCTGACCTCATACTTGGCGCGGATATCCCGCGGCCAGAAGCGGCCGGTCTTTTCCGCGATGTACATCATGATCGCGCCCGACTCGAATACGCTGATCGGAGCACCACCGTCGGCCGGCTTGTGATCGACGATCACCGGCATGCGATGATTGGGATTGAGTTTGAGGAAGCCGGGAGCGAACTGATCGCCGCGACTGATGCTCACGGGCGTGATCTTGTACTCGAGGCCACATTCCTCCAGCAGGATCGTGACTTTCTTTCCATTGGGCGTGGGCCAGTAGAAGAGTTCGATCATCGGTCTTCTCCGTCTCGATCAGACAGACTACCGCATTTTACAAGCCACGGGGATAAATGCGCGCAAGCACCGCCTCACTACGGCGGTGAGCCCTACTTATCCCGCGCATCCATCAGCTCGCGTGAAAGACCAGCGCCCTGATCTCGATGCTCTCGCGCGGCAACGCATTGGGCGGCGTATTGGGATCGGTAAAGGCCGTGTGAGGTGCAAATCGTGCGCGGCCGTCGGTCTTTGAATCGTAGCACTTCAGCAGCAGCACCTCCTGCGCCGTCATCTCCGGCACATAATACCAGCGATGCTCGGGATCGTATGTCACCGAATAGGTCTCTCCGACACGGTCCTGATAGATGAGATCGGACGGGACCAGATGCTCCGGCTTCACGCTGAGCGCGTCGCAGACCGCAAGCGGCGCATCCTGCAAGGGCCCGCGGATAGGCCGCCAAAGATTGATGATCTGCACGCGGCCACGCAGCAGCTTTTCCGCCTCATCGGGCAGCAGATCTCGCACGCGTTGCGGGCCGGACGCCTCGGTGTGGTCGACATGCACGCGCGGCACCGGCTGTCGTGGTGCGTTGGCCTGCCGATCCTCCCCACCCGGAACGCGGCGCCGCACCGTGTGGTCGAAGATGTGGACCCGGCCGGCCCCGGTAATGTCTTTCAAAATTTGCTCAGCTTCCGGATAGTAGATGCTCTTGACCTCCTGATCATCGTAGAAATCGCGGACCGCGCTGTGATGCTCGACCAGGCCGAAGCCCTCTTCATCGAGCGACACCTCCGAAAGGATCGCGCGCGCATTGGTGATTTCCACCGTCCGGGGATCGTTCACAGTCGTGGTGCGCGACTGCCCAGCCGGAGGATCGTATGTATAGGTCCGCGGTTTCTCACGGGTTGGAACCAGGTAGTTCAGCTCGGCATGGATCGTGGGCAAAGGGCGGTCGAGGGTCACGCTTTCCAGGCTCATTGCAGCTTCCCCAGTTGATGGACCAAAGCGCACCATGGTCGGTGCGCACCAGCTATGACGTGGGCAAAGCCCGTGTCGGCCACAAACAAGAAGTTCTCATATGCTTTGCGAGAAAATCTCATCTCGGCCCTTTGGTAGCGTTCTCTCGCGCTCATAGCCTGTCGGCGAGAAAGCCATTGCCCTGCATGGCTGCTTTGTTGATATGTTTTCCCCTCGATCAAAATGTGCCGCCGCGATACGGAGGTCTGGCCCATGAGCGTTTCCCCGGTGCAAGAGGCCAACGTCTTGTGGTTCCTGCCCACTCACGGCGACGGTCATTACCTCGGCACCTCGAAGGGCGGCCGGCAGGTCACGCTCAGCTATCTGCGGCAGGTTGCACAGGCCGCGGACGAACTCGGCTACTATGGCGTGCTGCTGCCGACCGGGCGAAGCTGCGAGGATTCCTGGGTCGTGGCTTCTGCCGTGATCCCAGCGACACGGCAGCTGCGCTTCTTGGTGGCCGTGCGGCCGGGCCTCCTCTCCCCCAGCGTCGCGGCGCGCATGACCGCGACCCTCGACCGCATCTCGGAGGGACGCCTCCTCATCAACGTGGTGACCGGGGGCGACCCGGTGGAGAACAAAGGCGACGGCATGTTCCTCGAACATGACGCGCGCTACGCCGTTACGCGCGAGTTCCTCACCGTCTACAAGCAGATGCTCGCCGGCGAGATCGTCCACTATCACGGCGAGCACATCCGCATCGAAGACGGCAAGCTGCTGTTTCTGCCGGTGCAGCATCCGCATCCGCCGCTCTACTTCGGTGGCTCGTCGCCCGCCGGCATGGCGGTTGCCGCCGAGACCATCGACAAATATCTCACTTGGGGCGAGCCGCCGGACGAGGTCGCCAAGAAACTCGAGGTCGCCGCCAAAGCCGCCGCGGAACGCGGCCGCAAATTTACCTTCGGCATCCGCCTGCACGTCATCGTCCGTGAAACGTCGGCGGAAGCCTGGAAGGCCGCCGACGCGCTCATCGAGCACATCGACGACAAGACCATTCAGGCGGCGCAAGCACAGTTCGCGCGCATGGATTCCGTCGGCCAGAAGCGGATGCTGGCGCTGCATGGCGGCCGGCGCGACAAGCTCGAAGTGAGTCCCAACCTGTGGGCCGGCGTCGGCCTTGTGCGCGGCGGCGCCGGCACGGCTCTCGTCGGCGACGGCGAGACCGTGGCCCAGCGCATCAAGGAATACATGGCGGTCGGCATCGACACCTTCATCATGTCGGGATACCCGCATCTCGAAGAAGCCTATCGCTTCGCCGAGCTGGTGTTCCCGCATCTGCCGCTCGCGCACGCGACGGCGCATAGCCGCACCGCCGGCCACGGTCCTGTCGGCGAGATCATCGCGAACCATGCCCAGCCGCAGGATCGGCTCAGATCTCAGTCGTGAGGTCGCGACCATCATGACCTCACTGACGCTCGCCGAGATCAGACGCCGCTACGTCGTCGAAGGCCGTCCCCTCGATGCCACGACGGAAGCCGCGTTGCGAGCCGATGCACGCGCAGGCGCCAAAGCCATCCTGGATGCCATCGCGCGGCGACGCTTCGGCAATAGATCGGAAGGCCAGCGCTTGCGCAAATTGCTGCGCTTTGAAGGCGAGCTCTGGGCGCAGGGCGTGCTGCATGTTGCCGGCGTCGATGAAGCCGGCATGAGCCCGCTAGCCGGGCCGGTGTCTGCTGCCGCCGTCGTGTTCGCGCCGGGATCGCGTATTCCGGGCGTCGATGACTCCAAGAAGCTCGATACGGAAACCCGTCAGCGGCTGGCCCGCGAGATCAAGGCGACGGCGGTCGCCTGGTCCGTCGGCTTCGCCGAGGTCGACGAGATCGACACCCTCAACATCTACTGGGCCGGCCAGCTCGCAATGCGGCGCGCGGTGGAAGGACTGTCGCACGTGCCGCAGCATGTTCTCACCGACGCGCGGCGCATCAAGGACGTCCACATTCCGCAACGCCCCATCGTCAAGGGCGACTGCAAGAGCCTGACCATCGCCGCCGCCTCGATCCTGGCGAAGACCGCGCGCGACGCTCTCATGCACCAGCTCGACGCGCAGTATCCGGGCTACGGCTTCGCCAAACACAAGGGCTATCCGGTGCGCGAACATCTGGCGGCTCTCAAAAATCTCGGCGCGTCGCCCATCCACCGCCGCTCGTTTGCGCCGGTGCGCACGGCGCTCGGCCTGCCACCACTGCCTCCGTGGCCAGAAGCCAACGCCATTTCGGGCGAAAGCTGAGTGCCGCGCGGGACTCGGCCAACACCAATCTCCCCGCGGCCCATCGGACCCGAGGCTATGAAGCAAGAAGGAGCCGGGCATTCGTAAACCCGTTGACCTATGCGCTTTTGATGGGCTTACGAATGCCCACGCTCAGCCGTTTCCAGGTCCTGCTTCGGCGCTCCGCCGGTCTGGCGCCCAGCCGGGCAAGAGGTCTGGTCACGGCCCCCGGATCGAAAGCTGGCGCGCATCGCTGCAGCGGCACGCCCCGGTGATCTGAGACGGCTCCAGTATCGCGCCGCGCCACACGGCGGGGATTACTTTTTTCGACTGTTAGTCCTACGTTCGCCCGGATGCCTGCCAATTAGGCATCCGATCACCCGCCGATCAGGGCCCGATCACCACCCGATCACCCCACCGATCACCCTCTGATCGGCCTCAGCGTGTTCGACCGGGGACAAGTCACGCGGACGTCCGGGACACCGATTCCATCAGATCAATGGCGGCGCGGCATCAGCAGGCGCCGTGATGGCACTAAGACACACCACACGCTTTTTTCGCTTCGCCTCTCCTCCGCTGGCATCGCGCTCGACTAGGATGCGCCCGGTTCGGAGGAGGAGGCTATTGTCATGAAAAATATTGTCCTTTGCTTTGACGGCACCTGGAACACGGCGGACGCGGAATTTGCCACCAACGTCGTCAAGACGGCGCAGCTCGTCTTACCGATCGATGGCAACGACACCGACCAGGTCGTCTTCTACGACGCCGGCGTCGGCTCGATGCAGGTGGCGTTCGGCAGCTCCATCAATAATTTCCTCGGCGGCGCCTTCGGCGTCGGCCTGATGGAGAACATCGAGGATGCGTATCGCTTTCTCACCTTCAACTACACGCCCGGTGACAGGATTTTCATATTCGGCTTCTCGCGCGGCGCCTACAGCGCACGTTCGTTCTGCGGCCTGATCCGCACCTGCGGGGTCCTGCACAAGCAGCATGTCGCGAGGGTCCGGGAAGCCGTCATGCTCTACAAGCACCGCAATCGCGAGGCCGGTCCCGATGCCGCGCCGTGCGTAAAATTCCGCAACGACTACAGCACGGCGGCTTACACGGGGCAGGCCTCTGACACGAGCCCGCTGCATGTCGAGTACATGGGACTGTGGGATACCGTCGGCTCGCTCGGCATCCCGTCCGCCATCCCCTTCGCCAGCCGCTTCAACAAGAAGTACGCCTTCCATGACGTCACGCTGAGCCGCATGGTCCACAGCGCACGCCATGCGCTCGCCATCGACGAGCGCCGGCGCACGTTCGCACCGTCGCGCTGGACCAACCTCAACGAGCTGAATACGGTGCGGGCGGCCCTCCCTGGAGCGGGCGGACCGCTCTATCAGCAGATTTGGTTCCCGGGCGACCATGCCTCGGTCGGCGGCGGCGGCGATGTCAACGGACTGTGGCAGGCTTCGCTGGTCTGGGTGGTCGAAGGCGCCAGAGCCCGCGGACTGGCGGTCAACGAGACGACGCTGGAGGGCTATCGCCGCGACATCGATCACAAAGCCTCGGTGTACTGCATGAAGCGGCGCACGTTCAGTCTGTCATCCATATCATTCCGCCGCTCGCGCTTTGGTCCGCGCGACAGCGCCCTGTCCGACGTGTCCGAGGTCGCACAGCAGCGGGTCAAAGCACCCGCCGCCGAGCTGTCCGAGAAGCGCCGCTATCGCCCCAGGACGCTGCGCGCCTACATCGAGAAGCACGCCCAGGAGCTCGGCACCACCTGGCGCTGACAGAGCAAACGGCGCACTCCTCTGGTGTCATCCCGGGCAAGCGCGGGCCGATAGGATGGCCGAAGTCCGAGGCCTCAATTCCCGCGCGAGACCCGGGACCCAGTGCCACGTGCGGAGCACGGCTTCGCCATGACCGCGGCAGCAGCATGCCGATTCAAAGCGCAACAGAAAAGCTCCAGCATCCGCGCTCACTCCGTCGTGCCATGGACGAGATGGCAGGCGACCTGCTGGCCGTGCGGGCCCGGCTGCAGACGCGGCTCGGTCCGGCGGCACAGATCGAACGCCAGCGGACAGCGCGTGTGAAAGCTGCAGCCCTTCGGCGGATTGAGCGGACTGGGAATATCGCCCTTGATGCGCACGCCCGAGGCCTTGCGGCCGGGCCGCGGCACGGGGATCGCCGACAGCAGCGCCTGCGTATAGGGGTGGGCTGGCTGCGCATAGATTGTCCGCCGGTCGCCGATCTCGACGATCTTGCCCAGATACATGACCGCGACGCGATCGCAGATGTGCTTCACGACGCCTAGATCGTGCGAGATGAAGAGATAGGCCAGGTGGAAATCGCGCTGCAGATCCTGCAGCAGGTTGATCACCTGGGCGCGGATCGACACGTCCAGCGCCGACACAGGCTCGTCGCAAATGATCAGCTTGGGCCGCAACGCCAGCGCCCGCGCGATGCCGATGCGCTGGCGCTGCCCGCCGGAGAATTCATGCGGATAGCGCGCGGCGGCATAGCTCGCCAAACCCACCACGTCGAGCAGCTCGCGCACGCGGCGCGCGTGGTCGGCAGCACCGCCCTCGCCGTGGATGACCAGCGGCTCGGCGATCAGCTCGGCCACCGTCATGCGCGGATTGAGCGATCCATAGGGGTCCTGAAAGATGATCTGCATCTCGCGGCGCATCTCGCGCAGATCGTCACCCTTGATCCCCAGGACGTCCTGTCCCTGAAACACGACGCGGCCGGACGTCGGCTCGATCAGCCGGATCAGCATGCGCCCCGTCGTCGTCTTGCCGCAGCCCGACTCGCCGACGAGGCCCAGCGTCTCGCCGCGCTGCAGCGTGAAGCTCACCCCGTCCACCGCTTTCACTGTCCCGGCGCTGCGCGCGAACAAGAGCCCGCGCATCAGCGGGAAATGCTTGGTCAGGGCCTCTACTTGCACCAAAGGCGCGGCGACATCCCTCACGACGCCAGCGCCCCGACGCGGTAGCCAACGGGGCGAATGCAGGCGACCGCGTGCCCCTCCCCGCATCCGATCAGCGGCGGCTCGGCCACGTCGCAGGCAGGCCGCACGTGCGCGCAGCGCGGCCCGAACCGGCAGCCGCGCGGCAGCGCAAACGGACTGGGCACGGTCCCCGGAATGGACGCCAGCCGATCCTGCTCGACGTCGAGCGTGGGAATGCTGGCGAGCAGGCCTTCGGTATAGGGATGCGTCGGCCGGTCGAACACGTCCGTGACGCTGCCCGTCTCCACCAGGCGGCCAGCATACATGACCGCCACCTTGTCGACGAATTGCGCCACCACCCCCAGATCGTGCGTGATGAGAATGACGGCCATCTTGAACTCCTGCTGCAGCGCGCCGAGCAGGTCGAGGATCTGCGCCTGGATGGTCACGTCCAGCGCCGTCGTCGGCTCATCGGCCACGAGCAGCGCCGGCGTGCACGCGAGCGCCATCGCGATCATCACCCTCTGGCGCATGCCGCCCGAGAGCTGATGCGGATAGTCGTCGAGCCGCGCGGCCGGCGAGGGGATGCCCACCTTGTCCAGCATCTCGACCGCACGCCGCCGCGCGGCGGCCGCGCCCATCGATTCGTGCCACTTCACCGTTTCCACCAGTTGATCGCCGATCGTGAACACCGGGTTGAGCGAGGTCAGCGGCTCCTGGAACACCATCGAGATCAGCTTGCCGCGCGTGCGCCGCATCTCCCGCCGCGACTTCTTCAGGAGGTCGGCACCCTGGAACAGGATTTCGCCGCCGCTGACGCGTCCCGGCGGATCGGGCAACAGCCCCATGATCGACAACGCCGTGACGCTCTTGCCGCAGCCCGACTCCCCGACCAGGCCCAGCACCTCGCCGGCGTGCAGATCGAACGACAGATCCTCGACCGCGGCGACCGGCCCCTGCTCGGTATCGAACGTGATCTTGAGATTGCGCACCGACAACAGGGCTGGCTGTGAGGACGGCATCATCAATCCTGCATCACTTTCAGGCGCGGATCGAGCACGTCGCGCAGCCCGTCGCCCAGCAGATTGAGTCCGACCACCGTGATCGCCAGCGCCAGGCCCGGCACGAGCGTGATCCACGCCGCTTCGCGCATGTACTGCCGTCCTTCAGCGATGATGTTGCCCCACGTCGGCGTCGGCGGCGCTGCCCCGAGCCCGAGGAAGCTCAGCACGGCTTCGGAGAGCACGGCATAGGCAAAGATGAATGTGAGCTGCACGATCAGGGGCGCCATGCAATTGGGCAGGATGTGCTTCGACAGGATGCGGACGTGGCTCGCCCCCATCGCTTTCGCCGCCTGCACGAACTCCAGCTCCCGCACCACGAGCACCGACGCCCGCACGATGCGCGCCGTCCGCGGAATATAGACAACCGAGAGCGCAATGGCGGCGGTCAGGCTCGAAGCGCCGAGCGCCGCGGCAATGGCAATGGCGAGCAGTACGGCGGGAAATGCCATCAGCGCATCGGTGGCGCGCATCAGGATGTTGTCGAACCGCTTGAAGTAACCCGCAGCCGCGCCGAGCAGCACGCCGAACACGGCGTTGAGGACGACGACGGCAAACCCGATCGCCAGCGACAGCCTCGCCCCGTGCACGATGCGCGCGAGCTGGCTGCGCCCCAGATTGTCGGTGCCGAGCGGGTGCTCCAGGCTCGGCGGCTTGAAGCGGTTGCGGATGGAAATCCGCGCCGGATCGGCCGTGGTGATCAGATCGGCGAAAACGGCCGCCAGCACGACCAGGCCGAAGAGGATGAAGCCGATCAGGAACGCCTTGTGGCGCAGCAGGCGCATCAGCACCGGGCGGCGGCGGAAAAAGCCGCGCCATCGGCCGGTCTCGTCGGGCGCTGCGTCAACCGCGGTTGTCATAGCGCACGCGCGGATCGAAATAGGCGTAGAGCACGTCGACAATCAGATTGAGCATCAGCAGGCTGGCAGCGACCAGCAGAAGTCCGCCCTGGATCATCGGATAGTCGCGCCGCAGCACTGCCGAGCCCAGCAGCGAGCCGATGCCGGGCACCGAGAACACCGATTCCACCACCACCGATCCCGAGATCAGCACGCTGAAGATGACCCCGATCACCGTGACGACAGGGATCATCACGTTCCTGAAGGCATGCTTGGCGATGACGATGAATTCCGGCAATCCCTTGGCGCGCGCCGTGCGGATGTAGTCCTGACGCAAAACCTCCAGCATCGTGGAGCGCGTGATCCGCGCCAGCAGTCCCACCTGCAGCAGGGCCAGAGATACCGCCGGCATGGTCGTCGTCTTGAACCAGCCGACGACATCCGTCTGCCAGGGCACATATCCACCCGTCGGCAGCCATCCCAGGTGCACCGAGAGCAGGACGATGAGCATCAACCCCAGCCAGAAGTTCGGCAGCGACACGCCGATGAGCGCAAACACCATCGCTGCCTGATCGATCCAGGTGCCCCGGTTGAGGGCGGCAAGGATGCCGCAGGAGAGGCCGATCAGAAGCGTCAGCACCATCGAGTACACCGCGATCGACAGCGACACCGGAATCCGCTCCAGCGTCGCTTCGAGCACCGGCTTGCCGAGCAGCAGCGAGGTTCCGAGATCCCCCCGCACCAGACCCGCGTAGTAGCGCCACATCTGCACGTGGAAGGGCTGGTCCAGGCCGAGGTTCTGACGGATGTTGTCGAGCTCCGCCGGTGTCGCCGTCGGGCCGCCGATCAGAATCGCCGGATCGCCGGGCACCAGCTTCATCAGGCCGAACGAGATCACGCTGACGAGGATCAGAACCGGGATGGATTGCAGCAGCCGCGAGAGAATGTATCGGCCCATTCCGTGTCCTCGAGTGCAGCCCTGATCCTAGGTCGGTGTGCGCAGCGCCCCTCAACCCTTCAGCCAGACGTTCGACATGCGCGGAATGCGGAACGGCCTGAAGTTCTCCACGTTCGTGCGCACCGCCTGCACTTTCGTCAGTGTCCCGAAGGGCACCGCCAGCACCTGGTCCAGCATGCGCTGCTGCGCGCGCGCGAACGCCGCCTTGCGCTCGTCCAGCGTCTTGCCGTTGGTAATCTCGCCGAAGAACTTCGCGAACTCCGCGTCGGGCACATCGTCCTTGGGCCGGTAGGTGTTGAACGGCGGCGCGTGGAAGCGCATCGCCGCCAAGCCGCCGAGCGACGTGTTGGTGCCGTAGCCGGTATAGAAGAAGTTCCAGCCGCTCGGATCGGCCTTGTTCTGCTGCTTTTGCACCGAGGCCGGCCAATCCAGCACCAGCAGTTCCACGTTCATGCCGATGGCCTTGAGTTGCTCGGACATGACCAGGGCGGCCGTGTACATGTTGGTGTAGTCCTTGTTGGTGAGAAGGACGAGCTTCTCACCCTTGTAGCCGCCTTCGGCCAGCAGCTTCTTGGCTTTGTCGAGGTTCTTCTGGTTGTAGGTCTCCTTGCCTGCCTCCGTGTAGAAAGCCTGGCCGGGATACTGCAGGCCGATGTTGAGCCGGTAGGCACCGTCGGTCGCGGCCTCCATGATCTCTTCCATATCGAGCGCGGCCTGGATGGCCTGCCGCACCTTCAAATTGTCGGTCGGCGGTTGGGACAGGTTGGGGATGGCAATCTGGACCCAGAAATTCTGCAGCGGCTTGAGCACGATGTTGGCATTGCCCTTGAGCGTCGCCTGGGACTTGGCCGGCACGTCCTCGGCGCCCAGGAATTCACCCGTTTCCAGCCCCGCCACGCGCGCGCCGGCCTCGGTCACGATGCGGAACGTCACCGTATCGAGACACGCAACCTTGTAGCCGCCGAAACCATCGATGTCCTTGTAGCGCGTATCCGGCTTGTAGCCGTCGAAGCGCTTCAGCTTGACGTGGCTGTCGGCCACGAACTCGACGAACTCCCACGGGCCCGTGCCGACCGGCTTCATCTGCATCGGCGGAGCGTCGGTGTTCTCTTTCGGAACGATCACGATCGGAACGCTGAAGGAGCTCAGGTTCTCGAGAAATGTCGGTTGCGGCGCCTTGAGCGTGATGACGAATGTCTCCGCGTCCTTTGCCTCCCATTTTTCGACGACATCGAGAATACCCTTGTCGATGCCGACCTTCTTGTAGCGATCAAAGGAGGCGACCACGTCCTCTGTCGTCATCGGCTTGCCATTGTGGAATTTCACACCTTGCCGGAGCTTGAACGTGTAGATGCGCCCGTCCTCGCTTTCGTTCACCTCCTGCGCCAGCTCCGGAATCGGGTTCATGTTCTCGTCGCGCGTCATGAGCGCTTCGAAGATGTTCATGGCGACATTGCGCGTCGAGATGGTCGAGGACGTGTACTGGTCCAGGCTGTTGACCTTGGCTTCCTGCGCGAAAACCATGTGCCCGCCGGTCTTCGGGCAGGTGAAAGCTTGCGCCGCAGCCGCTCCGGGCCAAAGGGCCACCGCCGATACAGCGAGAAAACAAGCGCCTATCCGAGTATTGCCAGCTCGTGACATGTGGGTCTCCCGGCGTGTTTGCTTGAAAGCCGCAGCAGGGCGGATCTCAAATGATCGACGCCGCTAACCTAGCTTTGCCAGTAGCGAACGAACAAGCCCTGTTTGCCTGGCACGTCACCGCCGTTGTGCCTCACATTCCAGCAATATGGCCTGTGGCCGTCCAACGCCGACCCGGTTTGTACGCCGAAGCGTCAGCACGGCGCTGGAAGACCGCTGGGTATCACACTGGCCCAAGTGCCAGGCCATCGCTGCCGAAGACGTGCGCCGTCCCGCAGTCCAGGAAAAGTGGCCGGCGCTCTCCGATCGCAAACACGGCATCGCCGCCGAGCCTGGCAAAGACCAGCTTCTCGACGCCCGGCAGTCGCGCGATCACGATCGTCTCGGCGCCGAGCGGCTCCACGCGAACGATTTCGGCTTCGACTGGCGTCGTCGCGCCATTCCCGGCCGGACTGTGCCCCACATGCTCCGGCCTGATCCCAAATGTCACTTGCGACCCAGGCTGAAGCGGCGGGCAGCGGCCGGGCGGCAGCTCGATCTCGCTGTCGCCGACCTTGAGGCATCGCCCGCCGGGCTTGTCGGTCGCGATCGCCGGCAGCAGCGTCATGGGTGGATTCCCCAGGAAGCTCGCAACGAACGTATTGGCCGGCCGCCGGTAGACTTCGAGCGGCGGTCCCACCTGCGCGACGCGGCCACCATTCATGATGCAGATGCGCGTCCCCATGGTCATCGCCTCGACCTGGTCGTGCGTGACATAGATCATCGTCGCGCCCAGGCGCCGATGCAGCGCCGAGATCTCCCCGCGCGTCGACACGCGCAGCGCGGCGTCGAGATTGGAGAGCGGCTCGTCGAACAGGAACACCTTGGGGTCGCGGACGATGGCCCTGCCCAGCGCCACGCGCTGGCGCTGGCCGCCCGACAGCGCATGCGGCTTGCGGCCAAGCAGCTCGGCCAGACCCAGAATGCCGGCGACGTTGGCGACGCGCCGCTCGATCTCGGCGCGATCGACGGAACGGCGCTTGAGGCCGAAGGCCAGGTTCTCCTTCACGCTCATATGCGGATAGAGCGCGTAGGACTGGAACACCATGGCGATGTCGCGGTCCTTGGCCGGCACCTGGTTGACGACGCGCCCGTCGATCGAAACCGTGCCTGACGTGATCGACTCGAGCCCGGCGACCATCCGCAGTGTCGTCGTCTTGCCGCAGCCGGACGGACCGAGCAGGACCATGAACTCGCCGTCCGCGATCTCGAGCGATACGTTGTCGGCGGCCGGTGCGTGCCCGCGGTCGTAGACCTTGGTGAGCTTGTCGATCGTGACGACGGCCATCAGCGGTCTCCGGTCATTTTACGGCGCCCGCTGTCATGCCCTGGATCAGCCTCTCGGAGAAGAACGCATAGACCACGATGACCGGAATGATCGCGATCATCAGCCCGGTGGCGATCATGCCGACGTCCTCCTGCGAGTCGCCGATGAATTGCTGGATGCCGAGCGGCAGAGTTCGATTGGATTCTTCGGTGATGAGCACCACAGCATAGAGAAACTCGTTCCAGAGCAGGATGAAGTTCAGGATCACGGTTGTCGCCACCGCCGGCAAGGCAATCGGCAAGGCCACGCGCCAGAAGATCTCCCAGTCCGAATAGCCGTCCATGCGCGCGGCATCGAACAGGTCCGCGGGGATGCGGGCAAAGAAGCTTTCGAGGATGTAGATCGTGAGCGGAAGCTGGATCGCCACATACACCAGCGTCAGCCCGACCTTGCTGTTGTAGAGCCCGTACTGCACCAGGATCTGGAACAGCGAGATGATGGTGATCTGTGGGGGGAAGATGATCGTCGAGAACAACACGAAGTAGATGACCCGGTTGAGCCGGAATTTGTAGCGCGCAAGACAATGAGCGGCCATGGCGCCGACCACGGTCAGGATCAGCACGGCGACGACGACCACCTGCACCGAATTGGCGAAATAGATCCCATAGTTCGAGTTGAACCAGGCATCCCAGAACTTCTCCCAGTGTGGCGGGTTCGGGAACGCGAAGTGGTTGCGGTGGATCTCCGTCGTCGTGCGCAAGGACATCATGGCCGCCCACACGAACGGCCCGGCTGCAAACGACGTGTAGAGCGACAGCGCGATGAGCAGCAGCGAGCGGCGGACGATGTCCATCGATTGTGCGCCTCAGTATTCGAGCTTCTCGCGCTGACGAAACGCCCAGGTGAGCGTCAGCACGGTTGCCAGCACGATGACGAACCACACCGCGGCCACGGTCGAGGGATAGCCGAGGTCGAACGTCGTCCATTCGAAGGCGCGCTTGTAGACGTAGGTAGAGACCGTCTCCGTCGCCCACAGCGGATTGCCCTTGGTCGTGATCCAGACGAGGTCGAAGATTTTCATCTTGCCGATGAACGAGAGCACGATGAGGTTCAGGATCGTCGCGCGCAGGAGCGGCAGGATGACGAACGCGAGCTTGCCACCCCAGCCGCAGTTGTCGAGCTCGGCCGCCTCGATGACCTCCCTGGGAAGAGAGTGCAGCGCCGCCAGCAGCACCACCATGTTGAAGCCGACCCACATCCAGCTCGTCACGAAGATGAGTGAGGGAAGCGCCGTCGCCGGGTCACCGAGCCACGGCCGCGTCCACGCGCCGAGCCCCAGCGCGCGCAGCGCCACATTCACCGGCCCCCAGTCGTTGTTGTAGATCCAGAGCCACAGAATACCGACGACGACATAGGACATGAGAACCGGGGTAAACCAGGCAACACGGAAAAACCGAGCGCCCGGGACCTTGGCGTAGAGCGCCAGCGCCAGCAGCAAAGCAACCGTCACTTCGATCAGCGGCGAGGTGCACGCCCAGAGGATCGTGTTGCGAACGGCACGCCAGAAAATATCGTCGCGGGCGAGCTCGGCATAATTGGCGAGGCCTATGAACTCCTCGCGGCGCGGCAGCACGCGGTGAAAGCTGTTCCACAGCGTGCGGATCGCCGGATAGGCGGTAAATCCTACGTAGAGCGTCAGAGCCGGCAGCAAAAAGGCGATGATAGTGCCCCAGGGCTTCGGCAGTCCATCGTCGCGCGTGACCGGGGCAGGGCTCGACGGCATCTAGTAGAGCACTCCCCGTTGATCTAGGGCCGATCCGATTTGGGTTGAAGCGCGTCCGGAGTTTGTGGCGACGGCGTCCGGTTGGGCCCCTGGGTCCCGGCTCGCGGTCGCTTCATGGCGGAGCCATGCTACGCATGGACCGCTCCCTTGGCCGGGATGACAAAAAAAGTTCGGGGCGCGACCGTGCCTACCCTCAGTTGTCATCCCGGGCAAGCGCGGGCCGAAGCGGCGAACAACACGTAAAGCCACACTTCCCGCGCGCGACCCGGGACCCAGTGTCTCGTGCGGAGCACGGCTTCGCCATGACTGCGGCAGCACGCCCGATTTCAACGCAAACCGAAACAGCCCTAAGCGGCTGCCGCGCAATGCTTGATCGCGAAGCCGCAACGCACACACCGGCATCAATAGGCGGCCGCCATCTGCTTCACGGCGTCCTCGACGCTGATGTTGCCTGCCGGGAAGGCGTTATTGAACACCTGTGTGAACACCTCCTTCGGCTTGCCGCCCATCACCTGGATCGGAATGCCGAACTGGTATTTCGCGCCGGCATTGGTCTTTTCGATCATCGCGAAGTACTCGGCGGCCTGCTTGTCGGTCATCTTCGAGGGGTCGCTCTTGATGCCGGTCTGCACCTTGACGACATCGAGCCAGCGATTGCCCATCTCGGGCGAGAGGAAGGAGTTGAAGAACGCCGTGACCTCGGCTGCATTCTTGGTCGCGGCATTGGCGACGTAGCTTCCGCCGATGGCGATCGAACGGCACTCGTTGCACACCGCGCCCGGGACCGCCGGGAACCGCATGATGCCGAGCGGGAAGTCCGCGGGCTGCCCGCCCTTGTCGACCGGGTTGAACGCGCGCGAGGTGTACCAGCTGCCGTTGAGAAACGTCAGCGCGCCCGGGTTGGTGTGGAAATAGACGTGCGCCTCGGCCAGCTTCAGCGTCGTGAAAGTCGCCGGCAGCAGCCCCGCGTCAGTCAGGCTCTTTGTCCACTTCAGCGTGTCGACCACGCGCGGGTCGTTCCAGGGAAGCTTGCCCGCAAGCAGCTTCGCATAGTCCTCGACTCCGAGCCTCTTCAAGAGCGCCTCGTGTACGACATGCGCCCCAGGATACGGACGGTCACCGACGCCGAGCGCCATCGGCGTGATATTCTTGGCTTTCGCCTTCTTGACCATGTCGAGGAAGGCATCGGGCGTGAACTGCAGGTTGTCCGGCACGCTCACGCCAAGGTCGGCCATCGTTTTCTTGTTGTAGTAGAGCTCGACAGTCCAGGCCTCCAGCGGCAGACCATAGGGCTTGCCCTGATAGCTCCAGGCTTCCTTCGCCCATGGCTCGACCGCTGCCCAATTGAGCTTGGACAGATCGAGCAGGAAGCCGTTCTCCATGTACTCGACCTGGTCCGGCTCGGCGTAGAAAATGTCGGGCGCCTGATTGGCTCGCAACGCGGTCTTGAGGCCCGCGTACAGCGCCGTTTTCTCGTACCAGGTTTGCTTGATCTTGATGCCGGGGTTTTTCGCTTCGAACTGCTTGATGGCCTCTTCCACGAAGGTCCGCTTGGGCATCTCGGCGGCCCAATGGCTCCAGAAGGTCAATTCCTTGACCTGCTGCGCGCTCGCAGAACCGGCCCAGCCGGCAACCGGCATTGCAGCCGCAATCAGAAGTGAAAGGCTTTTGACGCGCACGGGCATCCTCCCCTGTCAGACATCGCCGTCGATCTTGCGGATCGTTTTTCGGATTTTCAGCCGGCGTTCAATTTATCTGAGGCTACGGGCCGTCCCGAGACACGTCAACGGATCTGTTGGGCTTCACCAGGCGCGCCGCTCGCGAACGCCCGCAGGACAGTCGCGAGGCCATAGGCATGCAGGTTCCGGCGACTGGCTGTGACGGCAGCTACGCATCAACAATCATCGTTGGAGCAATTAGCTTGCGCCGTTGCGCGCTCTCGGCTCGATCCTTGCCGCGCCGTTCTCCCACGATAGCGGCATCTGCTTCCGGAGCTGGCCTAGAGTGCGATCGTTTCGCATGGAAGCACTATCGGCTTCCGTGCGAAACGTGAATCGCACTCTGAACTTATGAGATAGAGCAGGATTCACGCTTCGGCCGAGGTGCCGAGGTTCAGGCAAAGTGATTCCATCCGAAGCGATCCTGCTCTAGCGCACAAAGCCCAGGTAGCGCGGCAGGAACAGCGTCACCTCGGGGATAAAGGCGACGAACAGCAGCGTCACGACGATAGCCGCCAGGAACGGCAGCAGCGGGCGCACAAGTTTGTCCATCGGCAGTCCGCTGATCGCCATGCCGACGAACAGGCAAAGGCCGACCGGCGGCGTGATGTGGCCAACGGCCGACGCAATGACGCATACCAGCCCGAAGTGAATCGGATGCACGCCCGCCGCCTGCGCCACGGGCAGCAGCACCGGAACGGTGACAAGAATGATCTCCGAAGGCGTCAGGAACGTGCCGAGGACCAGGTACAGGGCGATGACAAGCAGGATGAACAGCCACCACTCCGGCGCGATGACGGCGATGGCCTCGGCAACCTTGAACGGGAACTTGGAATAGGAGAGCACCCAGCCGAAGGCGCCGACGAAGCCGATGATCATGCCGATGACGCCGGACAGGCGCGCGGAATCCGCAAAGATCTGAGGCAGCTCGCGCAGCGCCGGCTCCTTGTAGAAGATCGGCGGCACCACCAGGCCATAGACCACCGCCACCGCCGCCGCCTCCGTCGGCGTGAAGATACCGAACAGGATGCCGCCCATGATGACGGCCGGGATTGCCAGTGCCGGCAGTGCTTTGTACAGCACGGCCATGAACTCGGGCAGCGTCGGCGGCTCTTCTCTCGGATAATTGCGCTTGCGCGCAATGACGAACACCGGCACCGCCATGCCGGCGCCCACCAATAGGCCGGGGATCACGCCTGCGGCAAACATGGCGGCCACCGACTCGTCCGCCATCCAGGCGTAGATCACGGCGATGATCGACGGCGGAATGATGGGCGCGACGACGGCCGTCGAAACGGTGAGCGCGGTGGCGAAGTCGAGATCGTAGCCTTTGCGCACCATCTGCGGGATCAGGAACGTACCCAGTGCGGAGACGTCCGCGACGGCCGAGCCGGAGATGCCGCCGAAGAACATGCTGTCGACCACGTTGACGTAGGCCAGTCCGCCGCGAAAGCGGCCGACCACGGCAGTCGCCAGATCGATGATGACGCGGGCCACGCCGCCGCGGGCCGCCACGTTGCCGGCAAGGATGAAGAGCGGCGCCGACAGCAGCAGGTAGGAATCCGACAGCAAGCCCACGAACCGCGTCGGGATGATGATCGGGTTGAGCGCTGCATAAAAAAACGACGTCACCAGCGCACCCACGCCCAGGGCAATGCTGATCGGCTGGCCGAGCAGAATAAAAATGAAAAAGATGATCAGGAGGGTTTCTGCCATAGCGCCCCCAGGGCGGCGTAGATGTTGCGGAGCATCGGCAGAATGATCAGAGCGGAACCGATTGGAATGGCGAGGAAGACGTAGCCGAGCGACAAACCCAGCCCAGGACTGGTCTGGAAGTGAGCGTTGGGAACCAGCGTGAAGCTGAGCTTAATGAGGTATGCGAAGAGCAGAATGCTCACCGCGTTGGTGAAAACGATGATGAGCGCGCGCGTGCGCGATCCGAAGAGGTTGAGGAAGTAGTCGAGGATCGTGTGCTCGTTGCGCCACATGGCGGCGGCGGCGCCAATCATGACAAGCCAGACGAAGAGATAGCGCGGCACTTCCTCAAGCCCGTCGATGCCGCTGCGGCCCAGAAACCGCAGCACCACCTGAATGAAGACCGCGCCGGCCATGATCGCCAGGATTAGCCCGCCGACGTGCCCGAGAACGCCATAAACGCGCGCGCCCGCCGTTGCCGGGGGCGCCACACCTTCAGTGCCGTGACCGGGAGGATCTGCCATGTCGTGGCGCGATGCCGGCTACTTGACATTCTGGATGTAGTCGACCATCGCCTTGGCGTCCTTACCGGCGGGTGTCGCGTAGAACTCCTCGTATACGCTCTGCGTCGCGGCCAGGAACGGCTTCGGATCTGGCTTCGTGATGGTCACACCTTTCTCCCGCACCTGATCCTGGATGCTCTTGTCCTCGTCCAGGATGAACTTGCGGTTGAACGCGCGCGCGTGCGCCCAGGCATCGGCAACGGCCTTCTGGCCGGCCGCGTCCTGCTTGGCAAAGCTCGCCTTGGACATGATCAGGGCGACCGCCTGGTGCGTGTGGCGCACGTCGGCGACGTACTTGACGATGTCGTAGAACTTGTTGTGGTAGAATGTATTGACCCCACCCTCGGCGAAATCGATGACCTTGGTCTGGAGCGCGGTGGCGACTTCCGGGAAGGCGATGGGCGTCGAGATCATGCCGAGCGCCTTGAAGGTGGCGACGAGGATCTTGTCCTCCTGCACCCGCACCTTCTTGCCCTTGACGTCGTCGAGCCCGTTGATGGCGCCGTGGCCGTAGATGCCGCGATAGCCGGCAGCGATGAACCCCACCAGCTTCAGGCCCTTCTTGTCGAGCACGCCCTCGTAGTACTTCGTCAGTGTGTCGCCGCCGTCGAGTGCTTTAAACACGTGGTCGTAGTCGCGGAAGATGTAGGGCAGCTGGAAGACCGACATCTCCGGAATGAGCGTTGACAGCGGCGCCGTGGTGATCGGCCCGAGATCGACGGCGCCGAGCTGGATCTGCTGAGCCACCTCGCGCTCGCCGCCGAGCGCGCCGGAATGATGGTGGGCGATCTTGATCTTGGTCAGCTCCGTCAGCTTGTCCGCGAATGCTTGCGTGGCAAGCGAGGTGCCGTGCTTGGGCGGATTGACGTTGCCAATGGTCAGCTCCTGCGCGCGGGCGGAGCTGTCAAGGACGAGAGACCCGGAAAGGATCGCCAGACCCGAAAATACGGCTGAACGCAAAAGAATAGAGATCATCCAACAACCTCCCTCGGCATGTCTTCGAGTGTGGTCACCCGACGCCAGCACCGCTGTTGCGGCCATTCTCTTTTGGCAGGGCCGTTTCGGCCCCTTGCAATCTCGATCTTGGGTGAAGGGAGCTGTTGGGGTCAAGCACGGAGTGACATGCGCCCAGCCCTTTTGTCGCGCGGACCATTGTGGTTCACTGTTCACCTGAAACCGCGTGGGCGAGGTGCAGTCATGCCGATCGAGGTGGCCGAGTTGAGCACGGGGTTTGCTGCCAGAGTTGGCGGCATCGACGTGCGCGAGCCTATCGGCGCTGTCGAATGTTCTGCCGTGCGCGAAGCCATCGACCGCTACGGCGTGCTGGTGTTTCACGGCCAGCGCATCACCGACGAGCAGCAGATGATCTTCACCCGGGCCTTCGGTGAGCTCGAAGGCGCGAGCGGCGGCAGCATCCGCAAGGCCAGCGATTACCGGCTGGCGCCTGCCATGGTGGACGTGTCGAACCTCGACAAGGACAACAAGGTTCTGGCCCGCGACGACCGCCGCCGTCTGTTCAATCTCGGCAACCAGCTCTGGCACTCCGACGGCTCGTTCAGGATCGTGCCGCCGACCTATTCGATCCTCTCCGCACGCACGGTGGCGTCCAAGGGCGGCAATACCGAGTTCGCCAACATGTGCGCGGCCTACGATGACCTCGACGACGCAACCAAAGCCGAGATCGAGCCGCTCGTGTGCGAGCACTCCCAGCTTTACTCGCGCGGCGCGCTCGGATTCAGCGAGTTCACCGAGGAGGAGCGCCAGGCATTCAAGCCGGTGCGGCAACGCCTGGTGCGCGTGCATCCCACGACCGGGCGCAAGTCGCTTTACCTCTCCTCGCACATAGGCAGCATCATCGGCAGGCCCGTGCCGGAAGGGCGCGCCTTCGTCCGCGACCTCACCGAGCATGCGGTGCAGCCGAAATACGTGTACGCGCACAAGTGGCAGCCGGATGACCTCGTCATGTGGGACAATCGCCAGACCATGCACCGCGTGCGCCGCTTCGACGAGACGCAGCCGCGCGATATGCGGCGCACGACCGTGGCGGGGAGCGTGATGACCCTCGAGCAGGCAGAACCGGCCTGATCGGCGGCAGCATGAGTGACTGCGGTCGCGCGGCGTTCAGGCTGTGGCGCTTGCTGACGATCGAGTTTCCCTGCTAGCCCACCAAGTCCTTGTGAAACTGATAGTCCGTGTCCAAGACCTGCAGCCGCACGGCAACGTAGGTCTTGTGCTTCGCGAGGAATCTGAGCGCCTGCTCGACCTTCGCCACGAGGCCGTCGATGGCTCCCTTGTCGCCGAGAAGTCGGGGCGGGCGCTGGCCGGCCGCATCGTTGCTGACAATGTCATGGTGTCGGGCTACCACTTCCCGTGGCCCCTCCAAGGCGTGACGCTGCAGGGAGTGCGCGGGGCCACGCGCTGCGGGAGAGTTGCGTGGCCACATGGAAGGCGTTTCGGGAGAGTTGCATGACCATTGCCAGATTGACCATGGCCATCTGCATCGGCGTTATGCTTGCGTCGCCGGCGCGCGCCGTCGATACGCTGGTGTCGAAGGATGCGCCGGACCTGACGGAGGTCCGCGCCAAGATCAAGGCGAAGGACTTCAAGAGCGCGCTCGTCGACCTGACGGCCATGATTGACAAAGGCGTACAGCATGCCGACGTCTACAATCTGATGGGTTTCAGCCTGCGCAAGACCGGCGACTATGCGCGCGGGCTGACGTTCTACCTGAAGGCGCTGGATTTCGACCCCGACCACAAGGGTGCGCACGAATATCTGGGCGAGCTCTACGTCGAGACGAACCGACTGCCGAAAGCCAAGGAGCATCTCACGATCCTGGAGAGGCTATGCCCACAAGGATGCGAGGAGCGCGAGGATCTCGAGAAGGCGGTCGCTGCCGCCACTCCGAAAACAAACTGAGCGCAGCGGGTCATGAGCATCTCATCGCCGCTCGGGTCCGCGGTTCTCGCCATCGGCCGGCTGCTGCTGGCGGCCATTTTTCTCCTCGTGGGCTGGAGCAAGCTGCGTGGCTGCGACGCGGCGGCGGCCTATATGAACAGCTTCGGCGTGCCAGGCGCGCTGCTGCCGGCGGTCATTGCCGTGGAGATCGTGGGCGGCCTGCTGGTGCTGGCGGTGGCTGGCGCCGGGCGATGGTCGCTTGCGGGTGACTCACGCTCCTGATGCGACTGGGGCGCTTATCCAGCCCGCTTGACACGGCCACCACCCACTGCAACCTGCGGGCTTATGACGACAGCATCCAGCATCCAGTCGCCGCAGCCAATCGCCACCGAGGCCTTCACGGATGCTTCCGCTGCCTGTGAGCGGCTCGAGCAGATCTACGAGCGCAATACGGCCTTCTTGCGGGAGCATTTCGAAGACTATGTGGAGGGCGTGCCCCCAAAGACGCGCGTCCGCGCAACATATCCTTTCGTGCGCATCACGACATCGACCCATGCGCGTGTCGACTCTCGCCTGTCCTACGGTTTTGTCGCCGGTCCCGGCGCGCACGAAACATCGGTGACGCGGCCCGACCTCTTTCGTCGCTATTTGCGCGAGCAGATTGGTCTATTGGTTGAGAACCATGGGGTTCCGGTCGAGATTGGGGAATCCGAAGAGCCGATCCCGGTTCATTTCGCCTACCACCGGAACATCAATCTCGCGGCGAGCTACGCCGTGCGCGATCAACCGTTGCGGGATCTGTTCGACACGCCGGATTTGAGCGTGATGGACGACGCCATCGTGAACGGCACGATGCGGCGGCAACCCGGAGCGCCGGAACCGCTGGCCTTGTTCCGAGCCGCCCGAACCGACTACTCGCTGCATCGTTTGTATCACTACACCGGCACTGATCCCGAGCACTTCCAGAACTTTGTCATTTTCACCAACTACCAGTTCTACGTCGACGCTTTCGCGCTCATGTGCCGGGAGCGCATGGCATCGGGGCATCCTGTCGGCGACGCCTTCGTCGAGCCGGGAAATATCATAACCCGCAACGCACGCCTCGGAGGATACGCCGCAACGGTGACCCCGCCTCCGCGCGCACCGCAGATGCCGGCGTTTCATCTGGTCGCGCCGGACTTCGGCGGCATTACCATCGTCAATATCGGCACAGGTCCTTCGAATGCTCGGAATATCACAGACCATGTCGCCGTCCTGCGGCCTCATGCATGGCTGATGCTCGGCCATTGCGCCGGTCTGCGAAATACCCAGAAGCTGGGCGACTATGTGCTTGCCCACGGTTACGTGCGTGAAGATCATGTCCTTGATGATGAGGTGCCGACATGGGTGCCCATACCGGCTCTTGCAGAGATGCAGGTCGCGCTCGAACATTCGGTGGGCGAAGTGACCGGGCTTTCTGGCTTTGAGCTGAAGCGTGTTATGCGCACAGGCACCGTGGCGAGTGTCGACAATCGCAATTGGGAGCTGAGCGATCATGACTCTGTTAACCGGCGATTGTCGCAGTCGCGCGCCATCGCGCTCGATATGGAATCGGCAGCTATTGCGGCTAACGGATTCCGCTTTCGTGTACCCTACGGCACACTTTTGTGCATCTCGGACAAGCCGCTGCACGGAGAGATCAAGCTCGCCGGGATGGCGGACGAGTTCTACCGGCAGCGCGTAGCTCAACATCTCGAAATCGGGCTCAAGGCGCTGGAACGCCTGAAAGCGCAGGAGAGGGAACGCCTCCACTCGCGCAAGCTTCGAAGCTTTGCAGAGGTCGCGTTCCAATAAGCATTGCAATGGAACGACCGGGAATATCGTGTTCAGCTACGCCCGACCGGCCCGACCGGTGCGCGCGGGACCTCTTAGAGAGTCACCAGTTCCACCAGACCATCCTCGAACTCAACTTGTGGCGTCCAGCCGAGCTCGCGCTTGAGGCGGGTGGAATCGGCTGTGATGTGCCGGACATCGCCGAGCCTGTATTGCTGGGTCACGATCGGCTCGGGTCCCTTCAGGGTGCGCGCAAGGGCATGCGCCATGTCACCGACGGTTCGCGCCGTGCCCGAGCCGACGTTGAACGCCCGTACGCCAGAGGTGTGCCTCTCGCATGCCTGCACCGTCGCGGCAGCAACATCGCGCACATGTACGAAATCGCGGCGCTGCCCGCCATCCTCGAATACCCTTGGAGCTTCGCCGCGCCGAAGGGCTGATGTGAAGATGGCAGCGACACCCGCATAGGGCGTATCGCGGGGCATACCGGGGCCGTAAACGTTGTGATAGCGCAATGCGGCGACCGAACCGCCAGTCGCGCGCGCCCAGTTCGACGCATAGAACTCCTGGGCAACCTTGCTGCTGGCATAGGCGTTGCGCGGATCGAAGGGCGTATCTTCACCGACGAGCACCGTCTCGAGTGGTCTGCCGCATTGCGGACAGGGTGGCTCGAACTGTCCTCCCGCCAGGGCGGCTTCATTCCGAGGTCCCGGCGTTATCGCGCCATGCTCGACGCATCTGCCGAGACCTTCGCCGTAGACGACCATCGAACTCGCCAGAGTCAGTCGCTTCACATCTGCTCGCGCCATGGCGGCGAGAAGCTCGGCCGTCCCTGCGTCGTTTGAGGAAGCATAGTCCGGCAGATCCTGCACATCGACGCCCAGGCCGACTTTCGCAGCCAGATGTACAACGGCCTCCATGCCGCGGAGGGCCTTATCCAGCGCACCGGCGTCGCGCACATCGGCCTTGACGATCTCGACGTCGGCCAGCGGCAGCGATGCCCGGCCGGTGTGGACGTCGGAACGCCAGGAGTCGATCGCGCGGACGTCGTTTCCGCGCGCGAGCAACTCACGCACGACGTGCTGACCGATGAAGCCGGCGCCGCCGGTGACGAGAACTCTCATGCGGGTCTGCCTTTCGATTCGACGTCGCGAGCGCTAGATGCCGCTGAACCAGTTGAAGCCCCGATCCTCCCAATAGCCGCCGCGATAGGTATTGGTGACCTCCATGGCGGTGATCCATTTGGGGTTCTTGAAGCCGAGCTTGACCGCCGTCCGCAGGCGCAACGGAAATCCAAACGGATCGGTGATGGGTTCGCCGGCATATTTGGTGGCAAGCAGGGTCTGCGGGTGCAGCGCGGACGGCATGTCGATGCTGCCGTAGTAATCGTCGGCGCATCGGAACGACACGTACTTCGCCGTCAGGTCGGCGCCGATGCGCTTCAGGAACTCGCCCAGATTTATTCCGGACCACTGGCCGATGTAATCCCATCCTTCAACGCAGATATGGCGGACGATGATCTCCTGCTCGGGCAGCTCGTGGATCTGGCGAAGGGTCCAAGGACGCTTGCCCTCGATCAAGCCCGCCAATTCCAGCTTCCAGGTGTCGGCGTCGACAGGGGCGACGTCCTCGACATCGTAGTAGGCGTTGAAGCGCGGCGGCTTGACGACCTGCGAGGGTGCGTAGGTCGGCGCCAGATGATTTTGCCTGAAGAGCGCCGCCTGCGCGCGGTCGTTCCATTGCGACATGGTTTTCAGCGCACCCTGGACGGAGCCGTTGCTCGTGACGTCGCAGCCGGTCAGCATGGACAAGGCGCCCAGGCTGACCGCACCGCGCAGAACCTTGCGCCGGTTGATGGTATCGACCAGGCGCTTGTTTTCCTCGAGCACGCCCTGATCGATGCCGCGCGCGGGTCGGAAAAGGGAGGGTCTGCAAATAGGCATGGCTTACCTCACTGCGTTGGGATTGAGGTGCGAGCCGGCATCGCGTGAGGCTGTGTCGGCAGGGTCTTTCGGCACCTGAGGTCCGCCCTTCAGCATGGCAAGCAAAGTCTTGGGAACGATGAGGGCCAGCGCGACATGCACCAGGACGAAGCCGACGATCAAAACCATGCCGATGAAATGCGCGAGCCGTGCACCCTGGAAATCGTAGAAGAGGAACGACAGCGCGGAGAATTGGACCGGCTTCCAGACGATCAGGCCGGAGAGCACCTGTACGATGATGACGGCAATGATGCCGATATACAGGACGCGCTGCACGGCATTGTAGTGCGTGAGGTCGTCGTGCTGGAGATCGAGGCGCAGGGCCTTGCGGATTTCCTGCAGCACCTCGGGAATGCGGATCGGTAGCAGCATCCGGCGGAAGCGGCCCGTCGCCAGCCCGTAAGCCAGATAGGCAAAGCCGTTGATCACGAGGATCCACATGGCGAAGAAATGCCACTGCAAGGCGCCCTCGGGTCCGCCGCCGATCGTGATCCACTCGGGGAAGTGGAGCCAGCCGAACAGCACTTCATCGTTGTAGATCTTCCAACCGCTCCCGATCATCACGATCATCGCAAGGGCATTGGTCCAATGCATGATGCGGAGTGGCAGGGGATGAAGAGGGCGTGTCTTCGGTTCGGACGATGTACCGTCATCGTTCGCCATGTGTGTGCGCCGGTCTGGCTTCCGACTCTCTGCAACGGCCATTGCGATGCTCCCTGGGCTCAGCGCTTGTACAAAGCCACGCGAATGATCTCGTTCGCCGCGACCGGCGTCGCCTGACCCTCAATCCATGTGGGGGCTGCGTCGAACTCGGCCCTCGTCATGTCGAGAGAGGCGAGCTGACGCCCGGCAATGGCCACGACCTCGATCGGGACGGCAACCAGACGCTGGCCCAATCCCAGAAAGCCGCCGTAGGTCACGATGAGCTGGAGCTTTCCGGCTTGTGTTTTCACCACGTGCTTGATGTGGCCGAGGGTGCGGTCGTCGTCATCCAGCAAGGGCAAGCCGATGAGATCGCCGACGCGGGCCGGCTGCGGATACCGTCGCTGCATTTTTTCTTCGGGCGAGAGCTGGCGCGTTTCGCTGGACGTGCTCTCGCCCGCCGGCTTTGGGCTGCTGGTGGCCAATACTTGGCCAGGAGACACACCCAGCAGAAGTATCAGCGCGACCGTCCTGGTGCGTCTAAACATGCATGGCTCCGGATTTGTCCTGCTGGCGGTGATCGGCCGGTAGGTTTTGAGATTTGGTGCGGAGGGTCATTGCGAGCCGGAGAAACGTGGTCGTGATCTTCCACGCGGCGCTCAGGCCGGCGGTCAGGTTGCCGGATACCTTGGAGACGCCACCACGTCGGCACCGGTGATCCACCGGCACCTCGAGAATGCGCAAGCCCGCCGCCGTGGCGCGCATCTGCATTTCAAGATTCCAGCCGTAGGTCGTCTCGCTCATGCCGAGGTTGCGCAGATTGTCGATGTGCATGGCCCGGAACGGCGACATGTCCGTGAAGCGCACGCCCCACACGAGCCGCATGAGTGTTCCCGCGACATGTCCCGCGACGACCTGCTGCGGCGTCATGCTGCCGGGCTCGCGATGTCCGCGCAGGCGCGAGCCCATGACGAAATCGGCCTCTTCGCGCGCAATGGGCGACACGATCGTGCAGAGGAAGGTCGGCACGTCGCTGCCGTCGCCATCGAGGAAGCACACAACCTCCGTGTCCGCGCCCACAGCTTCAACGCCGGTGGCGCAGGCGAAGCCATAGCCGCGCCGAGGCTCCGCAATCACCCGGGCACCCGCCTCCCGGGCGCGGACGGCTGTCGCATCGCGCGAGCCGTTGTCTACGATGATGACTTCGTCGACGCCCTGGGCCAGCACCTCACGAACGACGCCCGCGATGGGCTCTTCCTCGTCCAGACAGGGAATGACGACAGACACGACGGCGTCGATGGTTCCAAATCGCATGGTCTATGCTCCCTCGCGCCGAACTGGGTCTGCGCTCCGAAGACGCGCGAGGATGGAGGCGCCTGGAAGCGGCCGCATTGCGACAGCGGCAACAAAGGGAAGCGTTGCGATGGTTTTCCAGGCCAGATCGTTGGCCGGGAGCATCGCCGGCTTGTAGAGCAGGATCGCCCCGAGCGTCATGGCCCAGGCAGGTGCGCCTCCGCCAAGGACGATGAACGGCACGACGGCGAGGACGTACCAAGGGTAGTTGGGCGACAGGATGAAAAGCGCCGCCATCAACAGCGCGCTGACGTCAAAGAGGGTGTCTTGCGGCGTTGCATTCGTACGCGACGCTGCACGCAGCGTGAGCCACGCCATGACCGCGAGGCCCATGATCATGTATGCGACGGCCAATCCTGGAACGTCGCCGACTGCAGCGCGCACGAGTGCGACGAGCCAGTATCCGCCGCCATCGGTGAAGCCTTCCTCCGATAGATAGCCGCTGGTCGTCACGAAGCCGAGGACACCACGCCCGGCGCCGGCATACGGCAGGTAGCAGAGGGCCACCGTGGCGATCGCCACAGCGGGCGCCCGCCAATCCCATGGACGCCAGAACGCAGGCAGTGCCACGACGGCATACGGCTTCACCAAGGCTGCCAACGCCACCGCTACGGCGCCGGCGACTCTGCGGCTGCGAACCATAAGCCAGACCCCGATCATCAGCAGCGCCACCATCAAAGCATCGGCATGCCCGTTGTTGGCAACTTCCCAGATCACGAGCGGGTGCCAGGCCCAGGCCACGACGGCAGTCGCGGGAAGGCTGAGGCGACGAAGCAAGTCGATGAGAACGGCAAAGACTGCGATCTCGCAGGCCACCATCGCCAGGCGCATCGCCGTGAGGCTCTCGGAGATGCGCGTCACGGCGAGGAAGAACATCTGCGCGACCGGCGGATAGGCGGTAACGGCATAGTCCGCGCGATTGATATGGGGGTAGATCATCGCGTCGCGCAGGGCCTTCAAAGTATCGTCGGCCGGGACAAAGGCATAGGGGTTGATGCCTGCGGCTTGCACCCGGCCGTCCCACACGTAGCGATAGACATCCGTGGAGAGAAACGGCTCCTGCCCGACGAGCAGTCGTATGACGATGGCCATCGCGACGATCAAGATCAGGCCCCGGCGCTCCGGCACGGAGGGAGCGAGCGCCATCGCTGCGATGGTGACGACGCCGAAGAGCGCGATGGCCGGGACGAGCACGACATAGTCGTAGGTGCGCAGAATCCAGGGTGCTGCAACCACAAATACGATCATGAGCAGCCCAAGCCCACCGAGGGCGAGCAACGGCGCTGGCCCACGGCGATCGGCCGTCATCACAGAAGTCTGAGCGGCAATCACCACGACGCCTCGACCTCCAGCGGCGCAAGCCGGTGCGTGAGGAACTGGCGTGTGGCGGGGGCGTCTGCACCTTTGAGGCCTGGCTCGGCAAAGGGCAGGCGCTTGCCAGCAAGCTCGGTCTTCAACAACTGCAAGGTCTGCCTGTCATCGACATCGTACCAGCCGGGAACATTGATGACCGGAACATTGATCTCGGCGGCGCGCTGCATCGTGAGGCGATGGACGTGCGGGGTGCTCCAGGGGATGTCCGAGAACACTTGAGGGTGCGGCCGGGACAAGCCAACCAAAGTGTAGCCGCCGTCAAACGAAGGGCTCAGGACAACGACATCCTGGCGCAGCAACGCATCGACCGCAGCCTGCAGGATCGCCACGGGGAGCGTGGGACTGTCGGCATTGACCAGAATTGCCCCCGCATGGCCAGCGCGCAGCAGCTCCGTGACGGAATGAGAGAGGCGCGTGCCGAAGTCGCCATCGCGTTGCGGCAGCAGACGGAAGCTCGGAGGCAATAGGGCACGCAACGCGGGTTCCGTTCCGACCGGCGTATAGACCGCGTAGGGTGTTGCGTCGCCGCCCAGAGAATGGATCGTGCCGGCGAGATCGCGGATGAAGCAGGCTGAAATGGCACTGCAGTCCTCGGGACGGAGGGGCGGTGACAGCCGTGTCTTTGAGAAGCCGGTCGCTGGCGTCTTGCAGAAAATACCGACTGCGACAGATCTCATGGCCTTATCCCCTGCTCATGTCGTGGCGATCAGCGCCGAGGGAGTGCTCGATGTCGGCTATCAGGTCATCGATGTTCTCGAGACCGACTGAGAAGCGCAGAAGATCGGAGGGACATGGGCTGCCGGGACCTTCGATGCTGGAGCGGTGTTCAACGAGGCTCTCGACGCCACCCAGAGAGGTCGCGCGCTTCCACACGCGCATGTGCGCGGCCGCGGCGATGGCCGCAGCCTCGCCGCCGCGGAGACGCATCGAAAGCATCCCACCAAAGCCGCCCCGCATCTGCCGGGCGGCCACGGCATGGCCAGGATGGGAGGGAAGCCCCGGATAGAGAAGCTGCTTGATTTGCGCATGGCCGTGGAAGTGCCGCGCGATCGTCAGTGCGGCCGCGCTTTGGTGGCGAACACGCACATGCAGCGTCCGCAGGCCCCGTAACAGCTGCGAGGCTTCGAACGGGCCGAGGACACCGCCAAGCATGCCGCGCAACCTGGCGCAAGCATCGAACTCCCGGGCCATCTCGCCGAACACGATTGCTCCGGCCACGACATCGGAATGGCCGTTGAGGTATTTCGTTGCCGAATGCAGGATGAGGTCCGCCCCCAACGCGAGCGGCCGGGTGAGCACGGGCGTCGATACCGTGGAGTCCACAGCCAGAAGGGCGCCTCCCGCATGGGCTATTTGCGCTGCGGCAGCGATGTCCGTGATGGTCCAGAGGGGATTTGACGGCGTCTCGATCCAGACCAGTTGCGTACGGCCCGGTCGGATCGCGACCTGCAATGCGGCGGGTGAACCTGCATCGACAAATGTCGCCTCAAGTCCATGGCGCGGCGCCTCGTCGACCAGCCATTGCCGCAGCCCCCAATACATCGCCGTCGGCGCAACCACATGAGCGGGGGGCTGCAGCGCCAGAAACGCCGTCGTGGCCGCAGCCATACCGGATCCGAAGAGAAGGGTTGCGGCGCCGCCCTCCAGGCCCGCCAAAACGTCTTCGACATGGCGAACCATGGCATTGTCCGCGCGGCCGTAGCAGTAGCCGCGCCGATATTGATTGTCGGCATCGCGGACGAACGTGCTTGCCACGTGGATCGGGGGAACGAGGCCTCCCGTGGCACTATCGGCAATGCCGCCGGCCTGGGCGGCGATCGTCTCGGGGTGGAGACCTTGAACTGAGATGGGATGGGACCGCTGCGCTGTTGCGTGCCCGGCTTGGATCTTGGGAGGAATCGTTTGACGGTGCGCCTCGCGAGCGGCAGGGCGGCCAGGATTCACCGTGGCGGCGTTGGAATTGACCCGATCAAATGTGCGAAAGCTCACGCAAATCCCCCATGACCGGTCGCAACGACAAAGGGGAATTCGCAGGAAAGGGCTTCAGCGTTACACTGTTCACGCTTTTGTGCTTCGGGTGGACTTTTTTTGCCAGACCTGTAACGGCGGGCCGGTTGCGTCCGAATAAGGGCTGAGTGCGTGGCGCTACCGGAGGCGGATCTCGACGAGCTGATGCGTGCCGCCAACCGCGGCGATGCGCACGCGTATCGCGATCTGCTGCGCCTGCTCGCGCCACTTTTGCGCGGGTTCGCGCGGCGAGCGTTCTCGCGCTTTGGCTCCTCCACCGAGGATGTCGAGGATATCGTACAAGAGACACTGCTCGCCATGCACCTGAAGCGGCATACATGGATCGAGACCAGGCCTTTGCTGCCGTGGGTTCGGGCCATAGCCCACAACAAGCTCCTGGACCATCTGCGGCGCTCGGGACGGGGGCAGCACCTCCCCATCGACGCGTTCGGGGACTTGCTTGTTGCTGTCGAGTCGCCATCGGTTGCGAGCGGACTGGATGCTGATGTCGCCATCGGGAAACTCAAGGGGCGGCAGCGCGACGTCGTCGTCGCCATGTCACTC
The DNA here is from genome assembly GCA_046154585.1 of Hyphomicrobiaceae bacterium. GTDB lineage: Bacteria > Pseudomonadota > Alphaproteobacteria > Rhizobiales > Hyphomicrobiaceae > CADEFX01. The sequence goes on along the minus strand of JBJXDX010000030.1, from coordinate 40,505 downwards.
GAGGGGCAGAGCGCCCGAGAGGTCGCCGAGCGGCTCGGGATGACGGAAGGTCACGTTCGTGTCGTTCTTCATCGCGCCCTGCGCTCTCTCTCCAAAGCCTTACGAAACGACCAGTCATGAAGACAGACGATCTCATCGAAGCTCTCGTACAGGATGCCCCTCGGCCGCAGCGGTCCACCGCGACCCGGGTCCTTGGCGCGGCTGTGCTGGGCGTGCTTGTTGCCGGAACATTGTTTGCCCTTTCCCTCGGCGTCCGCCCTGACATAGGCGCTGCGCTTGAAACGTGGCGCTTCGTCTTCAAGCTCATGCTGGCGCTGATCTGCGTGACATGTGCCTCGTGGGCATGCCTCCAGTTGGCCCGGCCGGAGGTACGCCTAAAGGACGTCGCGGGATGGATCGCGGTGCCCCTCGCGCTTCTGGCCCTTGCGGTGCTCTACGAGCTCGCGGCCATGCCGCCGACGCATTGGTACGACCTGGCCGCAGGGCGTTACGCCCGTACCTGCTTGAGCGCGATTCCATCGCTTTCGATCGTGCCACTCGCGGCACTGCTGATCGCATTGCGTGCGGGTGCTCCGCAGTCTCCGGCGACGGCAGGGGCGATCGCGGGGCTGCTGGCCGGCGGCCTGTCGGCCGCGCTGTATGCGACCCATTGCCCGGACGATTCGCCGCTCTTCGTGGCCGTGTGGTACACGCTGGCCGTGGGTCTGGTGACGGTGACCGGCGCATTGGCGGGACGTTGGGTGTTGCGCTGGTGAGGTGAATGCAGGCAATTGCGCGCATCTACCTGCCCCCCCGGATCCAGCCTGGCATGCCGCTCCGCACGAGGCGAACGCGGTACTGCATTCCCGTGCGGTCCAGTGCGCGCACGAGGTCGTCGGTGGAGCGTACGTTCATGCCGTCGACGCCGACGATAACGTCGCCTTCCTGGAAGCCTGCTTGGCCCGCGGCCGTATCGGCTGGGACTTTCAGCACTTGTGTGCCGCGGACATCGCCGTAAAGCGGATTGCCGGGCAGGATATCTCCCAATGCTGCTCCGGAGATGCTGCCGGCATCTCGTGAAAGAGTGCGCTCGACCGGCACCGTGACCATCTCCGTCGCCCGCAGCGAACGCTGCGTCTTCTGCCCATCGACAAAAGTCGTCAAAAGAACGGGCACATCGATCGGGAGTGTCACGACGCGCGTCGTATACTCGGCGGCCCCGCGCACCGGCTTGGCGCCTACGCCGACGACGATGTCGCCCGCCTTCAATCCGGCCTTTTCGCCCGGAGAGCCTGAAACAACTCGCGTGATCACCGCTCCGCGCTTGGGACCGATCATCGAGACAGGCGCAGCCTCGGGCGCCAGATCCTCGACCACGAGCCCCAGCGACCCGCGGCGCATTCGCCCATGCGCGATCAGCTCGCTCTTGACCACCTTGGCCATGTTGATGGGGATGGCAAAGCCGATGCCGACGTTGCGGTCCGGCCCGCCTGCAACAGCAGTGTTGATGCCGACCAGCTCGCCATTGATGTTGACAAGTGCGCCGCCTGAGTTTCCCGGATTGATCTGTGCGTCGATCTGCATGAAGTCCTCGAAGGCCTCATGGCCGACTTCGGTGCGCATGAGTGCGCTGATGATGCCGAGTGTAGCGGTGCTCTCGAGCCCGAACGGATTGCCCACGGCCATGATGACGTCGCCGACGCGCATCTGATCCGAGTTGCCGACGGCGACCGACGGCAGATTTGGCTCCTCGACCTTGATGACCGCAACGTCCGTGCCGATGTCGCGCCCGATCAGCTTCGCCAGAATGCGCCGGCCGTCGGACAGCCCGACCTCGATCCGCTTGGCATTTTCGATGACGTGGTTGTTGGTAAGAATGTAACCGTTGCCGGCATCGACGATGACGCCGGAGCCACCCGCTCGGAACGTCTCCCTCTGGGCAGCTGCTGTTTCTTGGCCGTCCTTTCGCGGCAGAAATTCCACCGGCTTGAGCGTTTCGCCGGTGACGCGGATCGTCACCACGGCTGGAATGATCTTCTCGAGGATGGGCGCAAACGAGCTGATGGGGCGGCCGGGCTGCGGGGAGTCGCTCCGGGCGTTGCCCAGAATTGCCATGGCCGCAACCGCGACGGCCGCAGTCAGCACTGATGAGAGTGTCGTCAGGCGAGGAAATCGATTGCTGCGCCGAAGGATGATCGCCATTTGAGCCTCCCGGTTCGCTGCGTAGGAAGGCCAGCACCAGGCCTTGATCGGCGGTGCTGGCTGCTAGGCGACTTAGGTTTTCATCTCTTGGATGAGCGGGGCGCTGCCCCGGCCACGATGCTACTGCGTGCTCTTCACAACCATCATGTCGGGCATCTTCACGCCGCGCGATGATAGCTCCTCGAAGAACTTGTTGGCGTCGATGCCTTGCGTGTTGACGCCGCGCGACGACAGCTCCTGGAAGAACGCCTTGGCATCGATCGGCGCTTTCGAATTGACGCCCTTGGAGGCCAGCTCCTCAAAGAACTTGTTGCCGTCGAGGCCCTTGGTATTGACGCCCTTGGAGGAGATCTCCTCGAAGAACTTCTTGCCGTCGAAGGCGCCGGCCGCGGATTGCGCCTGCGCGAGACCAGAGGCGACGAGGCAGATTGCTCCAGCCAAAGCCAGACGGATGGCAGACTTGTTCATCTTTCTCTCCCATTGATGGACTGATCGGTAGTTTCGCTCGATCCACCTTTTGCGGTGCTCGAGCTTGAAGGGGAGAGTAGAAATCCTCAGGACGCAGAGATAATGCCGTTCGGGTTCGGGTTCGATACCTGGACGGCATGGTTGCCGGAGTGCGCGCACGTCGCTGGTTGGCCGTGGCCGCTGGGGCATACCGCTCCGATATTGGATCCACAAAGGAAGGGCATTGGTCCTGGGCGCACCGGCCTCCTAGCTCTTGGAGATCACTGCACATCCACCAACCCAGGAGCTATCGCCATGAAGACCTTCTGCAGCCTTGTCCTTGTTCTCCTTGCCGTCGCGGCCACACCGGCGTCTGCCGATCGCGCCTTCGGCACCTCCAGTCACGGGCCGTCCAAGGGCTATCAGCTTCCCTAATAGTCAGCGGGGCCGCTGTGATGCAGCGGCCCTCCTCCTGCAATTGGAAAGACTATGGCAGTCAAGCGCTGGAGCTTATGCGCAGCTTGACGGCCAACACAGCGGCCACAATCAACGACAGTCCGATGCAACCGACGCAAGCGGCCCATCCGAACCGGTCAAAGACTTGCCCCAAGACCGCGCTCCCAACCAGACCGCCGAAGAAGTATGACGCGAGGTAAAGGCCGCTTGCGGCCGCGCGATCCGTCGTGGCGGCTTTGCTGACGAAGCCGGTCGCTGTTGCTTGCGCAAAAAATGTACCCACGCCCATAAGGACCATTCCGATCAGCACCGCGGCCAGATTTGGCGCCACCAGCAACGGCAGGCCGGCCGCCGCGACTGCAAGTCCCGTCCACAGCGCCACAGGTGTTCCCCACCGCTGGATAGCCCGGCCAGCCAGTGGCGTCGTGAAGATCGACGGAAGAAACACGAAATACACGAGCCCGAGCTGCATCGTACCCAGCGAGAGCGGCGGGCGTGTCAGCACGAAGTTGACGTAGGTGAACGTGCCGATGAACGCAAACAGGATGCAAAAGCCGATGCCGAACCCGGCGCGCAGCGAGCCGTTGCGCAGATGGAGAGACCAAGTCGTCATCGGCGACGCTGCCAATGGGTCCACGGGCTGCATTGGCGGCGCGCGATGCACGCTGAAATAGACGAGCACCGCCCCGGCGAGATTGAGCAACGCGAAGATGTAGAAGTTGGCCGCCAGTCCGAAATGATCCGAAAGCCCCGCCGAGATAAGCCTCCCGATGAGATTGCTGGCGACATTGCCCGTGATGTAGGCGGCAAAAGCACCAGCGGCATCGGTGGCACTGTACTCCTCTCCGAGATACGCCAGCGTCAGCGTGAAAGCCGATGCCATGAACACGCCCTGCAGCACACGCAACGCCGTGAATGTGCCAAGCCCCGGCGCGATCGCCAGCAGCACCGTTGGGACGGCCAGCAGCGCCAGGCTCACCAGAATTCCCCACCGCCGGTCGATGCGGCGAGCGAACAGGGCAACGAGCAGCCCGCTGACCGCCATGCCCATCGTACTGGCATTGACGGCAAACCCCATGGCTGCGGGCGTAACCTGATAGTGCCGCACGAGCGATGGCAGAATGGCCTGCGTGGCGAAAAGATCGACAACCGTAAGAAAGGCCATCAGTCCGATGACCAGCTCGCGGGCCAGAGCACCAGGACCGCCCGGCTGTGCTGCATCACGCGGCACCGCGGATGGTGCTTGCTCCTGCACGATGTGATCCTCCGAATTGCTGCTATACGAGTGGCTTCAGATCGCCCAGCATCGTGGGCAGCAGCTCGGACACCGTCGGGTGGATGTGCATGGCACGTTGCATCACGGTGTAGGGCGCCTTGGCATGCATGAGGTCGAGAATGGAATGGATGACCTCGTCGCCGCCGACACCCAGGATCGACGCGCCCAGGATCTGCTTGCTGTCTCGATCCACGAGAACCTTTATGAAACCCTGCGTCTCGCCCTTCTCGAAGGCACGGCCGACATCCTCCATGGCCATGGTGGCCATCAATGCGGGCCGACCCGAGGCGCGCACTTCCGCCTCCGTCAAGCCGACGCGGCCCAGTGGCGGATCGGTGTAGAGATTGTAGGCGGTGATGCGATCGCTGACGCGGCGCGGATCGTCGTCGAGCAGATTGGCGGCCACGATCTCGAAGTCATTCCAGGCCGTGTGCGTGAAGGCGCCCCTGCCGTTGCAGTCACCAAGCGCCCAGATGCCGGGCACAGACGTGCGCAACTGGTCGTCGACTTCAATGAACCCGCGCTTGTCGGTAGTGACGCCGGCTTTGTCGAGGCCGAGATCGTCGGTGTTCGGGCGCCGCCCCACGGCCACGAGAATATGAGAACCGGCAACCTCATCCGGACCGGTCTCTCCCATGAAGCTGGTGATGACATCCTCACCGCGCTTGTGAACTTTTAAATCACGCAAACCCGTGTGGATGGCGATCCCTTCGGCCTCCAGGATCTCGGCAACGGCCCGGGACGTGTCCTCGTCCTCGCGCGCAATGAGACGCGGCGCCATCTCGAGTACCGTCACCTCGCTGCCGAAACGGCGAAAGATCTGGGCAAACTCCAAGCCGATGTAGCTGCCGCCGACCACGATCAGCCGCGGTGGCACGAAATCCACATCCAGCAGCGTGCTGTTGGTGAAATAACCGGCTTCCTCGAGGCCGGGTATGTCGGGCACCGCAGCACGACCGCCGACATTGATGAAAATCTGAGGCGCGGACAGGATTTTGTCGCCAACGGCGACTTCGCGACCAGACACGAAGCGTCCATGCCCCGTGTAAACCGTGATGCCGGTGTTCTCGCGCAGCCCGCGCTCGACACCGCGGGTCGAGAAGCCCAGCACATGGTCCTTGCGTTCCCTGACCTTCTTCATGTCGATGGTGATCGGGCCGCCGATATTCACGCCGTAGTCGGAGGCCCTGCGCGCCAGGTGCGCCGCGTAGGCGCTGGCCACCAGCGTCTTGGTCGGCGTGCAGCCGGTGTTGACGCAGGTTCCTCCGAAGCGGTGGCGCTCGATGATGGCGACGCGCCGGCCCGCGCCGGCAAGCCGATGCGCCAGCGCGGGTCCGGCCTGGCCAGTGCCGATGACGATGGCGTCGAACTCTGACATGGCGGTTCTCCATGAACTGGTTCAACCAGCGAGCTGCCTGTTTTCACGCGACGTCGCTGGTGTTGCTGGCCTCGTGGTCGTGCTTACCGAAGTTTCGTTCTGCACCTCGTGCAGAATGACGCCCTCCAGCGGATCGAACTCGCCTTGCCAAGGCGCCTGCTGGAGTGCCTTCTGCGCGCTGGCATAGCCCGCCGTCCAGCGTTCGCGGATTCCGGACGGGCTGAAGTCAACGTCCTTCGTGTGATCTTCGTTGCCGAGCCGTGGCGCAAGCAGGCGCACCACATGCATTTGGGTGGGGCAGCCCCAGCTCGCCAGGGCCCGCACACTTTCGGTTTGCCGGATGTTCTCCGGCACGTGCATCGCCAGCTCGCGGATGACGTGGCGCAATCGGTGCGCCTCGAGCTGGCGGGCGATGTGCGTGGCCACCCGGCTGGAATACTGGATGTCCTTCTGCCGGTGCAAGACCTCCCATATCGTCTCCGGCTCCGGCCCCGCCGGATTCCACATGTGCACGGCAAAGATCAGCGAGTTGCGGCGCGGCCGCTCCTCGAAAATCACCTCCGTCGGCGTGTTGGAAAGGATGCCGCCGTCCCAGTACAGTTCGCCGTCAATGCGCACTCCGGGAAATGCCGGAGGCAGGGCCCCGGACGCCATGATGTGCCGGACGTCGATCGGCAGGTCACGGCTGTCGAAATAGTGCATCCGGCTTGTGCGCACGTGCGCCGCTCCAACGGTCAGACGCGGCTTGCACTGATTGACAAGGGAGAAGTCGGTCAGCTCCTGCAGCGTCCGTTCGAGAGGCGAAGTCGAGTAGTACCCGGCGTTGTCTGGGCCCAGATGGACATGAGGACCCCAGAACGCGCGATAGTTCGGCTCGAAGAATCCGGGGATGCCATTGCCCAGCGTATTCCAGTACGAAAGCATCTGTGACAGGAGCGGCCAGGCCGCCGATTGGTGCCAGAATGCCTTGTGGGCCATCCGCTGCCAGAACTCGCGCAGTCTCGGCAATCGTTTGTCCGGCGTGTTGCCGGCAATGAGGCACGCGTTGATCGCACCGATTGATGTGCCGATGATCCAATCCGGCTCCACGCCTGCATCGTGCAGCGCCTCATAGACACCCGCCTGATAGGCGCCGAGCGCACCTCCGCCTTGAAAGACGAGGATCGTTTGCTCCTGGTTGCCGGAGCCGCCGCCTGGTTCCCGTGGCCCAGTCAGAGAACGCTGCATATCCGAATCCTCCCGGCTACTGCGCGGTCCATCCGCCTTCGACAGGCAGCGCTGTGCCTGTAATCGATGCCGCCGCCTCGGTGCACAGAAACACCGATAGCGCTCCGATCTGCTCGGTCGTCACGAATTTCCGCGTGGGCTGGGCGTGCAGCAGCACGTCGCGAACGACCTGCTCCTCGCTGATGCCGCGCGCCTTGGCCGTTTCGGGGATCTGCTTCTGCACCAGCGGGGTCAGCACATAGCCCGGGCAGATGGCATTGACCGTGATGCCGTGCTCGGCCGTTTCCAGCGCGACCGTCTTCGTCAGCCCGAGCAGTCCGTGCTTGGCGGTCACATAGGCCGACTTGAACGGCGAGGCGACCAGCGCATGCGCGGAGGCGATATTGATGACGCGGCCCCAGCCCTTGCGCTTCATCTCCGGCACGGCGGCGCGCATGGCATGGAATGCCGATGACAGATTGATGGCGATGATGGCGTCCCACTTTGCTGGCGGAAACGTCTCGATGGCCTCGACGTGCTGGATACCCGCATTGTTGACCAGCACATCGACGCTGCCAAGCAGACCACGCGCGTCTTCGATCATGCCGAAGACATCAGTCGGCTTGGACATGTCCGCGCCGGAGTATTTCGCTTTCACGCCGTAATCGGCCTCGATGCTGGCTCGCGTCTCCTCCACCAGCGCGGCATCGCCAAGGCCATTGAGGACCACGTTCATGCCTGCCCCGGCAAAGGCTTTGGCGATGCCGAGGCCGATCCCGCTCGTGGAGCCGGTGATGACCGCCGTCTTGCCGGCAAGCTCGTTGAAGGACCTGGCATTTGGCGCGACGAGTATTCGTTGCATGGTCGTCTCCGTGTGGATGGGGGCTGGAGCGTGACGCGGGGAAGTAGGGGACGGAAAGCGTCACGCCCCAGCAAGGGATCGATGCGAACCAAGGTCACATCGTGTGCGGATCATCCTTGTCGTGGAAGAGATCGGCGGAGAGCAGAACGACCGTCTTCTTGCCGGTGTTCTTCCACCAGTGCGACGTGCCCTTGACCTCGGCCGTCGACTCGCCGGCCTTGTGCACGATCGGCGTGGCGCACGTGCTGCGATACTCGGTGATGGTGCCGCTGATGATGTAGATGATCGCGGGACGGTCGGTGTGGCTGTGCCACGGCACGATGCCGCCGGGCTTGATCACGAGGCGGCGCAGGCGCAATGCGTGGTCCTTGAGCATGACCGGCTCGTTCACGAGATCGATCCGCTTCAGCACCGTGTCGGTCACATCCTTCGGCTTGGCCGGGTTCATCTTCTGGCCCTGGCCGTCGGCCACGACCTTGCCGGCGGGGCATTCGCCGGCGCTGGCTCCGGTGACGCTGAGGGACATGGCGGCGGCGGCAACGGCTGCCGCGGCGCACATCTGCAGAACGGATCGTGTGATGGCGTATGTCATGATCTTTCTCCTGGCGCTTGCTGGGCTGCGCGACCGCAGCGACAGCCCGAGAATGGTGAATCGCCGTCAGGAGGTGAAATGCCGAAAGGCTTGCGGTTCGATGCGCCGCAATTATCGTTTGCCGACCCGCAGATGATCGCCAGGTTGTGAGAGTCGAGCCGGCCTCCCTGGTTCGGGACGGCTTTCAACGCCTTTGAATATGCGCTTAAATGCGATGTTTACATGATGCCATATATGACGGGGCTTCTCCGCATGGAGATGCATCAAATCCGCTACTTCCTCGCGGTCGCGCAGACGCTCAACTTCACGCGCGCCGCCGAGCAGTGCAACGTCTCGCAACCTGCGCTCACGCGGGCTATCCAGCAATTGGAGGATGAACTCGCGGGACCTCTGATCCGGCGCGAGGGCAAACTCTCGCACCTGACGGATCTGGGGCAGCGCATGCTGCCGTTGATGCAGCAGTGCTATCAAAGTGCGCTCTCGGCCAAGTCACTTGCCAGCTCGTTGAAGAAAGGAGCCGCCGGGGGTCTGTCGCTGGCGCTGTCCCAGACGGTCGACATGGATTTGCTGGTGGCTCCGCTGGCCGAGGTACAACGCGCGTTTCCCGGTTTGCAGCTCAACATCTGGCGCGGAAATGCCGAAGGCGTCGCCGAACGCCTGAAGAAGGGGGACGTGGACCTGGCGATCGCAGGGCCGCTGCAACGAGACTGGGACAGGCTCGACACCTGGGCTCTGTTCCTGGACCCGCTCGCTATGGTCGCGCACCGCAGCCATCCGCTGGGAGCACGCAACTCAGTCGAGGCCGGTGATGTGAAAGGCATTCCAATCCTGCTCAATCCAGATTGCGAATACGCCGAGCACACGTCGCTGCATCTCAATCAGATGAATATCGAGACGGGGCGCTCCCACCAGATCAGGTCGCAACACGATCTCGTTAAGCTCGTGGAGGGCAATCTCGGAATTGCCGTCCTGCCGCGGAGCACCTCGGCCCGGAACGAGAGCCTTCGCCAGATCGAGATCGCGGGGCTTGACCTGAGCCGCGAGATCTTTCTTTACGGCGTGGCCGGGCGCCAGCGTTCAGCCGCAGTCGACGCTCTCGTCAAGCTGCTGCGTGCCCGTGACTGGACGCAGGAAACAAACTAGGCACTGGCCGCAGCCTTCAGCGCTGCCACGACGGCATCCATCTCCATGCGCTTGCGATAGTCCGGATCGACATGCCGCGCCACGACCTTACCGTCGCGGCCGACGATGAACGTCGCCGGCACCGGCACGAACCAGCTATCGTTGCCCTGGGACTCATCGGGGCTGATGCTACGCGATTGCATCAGCCGCTGCAGTTCTTCGCCGACCCAGAACACCAGTCCGAGAGACATGGCATAGCCGTTGTCTAGGTCGGTCAGGATGGGAAACGGCGCATGCGCATCTGCCTTGAGCTTCGCCGCGTATTGCTGCCGGTCAGGCACGATGACGGCAACCTGTGCCCCAATGCTCCTGATGTCGCCGGCCACATCGGCAAGGGCGCTCACCGCAATCCGGCAATACGGGCACCAATGCCCCCGCGCGAACGTCACGGCAACCGGTCCTTGCGCGAGAAGGTCGTCAATGGTCACCAGACTGCCCGCGTGGTCGGGCAGCATGAAGGATGGCATGGCATCGCCTTCCTTGGGCGCGCCGGCGATGATGGCGCCATTCTGAAGGCGCCCCACAAGGCGGTCGACCGCATCGGCGAAGTTCGGGTGGTACGCGCGGAGCGCGCGCGCGTAAGTCTCCAGCCGCTCGCTCAGGGGCGCATCGAGTCCGCGCGCCTCCTCGAAAGCTGCGGCGAGAGTGCTTGGAGGCATTTCGATTCTCCAAACGAGCAAGAGGCCCATTGCCAGGTTTGCAAATCATGGCATCTGCCGACATTAGTAGCGACAGCCGCAAACACAACGGGCTGCGGGCAGATCGGTCTAAGCCCCATCTCCCGGCCAGCCCAATACCGCAGGCGCATGGAAACCATGAGGGGACGGTATAGCGGACAGCCGATCCCCGGTGATAGCCCTACGGCGGAAGCCGATACCGGGGTTAGCACCATGGAAATCCAGGAAATTCGCTACTTCATCGCGCTGTGCGATACGCTGAATTTCACGCGCGCGGCCGAGCGTTGCAACGTTTCGCAACCGGCGCTGACCCGGGCCATCCAGCATCTCGAGGGCAAGCTCGGCGGTCCGCTGGTGCGCCGGGAGCGCAGCAACACGCACCTGACCGAGCTTGGCCGGATTATGCAGCCCTACTTCCGCCAAGTCCTCGAGCAGATGAACGAGGCACGGCAAAAGGCGAAGTCGTTCTCCAAGCTCGACGCCACGGCATTGACCGTCGGGCTGATGTGCACGATCGGCCCGCATCGTCTGATCAACCTGTTTTCCGCGTTCGTGAGCGCGCACGAGGGCGTCGAGGTCTATCTCAAGGATGCACCAGCCAGCGCGCTGGAAGAGCTTCTGGACAAAGGCGAGATCGATGTCGCGATTTTCTGCCGTCCCGACGATCTGGATGACCGTTTCCATGCTCTGCCGTTGTATCGCGAGCGCTTTGTGGTTGCCATCGGGCCAGGCCATCCGCTGGAGCGAGCGAATGCCGTACGCATAAAGGATTTGCACCAGCAGAACTATCTGGCGCGCGTCAACTGCGAGTACTACGACTACCTGAAGGGATTGCGCGAGCAGATCGGAGATGTCGAGCTCAAGCGCCCGTACACGAGCGAGCGCGACGACTGGATCCAATGCATGGTCGTGGCCGGATTGGGCTTCACCTACATTCCCGAATACGCGGTGACAGTTCCCGGCGTGATCACGCGACCGCTGATCGATCCTGAAGTGTATCGCACAGTAAGTCTCGTGACCGTTCGCGGCCGTCCCCATTCTCCCGCGGTAGGCGCGTTCCTTCGCGAAGCAAAACGATACCGCTGGGAGAACTCAGCCATACAGCCCGCGGCCGCCGAGGCGATGCTTGCAGCCACGTCCTAGAGCGAAGCGATGAGAGCCGTGAGAGGCGTCGGCTCGACCAGCAGAGGCATCATCGCCGCGGCACCTGCCAGCACCGCAATGAAACCGATAGTCGTCCGCATAGCCCCCTCCATTTCAAGAACGCAATTGCGACCGCACGATGAAGCACGCCGGACCCCGGCGCCAATGACGAGTGTCTATCGTCTTGATGCGCGCCTTGCCGGCATAACCGCTTTGCATCGACTCGTGATCATCCTGGCATTTTCCGCACACCCCCGGGCGCTGGCAGTGTGTTCTCTCGTGACGTGCCCATTCTCGCCCAGGAGAGACACATGATTTCCCCCCTCGCAGACTTGTGCAGAACCGCGCTCTTTTCCGCCCTTCTCGTCACGACTGCTGCTTTGCCTGCAGATGCTGCCGACACCACCGACGTCCGTCCCGTCGGCGATGGCATCGTCCGGGTCAAGAGCAGCTACGCGTTCGACGAAACCGTTGAGCGGCTGAAGCAGGACATCGCCGGCAAGGGCATTCTCTTCTTCCTCGCCGTGGACCAGGCCAAGCTTGGCGCCGACGCAGGCGTCAATGTGCGTCCCTCGACCCTGCTGATCTTCGGCAATCCCCCGCTCGGCACGCAGTTCATCACATCAAATGCCAATGCCGGGCTCGACTGGCCCGTTCGCCTGCTCGTGACGCAAGACGAGCGTGGCGCCGTCTGGGCGGTCTACACGGACTTCCAGTGGATCGCGCAGCGGCATGGTATCCGCGATCGCGACCCGCAATTCGCCATGGCTAATAAGGTCGTGGCGTCGATAACCTCGAGCGTCGCTCCGCGTTAGGCTGCAACGCTTGGCAAGACCAGCCTCGGCCTTCGGATGCAATGTCTGCTTTTTTGCTGTTCCGACGTTACGGTATGATTGTCTGCTGAGGTCGGCTTATGCCTCTATCGCGCCTGCTCCGGTGCCCTTTTCGGAAGGATCGGGCAATAGTGACAACTTTGACCGTGACAAATGTATCGAGTTCAGGGCAGCCTACCCGCTACGGCACTTGGGGAGTGGCCATACCCGACGCGGTCTAGGGTTCAGCGCCATATGAGTATTTGCCAATGAAATCGCATGCGCGCGCGGTCGTGATCGGCGGCGGGGTCGTCGGCGCTAGTGTGCTCTACCACCTCACCAAGATCGGCTGGAAGGACGTGGTTCTCCTCGAGAAGCACGAGCTGACGTCCGGCTCCACCTGGCACGCGGCCGCGAGCGTCCACACCTACAACTCCGACGCCAATGTCTCGAAGCTGCAGAAGTACACGATCGATCTGTATCGCGAGATCGAGCGCGCCTCCGGCCAGTCCTGCGGCATCCATCCAACTGGCAATCTTGTGCTCGCTGCCAACGACACAGTGCTCGACAACATCCGGATGATGGCGAGTCGAGGCAAATACCTTGGCCTCGAAATGGAGTTCATCAGCCCCCGCGAAGCCAAAGCATTCAATCCGCTGCTCGACGAGAAGGAGTTCATCGGCGCGCTTTATCGCAAGGACGGCGGCCATGTGGACCCTAATGGAGTCACCCATGCCTACGTGGGGGCAGCGCGCAAGGCTGGCGCGGAGGTGCACCGCTTCACGTCGGTGACCGGACTGGAGCAACGCGCCGACGGCACGTGGGACGTGACCACGGACAAAGGGACGATCCATGCCGAGCACGTCGTCAACGCTGCTGGGCTCTGGGCGCGCGAGATCGGGCGCATGGCCGGCATCGAGCTGCCCGTGCTCGCCATGGAGCACATGTACATCGTCACCGAGGAGATCCCGGAGATCGTCTCTTTCGGGCGCGAAATGCTGCCGACCACCGACTACTCCGGCGAAATCTACATGCGCCAGGAAGGTCGCGGTGTTCTCATGGGCACCTACGAGCAGGACTGCAGAGTCTGGTCGCCGGACACGACGCCCTGGGACTTCAACATGCAGCTTCTACCGGACGATCTGGAGCGGCTGGCGCCGCACCTGGAGATCGGCTTCAAGCACTTCCCGGCCATCGGCCGAGCCGGCATCAAGAAAGTGGTCAACGGGCCCTTCACATTCGCGCCGGATGGCAATCCTCTGATCGGTCCTGTCAGGGGCTTGCGCAATTTCTGGTCTGCCTGCGGCGTCATGGCCGGGTTCGCGCAAGGAGGCGGCGTTGGCCTCGCGCTATCGCGCTGGATGGCGGAGGGCGATCCGGGTGCGGATGTGTTCGCCATGGACGTTGCGCGCTTCGGTCAGTTCGCGACGCAGCGCTACACCAACGTCAAAGTGCAGGAGAACTACAAGCGTCGTTTCCGCATCGCCTACCCGAATGAGGAGCTGCCCGCCGCACGACCGCTGCGCCGCTCGCCCGTCTACGACCGGTTGAAATCCCAAGGCGCGGTGTTTGGAGCCAACTTCGGGCTCGAGGCGGCACTCTGGTACGCACCGCCTGGGATGGAGCCGGTCGAGACCCCGACCTATCGCCGCTCCAATGCCTTTCCGGTGGTGCGGGAGGAGTGCCTCGCGGTGCGCAATGCCGTTGGCCTCATGGAGATCACGGGCTTTGGCAAGTACGAGATAACGGGGATCGGTGCGGAAGCGTGGCTCAGCCGTACGTTGGCAGGGCACATCCCCAAGCCCGGTCGCATGACTCTGGCCCCAATGCTCAACGAGCAGGGCAAGATCAATGGCGACTTCTCGCTTGCGAGGCTAGCACCCGACCGCTTCTTGATGATCGGCTCGGGCGTGGCCGAGGTCTATCACATGCGCTGGTTCGAGCGGATCGGCATACCCGCCGATGTCTCGGTGCGGCCACTGCCGGGTGCGTTGACCGGATTCATGATCGCAGGACCCAAGTCGCGGGAGCTGCTGCAGCGTCTGGTGAAGCACGATGTGTCGAGCTCCAGCTTCAAGTTCTTCGCCGTCCGTGAGATGGCAGTTGGCATGACCCCCGCCATTGTTGCACGGGCCAGCTATACCGGCGATCTCGGCTACGAGATCTGGGTAACGCCCGACTATCAGGTCACGCTCTATGAGCAGTTGCTTGAGGCGGGCCGTGATCTGGGGCTCCGCCACTTCGGCAATCGTGCGCTGATGTCGCTTCGCCTGGAGAAGGGCTACGGTGCCTTCTTCCGCGAGTTCCGCCCGGATTACACGCCGAAAGAGGCGGGGCTCGATCGCTTTGTCGCCTACGATAAGCCACAGTTCGTGGGCCGGGCCGCCGCGCTGGAGGATCGCGCGGCAACGCCCGCAAAGAAGCTCGTCACGCTCGTCGTCGATACTGATACCGAGGTCGTGGGCTATGAGAGCATCCTCAAGGGCAGCGAGGCGGTCGGCCAGGTTACCTCGGGCGGCTACGCGCATTGGGCCGGCAAGAGCATGGCCATGGGGTATGTGAAAGCTGAGTTCGCCAGGGACGGGGAGGAGTTCACCATCGCTATCTTCGGCGAGGACAAACGCGCACGTGTGCAGCTTGCGCCGCTGTTCGACGCGAACGGCGGTCGTCAAAGAGGCTAGTTGAGATTGCGAAAGGTATGTCACCCGCACTGATCGCCAACGCCCGCATGTACGCGGTTGCTCCGGGCGCCACCGCCGCCTGGAACCGGCTGTTCGCGTGGCTGCAGCAGACCTCGGGTGTTTCTCTGACAGTGGTCGATCACGCCTTTCCCGCCCCGCTAAACGACCTGTGGCGGCGCGATGATCTTGCATGCACATTCATGTGCGGCTGGCCGTTTCTGCGCTTAGGCGCGCAGCATAACGTGATCGCGGCCCCCGTGCCGGCAGCAGGCTACGCCGCGGGCCGACCGGTGTATTGCTCGCATTTCATCGTCAAGGCGACGAGTCCATTCGAGACACTCGAGGACACGTTTGGTCATCGCTTTGCGTACACGATCGAGGATTCGCATTCCGGCTATAATGCACCGCGACACCACCTGATGCGATATCGCGAGCAACCAGGCCAAAAGCTTTTCGGCGAGGTCGTCGGGCCGCTGACAACACCGCGGCGCGTTCTGGAAGCGATCATCGAGGGGCGCGCCGACGTGGGCCCGCAGGATTCCTTCGCCTTCGACCTGATGCGCCGGCACCTGCCCGAGCTGGCATCGCAGGTCCGCGTCGTCGCCAGTAGCGATATCATGCCGATTCCGGCTTTCATGGCGTCGGCCGGGACCTCTGCCGATATCGTCGAAAGACTACGGGCCGCGTTGCTGTCGATCAAAGACAGTCCTGAGCTTGCGCCCGTCTGCGCAGATCTCTGCATTACCGGTTTCGCGACGCTCGTACCTGAAGCTTACGACCTGTCCGAGGTCTGGGCTCAGGACGCGGAACGCCGCGGTCTGGCAACGATCACCTGACGCTGGGAAGCGAGCCAGACCGATGCAACACGCCTCTGCCGGACCTAAATCCGAGACCGAGGCGGTGGCGGCCCTGCTCGCGCACATCGACGCGCTGTACCGCTGCGATGCGGACCGCGAGCGTGCAGGAGGCGCAATGCTGTCGCGTGCTGCCGGGATGCTCGCGACGCTTGTCTTGAGGCGATGGAACGAGCCGGCGCTGCCGCCCTTGCCGGTGCGCCGGTTTCTCGGCGCCGCGCTGGCGAACGCCCGTGGCGGCCCATTGGCTCAACTCGCGGGCGCGTTCGAGCGGGCCGAGCCAGCATTCGATTGGCTGCAAAACCCTAACTATACAGCGGCACGCATGGGACCCGAGTTCGTCGACCGCTATGGCTACGTCGAATTGGCGGGACCGGGGCGCCCCTTCGAAAGCTGCAAGCTGCTTGTCGGCTTCCTGCTACTCGGACCTCGCACGCTCTATCCCGTCCACAATCACGCGGCCGAGGAGGTCTATCATGTTGTATCCGGCCGGGCGTCCTGGCGCCGTGGCGATGGCGCATGGCGGACTGAACCGCCCGGAGCCGTCATCCATCACGCCCCACATGTGCCGCATGCCATGCGCACCGAGGACGAGCCGCTGCTGGCGCTGTACTGCTGGATGGGCGACGTTACGGCCCCTGCCGATCTGTTGAAGGACGAACGACATGGGTGAACCCGTGAAAGGTCAATGCCTTTGCGGTAGCGTTTGTTTCGTGCTCACGCCGCCTTTGCGCGCTGTCACCGTCTGCCATTGCGCCCAATGCCGCCGGTGGCACGGGCACGTTGGGGCCTATACGTCCGTGGCGCACGACAGGCTGTCGCTGACCGAGAGCCGCGGTTTGGCCTGGTTCGCATCCTCGAGCTTCGCGCGCCGCGGATTTTGCCGCGACTGCGGCTCCTCGCTGTTCTGGGAGCGCGATGGGCATGACATGATCTCGATAGCGGCAGGCTCGCTCGATGCGCCGACGGGCCTCCAGACGGCGCTGCAAATCTTTGCCAAGGACAAAGGCGACTATTACGAGTTGGATCGCACGACTCCGGCTCGCGCAGAGTAGACAGGTCGAGGGGAAAGACGTGGCCGAGATCTTCAAGGACGCGCGCAAGCGCGAATATCTCAATGCCGAGGGCGCGGACAAGCCGCTAAAATCGCCGATCCCGCATTCGACGCTCGTGAAGGCGCGTGGCTATCGCAAGCGGCGTCTGGTCGACAAGCTCGCCGAGCACGATTGCGCTGCCATTCTGCTCTATGATCCTGTCAACATCCGCTACGCCACCGACGTTTCCAACATGCAACTGTGGATGACGCACAACGCCTCGCACTATGCGCTCGTGTGCGCCGACGGACATGCCATCGCCTTCGAATACGGCAAGTCGGAGCATGTCGCCGAAGGTATCGAGACCGTGGACGAAGTGCGCACGGCCACGACCTGGTTCTACTTTTCCGCCGGTAACAGACTCGCCGAGCGAGTCGAGAAATGGGCCGACGAGATCGCCGACATCGTGCGCCAGCGCGGCGGGGGCAACATGCGCCTCGCCGCCGACAAGGTCGAGCCGGCCGGGGTCGACGCGCTACGCAAGCGTGGCATCACCATCGTCGAAGGCCAGGAGCTGACCGAGCACGCGCGCAAGATCAAGTGCCCGGAAGAGATCGAGCTGATGCGCTGGACCATTCGCGTGTGCGAGGCCGGCATGGCGCGCATGTACGAGCATTCTCTTGCCGGCAAGACCGAGCAGGAGATCTGGGCCGAGCTGCACTACGAGAACATCCGCTCCGGTGGCGAATGGCTGGAGACGCGTCTGCTGGCGGCGGGCCCGCGCACCAATCCGTGGTTCCAGGAGTGCTCCGATTACGTCTGCCAGGAAGGGGACATGCTCTCCTTCGACACCGACATGATCGGACCTTACGGCTATTGTGCCGACCTCTCCCGCTCATGGACGGTCGGCCATGTGCGCATGAGCAACAGGCAGCGCGAGCTCTATTCGGCGGCACTCGACCAGATCCACCACAACGTCGGCATCCTCAAGCCCGGCATGGCTTTCGCCGAGTTCAACGAAAAGTCCTGGCGCATCCCTGAGAGATACCAGCCGCGCCGATACTCGGCAGCCTTCCACGGCGTCGGCATGGCGGACGAGTGGCCCTCGTTCCCCACGCACGTGGACTTTGCGCGCGCCTATACCGGCCAGCTCCAGGAAGACATGTGCGTGTGCATCGAGAGCCTGATCGGCGAGGAGGGCGGGCGCGAGTGCGTCAAGCTCGAGACGCAGGTGCTGATCACGGATAAAGGCAGCGTGCGGCTCGACAGCTTTCCGTGGGAGGAGGTGTGAGGTGATGCCCTCGCCCTCTATCAGGCTGCGGCCGGTGCGTGGGCAGCCAGATCGATATGGCACGCGATTCGGTGTGCGCCGAACGTGCGCTGCGGCGGCGGTGTGCCATCGCAGATCGGGCCGATCTTGCGCGGACAGCGGGATGCGAATGGGCAGCCCTCGATTTGCGCCGCCGGACTCGGCATGACGCCATCGAGGACGACATCGGGACCGCTCGCGTCGGGATCAGGGCGAGGCGCTGCCGCCAGCAGGGCCTCCGTATAAGGATGAAACGGTGGCGCGAACACTTGGGACGCGGGGCCGTATTCCACCACGCGGCCGAGATACATAACGGCGACCCAGTCCGCCATGTGCCGGACCAACGCCAGATCATGGGAAATGAGCATGAGCCCCATGCGGGTCTCGGCGAGGAGGTCAGCAAGCAGGTTGATGATGGCCGCCTGCACGGAAACATCGAGCGCTGACACAGGCTCGTCCGCAATCAACAGCTCGGGACTGCCTGCCAGGGCGCGCGCAATGGCGACACGCTGACGCTGCCCGCCCGAGAGCTGGTGCGGTTTGCGGGCCAGCAGCTCGGGAGGCAGCTGTACCCTCTGCATCAGGCGCATCGCCTCGGCTCTTGCTTCCCGCCGGCGGAGCCCACGCAGCCGCTGCAGAGGACGCATCAGCGCGAAGGCGATCGTGTGACTGGGATTGAGCGTCGAATCGGGGTTCTGGAAAACCATCTGAATGCGGCGCGTTACATCGCGCGGCCTCTGGGCAATCGTGGTGCCGGCCAGCTCGACACCGCCGAGCTTCATCTCGCCGGCATCTGAGCCGATCAACCCGGCGATGGCCTTGGCAAGCGTCGATTTTCCGCAGCCGGACTCGCCGACTATGGCAAGCGTCGAGGCCGCGCGCGCGTCCATGCTGGCGTCGGTGAGCGCTCGCACCGTATGGCCGTTCTTTCGGCCGAGACCATCCCCCAGCTCATACCACTTGCTCAAGCCACGGATCTCGAGAATAGGAGCTGCGCCAGTGGCCTCGGGCTCGGCGTGGCTCGCTTCGGCATGGACTGC
The DNA here is from genome assembly GCA_046154585.1 of Hyphomicrobiaceae bacterium. Lineage (GTDB taxonomy): Bacteria > Pseudomonadota > Alphaproteobacteria > Rhizobiales > Hyphomicrobiaceae > CADEFX01. Next base: position 21,375 of record JBJXDX010000030.1, on the reverse strand, counting down.
GGTGGCCGCAACGTGAGCAAGACGCGTGCAGCGTGCCCTATGCCCGCTCGCGCCATGGACCTCGACCAACGCGATAGGACCGGCAGCACAAAGGCGCGGCTCGGCATGCGGACAGCGTGGTGCGAATGCACAGCCGAGCCGTGCTCGATCCTCGGCCGCCAACGTGCCTTCGATGGGGATCAGCCGGCCCGCGCCGTGCGGGCGTTCGAGATCCGGCAACGCGGCCAGAAGTCCGCGTGTATAGGGGTGCGCTGGACGGTGGAACACATCGCGGATCGAGCCGGTTTCTACCAGTCGACCCGCATAGAGCACGCCGATGTGGTCGCACAGGCGCGCCACCGTACCAAGGTTGTGGCTGATGAATAGGATCGCCGCGCCGAACTTGGCACGCAGCTCGCGCACGAGCTCGAGGATCGCCGCCTCGATGGTGACGTCGAGTCCGGTCGTCGGTTCATCCAACACGAGGAGCTTGGGTTCTGCCATCAGAGCCATGGCGATGACGACACGCTGCTGTTGACCGCCGGAGAGTTGGTGCGGATAGCGCTCCATCATCGCCTCGGCATCCGCCAATCGCACCTCGCGCAACATGGCAATGGCGCGGTCGCGGGCGCGATCGGACCGGCGCTCCCCGTGCAGGAGGGGCACCTCCATCAACTGCCGGCCAATCGTCATCACCGGATTGAGGCTCGATATCGGGTCTTGATAGACCATGGCGAGCTGGCTACCGCGCAGCCGGCGAAGCTCGGCCTCATCCATCGTATTGACGTCGCGCTCGTCGAAGCGCACGTATCCCTGCGCGACGCGCATCCCCGCAGCCAGATAGCGCATGGCCGCCAGGGCGATGGTCGACTTGCCGCAGCCCGACTCGCCGACCAGCCCATACGCCTCGCCTGGCGCGATGCCGAAGCTCACGTCGTCGAGGATGCGCGTGACGCCCTGTCTCCCTGCATGTTCGATCGAGACGCCGTCGAAGGTCAGGACCTCAGCCATCGTGCGCAGCCTCTCTGAGGCCAGTGGCGAGGAAGTTGAAGCCGATGACCAGCGAGGAGACGGCCGCGGCCGGGATCAGGGTCATGTGCGGCCAGATGAAGATCATGCCGTATGTCTCCTTGATCATCCCGCCCCAATCGGGATCAGGCGGCGGCAAGCCGACACCGAGGAAACCAAGCACGCCGATGGCGATAACGGTGTAGCCAAGGCGTAGGAAAAAATCGACGATCAATGGTCCGCGCGCATTGGGCAGGATCTCGGCGAGCAGAATGAACAGCGTGCTCTCACCGCGCAGGCGGGCGGCCGCAACATAGTCGCGATTCTTCACGTCGAGCGTAACGGCGCGCACGATACGCGCGATGATCGGCGCCTGTGTCACCGTGATGACTGCGATAATGTTGAACGCGGAAGCACCGAAGCGAGCAATGATGATCAGGTAGAGAATGATTTTGGGGAAGGCCAGCAGCGTGTCGCCGACACGCATGATCAGGCGATCAGCGAGCCCGCCCTTGTAGCCGGCAAACAGCCCGAGCAGCGTGCCGAGCACCGCGGCACCGATAACGGCGGCCGGTGCCACCGTCAGTACCGTGCGCGCCCCCCACATCAGGCGCGAGAGCATGTCGCGGCCGAGATGATCAACACCGAGCCAGTGCTCAGCCGAGGGATACGGGTTGGCGATGAGGGCAGGGTTCACCTGGTTCGGCGGGAATGGTGCAATCCAGGGCGCGAACAGGGCGCAAAGGACCCACGATCCGACGATAGCACCGCCGATCATGGCTGCGGGCGATTGAGAGAACAGCGCTATGATCCAAGCAAAAGTCGATGCGATCCCGGTGGAGCGGGACCGCACGGCAGCCTGCGTGGCGCCCGCTTCGCCATCGATGCGGCTGATCTCGTTCATACGCGGATCCTCGGATCGAGCGCCATGTAGCCGAGATCACCGAAGAGCTGCGTCAGCATGGTCACCGTCACGGCGATGAGCGTGCCAGCCTCAATCACTGCGATATCCTTGTTGAGCGCGGCCTCGAGCATCATGCGGCCGAAGCCTGGATAGGCGAACACCATCTCGACGACGACGAGACCCGAGACCAGATAGTTGAGCTGCAGCAGGATTACCGTGAACGGGGCAATCAGCGCGTTTCTGAGCGCGTGCTTGGTCACGACCTGACGGAAGCTCATGCCCTTGAGCATGGCCGTGCGGATGTAGGGCTGCCGCATGACCTCGACCATGGAGGCGCGAATCATGGAGATCAGGTAGCCGGCGTCGTACAGCGTGACGACCATGACCGGCAGCACAAACTGGCTCCAGATCGGCCAGCCCGCATCCGAACGCAGCGGTGATGTGCCAGGCAGGATGCCGAGCCAGACCACGAAGATCGCCAGAAGAAAGACGCCCATGGCAAACTCGGGGATGGACGCACAGATAGATGAGAACACGGAGATCGAGCGATCGGTGCGGCTGCGCTCTCGCATGCCTGCGAGCACGCCGAGCAGCACGGAAATGGGAACGATCACGGCAAAGCTGATGCCAGCAAGCAGCAGTGTATTGGCGAGCCGATCCCAAAGCAGCTCGGAGACCGGCTGGCGATAAATGATCGAGTCGCCGAAGTCACCCGAGAGCACCCGTGCCATGTATTCGGCATAGCGCACGAGCAAGGGCCGATCGAGGCCCATTTCCTTGTTGAGCAGGTCAACCTGTTCCTGGGTGGCGAACGGCCCGAGCAGCTTGCGCGCCACGTCACCGGGCGACAACTCGTTCAGGGCAAACACCAGGAATGACACGACAACTAGAGTCGCGCCCACGTTGAGGAGCTGCCTGCCGAGGTAGCGCAGCATGCCCGTTACCGTGTTCGTATTTGCCCGACGTCTGGTCTTGACGGAAAAGAGGGTGCGCCGGTTCCCGAGCCTAGCTGCCAGCGCCCGACAGCTCAAGTCATGTCGCGTTGCGGGGCCCAGAGCTCAAAAGCTCTTCGGCATCTGGTTCCAGACGGCCTATATGCCGTGCGCAGATCGATACTGCACCCGATCATGCCAGGCACGGCAGCCCCGGTTCCTTCACGAAAACCGACCCTGCTGCAGTCAAACTGGTGATGGCACGAGACAAGGATCGCAATCGCAGTACGAGCGAGCGCCGCCCTTGGTCGTGCCGATCGCCGTCAAGCCTCGATCCAAATGTCTTTGGCATCGATATAGATGCTGGGATGGATGTTGTAGCCTTTGATCTTCTTGTCGGTGTAGTTGAATACCGCGCGCCACAGCGGGATCACCGCCGGGCCATCGTCGAGCATGATCTGCTCGAGCTTGGCCATGACGCTGCGCCGCTTCTCGACATCGAGATAGCCTTCGGCTTCCGATAGAAGGGTGTCGAACTCCTTGTTCGACCAGTTCGACTCGTTCCATGCGCCACCCGTGCGATAGGCGAGGCCGAGCACCATCGTGCCGAGCGGACGGTGCGCCCAGGTGGTGAAGCCGAACGGCACCTTGGTCCAGTTCTGCCAGTACTGCTGCGACGGCATAACATTGATCTTGACGCGGATGCCGGCCTCTTTCCATTGCTCGACCATGGTCTGCACGGCCAGCAGCTCCCAGTCGGGCTGAGGCCGGGCAACGATCTCGCCATCGATGCCGTCTGGATAGCCGGCTTCCTTCAACAGCGCCTTGGCCTTGGCGACGTCGCGCTTGAGGAAGCCAACGTTGGCGTACTCGGGGTGCGCCGGCGAGACGTGATGATGCTCGCCGGGTTTGCCGAGGCTGCGATGTGCAGCCTTGAGCACAGCTTCCGTGTCGGTGGCATAGCGCAAGGCCTGGCGCACGCGCTTGTCGTCGAACGGCTTGATCGGATGCACCCGCGCCACGGCCGTATAGGCCGTATCCACCGTATTCACTTGAACGTGCGGGAGCCTCTCGACCGTGGGCAGGGTCGAGACGGCCCCCTGGTAGATCATATCGACCTGCTTGGAGGCGAGTGCCGCCACCTGGGCGGCCGCATCATCGCCGAGATCGACGAGCTCGAAGCGCTCGATCCACGGGCCTTTGCCCCAGTATCCCTCCTTGCGCGCGATCAGAACCGAGCGCTTGCCAATCTCATGCTCGGCAAGCTCGAACGGGCCGGTGCCGTTGCTGCCGATGCCGAACTTGCCGTTCTCCTCGGCGTCGAGGATGTGCAGCGGATAGTGGAACAGCGACTCGGGGATGGAGAGGTTTGCCGTCTTCCCATTGATCTTGACGGTGAAGTCGTCGACCTTCTGGATGGCGTTGGCATCCCAGAGCCTGGTCGATTTCTTCTTGGCGTTGGTCTTGGCATCGATCTCGTCGGTCTCGAACTCGTCGAGGATGAAGCCTTTCAACAAGCCAACGGTCGACGAGCCGGTCTTGGCGTCGAGCACGCGTTTCAGGTTCCAGACTACGTCGTCGGCCGTGAACTGCCGGCCCTTGCGCCACTTTACATCGCGACGCACGTGCAGCGTCCAGGTCTTAAGGTCGGGACTTGCCTCCCACTTCTCGACGAGATTGGGCTTGGTGAGGTTGTCGATCCCGGTATGGGTGAGATACTCGACGACCTGGCGGGCGTTGTTCGATGACTCGATCCAGGAATAGGTGTGCGGGCTCGAGATATCCTGCACGCGCATGCCGATGCGAATGACTCCGCCCTTCTTCGGGCTGCCTTGAGCGAAAGCCGGCAACGGCAACCCGGCCAGGCCGTATGCCGCGGGCGCCGCAATTCCGAGCAAAGTGGCGATTCTCAGGAATTCGCGCCGGTTGAGTTTGCCGTCGGCGAATTCGCGGCCAGCGGCCTCGATCACTGGGTGCAGCTTGTCCATCCTGGTACCCTCCCGTCGCTCTTCGCGAAACGTCTAGAGAGGTGCGGACGATGACGGCGACCGTCCCTCCGATTACGAGAGTAATCCCGTCCAAGCCAAATCCACAAGCAAGGACAAGGCCTCAATTGAGGCCGCGGATCGCAATTTCCTCCCGGCGACGCGCGATGTAGGCATCGATTTCCTCGACCCGTGCCGGATCGATCGGCGGAGCGGAATAGTTTTCGAGCAGGCGCTTCCACAGCGCGTTGGCCCGCTGGGTCGCGGTCAAGCTGCCGGCCTCGACCCAGTTCTCGAAATTCCTGACATCGGACACCAGCGGGCGATGAAACGCGGTCTCGAACCGCGTCATCGTGTGAGAAGCCCCGAAGTAGTGGCCGCCGGGTGGCACTTCCTTGATGGCGGCGAAGGCAAGCGCCTCGTCGCTGACGTCGAGCGGCAGCATCCAGGCCCGCATGGTCTCGATCATCTCTGCATCGATGATCACCTTCTCGAGGCTGGCGGAAAGCCCGCCCTCCAACCAACCGGTGCTGTGATAAATCAAGTTGGCATGCGACATGATGCTGGCCCAGAGCGACATCGCCGACTCGTAGGTGGCCTGGGCGTCGACGCAGTTGGAGGCATTTACGTTGCTGGCGCGATAAGGCAGCTTCCATCGCCGGGCAAGCTGCCCCCCAATAATGGTCGCGCGCACGTATTCGGGGGTTCCAAACGAGGGTGCGCCGGTCTTCATGTCGACGTTGGACGTAAAGCCGCCGTAGATGATGGGTGCGCCTGGGCGAACCATCTGCGTCAGCGCCAACACGGCAAGCGCCTCCGCATGCTGTTGCGCCAATGCGCCGGCGATCGTGATCGGAGCCATGGCACCGGCAAGCGTGAACGGCGTCACGCAGACCGCCTGGCCGTTCTCGGCCAGCTCCATCAGGCCACCCAGCAACTCCTTGTCGACGCGGCGCGGCGAGTTGGTGTTGGTAACGGTGAAGGCGCTGGGCTCACGCGCAAGCTGCTCGTGCGAAACGCCCCGCGCCATGCCGGCGATGGCTATGGCGTCGCGTATGCGATCGCGGCCGATCCCGCGCGCACCCCAGACACGATTGGACAAGGTCACCTGTGCGCGGTGCATGTCGAGATGCCGGGTAGGCACCGGCAGATCCTGCGCCTCAACCTGAATGCCGCCGCAGGTGTGCACACAGTTGAGGCTCTGCTGAAGGCGGATCAGGTCGCACTGATCCTTGAAGGTGCCGGGCCTGCGGCCGTGATCGAGATCGTTGATGTTGGGCGCACCACCCACGGGCGCAAAGTTGATGTAGTTGCCACCGATGATGATGTTGCGGGCAGGGTCGCGCGCATACAGCGTGAACGAGGCCGGCGCCTTGGCGAGGTATCCCTTGATGAGATGGCGATCGAAGCGCACGAGGCCGGTCGAATGGTCGACGTCGGCGCCCGACCGGTCGAGAATATCCAGCGCGTCGGGGCTCATGAACTCGAGGCCAAGCTCCTCCAACACGCGGAACGCGACCGCCTCGATGCGGTCGAGCCCTTCCTCGTCGAGTAGCGCCAGAGGTGGCAGCGGATTCTGCACGAGCCGCCAGGGGCCCTGCGGCACCGCAGCGGTTGCCTCGGCCCGCCGGCGTGCACGCCGTTCCGCCGCTCCGCGTTCTCCGGTCATGGGCGTGCTCCGTTGATGCCGGCTGGCTTTGCCGCCAAAGCAAAGTCCACGATCTCCGTCTCGAGATCGCCCAGTCCGACGGGACGGTGCTCGAAGTCGAGACCCAGACGATCGGCGGCGCGCCGAGCCGCCTCTAGCAAAGCAAGATCGCGCGTCTGGGAAAGATAGACCACCTTTTCGTAATGGCCGAAGTAATCGTCGCGTAGCTCCGGATGGCGGTCCAGGCCCAGCCCCTCAATGACCAGCGTATCGAACTGGCGGGCGAGAAAGTCCGTAAGGAAAAAACTCCGCATGTCGGCGTCACCGCGAGCCAGGAAGGCCCGCACACCAGAGTAGACGGCGTAACAATGGGGGCCATTCAGGCGCGCAATGCCTTCGCTTGCGAGCAGGCGGTCGAGCTGCCCACCGGTACCGCAATCGCCATAGCCGACCAGGATGTCATCGAACTCCGAGCGCGCCTCCGTGATAGCCGTGCGCACGGCCTCCGGGATCTTGTCCGGAGTGTTGTGAAGGCCGGCGGGCAGGCAGCGCAGCGTAACATGGGATAGGCCGTTCGCCTCCACGATCTCCAGGATCTCACGCGCCAGCGCTCCGCAAGCCAGGATCAACTGGCGGCGCTTTGGATCGCTGACCTGAGCACCTGCGATGCTCATTCAAGCCTTTCTGTTTCAGCCTGCCGGGCTAGCTTCTCCCGCACGCTGATTGTGCTTGCGCCTCAAAAAGTCCTTGGCCGTCTCAACCGCCACGGCGGCATCGCGGCAGTAAGCGTCGGCCCCGATCGAACGAGCGAATTCCTCGTTCAGTGGGGCGCCGCCAACGAGGACAGTGATCTCGTCGCGTATGCCTTTCTCCTTGAGCGTATCGATGACGACCTTCATGTACGGCATGGTGGTCGTCAGCAGCGCCGACATGCCGAGAATATCGGGTTTGTGGTCCTCGATTGCCTGCAAGTACCTCTCGACCGGGTTGTTGATTCCGAGGTCGATGACCTCGAAGCCGGCCCCCTCCATCATCATGGCAACCAAGTTCTTGCCGATGTCGTGGATATCGCCTTTGACGGTGCCGATCACCATCTTGCCCGTCTTGGGTGCGCCAGTCTCGATCAGCAGCGGCTTGAGGATTGCCATGCCCGCTTTCATGGCGTTGGCCGATAGCAGCACCTCTGGCACGAACAGGATGCCGTCGCGGAAATCCTCGCCGACGATGCGCATGCCTTCCACGAGAGCCTCTGTCAGCACCTTGTATGGTGTCCAGCCGCGCCCGAGCAGGATCGTCACACCCTCGACGACCTCCTCCTTGAGGCCATCGTAGAGGTCATCGTGCATCTGCTGCGTGAGTTCGGGATCAGCCAGCTTGCTCAGCACGATGTCGTCGGGTTGGGACATGAGGCTACCTTGTAGATCCGGCCGGGATCCCATTGACTAGCACAGGTCCGATTAAGGTGGCGAGGCGAGACGCAGTTCAGGTCGTCCGGCGCCGGCGGTTGTGGCGCCCGGCAGCCACATCGGGCGACTTGGGCGGTGAGACCAGGGCTCCGAGCCGCGCGACGATCTCTGAAAGCTCGGGGCGAGGGCGGCGGATATGAGTGTCGAGGGCGCGGCGCATGGCCGCCAAGTGCTCGGGCGAGGTGCCGCAACAGCCGCCGATGATGCGCGCGCCGGCGTCTAGCGCAAGGCGCGCGTAGTCGGCCATCAGCTCCGGCGTGCCGGTGTATTCGACCTTGCTACCGGACACCTTGGGTATACCGCAATTGGCCTTGGCGACGACGACGGCTCCGGGGTGCTCGGCCGCAATCGAAAGCGTCGAAAGGATCAGATCCGAGGCACCAACGCCGCAGTTGCTCCCGATGGCGCAGGGAGCGGGCGAGAGCGTGGTCAGAAAGCTCGCCAGCGATGCCGGCGCGTTGCCCATCATCGTGCACCCGGCCGTGTCGAAACTGGCTGTGATGGTGAAGGGCATACCGACACGCGCTGCTGCGGTCGCCGCCGCGCGCATCTCCTCGGGCGCCGACATGGTCTCGATCCAAACCACATTGGCACCGCCAGCCTTGAGGCCCTCGATCTGCTCGACAAAAATCTCGACCGCCTCAGCCTCGGTCAGCGCGCCTAGCGGAGCCAGAAGATCGCCGGTTGGCCCGACCGAGCCGGCCACGATGATCGGGCGGCTGGCCTCGTCGGCCACCCTGCGCGCATTCTCGGCGGCCAGACGGTTCAGGTCTCGGGTGCGGCCCTCGAGCTTGTGCAGAGCCAGCCTGCGGCGATTGCAACCGAACGAATTGCTGAGGATGATGTCGGCTCCGGCATCGACAAAGCGCCGGTGCAAGGCCTGGATGCGGTCGGGATAGGTCTCGTTCCATAGCTCGGGGGCGTCCCCGGAGGTCAGCCCCATGTCGAACAGGTTCGTGCCCGTCGCCCCGTCAGCCAGCAGCCATTCGCGCTTGGCTAGCAGATCGTCTATCATCGACCCTCTCCCGTGGAGGTGCCCCGCATGCTGCAGGTAGGACCGATTTCGGGCGCAGGGCAAGTGCGCTCAGGGTGTTCGTCCATCCTCTGCCGGCGGGCTGCACGTGGCTGAGCGTATCATCGTCTATTGGCGCGATATCCCGGCCCAGGTGATCGTGCGCCACGGGCGCCGGGCCGAGAAGCGCGAGCTGTCCAAGCGCTTCATCGAGGCCATCGACCGCTGCGCGATGCGGACAGGAGCCAAGGACTCGGATGCCTATCTCGCGGATTGGCGCAAAGCCGCAGCCGAGCCGTGTGCAGGGGATCTCGCGACGGAGGCTGATGCCTCCGCGGCGACGCTGGAGCAGATATACGATGAGGCCCGGTTGAGCGACCTTGTTGCAGCAGGGGGCCGGGAGCGTGGCTGAAACCCGCATCGGAGCGTCGGCGCAGCAGGCGCCGGCGGTTGACGACCGCAAGGACGCACTGGTCGCGTTCATGCCCAGCGGCCGGCGCGGACGCTTCGCGCTCGGCACACCCGTCCTCGATGCCGCACGCTCGATCGGCGTCTACATCGAGTCCGTGTGCGGCGGGCGCGGCATCTGCGGCCGCTGCCAGGTGCACCAGGCAGAGGGTGTGTTCGCCAAGCACGGCATCACGTCGAGGCCAGAGAACCTCACGCCTTTATCCGAAACCGAGCGGCGCTATGCCGAACGCCGCGCTTTGCCCGCCGATCGTCGGTTGAGTTGTAGTGCAAGGATCCTGGGTGATCTCGTCATCGACGTGCCGACCGACGCCGCCGTCAACAATCAGGTGGTGAGGAAACGCGCGGAAGCTCGTGCCATCGAGCGGGACCTCGCCACGCATTTGCACTACGTCGAGATCGAACCGCCCACCATGGAGAAGCCGCAGGGGGACCTAGACCGCGTTATTGCCGCGCTGCAGCGTGATTTCGGCTTGCCTGATCTCACATGCGATGCCGAGCTGCTGCCGCACGTCCAGACGGTGTTGGCCAAGGGCGCCTACAAGGTCACCGCCGCGGTCTACACCGACGACGGCCCTGCCCCGCGCATGATCGGGCTATGGCCCGGCTATCGCGAGGAGCTATTCGGCGTTGCCGTCGACATTGGCTCAACCACGATCGCCTGCCATTTGGTCGACATGATGAGCGGCCGCACCGTGGCCTCGGCCGGCACGGTCAATCCGCAGGTCCGCTTCGGCGAGGACCTGATGTCGCGGGTGTCCTACGTCATGCTCAATCCGGACGGAAGGAGCGCGCTGACACAGGCCGTGCGTGGCGCGGTCAACACCCTGATCGGGCGCGTCGCCGGTCAAGGCGGGATCGACACGACCGACATTCTCGAGGCCGTGCTCGTCGGCAATCCGATCATGCATCACCTGCTCCTCGGGCTCGATCCGACGCAACTCGGACAGGCGCCGTTTGCGCTGGCCGTGTCCCGAGCCTTGCGGCTGCCGACGCGGGAGATCGGCGTCGCGCTGCATCCCGCGGCACGCGCCTACATCCTGCCGTGCATTGCCGGCCATGTCGGCGCCGACGCGGCAGCAGTAGCGCTCGCCGAGGCGCCGCGTGCGAGCGTCGAGGCAACGCTCATTGTCGATATCGGCACCAACGCCGAGATCCTGCTCAGCAAAGGCACGCGCCTGCTCGCCGCCAGCTCGCCGACAGGGCCTGCCTTCGAGGGCGCCGAGATCTCCTCGGGCCAACGGGCTGCGCCCGGCGCCATCGAGCGCGTGCGCATCGATCCCGCCACTCTGGAGCCGCGCATCAAGGTCATCGGTTCGGATCTATGGTCCGACGAGCCGGGCTTTGCGGACGCCACGCAAGCGACCGGCATCACCGGCATCTGCGGCTCGGGCATCGTCGAGGCCATCGCTGAGCTGTTCCTGAGCGGAATTTTGGCTGCCGACGGCGTGATCGATGGCGCGCTAGCGGCACGATCGGACCGCGTGGTCGCGGCGGGGCGCACGTTTGCCTTCGTGCTCTGGCGCGGCGCTGTCGAGATCCGCGTCACACAGACCGACGTGCGCGCCATCCAGCTCGCCAAGGCTGCGCTCTACGCCGGCGCGCGGCTGCTGATGGACAAACTTGATGTCGTCGAGGTCGACCGCATCAAGCTGGCGGGGGCCTTCGGCAGCCACATCGACCCGAAGTACGCCATGATCATCGGCCTCATTCCCGATTGCCCACTCGACAAGGTCAGCGCTGTCGGCAATGCCGCTGGCACCGGCGCGCGCATGGCGCTGCTGAGCCGCAGGCACCGCCGCGAAGTCGAGGAGCTGGTACGTGAGGTCGAGAAGATCGAGACGGCGATGGAGCCGCGTTTTCAAGAGCACTTCGTCAACGCCATGGGCCTGCCGAACCGGAGCGAAGCTTTCCCGCACCTCTCTGCGGCAGTGGCCATGCCTCCGCAGCAAGGCGTGGGGCCCGAGGGCAACGCAGGGCGCCGGCGCGGCCGGCGGCGGTAGAGGCGACCAGATGTCGAGCACGGGTCATCGCGGAGAGCAGCGACAATAATTCCGGGAGTTGGGCATGGGACGGATGGACGGCAAGGTCGCGATCATCACGGGCGCGGCGCGTGGCATCGGCGCGGCAGCGGCGCGGCTCCTGGCGGCCGAGGGGGCCAAGGTGGTGCTCGCCGACGTGCTGATCGAGCCCCTCACCGAGTTGGTCAGGGACATCGGTGCGAGCGCCGCAGCCTGTGTGACGGACGTCACCGACGAGATCGCAGTGCAGAAGCTCGTCGACGAGACGGTCAAGCGATGGGGCAAAGTCGATGCGGCGCTGCTCAATGCCGGCATCGAAGGCAAGGTTGGCCCGATCGAGGACTATGCGGCCGAGGTGTTCGACAAGGTCATGGCGGTCAACGTCCGCGGGGTGTGGCTTGGCCTCAAGTATGTCATGAAGGCGATGGAGACGACGGGCGGCTCGATCGTGATCACGTCATCGACGTCAGGCATTCGTGCGACGCCTCACATGTCGGCCTACACCGCGTCCAAGCATGCGGTGATCGGCCTGATGCGCTCCGCTGCGATCGAGGGTGCGGATCGGAAGATCCGCGTCAACACGGTCAACCCGTCACCGATCGATACGCCGATGATCGCATCGCTGGAGAAAATGCGCGGCTTCGCCGGACGTAACGACCAGCCGATGGCAGCCGGAACACCGCTCGGCCGCTACGGTACGCCGGACGAGGTGGCCAAACTGATGCTGTTCCTCGCCAGCGACGAGTCGAGTTTCTGCACAGGCGGCATCTATATGGTGGACGGCGGGGTTTCAGCGGGACGACGTTCGTAGAGAGTAAAGGCGGTGCGATAGCGTCGGCGAAGGTGCCGGCGATGTCGATCCGATGCGTTGGTTGGTCACTTTCCCAGGAACTTCGGGTCGCGCTTGGCGGCAAAGGCAGCCACGCCTTCCCGGTAGTCGCCGCTCGCCATCGCTTCATCCATGACCTTTTCGATGGCGTTCTTGCGCTGCTCTGTCTCGTTTCTCGAGATGGCCTCGAGCACGACTTTGGCGCCCTTGATGGTGAGGGGGGCCGAGCCGCTCATGCTCTTGGCAAGGTCGGCCGCGCCGTCAGACGCCGCGCCGTCAGCGGCATGTGTCGCTAGACCCAGGCGCAAGGCCTCGCCGGCATTGTAGCGCCGGCCGGTGAACAGCACCTCCTTGGCAACCGCCAGCCCGACGGCGTCGAACAAGGCGCGCGTTTCGACAATGCCGTAGACATTGCTGAGACGCGCTGCCGGTATGGCGAAGTAGGCTGATGAATCCGCGACGCGAAAGTCGCAGGACAGAGCGAGACCGACGCCGCCACCAAAACAAGGGCCGGAAATGGCAGCGATCGTCGGCTTGGTGCAGCTCGCAATGGCGACCTGGCAGCGGTTAGCGGCGGACTCGTAAACGTGCCCATCCTCGACCGTTGCGCGGACGGCCGGGAATTCGGAAATGTCGGCGCCCGCGGAAAAGGCACCGCCGGCACCTGTCAGGATGACAGCGCGCACGGCTGCATCGGTGCTGAGGCCCGTGAATATGCGTCCAAGCTCGGTCCACATCGCCAGCGAGAGCGCGTTGCGCCGCTCGGGCCGATTAAGCGTCACGGTCGCGACGGCCGGGTCGCTGCGGTCGACGAGTATATGCGTGGCCAGCAGGGGTGTTGGTCTCGGCTTAGATTGTAGCTCAGGCAAGCGCGCCTCCCGCGAATGGAACGATATCGCACACGTATGCTGGGTTATGCGTGCCCACCCTTGGGCTGCTCGGCCAGCTCGATGACAAGCCCCCCCGTCGTTGCAGGGTCCATGAACACGATGCGGCAGTTGCCGTGACCGATGAGCGGCTGCTCCGTTTCGAAGCGGATGCCCTTATTGCGCAGCTCCTGCATGGAGTCGTCGATGTCTTCGACCTCGAGGCAGATGTGGAACAGTCCTTCCCCGCGCTCGGCAATCCACTTGTTGGTGCCTGAGTCCGCCTTATCCGACTGCAGGAGTTCGAGGTAGGTTTCTCCCACCGGGAACATGGCGAGCGTTGTGGCGTGCGCCGGCAAGTGCTCCTCGTACTCCATGGCAATGCCGAGCTTGTTGGCAAGCACGTCCTTGACGGCGTCCATGTTCTTGAGGGCGATGGCGATGTGCTCGATGCGCTTGATCTTCATGGGTGCTCCTGCGGGCGCTGCCTCGACGATCGACAGCCCATGATAGCCATCGCAGGCGAGATTGCCATTGGTCAGATCAGGATTGGGCTTCTCGTCTCCCGTGGGTCCGATAGTCTCGCGCTGAGGCGACTGCTAGACTGGGTCCGAGGGCAAGCGCGAATCCAGGCCCCGGAGTGAGCGAGCGATCATGACGATTATCGACGTCCATTCGCATTGGGGAACGCGGCGTGGCTATCCGCTGCAGAGCGATAAGGAGCTTGCCCAACAGCGCGCGACTTGGAACTCGGAGACGCGCTATCACACCGAGGCGGAAATGGCGGCCTACTTCCGGGATCGCAACGTGCGAGCCATCCTGGATCTGGGTTACGCCAAATACCGCCCGCCCGAGGAGATGCGCGCGCTTCACGATTACGCCTTTGAAACCGAGGCTGCACACCGCGACGTCATTCTGGGGCACTGGATCCATATCGATCCTCAGCGCTCCGCGCCGGGCGGCATCAAAGAGCTGCGCCGCTGCATCGACAAAAAAATTGGCTTTCTTGGCTATGCCGTCTCCGCATCGCTGTCGCCGCCAGCCAGCGATGTTGCGTACCAGCCCTACTATGATCTCTGCATAGAAGCCGGCATTCCCGTGCTGATCTTCGTCGGCACGACCGGGCTCGGTGCCGGTCTGCCCGGTGGCGACGGCGTCATTCTCGATTACTGCCACCCGCGGCATCTGGACTGGGTTGCGGCGCACAATCCCGATCTCAAGATCGTTGCGGCGCGGCCGGGCTGGCCGTGGCAGGCCGAGGTGATCGCCGTCCTGATGCACAAGCGCAATATCTGGTACGAGCTTCACGGCTGGTCGCCGAAGTATCACACCGCTGACCTCAAGCACGAGATTCCGCGCCGTCTCAAAGACCGCATCCTGTTCGGTGGCGACTATCCCCTTTTCTCCTACGAACGCCTTGTCAGCGACTGGCGCGCGGAAGGGTACTCAGCCGAGGTTCTGGACAAAGTGTTCTACAAGAATGCCGAGCGGTTCCTCGCCGAGATTGGGATGAACGGCGCGATCTGACCTCGGACCAAAGCGTAAAGTGGCGAAGGCACCGCGGGGAGATCCGCATGCGATTTGAGACCATGATCAAGCCGGAGCTGGCGCAACGCTGGCGCGCTGCCGGCGAATGGCGCGATGAGACCTTTTTCCAAATTCTGGAGGCCCGGGCTGAAGCGCATCCGGACCGGGAGGTGTTCGTCGATGGCGAATCCCGGATCACCTATGGCGAGCTCACTGACAAGGTGGAGCGCTGCGCCGCCTTTCTTCGGCGGATCGGCATCGGCCGTGGCGACGTCGTCACCGTCCAGCTGCCAAACCGCATCGCTTTTCCGATCGTGTTCTTCGCGCTGGAGCTGATCGGCGCCATCGCCAACAAGGTCAACCCCGATTTCCGGGTCCGCGAGCTCGACTATATCCTGCGTTTCTCCGGCAGCCGCGCCTTCGTCTGCCCGGCGTTGTTCAAGGGCTTCGACTATGTCGGCATGGCACATCGACTGCGCGAGGCCATTCCTGCTCTCACGCACGTGATCGTGTCCGGCGGTGATATCGATGGCGGTTGGACTCTCGAGCACGGGATCGCCACCACACCTCCCCTTGCGGCGGAAGACAGAGTGCGCATGAGCGCCGATCAGATATTCCGCATGGCGTTCACCTCCGGCACCACAGGCGACCCCAAGTGCGTGCTCCACTCCTTCAACTCGACGTTGCCGGCCGTACGTCAAATCAACACCGACATGGCGATGACCGATCAAGATGTGCAGCTGGTCTATCTGCCCGTGTGCCTCAACTGGGGCTATTTGTGCCTGCTGCAGACCATCGTCACCGGCGGCCGGGCTGTGCTGCTGGAGCGCTTCTCGGCAAGAGCGGCGCTTGATCTGATCGAACGCGAACGGGTTACCTACATCGCCACCGCGCCGGCCTCTATCGTTGCCATTCTCAACGAGCCCGATCTGGCAAACCGTGACGTGTCGTCCCTGCGCGTCGTCATCACCGGCGGAGCATCGGCTGCGATCGAGACCATCCGCACCTACCAGGCCCGCATGCCCGGCCACCTGATCGAACTCTATGGCATGCTGGAGACCGGCTTTCATACGTACACGCGCTTCAGCGACGACCCGGCCAAGGTCAACGGCACTATCGGCCGGGTCGTCTCCAGCATGGAGCTGCAAATCCTCGATGAGGCGGGCGGCGAGGTGGCCCGCGGCGAGGTCGGGGAGATCGCCGCGCTGGGACCCAGCGTCCATCTTGGCTACCACGCCAATCCGGCGGCCAACGCCGATGCGTTCACGGCTGCCGGCTGGTTCCGCACCGGCGACCTTGGCCGTGTCGTGGACGGAAACGGGAATGTCGAGATCGTCGGCCGGCGCAAGGAGATCATCAACCGCGGCGGCAAGAAATTTTTCCCGCGCGAGGTGGAGGAGATTCTCTACACGCACCCCAAAATCGTGCACGCCGCCATGGTCGGCGTCGCCGATGCGCGTCTGGGCGAGCGCAACTGCCTGTGCGTCATCCCCAAGCCCAGTCAGGTGATCACGCTCGACGAGATGGTTGGCTTTCTGAAGGGACAGGTTGCCGACTACAAGCTTCCCGAGGAGCTGCATGTCGTCGAGGAGCTGCCCTTCACTGCAACCGGAAAGCTGCGCCGGCACGTTCTTGCCGAACGGATAGCGCAGGAGAAAGTCGGTGGCACGCGACCGGAGAGATGACGGGCTGTGGCTGCCATGCGCCAAGTCCCGCGACGGACGATTGCCACCGAGATTGGTTGCCTGATGCCACCTCAAGGGATAGCCTACCTGCAAATGACCGTACACGAACGACGGCATATATGGGAGGAATGCAATGTCTATCATGTCACGCGTCACGCGTCGTGCAGTGCTAGCAGGCACCGGCGCCGCTGTCGCCTCGCCTCACATCTGGACCAGCGCGCAGGCCCAGGCGGCGGGTACGATCAAGATCGGTATTCCGGCCGCCTTGACGGGACCGCTTGGCACCGTCGGCCAGCAGACGAAACGCGGCGCCGAGTTCTACGCGAAGATCCAGAATGCCAAGGGCGGCATCCTGGGCCGCAAGATCGAGCTCCTGATCGAGGACACGGCCGGCAACCCTGCCAACTGCGTGCGCAAGGCGCAGGAAATGGTGGAACGGCACGGCGTCAGCCTCTTCACCGGGCTAACGCTATCGTCGGAAGCCCTTGCCGTCGTTCCTAAGCTCGGCGAGTGGAACGCCATATTCGTCTCGGGCATCAACGGCGATGGGCGCCTGACGGCCGACAGCTATGTGCCAAATTTCTTTCGCGCCAACATCTCGGGTCCCATGGGCGCGCGCGCTGTGTCGCTTTACCTGCGCGACTCCAAGCTCAACAACATTTATGCGCTCGGCCTTGACTATGCCTGGGGCCACAACAGCGTGCAGGTGTTCGAGGAGGAAATGACGAGGGCGAAGAAGAACTTCATCGGCAAGATATTTGCCCCGACCGGCACCAAGGACTACTCGACCTACATCACCAAGATCCGCCAGTCAGGCGCTGATGCCTGCTATCTCGTGCTGCAGGGTGACGACAACAACGCGTTTCTATCCCAGTCGCGCCAATACGGCCTGCCCGACAAGGTGAGCCTGCTCACTGAAATCGTCGACCTGGCCAGCATCAAGGCTGTGGGCGAGGCCTCGCTAGGCCTGGTTGGTTCATCCCGCTACTCATTCACGTACGACCATCCCAAGAACAATGATTTCGTGGCGTTGTGGAAGAAAGAGCATGACGGCGGTCTGCCCGATACATTCGAAGGCGAAACGTGGCAAGCGATGCAGGTCATCCAGGCGGGCATCGAGAAAGCCAACGGCATAGCGCTCGACCCGTTGCGCAAGGCGCTCGAGACCATTGAGCTCGAGAGCGTCAAAGGCAAGATCAGCATGCGCGCCTGCGACCATCAGGCCGTGCAGCAGGGATTCATGGTCAAGGTCGTCAAGAAAGCCGGCTTCGACACGCCCGTACCCGAGGTCATCGCCACCTTCCCGGGCGAGCGCACCACGCCGGGCTGCAAGAAAACCAGCTACGACGACTGAGGCTCCCCTACACCCGATGCCCCCGATCCCGCGTGCTGTGACAGCAGGCGGGGCGGCGCATCACGGGCCACACGCAGGCCACTCATGACCACACTCGCCTTCCTGCTGAACCAGACGGTCAACGCGCTGTCCCAGGCGGCGTTGCTTTTCTTCCTGGGTGTCGGCTTGACGCTGATATTCGGCATCATGCGCATCATCAATTTCGCACATGGCACGATCTACATGCTCGGCGCCTTTGTCGGGTATTCATTAGTGCGCTACACCGGCAGCTTCTGGATCGCGCTGCTGCTGGCCCCGATCGCCGTCGGAGCAATCGGAACGGCGTTCGAGCTCGGGATTCTCCGCCGGCTCTACGGGCGCGATGCTCATGCGTTTCTCATGGTGACGTTCGGGCTCGCCTTGATCGTCGGCGACGCCGTCCGCCTGATCTGGGGTCCGGATGCCCTGCAGGTGCCGCCGCCCAAGCTGCTGTCCGGCGTCATCTTCCTGCTCGACGAGCCATTTCCCGTGTACCGGCTGTTTCTCGCGGCCGCAGGCATCGTGGTCGCCATCGCGATCTGGCAGCTGCTCGAGCGCACCCGCCTCGGCCTCCTGATCCGCGCCACCTCGCAGAATGCCGAGATGGTGCACGCGCTGGGCGTGAACATCAATGTCATCCGTTCCGGCGTGTTCGGCATCGGCTGCGGATTGGCCGCGCTCGGAGGCGTGCTCGCGGCTCCGCTCGTAACGGCGGCGCATGGCATGGCAGCGACCGCAGTCATCGATGCGTTCGTGATCGTGATCATCGGCGGGATGGGCAGCTTCCTAGGCTCCCTCATAGGCGCGCTGCTCGTTGCTTTCGTGCAGGTGTTCGGCAACTACTATCTGCCGGATTTTGCGCTCGCCTTCATGTATCTCATCATGCTGCTGGTGCTGGTCGTCCGTCCCGGCGGCCTGCTCGGCAAGGAGGCTTGAGGCCGTGCGCTGGTCGAACATCTTAGGCATGTGCACGCTCGCTCTTCTGATTGCCGCGCCGGCGGGTCTGCCCGTTTTCGCCATGACGCTTCTGACCGAGCTCGTCATTCTCGGGTTGTTCGCCATGAGCCTGGACTTGATGGTGGGCTACACGCGCCTCGTCTCGTTCGGGCATGCGGCGGCCTACGGTTTCGGCGCGTATGCCGCAGGCAATCTTCTGCTGAAGACGTCGACACCTCTCCCGTTGGCGGTCCTGCTGGCGGCACTCCTGACGGGCATCGTCGCCATAGCCATCGGCTGGGTGTGTACGCTTGCGAAGGGCGTTTCGTTTTCGATGCTCACCTTGGCTTTCGCGCAGCTCTTCTATGCGATTGCGTTCAAATGGACCTCCGTCACAGGCGGCTCCGACGGGCTCGCAGGCATCCCGCGCAATTCAGGGCCGATGGGATTGACATTTCTCTCGACCAAGGCCGGCTTCTATTACTTCGCGCTGGCGTGTTTGGTCGGCGCCTATTTTCTCTGCCGGGCGCTGGTATCCTCGCCCTTCGGGGCCGTGCTGCGCGGCATCCGCGAGAACGAGGCCAAGACGGTGGCTCTCGGCTTCAATACGCGGCTCTACAAGATCGCCGTCGTCGCAATCGCGTATACGCTGGGCGGCCTCGCAGGTGCGCTCTACGCGTCGTTCGCCGGCTTCGCGAATACGGAGCTGCTGTTCTGGCTGCTGTCGGGACAGGTCCTTATCATGGTGATCGTCGGCGGCTCGGGAACGCTCATCGGACCGGTCCTCGGTGCCGCGTTCTTCATGACGCTCGAGCATCAGCTTTCGTCGTACACTGAAGCCTGGGCGTTGTTCTTCGGCCTCGTGTTCATTGCCTTCGTGCTGTTTGCGCCGGAAGGCATCTGGGGCTTGGCGCGAAACTGGTTGCAGCGCACAGTGCCCCTGACTGCCGATTTTCCCGTGGCCCAGCGTGAGCAGGTCGAGCGTCGTGGCTGAAGCGGTAACACCTCGTGGCGGCGCCGCTTCCAAGACCGCGTCGCCACTCATCGAACTCGAAGGGCTGACCAAACGCTACGGCGCCTTGGTCGCTGTCGACAACGTGAGCATGCACATCGCGGAGGGCGAAGTCCGTGCGGTGATCGGTCCCAACGGCGCCGGCAAGACCACGCTGTTTCACCTCATCACGGGCGTCGTGCCGCCGACGTCAGGCCGTGTGCGATTTGCCGGCGAGGACACGACCGGATTGCCGACCCACGCGACGTGCCAGCGCGGCCTTTCGCGCACGTTCCAGCTCACGTCGCTGTTTCCCGAGATGTCGGCGCGCGAAAACGCGCGGTTGGCCGCGCAAGCCCGGCATCTCCGCCGCTGGCAGCCATTCGGCGGCGCTCAGATGTTCGCTGAGGCGCAGCACGCCGGCGACGCTGCACTGGAGCAGCTGGGCCTGGCCCACGTGGCCGACCGCCCCGCAGGCCTGCTGAGCCATGGCGACCAGCGCCTTCTCGAAGTGGCGATGGCCATGGCGCAAAGCCCCAAGGTGATGCTTCTCGACGAGCCGACGCAGGGATTGTCGGTCGAGGAAACAGCGAAAGCAGTCCAGACGCTCGCCAATTTCCTCGACACGTCGCGCATCACGGTGATGCTCGTCGAGCACGACATGGAGGTCGTGTTTCGCCTGGCCAACAAGATCACCGTGCTGCATCGCGGCGCCGTCATCGCCGACGGTACGCCGGCGGAGGTGAAGGCGAGTGCGCGGGTGCAAGAGGCCTATCTCGGGGGCATCGAATAATGCTCAGCATTAGCGGCCTCAACACACACTACGGCGCGAGCCATATTCTCCAAGGCGTCGATCTGGAGATGGCCACGGGGCGCATCGCGGCCATTCTCGGTCGCAACGGCGTCGGCAAGACCACGACGGTCAAGACGATCATGGGGCTTGTTCCCCCGAGCAGTGGCAGCATCGTGTTGGACAATAATGCGATTACCGGTTGGGCACCCCACCGCGTGGCGCGCGCCGGCGTTTCCTATGTGCCCGAGGGTCGTTTGATCTTCCCTGACCTTTCGGTAATCGAGAACATCAAGGTCGCCGAACGCACGCCTGCCAAGGCGTGGCCCGTGGCCCGGCTGCTCGAACTCTTTCCCTCGCTCGACGAACGGCAGCGTAACAAGGGATCGCAATTGTCGGGCGGCGAGCAGCAGATGCTGGCGATTGCGCGCGCGCTGGTGAGCGACCCCAAGGTGCTTCTGCTTGATGAGCCGAGTCAGGGCCTCGCACCCCTTGTGGTCCGCGAGTTGGCGCGCGTGATCAGGCTCCTGTGCGATGCCGGCGTCACGATCCTGCTGATCGAGCAGAACATGAAGCTCGCCGAAGTCGTCGCCCACGAGCTTCACATCATGGTCAAGGGGCGCATTGTCTACTCGGCAGATCCCCACCGCTTCCGCGCGGAGGAGGATCAAATTCGCACGCGCTATCTGACGGTGTGACGGCTGACTCGACCTTTTCGGCGATCTACTCATGGACGGTTTTCTGCGGCGCCCGGATCAGAAGCGCGAACGGCAAGGCCAGTGCCGCAAATAAAGTGAACCATCCGAAGGCATTCAAGTAGCCGATCATAGCTGCCTGGCGTGTCACCTCGTGGGACAGCCGCAGCAATCCGCGGGTCGATGTGTGATCCCAGGCACCGAGCACGTTGGGAATCGCCAGCACTTTGTTGTAGTCGCTGATCACCTCAGCCAGCCGGG
>JBJXDX010000029.1:0-14887 GCA_046154585.1 Hyphomicrobiaceae bacterium | reverse complement strand
CGTAATGCCACACCCGGGGCGACGCAAGCCGGAAGCAAGGCGGGCGCTTTAATTTGACGGCGATCAGCTGTGGGGGACTCTGGAACCGGCCCGGCCGGGGTCATTGGCGCGATGCAGGCGCATCCCCAGCACAGCCTGCCAGATACCCACGACGCCCACAACGACGTTCAGAAGATCGATAGCGATCTCAAACACCTGCAGGCTGCTGACACCCCGATCCCGGCGCCCGGAGCTCCGTTGGCCGCCACCATCTCGGCCCGTCCAGCGCTGGTCTGTGAATATACGGGATTGCCCGTAGCGCCCATGCTTTACCGGCTCGACGATCCAGCGCTGCACGAACAATCCGGCTGCACCGAGCGCGAGCAGAACCCCAAGCCAGAGAAGCGCCTTCCGCATCGCACCGCCCGCCGCTCACTAACGCCCGGATCGAGTGGACCTTATGAAGATGGCGCGACCGGGGTAGGTATCCCGGTCGCCGCGCAACCTTATCGTGCCGATAGGTGCCGCTGCATCAGCGGCGTGATACGCCGGACCGCGACACGGCGACTGATGCGTTCGGGGCCCTCGCTTGGAACCTTGAGGAACTGCTCGCCGTAGCCCTGCGTCACCAGATTCTCAGGCGGAACCTCGAACTGCTCCGACAAGACATTGGCCACGGCCTCGGCGCGCCGGTCCGACAGGCTGAGGTTGTCCTCGTCAGAGCCTACGGCGTCCGTATGCCCTTCGATAAGGAAGACCTCGTCCGGATTGCGCTCAAGGATGCGATTGATGGCATTTGCTACCCATTCGAGTCGCCCGTACTGATCCGGCGGTACTTCCCACGATCCGAACTCGAAGTTGATGACATCCAGATCCACGCGCCGCATGCGGTCACGCAAGGCAGGACTATAGCGAATCTCTTCCAGCGAGTATTCGCGATCCAGCTCGTCCACAGGCGGTGCGCTGAGCGCCTCGTAAACATCGTCGTACGAAGCGCCGTCATATTCGACGATGTACTTCTCGCGCGGGATCAGAATGCGCGGTGCCAGCAGGCCAACCGCCAGGCCGAGACCAACGCCCAGCGCCACACGGCGGCCTATGCCGTAGTGGCGGCGATTGTCGATAAAGTTGACCTCGCGCCCGTCACGTGTACGCCGATAGCGACGGATCAGCCGCCCGTTGGAGTCTACCACAGAGAAGACCTGCCCGTTGCGGCGATTGAGAATCGTCACCGACGTACCGTCATTGCGCCGCTCGGTGCGCGCATCCCGCGAGAAGCGGCGGAAGCGCGCCGACTCATCATGCTGAATGATGGTGCGATCGCCTTGCCGGACGATCACGCGCCGGTCGGGCTCCTCGATCACGCGGCGCTGGCCGCCCGCCTCGACACGCTCGCGACGCCCCTTCTGCATGTCCTCGAGGCGCAGGACGCGGCCCTCGCCGGGGCGGTCGCGGCCCTCATCGCCGACGCGGGCGCGGTCGGGTACACCGCCAATGCCCGGCCGGACGCCCGGCTGCGGACGCTCGTCCTTCCCCTGGAAGCGGCGGAGATTGTCCGGCTGCTGCGGATCTGCGCTTCTGCGCGGATCACCGCGAGGCTCAACTTTCCGCAGGCTGGGATCGGTGACCAGAGGTCTCTCGACTTGCTTGGGCACGACCCGCTCAGAAGGCGGCTGGCCTTCAATGCGGCGCTGCACCGGGGGATTATCGCCGCGTTGAATAGTTTTCGGCGCCGGCTGGCCTTCGAACTGGCGCACCGCCGGATTATCTCCACGCCGGATCTGCGGTTCGCCGCGGGGCCCAGGTCCGCCCTCAGCGGGAGCTGTACGCAACGGCCTCTGAACGGGGGTATCCCGGCCGGGCTGGCCTTGCGGCTGCGTCGTGCCGCGCCCCGGCGGGATTTGCCCGCCCTGCTGCTGCGGGGGCTGACCCCGCGCCGGCGGCGGCTGGCCCCGGCCCTCGCCCTGAGGACGCCCGCCACCCTGCTGCCTCTTGCGCGCCTCCTCTTCCTTGCTGTCCTTGGGCTGCAACTGCGCCAGCTTCACACGCCCCTCGCTGGCGCGCGTGTCGGATGCCAAGGATGCAGCGCCGGTGAAGGCGCAGGCTCCGAAGAAAGTGGCAGCCAGGGTCGGCAGAATCAGCGCGCGCATGGGAATCGTGTCCTCATCAGGCATCCTCGCGTGTGCTGCTGGTTAAACGTGGCGCCGCTGTGACAGAAACCTGACGATAGGTTCATACACGCCTTATTATTTGGCAAGCCCGCTGGCTTTGACGCCGTGCCGCTGCTCGCCTATTGATCTGGCCCGACCACTCCCAGGAACATCCAAGACCATGATCCGGCGCTTTGCCGACGCGGCGTATGCCAACGCCTACCTTTTGCTGACGCTCGTCTCGCTGTTCTGGGCAGGGAACCAGGTCGTGGGCCGCGCAGCAGCGGGCGAGGTTCCGCCCATTACGCTGGGCTGTCTGCGCTGGACGGTTGCGACATGCATACTCCTGCCGTTTGCGTGGAGCAATGTGAAAACGGATTGGCCTGTCATCCGCAGCAACGTCTGGCTGCTGGCCTTCCTCGGCATCATCGGCGGAGGCGCCATCAATACGTTTTCCTACATCGGCCTCAACTATACGACGGCGACGAACGCGCTGATCCTCAACTCAGCGGCGCCTATCTTCATCGTCACATTCAGCTACCTGATCTTCGGCGATCGCATCACGCTGCGGCAGTTGTACGGCATCGGCGTATCGATCGTCGGCGTGCTCATCGTTGTTCTGCGCGGCGACCTCGTCGCGCTGACGCACATGACACTGAACCGAGGCGACGTGCTCGTGCTCATCGGCATGGCCTGCTGGGGCGTCTACACCACGTTCCTACGCAAGCGGCCCGCCATTGCCCCGCTTAGTTTTGCCGCATGTACCTTCGCCGCAGCCGCCATGGTCAACATTCCCATGGCGCTGATTGAAGCGTCCATGGGCTATCTGCCGCGCGCAAGCCTGTCGACCTTGGGCACGATCGCCTATGCCGGCATCTTCCCGAGCGTCTTCGCCTACCTCTTATACAACCGCGGCGTCGAGCTCATCGGGGGCGGTCGCGCCGGTGTGTTCAACCATCTGGTGCCGGTCTTCGGCGCCGTGCTGGCCTTCATTGTCCTCGGCGAGACACCCGGCCTCTATCACGCCGCAGGCTTCGCCATGATCCTTACCGGGGTCTGGCTGGCGGCGCGGGCTTAGCGTCCGTAGCGGACGCGCTTGTCGGCCGGCCAGCTCACGCGATAGCCGAACTCGATCTGCTTTTCCTCATTCGGCTCGAGCTTGATGTCCCAGGCCATGACGCCACGTTTGTCGTCGGGATCCTTGCGTGTGGGCTGCGCTTTGGCAATCAGCTCGACCTTGATGTCCTGGTTCTGCGAGACAGGGATCTGGTCCAGCACTGCAACGGTCATGGCGCGCGGATGATGGTTCTTCACCGCGATGCGATAGTTGCGCTGATCCGTCTTTGACGACGTGATGATGCCGCTCTCGCCGCGCTTCTCGTCGAGCACGGCATGACGCACGCGGATCGAATCGTCGGAGCCGAAGCCCAGCTCGTGCTCTTCGCCGGGTGCCAGTTGCGGCAGACGGCCGGAGCCGACGAACGTGGCATCGCGAAACAGCGACACCTGCCCCGGCAGGTAAGGCGTGGTCTTGGGCAGGGTCACCTTGGCATAGAGGAAGGCGCGGGTGTCGACGCGCGGTACGACACGAACGGTAAGCGCAGGATCGAGCTGGGCTTCATCGATCTGCACCCGCTTCATCTCGCCGGTCGTGAGCACAGTGACGGTGCCCGGGACCGTGAAGATCGCCTGGAAGGGCGCCGTCTCGACGCCGGCGCTGCGTTCGGCGACAGCATCCATGGATGCTGCAGCGCCACCTGTCTTTAGCCGAGAATCTGCCTCTTCGGCGCCCATGCGATCCTGTAGTGGACGAATCGAACGCACAGCCGGGGCCGATGCGACGGGTCGCGGCGGGGCATCCGCCTCGAAATCGACCAGCATGGCGTACAGCTCCGGCGCGGCCGTGCCGCTGCCGGGTCTCGTCGTTGAAAGTGAGAGGGCAACGTCGGTCCAGTCCTCACCGCTGCGCTGCTGGATGCTGGCACGGCGCGCGAGAGTCAGGCGCGGCGCCTCGTTGCGGGCACCCGTCACAAGGCGCGCATCGTAGAGGGGCGTCCATGATGCACTGCCGACCTGGTAGCGGACGGAGAGTTCGGCATCGAGCACAGCGCCGGCGGTGACGAACACTTTCACCTCGGTGCGTTCCTCCTGCACCGGGGCGATCGCCACCAATTTCTTTTCGAGGTCCGTGATCTGGCGATCGATGTCGCGCAGCTTCACCGACGTTTCCAAAACCACCTTCTGGGCCTCCAGCGTGCGCTCCCCTATTATCATGTAGAGCTGAGTCCAATCGGGCAATGGAGTTACACCACCCTGCGGTCCACCAGATGGCAGGCGCGTCGGCACCTCGATCAGCTTGGAGATGAAAAGCTTCTGCGTCTCGGCCGCCTGCGACGCGGCCTGCGCCACTGCGCGGCTGTCCTTCAGTTTCTCGATTTCCAGCTCGAGCGTGCGCCGCTCGCTGGCAGCGGCCACGGGATCAGTGCGCGGCACGGCCAGACGCCGCGTATCGACCGAGCCGATCTCCAGCCGCCCCGACGATTTGCCTTCCACGCGTATGGAGCCCGGGACCGCCTGCGCGGGCAGGTCGGTCAGGAGAACGACATGGTCGCCCTCGGCGATGCGCACCCGCGTGACGCGTGTGACCTCGGCGCCGGAGGGAAAAACCGTGACACCGGAAATAGCCGAGTTGCCTTTGACCTCAGCAGCCATGGCCGGGACGGCCAGAATGACGAACGCTGCCGCAACAAGCGCACTACGCATGCATGTCTCCCACACACGAATCCCCCCACGAGACCGGACCATCGGCCGATTTCATCGCGCAATTATGACGGAACGTGCGGTGGCGCTCTGATCCCCTCTCCCCGTAAAAACGGGGAGAGGGAGAGCATCACTAGAACGCCAGCCTGTTCACACGCACGACCTGCGGCAGCGCACGGATCTTGTTCATGACGTCCTCAGACACCGGCTCGTCCACGGCCACCATGCAGATGGCATCGCCGCCGGGCTTGTCGCGACCGAGGTTGAGTGTGGCGATGTTGACGCCCGCCTCACCCATTACCATGCCGAACCTCCCAATGAAGCCCGGTTTGTCGGCATTACGGATGAACAGCATGTGCGGCGCGAGCTCGAACTCCATGTTGATGTCGCGCACCTGGATGATGCGCGCGCGTCCGTCCCCGAATATGGTCCCCGCGATCGAGCGGTCATACTGATCCGTGCGCACGGTAAGACGCACGTAGCTTTCGAACGCGCCTTCCTGGGTGCGCGTGGTTTCCTCGATGTTGATGCCGCGATCGCGCGCCAAAACCGAAGCCGACACCATGTTGACGTCCGACAGCAACGGCCGCAGCACGCCGGCCACGGCAGCCGCCGTCAGCGGCTTGGTGTTGAGCTCGGCCACGTGGCCGGAATACTCGAGCCGGATGCCCTTGATGCTGGTCTCGGTGAGCTGGCCGGCGAAGCTGCCGAGCTGCTCGGCGAGTTTCACATAGGGTGTGAGGCGCGGCGCTTCCTCGGCGGTGATGCTCGGAAAGTTGATAGCATTGGAGATGGCGCCCTTCAGCAGGTAGTCCGACATCTGCTCAGCCACCTGCAGCGCGACGTTCTCCTGCGCCTCCGATGTGGCGGCTCCCAGATGTGGCGTGCAGATGACGTTCGGCAGGCCGAACAGCACGCTCTCTTTTGCCGGCTCCACTTCGAACACATCGAACGCCGCGCCGGCGACGTGGCCGGACTTCAGAGCGGCGGCAAGGGCCTTCTCATCCACCAGCCCACCGCGCGCGCAGTTGATGATGCGCACGCCGGGTTTCGTTTTCTTCAAGGCACCCGCATCGATGATATTGCGCGTCTTGTCGGTGAGCGGCGTGTGCAGCGTGATGAAATCGGCGCGGCGCAGCAGGTCGTCGAGCTCCACCTTCTCGACGCCGATCTCCACGGCCCGCTCCGGCGACAGGAACGGATCGAACGCAACCACCTTCATCCTCAAGCCGATGGCACGATCCGCAACGATCGAGCCGATATTGCCGCAGCCGATCACACCGAGCGTCTTGCCGAACAGCTCGACGCCCATGAACTTGGATTTCTCCCACTTGCCCGCTTGCGTCGAGACATCGGCCGCCGGAATCTGGCGCGCGAGCGCCATTGCCAGAGAAATCGCGTGCTCGGCCGTCGTGATGGAGTTACCGAAGGGCGTGTTCATCACGATGATGCCCTTGGCGGTCGCGGCCTTCACATCGATGTTGTCGACGCCGATGCCGGCCCTGCCGATCACCTTGAGACTGCCGTTGGCTGCGGCAATGACCTTCTCCGTCACCTTTGTGGCGGAGCGGACGGCCAGTCCGTCGTAGGTCTTGATGATCTTTTCCAGCTCGTCCTTGGAGAGGCCGACCTTCACGTCAGCGGCAATGCCGCGATCCTTGAAGATGGCGACAGCGGCAGGAGACAGGTCGTCGGAAATGAGAACACGAGGTTTCATGAGAAAAGTCCTTCGTCGAACGAAGTAATTGGTGATGTGGCTGCCCCTCACCCCGACCCTCTCCCCGAAAAACGGGGAGGGGGGAAATGAGCTACGCCGCCTTGGCGAGGCCGGACTTGGCCTCTGCGAAGGCCCAGTCGAGCCAGGGAGTCAGCGCCGCGAGGTCAGCCGTCTCGACCGTCGCGCCGCACCAGATGCGCAGGCCCGGGGGCGCATCGCGATGACCGGCGATGTCCTTGGCCACATCCTCGCGCTCGAGAATGGCCGCGAATTGCTTGATGAACGCGTAGCGCGCATCCTCGAGCAGACGGCTGACCGCCGGATCGACGATCTTCAGACACACAGACGTGTTGGATCGCGTCGCCGGATCGACGGCCAGGTTCTCGATCCACGGCGTGCGCTCGACCCAGTCGTACAGCACCTGCGCATTGGCGTCCGCACGCGCACACAGCGCCGGCAGACCACCGATGGACTCGGCCCAGCCCAGAGCGTCGAGGTAGTCCTCCAGCGCCAGCATCGATGGCGTGTTGACCGTTTCGCCCTCGAACACGGCTTTCATGAACTTGCCGCCCTTGGTCAGGCGGAAGATCTTCGGCAGCGGCCATGACGGCGTATAGCTCTCCAGCCGTTCCACCGCGCGCGGCGACAGCACGAGCATGCCGTGCGCGGCTTCGCCGCCGAGCACTTTTTGCCACGAGAAAGTCAACACATCGATCTTCGACCAATCGATCGGCTGCGCGAACACGGCCGAGGTTGCGTCGGCGAACGTCAGGCCTTCGCGGTTCGCTGAAATCCAGTCGTAGTTCGGCACGCGCACGCCCGATGTGGTGCCGTTGGCCGTGAACAGAACGTCGCGCGCCGGATCGACCTTCGACAAATCTGGCAGCCGCCCGTATTCCGCATCGAGGACGCGCACATCCTTCAGCTTGAGCTGCTTGGCGATGTCCGTCACCCAGCCCTGGCCGAAACTCTCCCACGCCAGCGCGTCGATGCCGCGCGCGCCGAGCATGGTCCACATCGCCATCTCGAACGCGCCGGTGTCGGACGCCGGCACGATGGCGCAATGAAAGCCGGTCGGCAGCCCCAGCAGCGCCTTCGTCTTATCGATGGCGAGCTTGAGACGCGCCTTGCCCTGCGTCGCCCTGTGCGAGCGGCCGAGGAAAGCCTTGTCGAGGTTTTGGAGGGTCCACCCGGGGCGCTTGGCGCAGGGGCCGGATGAAAAGTGCGTATTCACCGGCCGTGTGGCCGGTTTCGCCGTGGCGGTCATGTCTGCCTATCCTTCCAGATAGAAGCCCCTCGTTGGGGAGGGGTGGCCCGCCGGCGGGGATAGAGGCAGAGTGAGTCGGAGTCAAATCACGAGATTGGTTCGTCATCCTCGCGCGAGCGTGCCAAAGGCACGTCGAAGCGCGGGGATCCAGCGTAAGACTCGTCGAAGACACCTTAGATATGGCGCCTTCGGCACACTTTGCGCTGGATCCCCGAGACGGCGTCATGGCGCAGCCATGCTTCGCATGGACGGCTTGCGCCTCCGCCGCTCGAGGATGACGTCGAAACGAAACAGGGCGCGCCCCGGAGGACGCGCCCTGCCACAACCTGAGAATCGCGCGACTGAGCCTCAGGCCTTACCAGACGTTCCAGCGCAGGCCGGCCCGAATTTGATGATCGAAGCTGTCGCCGATGGTGAGGCGGCTGTTGTAGGTGTCCGTTCCGTTGGAGATCCGCGTCGACATGTCGACGCTGCCGATCCAGGTGAAACGGTAGCCGATATCGATGACGGTGCCCGGCGACACGGAGTATGCAAGGCCGGCCATGACGGCAGCGGCCGGCGCGACTTGGTGAGCTTTGCCCGTACCGGAGTAGGTGTTGCCCGGGGTCAGTCCGCCGATACCATCATCTATGACTTCAGTGGTCAGATGGTCGCGATCGATGCTGCGGACCGCGAAACCAAAGCCCGCGCCGATGTAGGGCGTTACCCCAGACCCGCGTTGCGACAGGTCGTAGTAAAGGTTGGCCAGTGCAACGGTATTGCGGACGTCTGTGTCTTCTCGGATCGTTTGGCGAACCGTGTTGCCGGTGGCAACACCGCCGGAAAATTGAGCGAATGAATTTGCCGCATCAGCATCGGCGCTCGTCGCAGTACGTGCATCGACGGTGATGTCGCCTCTCCATCGCGGCGAAAAATACATGCCCACGCCGACACCACCAACGAAGAAGGTATCGAAGTCGTCGTTAAACCAAGAGGAAGACATGCCAAACGGCGCGGCAGCTTCGGTCGTGGCAGTGTCTCCAAACAGCAGCCCGTTCTCGCTGATCGACAGGTCGTGCTGCAGCCCCATGCCGAGGTCCGCCCGCACGTACCACTTGAACGTCTCCGGCACCGGCGCGGGCGCGGGGACGTACATGCTGCGGTAGGCGCTGTTGGCGCCGCGCGTCCAGTCGGCAGCGGTCACGGGCGACGACATGGCTGCAAGGCCGACGAGCCCCAATCCCAGAACTGCGCGCTTCAATGCCATCCCTCAACCCCCGTCTGCGGCCGGGCGCAATGCTGCGCCACGGCTCTGCTTCTGCGTCCCGCACGGCGCGCAGCCAGAGGTCGAAACACGAGGTCCGATCGGCAAAAACATCCCGGGCCGGCCTACGAGGCCAACCGACGCCTACAGAGAACCCAGGAACGCGATACCTGGAACCTCGCGCTTCCGCACCGTCTGTGCTTCGGCCGAGTACTCTGGGCGATACGGCCCGTTACTTCGTCAACTCATGGGAAGACAGAGCGAACCCCGCCCCCCGAACTCACCGGCTAATGAATGTCGTAGCGCAGGCCGACCCGCAGCTCGTGCGCCATGATATCCTTCACCTTGTCTCCTGCGATGGTCGGGCCCGGCCCCGGATTGGCGACGATGTCGCCAGTGCGAGCCTCGCCCAGATAGAGGAAGCGGTAGCCGGCATCGAGATGCCAGCGGCTGCGCGTGTCAACAGGGACGGGCGCGTCCTTGATGCTGCCGCCGTAAGTGGTGCGGCCGCCGAAGTCGATGGTGATGCCCGCCATCAACGCCGCCGCGACGCTCCACTTGTCTTTTTCGAGAATGTCGCCGGTGCAGCCGCACGGATCGGGAATGACGACGCCGGTGCTCGACGAATGACGCACGGCGC
Source organism: Hyphomicrobiaceae bacterium (assembly GCA_046154585.1). GTDB lineage: Bacteria > Pseudomonadota > Alphaproteobacteria > Rhizobiales > Hyphomicrobiaceae > CADEFX01. The sequence continues at coordinate 5,131 of JBJXDX010000029.1, read as the reverse complement.
CGACGCCGGCGCCGATGTACGGCGTCACGTGGCTGCCGCGCTTGAAGTCGTAATAGAGGTTGGCGAGGAGCACGTCGCTCGACAGGCCGAAGCGGCGCCCGCCCTGGAACGGCACTTCCGACGTCCTGCCGGTTACGTCCGTCTCGAAGCGATGATCCCAGGTGATGTCGCCACGCACATTCGATGTGAAGTATCGGCCGATGCCGAGGCCCACGGTCCACGTGTCGTCCATCGACGTGAAGTCGAGGTCGTAGAGACCTGATTCCGTGATACCGGGATCGGCGTGCATCGCATAGCCGATGTCGCCGCGCACGTACCACGCCATATGGCTCGTCACCGGAGCAGGCATATAGGTGTCCTTCATGCCTCGGCCCGCGGTGAGATCGGCGGCGCTGACCGAAGCAAGGTTGCCGGAGATGAGAGCAAAGCTGATTAGAGCTAAGATTCGGTAAACCATGACGGGTCCCCCGCTGCGCCATGCTGCGCCATGCTGCGCCATGCTGCGCAAAGGTTGCTGTTGATTCATATACTTCAACTTATAGTTGCAGAATTTGGCGCAGAAGGCTTAAGAAGGCTTTAAGACGCGGCGCACCCCGGGACGATCGGCGACGGCCCAAGCGCGTACGCGCCACCCTGCCCGAACAGGACGACGCCCTAGCGAACCCCGGAAGTTGGAGGTATCAGGCCGCTTCGGCGGCCTCCTTGACGGCGGCCACGATATCGCCGACCACGGCCGAGACGAGGCCCTCGTCGTCGCCTTCCGCCATGACGCGGATCACGGGCTCGGTGCCGGACGGCCGGATCACCACGCGACCCTGCTGACCCAGGCGCGAACGTCCGCCTTCGATGGCGTTGCGCACGCGCGCGTCGTCGAGCGGCTGCCCGTTGGCATAGCGCACGTTCTGCAGCACCTGCGGCAGCGGCGTGAAGCGATTGCAGACCTCGCTGACCGGGCGCCCGGTGAGCACGACCCTGGACAGGATCTGCATAGCGGAGACGAGGCCGTCGCCGGTGGTCGTGAAGTCTGACAGGACGATGTGGCCGGACTGCTCGCCGCCGACATTGTAGCCATGCTTGCGCATATGCTCGACGACATGCCGATCGCCCACTGCCGTGCGCACAAGCGACAGGCCGAGACCGCCGAGGTACCGCTCGAGGCCCAGATTGGACATCACGGTGGCGACCACGCCACCGCCGGCGAGGCGGCCCGACTCCTGCCAGCTTTGCGCAATGACAGCCATGATCTGATCGCCATCGACAATGCGGCCCTTCTCGTCGACGACGACAACGCGATCCGCGTCGCCGTCGAGGGCGATGCCGATATCGGCGCGCACCTCGCGCACCTTCTCGCACAGCGCTTCGGGCGCGGTCGATCCGCATTTCAGGTTGATGTTGCGGCCGTTCGGCTCGACGCCGATCTTGACGACCTCCGCGCCCAGCTCCCACCGCGCCTCGGGCGCCACCTTGTAGCTGGCGCCATTGGCGCAATCGATGACGATGCGCAAGCCGCCGAGCCGCAGATCGCGCGGCAGGGTGCGCTTGGCAAACTCGATGTAGCGCTCCTGCGCACTTTCCACGCGCGTGGCGCGGCCGATCTTGTCGGGCTCGGCCAGCAGCGTTTCGATAGGGGCCTCGACCAGGCGCTCGATCTCGCGCTCCGTCTCGTCCGACAGCTTGTAGCCGTCAGGATCGAAGAACTTGATGCCGTTGTCCTCGTAGGGGTTGTGCGAGGCCGAGATCATGACGCCGAGGTCCGCCCGCAGCGAGCGCGTCAGCATGGCAACGGCGGGTGTGGGCATCGGACCGAGCAGGAACACGTCCATGCCCACGGACGTGAAGCCGGACATCATGGCGGACTCGATCATGTAGCCCGAAAGCCGCGTGTCCTTGCCGATCACCACGCGGTGACGGTAGCCGCCGCCGGTGCGCGAGAAGACCCGGCCGGCCGCCATCCCGACGCGCAGCGCAACGTCCGAGGTCATCGGATGCCGGTTGGCGAGGCCACGAATCCCATCTGTCCCGAAATAGCGCTGAGACATAAACTTTCCTTGGTTCAACAGGGCCAGCAGCCGGGCCGGTTAACGTGGCGGTGCCGCAGATCCCGAATTGCGAACGACGATTAAGGCACACAATGGTGTAGAATCAGTCCCGCAAGCAAAGATTACACCAGCTCCAGGCCGTCGCCCGTCTCCATCAGTTGCATATCGCAATTGTGCTGTGAACAGGGCGTCACCAAGGCAGGCTCTCCAAAAGCTCAGCCGTTGGTCGCCGCCTGCCAGATGGTGAGCGCCTGCCGCGTTGCAGCAACGTCGTGGACGCGCAGGATCTGGGCGCCCTGCAAGACCCCGGCGAGCGCCGCGGCGACGGAGCCAGGAACGCGCTCGGTCGGATCGATGGCGCCGCTCAGCGCGCCGATGAAGCTCTTGCGCGATGCGCCGAGCAGCACCGCCGTTCCGAGCGAATGGAACAGACTGAGACCCGCCAGCAGCTCGAGATTGTGCTGGGTCGTCTTGCCGAAGCCGATCCCGGGATCGACGATCAGACGCTCCCGCGAAATTCCGGCCCGGACGCAGGCTTCAACTCGCGCTTCGAGCATATCGTACACGTCGAGCAGAACGTTGTCGTAGTGCGGATCGCGCTGCATCGTCTGCGGGTCGCCCTGGGCATGCATGAGAATGACCGGCAGCCGTGTCTCGGCAACGACGCGCAGGCTCATGGCGTCGTGCTGCAGGGCCGAGATGTCGTTGAGGATGTGAACGCCGGCGAGGGCCGCGCGGCGCATGACCTCCGCCTTGCGCGTGTCGATGGAGATGCGCGCACGCACGCGGCCGACGAGGCCCTCGATCACGGGCATGACGCGGCGCAGCTCATCGGCCGCCGAGACCGGGTCCGCGCCCGGACGCGTGGACTCGCCGCCGACATCGAGAATGTCGGCGCCTTCCTCCTCGAGCTGCAGCGCATGATCTATGGCGGCCTGGGGCGACGCCAAACGGCCGCCGTCCGAAAAGCTGTCCGGCGTAACGTTGACGATACCCATGATGCGCGGGCGATCGAGCGTAAGGCCGGCAATGGGTCCGCGGGGCGAGGCGAGGCGCGCCATCAACGCCTTGCAGCGGGCGCTCTGCGGCCCCGGCTGGGCCATCAGCGCGCGAACGTCCTCCGGCGAGACGACGCGCCGGTCCGACCAGCCATCGCCATGCCGCTGCAGGAGCTCCAGCGCCGCGAACACGACGTCCTCACGGTCTGACAGCCGCATCACCTTCTCCGGGGCGGCGTTGATGAGCCCCGGCGGTTTGGTGATGCGCCCGAGCGGCCGCAAATAGATGTCTGTGCTCATCGCCTGTGTCGTGCCTGCCTGAGGGGCCGCTCGCACGCGCATTTCTCTGCGGTGCCCATGAACAAAGGCTGAAGGTGGGGGCAAATCTAACATCACCGTCACGAGCGACATAGATGAGCCACGTCAAAAGAGAAGTGCCCCGGCTTACAGAGCCGGGGCACCAAAGACATCGGCGATCGCCGCGATCTCAAACTTGCGGCTGCGGCTCCATGCCGGGATCGGGCTCCTCGCGCGGCGGACGCGCCTTGCCCGCGACCGGCACAGCCGAGCCCATGGGGCCTTTCGTGCTCTCGTCATCGGTCTCGCGCACGATGCGCTTGCCCGCCATGACGGCCTGGCACTCATCGCCGTTGATGGTCTCGTACTCCATCAGCGCCTGCGTGACGGCCTCGAGCTTGTCGCGATTGGGACCAAGGACTTCCCAGGCCTTCTTCTCGCCTTCGAGCACGATCCTGCGGATCTCCTCGTCGATGAGGTTGGCGGTGTCCTCGGACATGTTCTGACGCTGCGTAATGGCGTGGCCGAGAAACACTTCCTGCTGGTTCTCGTTGTAGCGCAGAGGGCCGAGCTTGGGGCTCATGCCCCACTCGGTCACCATGCGGCGGGCGAGATCCGTCGCCTGCATGATGTCGCTCGAGGCACCCGTATTCAGGTGCTCCTTGCCGTAGATGATCTGCTCGGCGACACGGCCGCCGAAGGTCATGGCAATACGGGCTTCGCACCACTGCTTGGAGTAGCTGAGCTTGTCGCGCTCGGGCAGGCTCATGGTGACGCCAAGGGCGCGGCCGCGCGGAATGATCGTGACCTTGTGGAGCGGATCGTTGCCCGGCACGAGCACATTGATGATGGCGTGACCAGCCTCGTGATAGGCCGTCGCCAGTTTCTCTTCTTCGGTCATGGCCATCGACCGGCGCTCGGCGCCCATCATGACCTTGTCCTTGGCGTCCTCGAACTCCTGCTGCGTGACCATGCGCTTGGAGCGCCGGGCCGCCAGCAGCGCGGCCTCGTTCACGAGATTGGCGAGATCGGCGCCGGAGAAGCCGGGCGTACCCCGCGCGATGGTACGCGCGTCGATATCCGGCGCCAGCGGCACCTTGCGCATGTGGACTTTGAGGATTTTCTCGCGGCCGCCGACATCCGGATTGGGAACCATGATCTGGCGGTCGAAACGGCCCGGACGCAGCAAGGCCGGATCGAGCACGTCGGGCCGGTTGGTCGCAGCAATCAGAATGATGCCCTCGTTGGCCTCGAAGCCGTCCATCTCGACCAGAAGCTGGTTGAGCGTCTGCTCGCGCTCGTCGTTGCCGCCGCCAAGGCCAGCACCGCGGTGACGGCCGACAGCGTCGATCTCGTCAATGAAGATGATGCACGGCGCGTTCTTCTTCGCCTGCTCGAACATGTCGCGCACGCGGCTGGCGCCGACGCCGACGAACATCTCGACGAAGTCGGAGCCCGAGATGGTGAAGAACGGCACGTTGGCTTCGCCGGCGATGGCGCGCGCCAGCAAGGTCTTGCCGGTGCCCGGCGGGCCGACCAGTAGACAGCCTTTGGGGATCTTGCCGCCCAGGCGCTGGAATTTCTGCGGGTCCTTGAGGAAGTCGACGATCTCCTCGAGCTCGCCCTTGGCCTCGTCGATGCCGGCGACGTCATCGAAGGTGACGCGGCCGTGCTTCTCGGTCAGCAGCCGCGCGCGGCTCTTGCCGAAGCCCATGGCGCCGCCCCGGCCACCGCCGCCCTGCATCTGGCGCATGAAGAATATGTAAACGCCGACCAGAATCAGCAGCGGCAGCCAGT
>JBJXDX010000028.1:0-38011 GCA_046154585.1 Hyphomicrobiaceae bacterium | reverse complement strand
AGCCCACGGCCGAGGGGATGCGTCCCAGCAGCGCCGACACTTCGGAGCCCGCTTGCGTGAAGCGGAAGATGTTGTCGACGAAGAACAGCACGTCCTGGCCCTGATCGCGGAAGTGCTCGGCAACGGTGAGGCCGGTCAGACCGACGCGGGCGCGTGCGCCGGGCGGTTCGTTCATCTGGCCGTACACGAGCGCGCACTTGGAGCCCTTGGTCGAGCCGCCGTGCTCCTTCGGATCGATGTTGACCTTGGACTCGATCATCTCGTGGTAGAGGTCGTTGCCCTCACGCGTGCGCTCACCGACGCCGGCAAACACGGAGTAGCCGCCGTGGGCCTTGGCGACGTTGTTGATGAGTTCCATGATCAGCACCGTCTTGCCAACGCCGGCGCCGCCGAAGAGGCCGATCTTGCCGCCCTTGGCGTAGGGCGCCAGCAGGTCGACGACCTTGATGCCCGTAACGAGGATCTCGGCTTCAGTGGACTGCTCGGCAAACGTCGGGGCCGGCTGGTGAATGGCGCGGGTGCTGGCCGTCTTGATGGGGCCGGCTTCATCCACCGGTTCGCCGATGACGTTCATGATGCGGCCGAGCGTCTCGTCGCCGACGGGCACGGCGATCGGCTGGCCAGTGTCAGACACGTCCTGACCGCGCACCAGGCCTTCGGAGCTGTCCATGGCGACCGTGCGGACGGTGCTCTCGCCCAGATGCTGAGCCACCTCGAGCACCAGGCGCTGTCCGTGGTTCGTTGTTTCGAGCGCATTCAGGATTTCGGGCAGGTGGCCGTCGAACTGCACGTCGACGACGGCACCCATGACCTGACGGATCTTGCCTACTTTGTTCGATGCCATTGCTATTGTCCTCGTGAGCGGATTGCGTTCAGAGCGCCTCGGCGCCGGAGATGATCTCGATCAGTTCCTTGGTGATATTGGCCTGCCGCTGGCGGTTGTACTTGATCGTCAGCTTGTTGATCATGTCGCCGGCGTTGCGCGTGGCGTTGTCCATCGCCGACATGCGCGCGCCCTGCTCGCTGGCAGCATTCTCCAGGAGCCCGCGGAAAATCTGGGTGGAGATGTTGCGGCTCAGCAGGTAGCCCAGGATCTCTTCTTCGCTGGGCTCGTATTCGTAGACGTCCTGTGATGCGGCGGCCTGACCCTGACCTTCCGGCATTTGCGCGGGGATCACCTGGAGCGCGGTCGGTTTCTGCGCGATGACCGACTTGAACTCCGAAAAGTACAAGGTGGCGACGTCAAATTCGCCGGCATCGAACATCGCCAGGATCTTGTGGGAGATATCCTCGGCATTGGCGAAGGTCAGCTGCTTGACGCCCTTGAGATCGACGCGGTCGACGACCTGCCTGCCGTAGTCACGGCGCAGACCGTCGTAGCCTTTGCGGCCAACCGTCAGGATCTTGACCGTTTTGCCCTCTTTCGTCAGGCGCAAGGCATCCTGGCGGGCGAGGCGCACGATGTTGGTGTTGAAGCCGCCGCACAATCCTCGTTCCGATGTCATGACAACGAGAAGGTGCACCTGATCCTTGCCTGTGCCGACCAGGAGTGGCGAGGCGCCGGCCTTGTTGGCGACGCGCGCATTGACGTTGCCCAGCACGCGCGCCATCCGCTCCGCATAGGGACGCGCGGCGGTGGCAGCTTCCTGCGCGCGGCGCAGCTTGGCGGCCGCCACCATCTGCATGGCTTTGGTGATTTTCCGCGTCGCCTTCACCGAGGCGATGCGGTTGCGCATATCTTTGAGGGAGGCCATGAGAGCCTTTGTGAAAAAGACCGCCGGGGTCTAGCCGGCGGGGTTGTCCTTAAGCGAACTGCTTGGCGACCGTCGTGACGACCGTCTTCAGCTTGTCGGCGGTCGCGTCAGACAGATCCTTCGTGTCGCGGATGTCATTGAGGATCGCCACGTTCTGGCTGCGCAGATTGGCCAGCAGCGCGTCCTCGAACGGCTTCACCTTGTCGAGCGCCATGGGATCGCAGTAGCCGTTGACGCCGGCGTAGATCACGCAGACCTGCTCTTCCATCTTCAACGGCGAGAACTGGCCCTGCTTCAACAGCTCGGTCAGCCGCGCGCCGCGGTTCAGAAGGCGCTGCGTGGTGGCATCGAGGTCGGAGCCGAACTGCGCGAAGGCCGCCATCTCGCGATACTGCGCGAGCTCGCCCTTGATGCGGCCGGCGACTTTCTTCATCGCTTTGGTCTGAGCCGAAGAGCCGACGCGCGACACCGAGAGGCCGACGTTCACGGCAGGCCGGATGCCCTGGTAGAACAGGTCCGTCTCGAGGAAGATCTGGCCGTCGGTGATCGAGATGACGTTGGTCGGGATGTAGGCGGACACGTCGTTCGCCTGGGTCTCGATCACGGGGAGCGCGGTCAGCGAGCCTTTGCCGGCAGCATCGCCCATCTTGGCAGCGCGCTCCAGCAGGCGGGAGTGGAGATAGAACACGTCGCCCGGATAGGCCTCGCGGCCCGGCGGACGGCGCAGCAGCAGCGACATTTGGCGGTAGGCGACGGCCTGCTTGGAGAGATCGTCATAAATGATGACCGCGTGCATGCCGTTGTCGCGGAAGTACTCGCCCATGGCGCAGCCGGAGAACGGCGCGAGGAACTGCATGGGGGCCGGATCGGAGGCCGTGGCGGCGACTATGATCGAGTACTCGAGAGCACCCCGTTCCTCCAGCGCCTTCACGAACTGCGCCACGGTCGAGCGCTTCTGGCCGACGGCGACGTAGACGCAATAGAGCTTCTGGCTCTCGTCGTTGCCCTGGTTGAGCGGCTTCTGGTTCAGGATCGTGTCGAGCGCGACGGCGGTCTTGCCCGTCTGGCGATCGCCGATGATCAGCTCGCGCTGCCCGCGGCCGATCGGGATCAGGGCATCGATCGCCTTCAGGCCCGTGGCCATGGGCTCATGCACCGACTTGCGCGGGATGATGCCAGGCGCCTTCACGTCGACGCGCTTGCGCACGTCGGCCTTGATGGGCCCCTTGCCGTCGATCGGATTGCCGAGGCCGTCCACGACGCGGCCGAGCAGGCCCTTGCCGACCGGCACCTCGACGATGGCACCCGTGCGCTTGACGGTGTCGCCTTCCTTGATGCTGCGGTCGTCGCCAAAGATCACGATGCCGACGTTGTCGGCTTCAAGATTGAGCGCCATGCCGCGGATATTGCCCGGAAACTCGACCATCTCGCCGGCCTGAACGTTATCGAGGCCGTAGACGCGTGCGATGCCGTCTCCGACGGACAGCACCTGACCGATCTCGGAAACCTCAGCCTCCTTGCCGAAATTCTTGATCTGGTCCCTCAGGATCGAGGAGATTTCAGCGGCGCGGATATCCATCAGCCGGTACCTTTCATGGCGATCTTAAGATTGTTGAGTCGGGTGCGGAGTGAGCTGTCGATCATGCGGCTGCCCACCTTGACGATGAGGCCGCCGAGGAGATTGGGATCAACGCGCGAATTGACTTGGACGTCCTTGCCGCCGATCGAAGCGCGCAGCGTATCTTTCAGTGTCGTCATCTGGGCGTCGGTCAGCGGATGGGCCGAAATGACGTCGGCTGTGATCTCGCCGCGATGCCGCGCAGCCAGCAGACGAAAATTCTTGATCATGTCCTGCAGGACGAACAGCCTGCGGTTGCGCGCGACCAGCTTGAGAAAGTTGATGGTCAGAGCACCAAGCGATGCCTTCCCGGCTACGGCCGCGATGGCTTGGGCCTGCTCGTCCGCGCTGAAGACGGGGCTGCGAACAAGCCGCCGCAAATCTTCACTCTCGTTGAGCATTGTCTGAAGACTGAGCACATCCTGCTCGATCTCGCGCAACTGGCGCTGCTCGTTCGCCAAATCAAAAAGGGCGGCCGCATACCTGCCAGCCACCGTCGCCATCATCGGATCATGTGTTGCCACGTGAAACGCTCTGCCCCTCAAGGGTTTCCGGGAGTGCCCAGCCCATCGCTGACCCCGCGTGGTAGGAATTAGCCACCGGGATCGCCACCGCGAGCCCCTCACGGCGTTATCTTGTCGAGGCCGGGGTTCGTCTAGCATGTGGAAGCCGGGGCTTCAACGGGGGCGTGCATATGCCGCATCGAGGCTCGCATCGGCGCGTGGAGCGTGTGTCCCGAGAAACCCCTCATCCAAAACAAATTTCACGACGGAAAGTTGAGATGCCCATCGTTACACCCCAACAGCAGCGCAGGCTGCACATGAGGACGATATGCGCAGGAGGAATGCCAGTATGGCCCTGTTCAAGATTGCACCCGCCGCCGCACTGGTGGCGGTCATTTGCGCTGCACCCCCCGCTGCTGCGGCTCCGGTTGGTCCCGCCATGGCACCGGCCGTCGCGAAATCCGGCGAGGCCAGCGCCGTGACTGAAGTCCGCTATCGTCGTTGGGGCGGCGGCTACGGCCGCCGCGGCTATGGACGTGGCATCGGGATTGGTATCGGTGCGGCGATCGTCGGCGGCATCATCGCCAATGAAATCTATCGCCCTCGGCGCGGGTATTACTACGACGACTATGCCTACGATGGTCCCTACTATCGGCCGTCGCAGTACGCTGGTGGCGGCCGCGAACTCTGTGCACAAAATTTCCGGTCGTTCGAGTGGAATACCGGCCTTTACACCACCTACGGTGGCGATAAGCGCGTTTGCCCTTACCTGCGCTAGTTGCAAGTTGAGTTTACGCGTGCGGGGTCCCTCCAGCCATCAGCGGCTGGGGGGATTTTTTGTTTAAGCGCTGGAGCTAGAATTCAATTTTTTTTACAAAAAGTTATATGGATCTATGTCGACGTTCAGGCGGATGTCGCCCTTGATCTCCGGCAATTCCGAAAGCCATTGCCGCAGATAGGCCTGTATGTCCATTTCGCGCGGCGCCTTGACCAGCAGCCGCCAGCGGTGACGGCCCCGGATCACGGCCAGGGGCGCCTCGGCAGGTCCAAGCACCTCGATCCGCTCCGCCAGGGGGGCTCGCCGCGCGACTTCCCGGGCAAATCCCTCCGCCAGCTCTTTTTGCCGGGCCGATACGATCAGGGCAGCCAGCCGCCCAAAGGGGGGCAGCAGGGCCGACTGGCGCACCCGAATTTCGCGCTCGAGGAACGCCTCGCGGTCGCCGGAGATGATCGCCTCCATGACCGGGTGATCCGGCATGTGCGTCTGCACGAACCCAGCACCCTGCATGAACGTGCGGCCCGCACGACCCGTGACCTGATGCAGGAGCTGGAACGTTCGCTCGCCAGCCCTGGGGTCGGCACCTTGCGCGAGGCCGAGGTCGCCGTCGACGACGCCTACCGTGGCCAGATCCGGAAAGTGATGGCCTTTGGCGACGATCTGCGTGCCGATGATGATGTCGGTCTCGCCCTGCTCGATCCCCTTGATCACCTGTCGCATCTCGGTGAGCGACGGGATCAGATCGGAGGAGAGCAGGGCGAGCCGCGCATCCGGAAAGCGTTCCTTGACCTCCTCGGCAATGCGCTCCACTCCCGGCCCGCAGGCGACCAGCGTCCCTTCCGCCGAGCATTTGGGGCACTTCTCGGGCATGGGCAACGAGAAGCCGCAGTGATGGCAATGCAGGCGGCCGCGAAAGCGATGTTCGACGAGCCAGGCCGTGCATTGCGGACAATCGAAGCGGTGGCCGCACGACCGGCACAGCGTCAGGGGCGCGTAGCCGCGCCGGTTGAGGAACAGGAGCGCCTGCTGCTTTCTCTCAAGGGTGGCCTGCACGGCATCTACCAGGATCGGTGAGAGCCATTTGCCCTGCTCCGGCGGGTTCTTGCGCAAGTCGATGGCTTTGACGTCGGGCAACTCAACGCCGGAGAAGCGGCCCGGGAGGACGAGGTGGCGATAGCGGCCCGTGCGCGCGTTGACATGGCTTTCCACCGAGGGCGTGGCTGATGCGAGCACCACGGCGCAGCCGGCGATGTGGGCGCGAACCACGGTCATGTCGCGCGCCTGGTAGTGCACGCGATCGTCCTGCTTGAAGCCCTGGTCATGCTCCTCGTCGACGACGATCAGGCCCAATTCCTTGAACGGCAGGTACAGCGCCGACCGCGCGCCGACCACGACGCGCGCCTCGCCGGTTGCCACGTGGCGCCAGACCTTGCCGCGTTCCGGGCCGGCCAATGCGGAATGCCATTCCACCGGCGGGGCGCCGAAACGCGCCTGAAACCGGCGCAGGAATTGGCTCGTGAGCGCGATTTCCGGCAGCATGATGAGCGCCTGCAGCCCCTTCTCCAGGGCGCGCGCGACGGCTTCGAAATACACCTCGGTCTTGCCTGACCCCGTGACGCCGTCCAGCAGCGACACCGAGAAATTTCCGGCATCGACGGACGACTGCAGGGCGTGCACCGCCCGCTCCTGCTCCTCGCTGAAGGAAATGACGGCGTGGGTCGGGTTCGGCACCGGCACGCGGGCCTCGGGTATGGCGACGTCCACGAGACATCCCGCGGCAATCAGACCGTCGATGACGCCGGTCGAGCAATTGGCTTCCGCGGCCAGGGCGCTTTTTGCGCGGATCAGGCCATCCCCTGCGACGTCCAGCGCGCGCGTACGGGCCGGCGTCATCCGCGGGGGATGCGTGGCGCCGGGCACGAGCCGGACTCCGAACCGGGGCTTTGCCGGCTCGAAGGCGATGCTGGCGCTCATCATCATGCGCGCGACCATGCCCAAGGGCGCCAGGGTGTAGCGCGCAACCCATTCGGCGAAGCGCAGTGAAGCGATCGGGAGAGGCGGGACATCGAGGCGCTCGGTGAGGGCCTTGAGCTTCTTGACCGTTTTGCCCGGGTCACCGACCGGCCGGTCCCAGACGATGCCGATCCGCACCTGCGGGCCGAAAGGAACCAGAACGAAGGAACCGGGCTCGGCCGAGATGTCCGCGGGCGCCAGATAGTCGTAGGTCTGGTCGAGTGCCACCGGCAACAGCACAGGCACGCGCTGGCTCGATGAGCCCGCGGCATTGCCGTCAAAGTCGAGCAGGCCTTCCAATGTATCCATCGTCGGACTAGAACAGCGCGAATCGATCGCTCAAGCTTAGATCAGGCGTCAAGGCGGGCCTGAGTCCATGGAGGCAGCCGCATGAAATTCTTCGTTGATACTGCCGATGTCTCGGAAATCAGGGAACTCGCGGCGCTCGGCCTTCTCGACGGCGTGACCACCAACCCGTCGCTTGTGGCCAAAGCAGGGCGCGACTTCAAGGGCTTGATCGCGGAGATCTGCGAGATTGTCCCCGGTCCCGTCTCGGCCGAGGTTGCAGCTACCGACTACGAGGGCATGCTGCACGAAGGCCGGAGCCTCGCCAAGATCGCCAAGAACGTGACGGTCAAGGTGCCGCTGACGTGGGACGGTCTCAAGGCCTGCCGCACGCTCACGGGCGAAGGGACGATGGTCAACGTGACGCTGTGCTTCTCCGCCAATCAGGCCTTGCTGGCCGCCAAGGCGGGCGCGACGTTCATCTCGCCGTTCGTCGGCCGCCTCGACGATATCAGCCTTGACGGTATCGATCTGCTGCGCGAGATCCGCGTGATCTATGACAACTACGACGACCTGAAGACGCAGATCCTCGCCGCCTCGCTGCGCACCGTGAACCACGTCAAGGAGGCGGCGCTCATCGGCGCCGATGTCGGTACCGTGCCGCCCAGTGTGCTGAAAGCGCTGGTCAAGCATCCGCTGACCGACAAGGGCCTCGAGCTGTTCCTGGCCGACTGGAAGAAGACCGGGCAGAAGATTGCTTGAAACACGACGCGCGCCGCTCAGCGCATGACGTAGCCGATCAAGGCGATGAAATCGAACGCGGCATGCGCCACGATCACGGGCCAAAGACGGCCTGTGCGCGCGTACCAGTAGGCCAGGACCAAGCCGAACGGGATCATATAAACGACGGCGGTCGCGCCCTGGTACAGATGATAGACAAGTCTTAGAGCGACGCTGACATTGATGGCTGTCCACATGCCGACGCGCGGCTTCAGTGCGGTCATCAGGTAGCCGCAGACAAAGACCTCTTCAAAAATCGGGTTCAGGACGGAGATCGCGACGACGGTCGCGAGGCTGAGCTGGCCAAAACTGATGGCCTCGCCAGTCTGACCGAGCCACGGGAAGAGGCCAACAGCTATCAGCCACACAATGATCTCGACGCCATACGTGGCGAGTGCAAGGCCAAGCCCGACCAGCGTGTCCCAGCCGGTCGGACGAAGACCGATGTGACTGAACGTCCAGCGACGCAAACGCAGGAAAGACAGGAGGAGCGCCAGAACGATGGCTTCGTGGACGACGAGCCACTGGAGCTCTCGATCGCTGAAGCTGGGTTGCGGCTCGGCAACCTGAAGCAGGCTGGCGACGACGAAATAGCCGAAGGCCGCAAGGATCACGATTGCAAACTCGGCGGCCGGCGATAGCGATTGGAGAAATGGCTTCACGGCCCCTCGAGTTCTCGCGTTGGCAGGCCACCAAAATCCTGGCCGAATCTTAGCGCTTTGTTAACGGTGTCTTGCCGATGGTCAATGCCGATCAGTCGAGGCCGGCCCGTTGCAATCCGCGCGAATAGATGACGTCCTGACGGACGAATTGGAGCTGTCGCTTTCGGGCGATCTCCGGGAGGCCGTTGCCGGCTGGCTAGCGCATCTGCGCGACGGACGCGGTTACTCCGATGCGACGCTTGTCGCCTACGAGCGCGACATGCGCCAGTTTCTCGGCTGGTTGCGTGGCCATCTCAGCCATACGCCATGCCTCGGCGACCTCGCGCACATCGAGGCCAAGGGATTTCGCGCCTTCATGGCGGCGCGGCGGCGGTCCGGCCTCGAAAGCCGCTCTTTGGCACGCACGATGTCGGCGCTGCGCCAGTTCTTCCGCTGGCTGGAGGCTGAGGGGACGGTGAAGAATCGCGCGGTGCTGAGGCTGGCGCTGCCCAAGGTGCCGCACGGTATCCCCAAGCCGCTCACCCTGGAGAAGGCGGCAGCCGTTGTCACCGATGGCATGGAGGCGAAGCTCGATTGGATTGCCGCGCGCGATCTGGCGGTGCTGCTGTTGCTCTACGGCTCGGGGCTGCGGGTCTCGGAGGCGCTCGGGCTGAAGCGCCAGGACGCACCGACGCCGGAGCGGGATGTGCTTCGCATCCACGGCAAGGGCGGCAAGGAGCGGCTCGTGCCGGTCCTGCCGGTCACCCAGGAGGCGATTGAGCGATACATGGCGCTCTGTCCCTATCCGTTGAAGCCCGACACTCCGCTGTTTCTCGGCGCCAAAGGCGGGCCATTGTCGCCTCGCATCATTCAGCTTCTGATGGAGGATCTGCGCGACAGTCTTGGCTTGCCCGAGACCGCGACGCCGCATGCGTTGCGCCATTCCTTCGCGACCCATCTGCTGAGGGCAGGCGCCGATCTGCGGCAGATCCAGGAGTTGCTGGGTCATGCCAGCCTGTCGACGACGCAGATTTATACCGAGGTCGATCGCGAGCGGCTGCTCGAAGTGTATGACGCGGCGCATCCGCGCGGCAGGGATGCGACCGAAGCCTCTTGATGCGGCCGTGCCGCGCTCCCACTACAGTAGGGCGTCGTTTTGCCGAGCGGGAGCTAGCGCGGTGCGTCTTCGATATGCGGTTCGGGCTGCCATTCTCGCGCTTGTGATCCATGCATGTCCAGCTCAAGCCTCGGCACCGGCCTGTGCCGGGCGGGACATGCTCCTGGAGCTGGAAGCGGGCGACGCACCGGCGCACGGGCGGGTGATGGCTGCTGCCGAGGGTACCGTGAACGCCCGCGCGTTGCTCTGGCGCATCGATACCGAAGGGAGCGCTGCCGCTTCCTCCTATCTCTTCGGCACGGTTCACCTCACCGACGACCGCGTGAATGCGCTGTCGGTGAAAACGGCGGCCGCCATCGAAAGCGTCCGGCGCATAGCGCTCGAGATCGATGACATGTCGCCGCAAACCCTCGGCAAGGCGATGGCCGGCATGCGCGAGCTCATCGTTTTCGCCGACGGGCGGAGCTTGGAAAGCATGCTCTCGGCGGACGAGTTCGACATCGTCCGGTCCGTCCTGGGATCGAACGGCACGCCGCGCCACCTGGCGACGGTGCTGAGGCCATGGCTCGTCACGCTCTCCCTGTCGTTTCCCGCATGCGAGCGTCGTCGTGCTGCAGCCGGGCTGCAGGCCCTCGATATGCGCTTGGCGGAGGCCGGCAAGAAGCGCGGCATTCCGGTGATCGGTCTGGAGACGCTGGAGGGCCAGATGCGCTCTCTCGCAGCAGTGCCCGAGGGCGACCAGCTGCAAATGCTGAAAATGAGTCTGAGATTCTACAATCGATCCGAAGACCTGATGGAGACGATGGTGCGACGCTACCTCAGCCGCGACATCGGTGTCATCTGGCCGTTCCAGTTGGAGCTGGCGCGCGGCGCGGGGTTCTCGCCCGAGGCCTTTAAGAGCTTCGAGGAGCAGATGGTGAGCGTGCGCAACCGGCGCATGCGTGATGCAGCGCTCCCGCTGCTGCGCGAGGGCGGCACATTCATTGCCGTCGGCGCGCTGCATTTGCCGGGCAAGATGGGTTTGGTCGAGCTGATCCGCGAGGCCGGTTTCACTGTCACTGCAGTCGACTAGGCGCAGGGCGCACCAGAAGGAGGTACAAATGTCGCGTACGGCTCTCATCGTCGGTGCAGGCAGCGGCATCAGTGCTTCCGTGGCCCGCGCTCTTGTGCGTGATGGGTACAAAGTGGCGCTGGCGGCGCGCAAGACGGACAAGCTGAAGGCGCTTGCACAAGAGACCAAGGCGACGTTGATCGAGGCGGACGCGACTGACGCCGGACAAGTGAAAGTCATGTTCGCCAGAGCGGAAGAAGATCTCGGAGCCTTGGATGTGGTGCTCTACAACGCCAGCTTCCGCACGCGCGGTCCTTTCATTGACCTCGATCCGGCCGACGTCGCGCGCACGCTGCAAGTCACCGCGTACGGCGGTTTCCTGGTTGGGCAGGAAGCTGCGCGTCGCATGTTGGAGCGAGGAGCCGGCGTCATCCTGTTCACCGGAGCGTCCGCCAGCGTGAAGGGCTACGCCCAGTCGGCGCCGTTCGCGATGGGCAAGTTCGCACTGCGCGGCCTGGCGCAATCCATGGCGCGCGAGCTAGGACCCAAGGGCATTCACGTCGCACACGTCGTCATCGATGGCGGCGTGCGCAGCATCACGCATGGGCGGGTCGAGGGAGCAGGCGTGCCGGCCGACAGCCTGCTTGATCCTGACGCCATCGCCGCCACGTATCTGCATGTCATCCATCAGCCGCGTTCGACCTGGTCGATGGAGGTGGAGCTGAGGCCCTGGGTGGAGCGCTTCTAGGCCTATGCTTTCACCTGGTCGGCGATACCGTGCTTGGCGCCGATCTCCTGCAGCTTCTTCCAGGTCTTCTCGTCGACCTCGATCCCAGACTTCAAGCGCGCCTGCTCGGTGCGCCGCTCGACTTCACCAGGATAAAGCACTTCCTTGTAGCCTTCGGCCGGCGGTGTCGCCTTCAGGTAGGCGGCGAACTCGGCCACTTCCTTCTTGAACGTCGCGAGCGGCCGGAAGGCCTCGACATTGAACATCGCCAGGAAGCAGCCGTCGTTGTGGCGGCCGGTCGGCTCCACGCCGAAGCCCAGGCCGGGCAGGAGGCCTGAGAAGACCTCCACCATCGCCGACATGCCATATCCCTTGTAGCCTTCCGAGCCGCCGAGTGGCAGCAGGATCCCACCGCGGTCGTACTCGAACGGGTCCGTTGTTGGCTGGCCCTGCTTGTCGACCACCCAGCCTTCGGGGATTTTCGTGCCCTTGGCCTGCGCCAGTTTGATCTTGCCGACCGCGACAGCCGAGGTCGCCATATCCAGCACGAACGGGCCGTCGAGATCCGACGGCATGGCGATGCAGATGGGGTTGGTGCCGAGCCGCGCCTCGCGGCCGCCGAACGGTGCCACGGCCTTCGGCGAGCGGCCGGAGTCCGCCGTCATGATGGCGATCAGGCCTTCCTTGGCCGCCATCAGGGGATAGGCCGCGACGCGGCCGATATGGCTCTGGCGCAGGATCGTGGTGGCGGCGACGTTGGATTTCTTGGCCTTCTCGATCGTCAGCTTTGTTGCGCGATCGGCCACGACGTAACCGAAGCCCCAGTTGCCGTCGATCACGGTGGTGGTGGCGCTTTCCTGTTTGATCTCGAACGGCGCGCCCGGGACGATGTGGCCGACGCCGATGCGGTCGATGTAGATCGGGATCTGGATGACGCCGTGAGAGTCGTGGCCTGCGAGGTTGGCAGCCACCGAATACCGCGCGACCGTTTCTGCTTCTTCGAGTGACGTGCCGGATGCTTGTAGCAGAGCTTTTACGATGGTTCTCAGGCGATCGGCGGCAACGATTGGCATGGGGCGGTCCTCGGCGAGTTTCTGGTATGCGCAAGAATGACATTCAAGCGGGCGGCAAGCCAGTCTATGCTGCGCCCGAGCCAACTGTCACCGCATGGGAGCCCCGCAATGAGTGAACGACTGCGCAGCGAAGCCGAGAGCGGGATTGCCGAAACCGCGCGCCGGGTTCTGCCAGGGGGAACGTTTGGCAACGTCGCCAGCGAGATCGTCATCTCCCGGGGGCAGGCCGGCCACGTGTGGGATGTCAGCGGCAACGAGTATATCGATTTCCTGCTCGGCTCGGGCCCGATGCTGGTCGGCCATGCGCATCCGGAGGTCAACGCCGCCGTGCAGGAGCAAATTCTGCTCGGGTCCACGTTCTTCACCAACAATCCGCGCGGCGTGCAGCTGGCGGCCGAGATCGTCGACGCTCTGCCATGCGCGGAGAAGGTGCGGTTCGTCTCGACCGGATCGGAGGCCGATCTCTACGCCATGCGCGTCGCGCGTGCGTGGCGCAAGCGCGACAAGATCCTCAAGTTCGAGGGCGGCTACCACGGCATGAGTGATTATGGGCTGATGAGCCTCGCGCCCAAGCGGCAGGGGAATTTCCCCGAGCCCATTCCCGATTCAGCCGGCATTCCGCGGTCGCTGCGCGACGAGATGCTGGTCGCGCCCTACAATGATCTGGAGGCGGTGAAGAGCCTCGTCGCCCAGCACAAGGACGAGTTGGCCGGCATCATCGTCGAGCCGTTCCAGCGTCTGCTGCCGCCCAAGCCCGGCTTCCTCGAGGGCTTGCGCAAGGTCACGCAGGAGGCCGGCATTGCGCTCATTTTCGACGAGGTCGTCACGGGCTTCCGGTTCGCGTACGGGGGCGCGCAATCCTACTACGGCGTGACGCCGGATCTATGCACGCTGGGCAAAGTGATCGGTGGCGGCTTTCCGCTGGCTGCCATCGCCGGCCGCGCCGACATCATGAAGCATTTCGACAAGGCTGCTGTCGCGGAGGACGAGTTCACGGTGCAGATCGGCACGCTCTCGGGCAATCCTGTCGCTTCCGTGGCCGGACTGAAGACGCTCGAGATTTTGAAGCGACCGGGAGCCTACGAGCAGATTTTTGCAACTGGACGACAGATCAAGGACGGCCTCGCGCGGATGCTCAAGGATGCACGCATTCCGGCAACCGTCGTAGGCGAGCCGCCGCTGTTCGATGTCGTTTTTGCCGAAGGCGACATCAGCGACTACCGTGGGACAGCGCGGGGCAATGCCGAGATGCAGAAGCGGATGAACGCGTCGCTGCTGGAGCGCGGCATCCTGAAGGGCGAGAGCAAGTACTACATCTCGCTCGCGCACACGCCGGCTGACGTGGACAAGACGCTGTCCGCGATTGCAGTGTCCGTCGACGACTTGGCGCGCGCCAAGAAAGGATAGGCGCCCGGTCTACTGCGCTTTCGCGGCCAGCCGCTCGAGCTCCGGCAGAACCTTGTGGCGCGATGCGAGAAACGGATTGATGGCGAGCGCGGACCGGTAGGCCGCCAGCGCGTCCTGCCATTTGGACATGTCGGCGAGGATGGCCGACTTCACCGCCAATGCGCCGAAGTGGCGGGGCTCCAGCTTAAGCGCTGCCTCGATGTCGTCGAGCGCGCTGGCGTACTCACCCATCCGGTAGCGCAAAGCGGCGCGCTTGTTCCAGGCTTCGGCGAAGTCCGGCGCGAGATCGGTCACCTCGTCGAGCAACAAGAGGGCCAAGCCATAGTGCCGGCCGGCCGTGTTGGCGACGACGCGGCTCATCATGACGTCGACATCATCGCGGCCGGATCGCATCCAGATCTCCCAGATGCGGCCGGCGATCTTGTCGGCCTCGTCCTGAGTGGGTGCCTGCTTGAGATCGGCAAACAGCTTGTCCAATTCGCGCTGCTGCCGGCTTTCGCCCTGCGCGGCCGCTGGCGTGGCACCGATGCCGGATGAGTCGAGGGCGCAAACGCCTGACATGATCGCGGCAGCAAGGGTTGCGGTCGCCAGCGAGCGAGATTTATTGAATGGGCGCATGCGTTCTCCCAGGACTTCGGGTCCGATCGGCGCACTCTGCCACAAAAATCCTGCCGTGCCCGCGTTGGTTCCGATAAGCTTCGCTGAACGATCAGAACGCGCTCGAGGAAACTCCAATGCCGATCCCTCGCACCGTCTTCAGCGACGAGCACGAGCTTTTCCGCAGGAGCGTGAAAGCCTTCATCGATCGCGAGATCGCGCCCTATCACGACCAGTGGGAGAAGGATGGCGTCGTCTCGCGCGAGGTGTGGCGCAAGGCCGGCGAGGCCGGGCTGTTGCTGACCGGCATTCCGGAGGAATACGGCGGCGCCGGCGCGAACTTTCTCATGAGCGCGATCATCATCGAGGAATTGGCGCGGGGCCTCTATTCGGGACCCGGCTTCCGGCTCCACTCCGATATCGTCGCGCCTTACATCCTGCACTACGGAAGCGAGGAGCAGAAGCGGACGTGGCTCCCGCGCATGGCCAAAGGCGAGGTTGTGACGGCCATCGCCATGACCGAGCCCGGCACGGGCAGCGACCTGCAAGGCTTGCGGACCACTGCCATTGCCAAGGGTAACCAGCTCGTCATCAACGGGCAGAAGACGTTCATCACCAACGGGCAGCTTGCCGATCTCGTCATCGTGGCCTGCAAGACCGACCCCAAGGAAGGCGCCAAGGGCGTCAGCCTGGTGCTGGTGGAGGCCGACCGTGCCGGTTTCAAGCGCGGCCGAAATCTGGAAAAGCTGGGCCACAAGGCGCAGGACACGTCCGAGCTGTTCTTCGAGGATGTCTCAGTGCCGCCGTCCAACATGCTGGGCGAGGAAGGGCGCGGTTTCGAGTATCTGATGCGGGAGCTACCCCAGGAACGGCTGATCGTGGGAGTTGCCGCCGTCGCCATCATGGAGGCCGCGCTGGAGTGGACGCTCGCCTACACGCGCGATCGCAAGGCGTTCGGCAGGCCGATCGCTGACTTCCAGCATTCGCGCTTCAAGCTGGCGGAGGTCAAAACCGAAGTACAGGTGGCGCGCGTCTTTCTCGACAAGTGTCTCGATTTGCACATTGCCGGCGAGCTCGACGTGCCGACGGCGGCCATGCAGAAGTGGTGGCTGACGGAGCTCGAAGGCAAGGTGCTCGACGTCTGCCTGCAGCTCCACGGCGGCTACGGCTTCATGTGGGAGTATCCGATCGCGCGCGCCTATGCCGACGCGCGCGTGCATCGCATTTTCGCTGGGACGACGGAGATCATGAAAGAGATCGTCGCCCGCGCGCTCTAGCGGAACTACAGGAGATAAGGGAATGAAGCTGCTCGGTCACGGCATGTACTGGCAGGACATGCCGGTTGGTGCGAAGTTCAAGACCTACGGCCGCACCATTACGGAAACCGATATCGTCAATTTCATCTCGTGCACGGGCTTCCTCGAAGTCCTGTTCACCGACATGGAGTATGTGCGCGAGCACTCCGCCATCAAAGGCCGCTTGGCGCCGGGCGCGCTGGTCTACGCGCTGGGCGAAGGCTTGACGATGCTCGGCACGATCCAGGGCACGGGCCTCGCTTTCCTTCACATGGAGATGGATGTCAAAGGTCCGACCTTTGCCGGGGATACCATTCACGTCGAGATCGAGGTCATCGAGCAGCGTCCGGCCTCCAAAGGCGGGCGCGGCCTCGTGCGCACGCGCAACACTATCATCAATCAGAAGGGCGACACAGTTCTGGTCTACACGCCGTTGCGGCTGATGGTCGGACGCGAAGGACACTAAGCAGAAAACCAAACAATTTGGGAGAAAACGTCATGGCGAGTGCAAAAGCCGTCTCCGCGAAAGACTTCGAGCGCAAGCCGCTGCCCAAGCGCTTCTGCAATCTCGACCGGCTATTGCATGCCATGGAGGTGCGTGGGCTTGATGGCATCGTCGCGACGCAGCCGAACAACGTGTTCTATCTCACCGGGTTCAATGGCATTGCCCACAAGTCCGACGAGCCGCGGCCGTATGCGGTGATCATTTCCCGGCAGGCGCCGGAGCATCCGATCATGGTCGTGGCCGACTACTACCTGGCCACGTTCCTCGGGCAG
The DNA here is from genome assembly GCA_046154585.1 of Hyphomicrobiaceae bacterium. Taxonomy (GTDB): domain Bacteria; phylum Pseudomonadota; class Alphaproteobacteria; order Rhizobiales; family Hyphomicrobiaceae; genus CADEFX01. Next base: position 21,595 of record JBJXDX010000028.1, on the reverse strand, counting down.
CCGACCTGGGTCGAAGACATCCGGCCCTATCGTGCGGTCATGATGGGGTTGGACCTTCCGGCAAAGGCCAGCGACATCGACCGGTTCATTCCGCCGCATGCCAAGGACCTGGCGTGGATGCAGCAGTCTCGTCGCAACTATGCGTTCGAGATGGGAACGGCCGTGCGTGGTGCGTTGAAGGAGCTGAAGCTCGATAAGGGGCGCGTGGCGTTCGACGACATGGGCGTCGGTGTCCGATTGGGTGTCGAAGGTATGGACGTGGCGGACGGCTACGATCCGATGATGTTCGCGCGCGCCGTCAAGACCGAGGCCGAGCTGGAGCTACTGGCGCGTGCTACGCGGCTCAATGAAGCCGCGATCCGGGCGACGATGGCTTCCTGGGACAAGGGAGCAACCTGGCGCGATCTGAACAGGGCGTACGCCAAGGCGGCCGTCGATCTCGGAGGCTTCGTGCGCGATCCGGGCGGCATGGTCTGGGGACATCCGCGGGGCACCGACCCGACCATCATGCTGTCGTCAGGCTTCGAGGACGATGAGGTGGGCCCGGGCACGCACGTGATGTTCGACTGCCATGGCACCATCGATCTCTACTGCTGGGATGGCGGCAAGACGTGGGTCGTGGACGGGCAGCCGCAAGGGGAGGCCAAGCGCTATGCCGCGGCCACCAGCGCCGTCTCAGAGACTCTGCTCGCGGAAATGCGGCCCGGTGCCAGGATCAGCGAGCTACAGGGCAAGGCGCGCGAGGCCTATCGCAAGGCGGGCGTACCGGATGCCAACACGGCGCTCATCTTCTTTCATGGGCTCGGGCTCTCACACATGGAGCTTGAGCTGATGACGGCGGACGGCAAGCCGAACGGCGATTGGGTGCTGGAGGAGGGCATGGTCGCGCCGGTGCACCTCCTCTATCCTGGCGGTGAGCATGATCGCTCGTGGCTCGAGGAGGTGGTCGTCATCACCAAGGACGGCGGCCGCCCGCTGTTCTCCTGGGGCCCCGAGCCGTTGACGGGGCGCTGAGACTACCGCTCGTCGACGACGGGATTGCGCAACACGCCGATCTTTTCGACTTCCACCTCGACAGTGTCGCCGGCCTTCATCCAGGCTGGTGGTTTTCTTGCGTGGGCGACGCCCGAGGGTGTGCCGGTGGCGATCATATCGCCGGGCTCCAGCGTCATGATCTCGGATAGAATGGCGATGGTGCGGGCAGTCGAGAAGATCATGTCGCTGGTGTTGGAGTTTTGCATGGTCTCGCCGTTGACGCGCGTCGAGATGCGGAGGCCCGAGGCGCCGGGCGGCAGCGCATCTGCCGTCACGATGACAGGACCCAGCGGGCCGGTCGCATCGAAGTTCTTGCCGGCCGTCCATTGCGAGGTCTTGCGCTGATAGTCGCGCACGGACACGTCGTTGAAGAGCGTATACCCGAACACATGGTCGAGGACTTTCGCCTCCGGGATGTGGCGCCCGCCTTTGCCGATAACGATGGTCAGCTCGCACTCGTAGTCGAGTTGCACCGAGCATTTCGGCCTGACCACGGCAGCCCCCGCAGGAATGAGCGACGAATTCACGCGCAGGAAGAACGACGGATAGGTCGGGGTGGCATGTCCGCCCTCTTTGGCGTGCTCGGCATAGTTCAGTCCGACGCAGACGAATTTCGGCGGCCGCGCGATCGGCAACGCCGCCTTGACGCTGTCGATGGCGAGTCTGGTGGATGCCGGTGCGCGAGCGGCCGCAGCGCGGACACTCGCCAGCGCGGACGGACCGGCTTCAATCAGGGACAGCATGTCTTTGGGCAAGCCTGGATCGGCCGATGCCAGATCGATGACTGATCCATGGTCGACGAGCCCCAGCGCCGTCTGGCCGTCCTTGGCGAATGTCATCAGCTGCATGAGCGTTTCCTCGAAGCGTTGGTTCAACGTCGCAGGCGCAACATTACGACGACCGCACCGGCAAGCTCCAGGGCCATGCAAACGTACAGGGGCACGGCGTAGCTGCCGGTGAGGTCGCGCAGGATGCCGAGCAGGCCCGGGCCGAACGAATACGCGATCTGCACGACTGCCACCACCAGCGCCGTCAGCATGCCAAACGATGCGGAGTCATACTCCCGCTGAATGATGAGGGCGGGCAGCGTGATGAGATTGCCGACGGAAAAGCCGAAGGTGGCGCAGCACACGTAGAGAAGCCAGGGTGATGCAGCCAGCGTCATCACAAGCAGGGCTACAGCCTGGGTGACGAGCGAGATGGCGGTGAGCTGGCGTTGATCCAGGCGATCGATGATCAAGCCCAGCCCGACGCGGCCGACGACTGCCATGATCGTCGTCACGGCAACGGCGAGTCCGGCCCCGTGCCGTCCGAGCGCCGGTTCGAGAAATGCGATCTGGTGCACAATGAAGCCGACCTGCGCCAGCAGGCCGAGACAGAAGGGCGCCGCTACCGTCCAGAAATGCGGGCTGGCGAGCAGGTCGCGACGCTTGAGCAACGATGCGGCGGTTTCGGGGTGCGCTTCCGGATCCGCGCTGGCGACCGCCTTAGCGGGCGGCCGCTCCATCCAAACCATGGCAACGGGAAGCAGCACAACGATCGTCGCCGCTGCTGCTATCGCCATTGCCGTGCGGAAGCCGTAGAGGTTCGTGAGCCAAATCAGGAGCGGCGTGCCGATGATGCCACCCATGCTGGCTCCGTTCAGCGCGAAGCTGATGGCGAGGCCGCGCTTCTCCTGGAACCAAAGGCCTAGGATGTTGGTGATCGCCGCCAGCGTCAGCGTCGCCCAGCCGATCGACATGACGAGGTAGGCGGCGAAGATGTGCGCCTTGGAGGTGGCGCAGCCGATCGCCGTGGCTGATATCGCGAACGACGCGATGCCTACCAGCACCATGGGCTGCGGGCCAAACCGGCGGATCGCATCGCTGACGAAGACGACGAGTAAAGCGCTGACGAGATAGTACAGCGTGCTTGCGGTCGAGATGGCGCCTGCCGGCCAGCCGTGCAGGCGGGTCAGCTCAGCGAGATAGACGCTGTGGCCGTAGAAGCCGAGCCCCCAGCCGAACGTGGCCATGAGGAAACATCCCGCCACCACGCGCCAGCCGCGATAGCGGTAGGACAGCTCATGCTCCGCAGGCATCCAGAAGGTCCCCGTCGCTGAAAAATTTTAGTTTAAAGCAGCGTGGTGCTCTTCAGTAGGACTTCGGCAGGCCCAGAGCCTTTTCGGCCACGTGACTGAGGATGAGCTCACGCGAGACAGGGGCAATCCGGGTGATCAGGACTTCACGCAGAAAACGTTCCACATGGAACTCCTTGGCATACCCCATGCCGCCATGGGTCAGCACAGCGGTCTCGCAGGCCTCGAACCCGGCTTCACCCGCCAGATACTTGGCGGCATTGGCCTCGATGCCGCACGGCTCGCCTTGGTCGTAGAGGGCGGCCGACTTGAAGACCATGAGATTGGCGGCTTCCAGGTTCATCCATGCCTTTGCAAGCGGATGCTGGATCCCTTGGTTCTGTCCGATCGGGCGGCCGAACACGACGCGATCCTTGGCGTATTGCGACGCCCGCGCTAGCGCCACGCGGCCGATGCCGACGGCCTCGGCCGCAATCAGGATGCGCTCAGGGTTCATGCCGTGGAGAATATACTTGAAACCCTGGCCTTCCTCGCCGATGCGGTCTTCCAGAGGCACGGGGAGCCCGTCGATGAACAGCTCGTTGGAGTCGACCGCCTTGCGGCCCATCTTGTCGATCTCGCGCACGTCGACGTAGGCGCGATCAAGGGTCGTATAGAACAGCGATAGCCCTTCGGTCGGCCGCTTGACCTCTTCCAGTGGCGTGGTGCGGGCCAGCAAAAGGATTTTGTCCGCGACCTGGGCCGTCGAGATCCAGATCTTGTGGCCATCGACGCGATAGCGATTACCTTCGCGCACGGCCTTGGTCTTGAGGCGCGTGGTGTCGAGGCCGACGTTGGGCTCGGTGACTGCAAAGCAGGATTTTTCCTTGCCGGCGATCAGCGGCGGCAGGAAGCGGCGCTTCTGCTCCTCGGTGCCGAACACGATGACCGGATTGAGGCCGAAGATATTCATGTGCACGGCAGATGCGCCCTGCATGCCGGCGCCCGACTCGGCGATGGCCTGCATCATCAGCGCTGCCTCGGTGATGCCGAGGCCCGAGCCGCCGAATTCCTCCGGCATGGCGATCCCGAGCCAGCCGTCGGCCGCCAGCGCTTCGTGAAACTCGAAGGGAAACCCGCCTTCCTTGTCCTTCTTAAGCCAGTATTCGTCGCCGAAGCGTGCGCAGATCTTGAAGATGGCATCGCGGATCTCGCGCCGCTCGGGCGTAAGGCTGACGTCCATGGCGGGTTCTCCCGTTCTCAGACCGGACCGACGATACCGCGCTTTCTCAGATCCGCAATCTCGCCGGCGGCGAAGCCGAACTCGGCGAGAACGGCATCGGTATGGGCGCCCGGCTCCTGCGGCAAGCCGCCCATCTCGGGCTGCGTCCGGCTGAAACGCGGAGCGGGGGCCGGCTGCACCACGCCGCCACGCGAGACGAAGGCCTTGCGGATGGCGTTATGCGGATAGTCGGCCACCTCGCCCATGGACAGAACCGGCGCGAAGCAGGCATCGCTGCCGTCGAAGATCTTCTCCCACTCGGCCCGCGTCTTGGTGCGGAACGTCTCGATGAAACGCTGCGCCAGCTTGGGCCACCCTGCTTCGTCGTGCTGTGCGGGCAGTTTCTCGGCGGCGAGGCCGAGGCGGTTCAGGAGGTCCTCGTAGAATCGTTTTTCGATGGAGCCGATCGACACCCATTTGCCATCGCGCGTTTCATAGACGTTGTAGTAGGGCGCACCGGTGTCGAGGATGTTGACGCCGCGCTCGTCCTTCCAGGTTCCCTGCGCGCGGAAGCCGTAGATGGCGGACATCAGTGTCGCCGCGCCGTCCACCATCGCGGCATCGACAACCTGGCCCTTGCCGGAGCGTTGAGCTTCGAGCAGCGCGCAAACGACGCCGAAGGCGAGAAGCATGCCGCCGCCGCCGAAGTCGCCCACGAGGTTGAGCGGCGGCATCGGCGCTTCGCCCTTGCGTCCGATGGTGTGCAGCACGCCCGCCAGCGCGATGTAATTGATGTCGTGGCCGGCGCGTGGGGCCATCGGCCCGTCCTGGCCGAAGCCGGTCATGCGCCCGAACACCAGCCGCGGGTTGACCGCCAGCAGGTCGTCCGGGCCGAGGCCGAGCCGCTCCATGACCCCCGGCCGGAAGCCTTCGATCAGGGCGTCGCCCTTGGCCACGAGCTTGCGCACAACGTCCCGTCCGGCGTCGCTCTTGACGTCGACTGCCACCGACTTGCGGCCCCGATGCAGCACGTCGAACTTGGGCTCCTTTCCGGGCAAGCCCAGATCGGTTTTTTCGCGCCGGTCGACGCGGATCACCTCCGCTCCCATATCGGATAGCAGCATGCCGCAGAACGGAGCCGGACCGATGCCGGCCATTTCGATGATGCGTAAACCTTTGAGCGGGCCCATGGCGTCTCCTGTATGCGTCTATTGCTTTGATCCGGCGGGCGTTTCTCGCCTCGGAGCACTTCTTAAGCGTGACGTAACACTAACCCAAGCCCATAAATATTTTTCAAGTGTGATGTGATTTGATGCGATCAACAAAAACAGGTTTCGGATCGTGGCGTCGGGTGACCAGTTCAAGCGGCATTACAAGTCTGGCTCGGGCGATTTCCCGCGCAGTGGCGGGAGCGCTGACGCAGGTCGCCGGCGTGGCTTCGCGCGTGTGCGAACCCGTTCAACAACCGCGCGAGCTTGACCGGTCGCGCTCGACGCAAAAGCGTCTCGAACGCGATATCGAACGCCTGAAGGACCTGCAATGGGAGCTGCGCGACAACGAGGCGCGCTACCGCGGATTGCTGGACAGCCAGACCGAGGTCATCTCGCGGCGTTCGCTCGGGGGGGCGCTAACGCTCGTCAACCACGCGTTCTGCAGCACGTTCGGCGTGACGCCGGAAGCGGTGATCGGCACCACGTTCAGCCCTGTGGTTCTCGATGGGCAGGCCGCGCCGGTGCGGGAGATAGTGGATATTTCCCGCCGGTGCCGGTACGAGCAGAAGCTCGCGACGGTTGCAGGCGCCCGATGGTTCACCTTCGAGCACTATGTCACCGAAGCGGTTGATGGCGCCGCTCCCGAGGTGCAATGCATTGGACGGGACACGACCGAACAGCGCGCCGCGCAGATGGAGCTTGCCGCCGCGCGTGATCAATCCCAGGCCGCCAATCAGGCCAAGTCGCGGTTCCTGGCGGCCATGAGCCACGAGATCCGCACGCCCATGAACGGCATCATGGGCATGTCCGCATTGATGCTCGATACCGACCTGTCGGCGGAGCAGAAGGCTTATGCCGCTGCGATCGATCGCTCCGCGCGGACGCTGCTGGGTCTGATCGACGAGATCCTGGATTTCTCCAAGATCGAGGCTGGCAAGCTCGAGATCAAGGCGCAGCCATTCAATCTCGACGAATGCATTCAAAGCGTCATCGAGCTCATGGCGCCGAAGGCGCATGAGAAGGGCCTCGAGATTGCTTGGCGGATTGATCCGGATTTGCCTCGCCGCGTCTCCGGTGACGCCGTGCGCGTGCGTCAGATTTTGCTCAATCTGGTGGGCAATGCGATCAAGTTCACGCAGGAGGGCGGGGTAGCCGTGCGCGTCGAAGGCCGCAAGTCCTCGACTGAGCCTTTGCTCGCGATCGCCAACGTGGAGCTGGCGATCGCGGTGTCCGATACCGGCCCGGGCATCGGACCGGAGGGCATGCCGTCGCTGTTCGTCGAGTTCGAGCAGAACGATGACATCATGAGCAGGAAGCCTGGCGGCACCGGGCTGGGCCTTGCCATTTCGCGTCGCCTGGCGCGCGCCATGGGCGGCGACATCGACGTCGACAGCAGTCGCGGCTCCGGCTCGACGTTTACGGCCCGTATGACTCTCCAGACGGTGACAGGCTCGCGCCCGCAGCTTGTCAGGCCTCCGCAGCAATTCTCGCGCAACCGCGTTCTGGCTGTGCTCCGAGAGGGCGTTGAGCGGCAGGTCTTGGGCGAGACCCTGGATTCGATTGCAGTATCTGCGCTTGCGGCGTCCGACCACGAGGCCGAGGCGACGATTGACCGCGCGCAGCGCGATGGATTGCCATTCGACGTCGTGCTGGTGGATTCAAATCTCGGCGTGAGACGAGCCGGGCAGCTGCTGGCGTATGCCAGGGCGCGAACCCGCAATCGGCTTCGGGCCGTTGTGCTCATCGGCATGTCGGGCAGGACGACGCTTGCTCCGTTTCGCAAGGCCGGATTCGATGCCTACCTCATCCGCCCAGTGCGGCCCGTATCGCTCGTGGCGCATACGTTCGGGATCGATCCGGCCCAGCAAGATCCTTTCAGCGAGCGGCCGATGTCGCCGGATGGTGTCCGTCAGGATCCCAAAGCTGCCCAACACAGCGTGCTTCTGGTCGATGACAACGAGATCAATGCGCTGGTCGCGCAACGTATGCTCGAGAAGCTCGGCTGTGACGTCACTGTGGCCCGGCACGCGCGTGAAGCTGTCGAGAGTTGCACGCATGCAAGCAAAGCCGCTGGGTCCGATTTCGCCCTCGTTTTGATGGATGTCCACATGCCGGACATCGATGGATTCGAAGCCGCCCGGCTGATCAGGAACCTGTACCGTGCGGCCAACCGCAAGGCTCCGCCCATCGCCGCCTTGACGGCAAACGCGTTTGCCGAGGACAGGCAACGCTGCCTTGACGCTGGGCTCGACGACTATCTCGCGAAGCCGTTCGAGCGCTGCGAGATCGAGGCCTTGCTCGACAGATGGTGCCGCGATGACCGGTCTTCGCCGAGACCGAAATCAGCAAGCGATTTTGCCGTTTGAGCGACGGACCTACTTGCCGATGCCGAACGCTGCGAGTGCTGCCAGGTTGAGGATATCGACGTCCATGGCGCCCAGCGGACAGATCTGGACCGAGTGATCCAGCCCGACCAGGATGGGGCCGATGGTGGTGGCGGCCCCCAATTCCTTCAGCATCTTGGTCGAGATCGAGGCGGCGTGAAACGCCGGCATGATCAGGACGTTGGCGTTGTCGGTCAGCCGGCAGAACGGATAGAGCTCGCGCACGCCGCCATTGAGTGCCACGTCGGCGGCCATATCTCCGTCGTACTCAAAGTCGACTTTCCGCTGATCGAGAATGTCGACGGCCTTGCGTACCTCGTCCGAGCGCTCGCCTCTCGGATGGCCGAACGATGAGTAGGCCAAAAGCGCGACGCGCGGCTCCATGCCGAACTTGCGGGCGGTGCGGGCTGCTTCCACAGCGATATCGGCGATTTCGCGTGAGTTTGGCATATCGTGGACGCTGGTGTCCGCGATGAGAACGGCGCGCCCGCGGCACAGTGCGAGCGTGACGCCGATGACGCTGCGGTCCGGGCTTGGATCAAGGACACGGCGGGCGTCGTTGTAAATGTTGGTCCAATTGCGTGTGGCGCCCGACACCATCGCATCGGCATAGCCGTGCGCAACCATCAACGCGGCAAATATGTTGCGCTCGTTGAGAACGAGGCGCAGGCAGTCGCGGCGCAGATAGCCGTGGCGCTGCAGGCGCGCGTAGAGATAGTCCGTGAACTGCTCCGTGTAAGGCGACGTGCGCGTGTCGAGCAGCGCGAATTCACTCTTGAGGCGAATGCCGAGCTTTTGGATGTTGGCCTTCACCGTGTCGGTGCTTCCCACTAGCATGGGCTGGCCGAATCCGTTGGTGTGGTAGGCATTGGCGGCGCGGATGACGGTCGGCTCCTCGCCTTCGGCAAAGATGACGCGCTTGGGCTCGGCGCGCACCTTATCGAACGTGAGCTGCAGCCAGCCCGCGACCGGGTCCAATCGGCCCTCAAGGCTGTGTGTATAGGTGTCCATGTCGGGAATGGGCTTGCGCGCGACGCCGCTCTCCATGGCCGCTTTGGCGACGGCCGGCGGCACGTGCGTCATGAGGCGCGGGTCAAATGGTGCGGGAATGATGTACTCGGGACCGAAGACCGGACGCCGGCCGTGGAAGGCGGCCGCAACCTGATCGGGCACTTCGGCGCGCGCGAGCGCTGCCAGCGCCTTGGCCGCTGCGATTTTCATCGGCGTGTTGATTTCCGATGCGTGCACATCCAGGGCGCCGCGGAAGATGAAGGGGAAGCCGAGAACATTGTTGATCTGGTTGGGGTAGTCGGACCGGCCGGTCGCGATGATGGCATCGCTGCGCGTGGCCAGCACGTCCTCGGGGGTGATTTCGGGGTCGGGATTGGCCATGGCAAAAATGATCGGCTGCTTGGCCATCTTCTTGACCATCTCTTTGGTCACCGCGCCTTTCGCTGACAGGCCGAAGAAGGCGTCGGCGCCGTCGAGCGCCTGGGCCAGCGTGCGCGCCTTGGTCTTGGCGGCATAGGCCGACTTCCATTGGTTCATGCCGTCCTTGCGGCCCTGGTAGATCACGCCTTTCGTATCGCAGAAAATGACGTTCGATCGCGGCATGCCCATCGCCATCAGGAGATCGAGGCAGGCAATGCCGGCCGCGCCCGCGCCATTGACCACGAGCTTGAATTTCTTGATGTCGCGGTTCGTCAGCTCGAGCGCATTGATCAATCCGGCCGCGGCAATGATGGCGGTGCCGTGCTGGTCATCGTGAAACACGGGAATGTCGAGCAGCTCCTTGAGCTTCTCCTCGATGATGAAACAGTCCGGGGCCTTGATATCCTCGAGGTTGATGCCGCCGAAGGTCGGCCCGAGATAGCGCACGCAGTTGATGAAGGCATCGACATCGGTCGTATCGACGAGCACGTCCATGGCGTCGATGTCGGCGAAGCGTTTGAACAGCGCGCCCTTGCCTTCCATGACCGGCTTGGCCGCCTGCGCGCCGAGATTGCCGAGGCCGAGGATGGCCGTGCCGTTCGAGATGACGGCCACCAGATTGCCCTTGTTGGTGTACTCGTAGGCGAGGGCGGGCTCGCGCGCGATAGCCTGCACGGGAACGGCCACGCCGGGCGAATAGGCGAGCGACAAGTCACGCTGGGTCGTCAGCGGCTTGGTCGGCGTAATCTCGAGCTTTCCCGGCTTGCCGCGGGAGTGAAAATCGAGCGCTTCCTGGTCCGTGTATCGAGCAGCGGGAAATTTGGCGGACATCAGACCTGACCGTTCTTTTCGTTGGGAGAACGCTGCAGCTCTCAAGCGGAGCGCAGGGCGAACCTCGAACGATAGGGCTCGCACCCCGCTTGCACAACACAGCGCCTTCGCGTCTGCACACACGGCGGCATTCCCACGAGCGCATCAAGCGGCTATGGCTACCTCCGCGAAGTCAGGGACGGGGCAGAGGGGCCCATATGACGCGAAAATCCAAAGCGGCCGCGCGTGCCGGCGCGTGGAAGCCCGAGCCGGAGGCCACGGAGCCCGGCGAGGCAGCCGTGCCTGCGGAAGAGCTCATCGCCCCTGTCAAAGACGTGTCGCCGGCGATGGCGCAGTTTCTGGAGATCAAGACGGCCAATCCCGACAGCCTCCTTTGGTACCGGATGGGAGATTTCTACGAGCTGTTCTTCGAGGATGCGGTGGTCGCCGCGAAAGCGCTCGGGATCGTGCTGACCAAGCGCGGCAAGCACCTCGGTCAGGACATCCCGATGTGCGGCGTTCCGATCCATCGCGCCGACGAATATCTGCAGCGCTTGATCAAGCTTGGATACCGCGTCGCCGTCTGCGAGCAGCTCGAGGATCCGGCCGAAGCGCGCAAGCGCGGAGCCAAATCCGTGGTGCGGCGCGATGTGGTACGTCTGGTGACGCCCGGCACGCTGACGGAGGACAGCCTTCTCGATATCCGGGCGCGCAACTACCTGACGGCCATGATGCCGGTGCCTGCGGCGTCTTACGATGGGAAGGGGCTCTACGCCCTGGCGTCACTCGATATCTCCACGGGAGAGTTCGAGGTCGGCGAGGTTGCGGCGGATGACCTGGGCGGCGAGGTGATGCGCCTCGCGCCGGGCGAAATCATCGCCGCCGATATTTCGGACGGGAAGCTGACCGCCCCGGCTGCTGCAACGGGTGCGGCGCTGACGCCGGTGGCGTCCGCATTTTTCGATAGTCTTTCGGGCGAGCGTCTGCTGAAGGACCGGCTCGGCGTCGGCGAGCTCGGCGGCTTCGGCAACTTCTCGCGCGCGGAGCTGGCGACGGTCGGGGCGCTGCTGAAATATGTCGATCTGACACAAATCGGAGCCAAGCCGGTCGTCCGTCCTCCGCGTCACTCCGGATCGGCCAATTCGCTCGTCATCGACGGCGCGACCCGCGCCAGCCTGGAGATTTTGCGCTCCACGTCAGGCGCGCGCGAGGGCAGCCTGCTGTCGGCCATCGATCGGACGGTGACGGGCGCTGGGGCACGCGAACTGGCAACCCGGCTGGCGAGCCCGCTGCGTGATCCGCAGCAGATCGCGGCGCGTCTCGACGCGCTCGCATTTCTGCACGAGCGCGAGACTCTGCGCGACGACCTGCGCCAGGCGCTGAAGTCCGCGCCCGATATGGCCCGGGCGTCGTCGCGGCTTGCGCTCATGCGCGGCGGCCCGCGTGATCTCGCGGCCATCCGCGACGGACTGGCCGTCGCCAAGGACTGCGCCAGGCTGCTGGCAAAGGCTGCTGGCGCTATCGGCCTGACGGATGAATTGAGGATCATCGAAACGCGTCTGGCGTGCGTTCCCGCGCCGCTCGCGGAGCAACTGGCTGGCGCACTGGTCGAGACGCCGCCGCATCTGCGGCGTGACGGCGGTTTCGTGCGTTCCGGCTTCCGAGCCGATCTCGATGATGCATTGCGGCTGCGGGACGACAGCCGCCGCGTCATGACGGAGCTGGAGGCGAAGTACATCGCGTCGACGGGCATCAAGTCGCTCAAGGTCCGTCACAACAACATCCTGGGCTTCTTCATCGAGCTGACGGCTCTCAATGCCAGGCCTCTCATGGAAGCGCCGCACAATGCCGTCTTCCGGCATCGTCAGACCATGGCCAATGCGGTGCGGTTCACCACTGGCGAACTCGAGGAGATCGAGGGACGTATCGCATCCGCGGCGGAGCGGGCGCTTGCGATCGAGCAGGAGGTTTTCGACGCGCTCGCAGGCGCCGTGGTGAAAAATGCGCAAGCGATGGCAAGTCTGGCCGGCGCCTTGGCCGAGCTCGATGTTTATGCCTCGCTGGCGGAGCTGGCGGCGGTCGAGGCGTATGTTCGTCCGGCGCTCGACGAGTCGACCGCGTTCGAAATTCGCGGCGGCCGACATCCCGTGGTGGAGCAGGCCCTGCAACGGGCCAAGTCTGGGCCGTTCGTCGAGAACGATTGTGTCCTAGGCCGACCGGAGCCCGCCCCGAAGCCGACGGGTTTCGACGAAAGCGCGGACGGCCGGGTCTGGCTCGTCACCGGCCCCAACATGGCGGGCAAGTCCACGTTCCTGCGCCAGAATGCGCTTGTGGTTGTGCTGGCGCAGATGGGGTCGTTTGTGCCCGCCAAATCCGCGTGCATCGGGGTCGTCGACCGGCTGTTCTCGCGGGTCGGCGCTTCGGACGATCTGGCGCGGGGCCGCTCCACGTTCATGGTGGAAATGGTCGAGACGGCGGGCATCCTCAATCAGGCGACGGAGCGGAGCCTTGTCATCCTCGACGAGATCGGACGCGGCACCGCCACCTTCGATGGCCTCTCCATTGCCTGGGCAACCATCGAATACCTGCACGATATCGTGCGCTGCCGCACGTTGTTCGCCACGCACTATCACGAGCTGACGGCCCTCGCCGGTCGGCTGAGCGAGGTGGCCAACGTGACGATCGACGTCAAGGAATGGCACGACGAGATCGTTTTCTTGCACAAGGTCCGCCACGGAGCCGCCGATCGGAGCTACGGCATTCAAGTTGCCAAGCTGGCGGGCCTGCCGCGGCCGGTGATCGATCGGGCCTCGGATGTGCTGCGGGTGCTTGAGAAGACGGACCGTAAAGCCGATGGCACGGCCTTGGCCCTTGACGAACTGCCGCTTTTCGCGGCGGCCCGCCCCCGGAGTTTCACACCGGGGACATCTGATCCTTCCCCTCTTGATCGTGCTATAGACGCGCTGAATCCCGATGAGCTGACACCCAAAGCGGCTCTCGAGGCGCTTTACCGGCTCAAAGCCTTGCGGACGACAGGCGCAAAAGACTAGGCCAGAAGCACACATTCCTGGCGATTCGAATCGCCGATCAGGGAGTTAACAAAGGTTGACGATGTTGCTTACGGCAGACCGCCCGTCCGTCAAAGCTCCCTATTTCGATCCCGCGGCCCTGCGCCACGAACTCACGGCATTGTTTCGGGCGCACGGCAACGATGCGGGCGCGGCGCGCCCGGCGGTTCTCGACCGCCTCAAGCGCCTGCTGAGGGATGCGCATGCAGCCGCCCAGGTTGAGCTGAGCGCCGATGGGAAGGGGCGGCGTTGCGCAGAAGGCCTGTCGCATTTTCAGGACGAGCTGATCCGTCTCGCGTACGACTACACCAAGGCCCACATCTATCGGAGCGACAACCCATCTGACGCAGAGCGGATGACGGTGGTTGCGACGGGTGGATACGGGCGCGGCATGCTGGCTCCCGGCTCCGACATCGACCTACTCTTCCTGCTCCCCTACAAGCAGACCCCGTGGAGCGAGAGCGTTGTCGAATACATCCTCTATCTGCTTTGGGACCTCGGGCAGAAGGTCGGACACGCGACGCGAAACGTCGATCAGTGCATCCGACTTTCGCAATCGGACATCATGATCCGCACCGCCATTCTGGATGCGCGTCCGATCTTTGGCGATCAGTCGTTGTACGAAAATCTGCGCGAGCGCTTCGCCGCGGATGTCGTCAAGGGAAGCGCGCGCGAGTTCATTGCCGCCAAGCTTGCGGAGCGCGACGAGCGCCACAGGCGGACGGGTGAATCGCGCTATCGCGTCGAGCCCAACATCAAGGACGGCAAAGGCGGTTTGCGCGATCTCCACACGCTGCAGTGGCTTGCCAAGTACATGGAACTGGGTTCCGGCAAGAAGGACGCGTTCTTCACCCGATCCGAGCAGTCCACCTTCCGGCGCTGCGAGGAGTTCCTCTGGGTGGTACGCTGCCATCTGCATTTTCTCACGGGCAGGGCCGAGGAGCGCCTGACGTTCGATCTCCAGCCGCTGCTGGCGGAGCGGCTTGGATATGCCCGGGAGCGCGGCGGCCTGAAGGCGGTCGAGCGCTTCATGAAGCACTTCTTCCTGGTGGCCAAGGACGTCGGCGACCTGACGACCGTCCTGTGCTCGGCGCTCGAGATCCAGCAACTGAAGACGTCGCCGACCATTGCGGCGATGCTCGATCCCATGAGCTGGCGGACACGCCGCCGCATTCGCCGTACGACCGATTTTCGCATCGACAACGGCCGGTTGAACGTGGCCGATACCGGAGTCTTCAAGCGCGACCCGGTCAACCTCATCCGCTTCTTTGCAACGGCAGAGGAAACCGGGACGTTCTATCATCCCGATGCCGTCCGCCTCCTGCGTCAGTCTCTGCGGCTGATCGACGACAACTTGCGGGCCGATCCCGAAGCCAACCGCATTTTTCTCGACCTGCTGACCAGCGGCAATGTCGAGGCGACGTTGCGGCGGATGAATGAAGCCGGCGTGCTCGGCCGGTTCATTCCCGATTTCGGGCGCATCGTGGCGATGATGCAGTTCAACATGTATCATCACTTCACGCTCGATGAGCACCTGATCCGCACCGTCGGCGTCGTCGCCGAGATCGAGCGTGGTGAAGCCGATAAGATCCACCCGCTTTCGCATCGGATCTTCAAGACCATCGCCAATCGCCGCGCTCTGTATGTCGCAGCGTTTCTCCATGATATCGGCAAGGGCCGCTTGGAAGACCACTCCATTGCGGGCGCCCGTATCGCGCGGCACGTGGCGCGAAGGCTGGGCCTTTCGGCCGATGAAATCGGCCAGGTCGTTTGGCTGATCGAGAATCACCTGGTGATGAGCACGTATGCGCAGACGCGTGATGTCGGCGATGCAAAGACGATCCGCGATTTCGCAGGGATCGTCGGAACGCCCGAGCGCTTGAAGCTTCTGCTTGTCCTGACCGTTGCCGACATTCGTGCCGTGGGCCCGGGCATCTGGAACGGATGGAAGGGGCAGCTCCTGCGCACGCTCTACTATCAGACCGAGCCGCTCGTCGACGGCGCGCAAGTTGAAGCCGGCGGCAGTGAACGCATGGCCGGGGCGCTAAGCGCATTCCGTATGGCGGTGGCCGCCGAGTTTCAGGAAGATGAGATCGCGCGCTACATCGGCCGGCACTATCCCGATTATTGGCTCAAGACCGAGACACGCAAGCAGGTCGACCATTTCAGGCTCGTACAGAGAGCCGAGGCCGAAGGCGTCAAATTCGCGGCCGACGTTGCAACTGATGCCTTCACGGCGGTCACGGAGCTGTCCGTGATGGCGCCCAACCATCCGCGGCTGCTGGCGCTGTTCGCAGGTGCCTGTGCGGCGGCGGGCGCCAATATCGTCGGCGCCTACATCTCGACTACCAGAGACGGGTTTGCGGTCGACACCTTCCTTCTGCAACGCGAATTCGAGGAGGAGGATGAACGCCGCCGCGCAGGTCGCATCGCCGCGACCATCGAAAGCGTGCTGAAGGGCGAGGTGCGGCTATCGACGCTCATGGCCAAGCGCCATGACGTGAAAGGGCGCATTCGCGCCTTCACCGTCGAGCCGGAGGTGATCATCGACAATTCGGTGTCGGACCAGTTTACGGTCGTAGAGGTATCAGGCCTGGATCGGCCCGGACTGCTCTATGAGATGACCAGCGCCATTTCCAATCTGAGCCTCGACATCACGTCCGCCCACATCACGACGTACGGTGAGAAGGTCGTCGACGCGTTCTATGTCACGGACCTCACCAACAAGAAGATCACGGCGCCCTGGCGGCAGCAGGCGATCAGGCTGCGGCTGATCGATGTGCTGTCGCGGACGCCGAGCAGGGTGCAGGCCCAGGACTGACGGGCTACAGCTTGGCCTTCTCCCTGCAGTAGCGGGCGACCTCGTCGTGCCGCGCAAACCAGATCCCGGCATGGCCGCGAATGTATTGAACAAGCTCTTCCAGGATCTGGATGCGGCTCGCGTGGCCGATTACATGCGGGTGCATGGTGAGCAGGAAAAGCCCGCCGCTCTCGTAGGCCGCGTCGAACTCGCGCATGAAGACCTCCAGGACGCCAGAGGGTGGCGTGTAAGGACGCGCCGATCCGAAACGGTCCATCGATAAGTAAGGCGCGTCGTCCTTGAGCCACTCGACGGGCAGTTCGACGATGCCCGTGGGCTCACCGTCCTCGAGAAGTTCATAAGGGTCGTCGTCGGCCATCAGGGAGGAATCGTAGAGCAGGCCCATCTCGCGCGTGATGGACAGCGTGTGGGGGCTGAAGTCCCACGATGGCGTGCGAATGCCCACGGGGCGCACGCCACATGTTTTCTCCAGTACGTCCGCCGCGCGCATTTGCAGATCACGCTCGTTCTTCGGCGGAAGCTGGCTGTTCAGCTCGTGAATCCAGCTGTGAATGCCGACCTCGTGGCCTTCTCCGACCGCGCGCTTCTGCTCGTCGGGATGCAGCATGGCAACGACGGCCGGCACGAAGAACGTCGCCTTGATATCGTATTTGTCCAGCAGCCGCGTAATGCGAGGAACGCCGACGCGTGCGCCGTATTGGCCGGCGCTGAGACGGCCTGGGCTGTCATGCCCCCAACGCAGCGTCTGGGTCTCGTGATCGGAGTCGAAGGAGAGGGCTACCGCACAGCGCGCGCCGCCTTTCCATGTCTTCGGCTTCAAGGAGCGGCCGGCACGGACTTTGTCGACGATCTTGCGCCATTTCTCCTCCGGCCACTGCCAAGCCTCCGGCTGTGCCGGCAAGCCGCTCGATTTTGCCTTGGCCTCACTCATGATCCGTCTCCCATCGTTTCGATGAGGAAATCATAAGCCGGGAGAGGTCCTCGTGCCCAGGGTCAGCCGAACAGCCGAAGCTGCTTCTGATCCTGACCCTTGGTCTCGAAGCCAAGCTGTTCGATGCGGTCGAACGGCACCTGCTCGGCCGTGATGAGCGAGCGCTGTGCCTTGAGCGAGCGCACCAATCCCTCTTGCACAAGGTGGAATTCACCCACCGTCTGCCCGGGAAGGACGGCCGCCGGATCAAGTCCCGACTCGCTCTGGAACGCAGCCTTCAGCTTGCGCAGTGCGGTATCCTCACGCACGCGGCCGATGAACCAGCTCGTGATCTGGTCGCGGCTCTTGTAGTCGAGGTCGCCCGGCGACTGCGTGGCCAGCATGAGGCCCAGGCCGGCGGATCGTGCCCGCTTCAAGAGACTCTGCAGCGGCTCGGCTGTTGCAGGCTTGGAATTGGCCGGGATGTAGAGGTCGGCCTCGTCGAACATGACGACGGCCTGCAGCTCGTCGTTGGGGTTGCGCTGGCAGAAGCGTAGTGCCTCCGACAGGAACTGCGAGACCCAGAACAGGATGTTCTCGTTGTCACCGAGGAAGCCCGTATAGATAATCGACAGGCGCGTGCGTCCGTCGGGACGCGCATAGGGACCGAGCCCCAACAGCGCATCCATCCGCAACGGCTCGCCGCCGCCTTCGAACAAGGCCGCATTGCGGTGGCGCAAACTGTCGAGCTGCCCCACGAGATCGCGCCGGATCTTGCCTGACGGGTCCATGCGCTGCGTCAGATCGCTGAGCTCGGGGTCTTCGTCCTCGAGCAGGTGGATGAGGTCGGCGAGCGTCACCTCGCGGCTATGGCGTGCGCCGAGGATACGCAGCGCCACGGACAGCGTGCCCGACTGCTTCTGATGGGTGGCGGAGTTCTTCAGATGCAGCATGTCGCCGAGCGCCGCCGCCGATAGGTTGGCCAGGAGCTGCTGCTCGTGCTCGGGCAACTCGCTGATGCCGGTCGGGAGGAGCGTGATGGAGATCGGCCGCCCGGATGCACGGCCCGGCGTGTAGACCGCAACGTCGATCAGATCGGCGAGCTTCTCGCGCTCGCCGCGCTTCTCGCCGAACTCGCCATCAGCGCCGCGCCATACCTCGGGGTTGGCGTAGGAGCACAGGTCGCCCTTGCGGTCGATGAGGACGGCGGGGATGCCTTTCAACAGCAACTGCTCGATAAGGCAGAGGGCCAGCGTGGTCTTGCCCGAGCCTGAGCCGCCCAGCACGGCGGCGTGGCGCTTGAGCACGTCCTTGTTGAGCGTGATGGGCTTGGACTGCTTGCCCATTTCACGGCCCGCAATGATGCTGGAAGCGCCGGACGCGTTCTCGTCCAGAATGACGGACAGCGGAAGCTCATCCTCCTCAGGCGTTGCCGGCGCGCCGGCGCCCCAGCCGGTCCAGTCAGCCAGAGCGTGCCCCATCGTCGGCGTCCGGTCGGGCGATGCCGGACCCTCTTCGAGCGGTGACGTTGGCGATGACGCATCTGCTGCATCATGCACGACCGTCAGCGTGTGCACGCCGTTTCCGGCTTTGCCGGGTACCTGGCGGCCCAGCAGGTCGAGCCGCAGAAGCTGCACGATCAGGACGAGGCTCGAGAGAAGCTTCGTCTGCTCGAACCATCCGGTAAATCCCGGATCGAGCTTATGTCTGGCGTGAAATTCGCGCACCATCATCATGCGCTCCCATTCGGGAATGGGGACCATGAGCGAGCGGCCGCCGGCTTCGCGGAATTTGCGGAATGCCTGCGCCGTCTGGTTCTTTCGGTTCGGCGGAAAATCGCTGGCGCGCAGCATGAAGCAGGTCTTGCCCTGCATCGATGCGAGCACCTTGTCGAGCTGGCGCTTGAGCCCGCCGCCCTGCGTTGGCCGATTGCAGATGAAAATGCGGCCATCCAGCGCCAAGCCGGTCTTCTGCTTCACCGTGATGTCGAGAGCTGGCAGATCCGGCGCGATGTTGCTCTTCGTCAGCGACAAGTGAAGGGTGTTGCCCCACTCATCCTTGGCGAGGCCCAGTGATGCGGACAGGACATCCAGCAGCTCCGCATCGTCGGAAACCATCTCGGCTTCAGAGCCATTGACGAAACGCTCCCAGAGGTCACGGAAATCGACACCGGACGATCGAGGCTCTGCGGCCGGAGCCGCGCCAAATCCGAGGGCGGCCGCCAGCGTGGAAATGAAGCTTGTACCCTCGTCGCCGCCGCCGGTCGCGACGCTCTGCTCGACCTCGTCGGCCGTATTTGCTTTCAAACGGGTCTGGGCGTGCTCGAGAAGCCGGCGGGTCGACAAGCCGCCGAATTCCTCGAAGAACTGGGGTCCGAAGAATTTGGAGGCATCGGGGAAGCTCGGGCCGCTGCCCGGCTTGCCGTGCTCGAGGCGCTTCGAGATGATGAGACGCGCTTCGTCCGGTGTGCGGTTCTCCAGTAGGGCGACGGGGCCGGATTTCTCGATGCGATCGATGTAGGACTGGGCCAGAACACTGCGCACCTGGTCGTAGAAGTCGCCGAGGCAGGAAATCAGGATGATGGCCGTCGGTACGCGATTGGCGATCTGGATGAGATCGCGGATGGCCTTCTGGAAGCGCTCTTCGGCATTGTCATAGAAGCGCAGATCCTCGACCTGATCGATGCAGAAGACCATCGCCGCGCGATCGACGGTCCACATGAGCTTGCCGAAGCTTTCGATGATTTCGAAGGCCCGACCATCTCCGGAATTGGCGTCCAGCGCGGCAACGGCCTGATGCGACAGCTCGTTGAGCTGGCGGCCGGACAGATACTGGCGCACGCGCTGATCGATGCGCGGGTCCGCACGCTGCATGTACAGCAACGCACGCACGATGTTGATGTCCAGCTCCTGATCCGCGAACTTCGGGCTGGCGACGATGTCATCGGCGAGCTCGATGATGAAGCGGGCCAATGTCGGCTCGTCGAGCTGTGTTTCGCGAAGCTCGGCCAGCTCGCCTTCGCCCAGCACCTGGGCATCGCCGACGAGCTTGTTGGTGAGGCGCGACAGCGCGCTCTCGCTGCCGCCGTCGGGGTCGTAGGATTTCTCCAGCGAGCTTACGAGGCGGCGGAGGTAGTACTCGGCGTAGTTTGCGATGTCGGGTGTCATCTGCGCATAGCCAAAATAGGCTTTGCCGGCGCGATGCGCCGAGGTGCGCAGGGCGCGAATGAGATGCGTTTTTCCTGCGCCGGACTGGCCGTGGAACAGCAGGATCCGGGCTTGCGTCGCGGAGCCTTGGCCGGAGGTCACAGCTTCAAGAAGGCTCTTGAACTTGCGGCGCGCCGCCAAATGCACCTGCTCGACATCGACAGGATCGGCACGCCAGAGGTCGTCCTCCCAGGTAATGGAGTGCTCGAACGCCGCCGCCAGTTTTTCCTGCGGAAGAGTTTCGTGCACGTCGTTCGGCCTGCCTGTTGCGTTTCTTGCCACGGATTTTCTCGGTTGATCGCGCTTGGGCTCAGTCTTCGACGCGGATGAAGTGCCAGATTGTGTTCTTGTAGCTGATGGCGGACTCCTGCAATTCCTTCAGGGCCCGCGGGTTCTTCAAATCGGCGTTGGCAAGCGTCAGAAGCCCGGTGCGATGCGCTTCGGTCAGCATGCACTTGAATTCGATCTCGGTGAGCGCCCATTCCGGCCGCTCGTCACGCAGCGCGTTCCAGACGTGCGACACGTAGGCTTTGCGATTGCCGGGCCAGCCGTCCGCTTTCGCACGGGCTGCAGCGAGAACTGCGCGCGCGAACTGCGCGGGATCGGGCCGGTGGGACACAGGCGTTGCGATGGGCCGAGCGACGGGCGCAGGCATGTCGCCGGGGCGGGATGACGGTGCGGCGTCGCTTTCCCGCGCCTTCTGGGCTCGCGAGGAGCGAGATTTGGGCGTCGTTGGCGCTGCTGGTTGCTTCGCCTCGGCATTGGTTATGAAACGCCGCAAGACGCCGAGCCGCAGCGTGCCGATGTCCGAGCGTGGCGCCTCGACGGCATCGGCGGCGAGGGCCGCGATGAGGCGCCCGTCGGTGCCGAAGTCTCGCGGTTTCGACGCGAGCTGCCCCGCGAGCAGGCGGCCGGACTTGGGCGAGAGGCCGGGCTTCTCGCCGAGGCTATGCTTGATCTGATTGCCGAAGGCGCGTTCCAGCGCGATCACCGCAAGCGCCGAGCGCAGGCGCGAAGGAGACAGCGGTCCACGCAGCTTCAGCGCATGGACGCCGAGCACGATCAGGCACCGCAATCCGTCCAGCTTGGCGAGGCCCTTGAGGCGGCTGGCCGGCTCCTTTTCGAGGCCCAGCGCGCGGGCGATGAGAGCGCCGTCGCGCACCTCCGGCCATGCCGGCATGGCCGTGGCTTTGCGCCATCCCAGAAACTCGGCGGCCGCCGTTCTTCCACTGCCGGTCGCGCGGGCTCGGCCGTTCGCCGAGCTGACGTAACTTGCAGCGGTCAGCGAGGCCAAAATTCCGGACAAGACCTTCCGCCAATCCTCCGGCGACAGCTTGTGCGAGATGATGGGCAGGAGGTCGCGCGCCAAGTCGGCGTCGTCGCGACCCTCCGGCGCGGTCGCAAGGCGAACAAGGACGATGCCCGACAGCCGGGCGGCAGC
>JBJXDX010000027.1:0-20959 GCA_046154585.1 Hyphomicrobiaceae bacterium | reverse complement strand
AGCTCCGACAGGCGCCAGATCTCGCCCAGATTGACGCCGGTCTTGAACAGGCAGTGCTGATGCAGCGGCAGCATGGCGCACTGTCCGGGCTTCAGCGGCGCGTTGTGAATCTCGACTGCATAGTTGTCCGAGATCAGCGCGACGAGCTTGGACTCCGTGATCCACTGCTGCAGCTTTGTATCCGATCCGTCCAAGCCGGTGCACGTCGTCTCCAGGATGTGTGCGTTCGGCTTCTTCTTCATTTCCAGGATCAAATCGTCGAAACCGGTGCGGAGACACACGAAATCACCCGGCTCCACCTTGATGCCGTCCGCAGCCATGATGCGCATCAGATCGTCGTAGCCGACGGCGCGGCGCTCGCGCCCGAAATGCGCGAACAGGTCGATCATGACGGCGCGGCCCTGCAGGCACTTCACGGCCATATTCTCGACGCCGAGCGCGTTGGCGGATGAGGTGCCCTTGGCCTCGACGAAGGTGCCCGGAACACCGCCGGCGTCCTTGCCTTCGGTGGGTCCGACGATCTCCACGCCGCCACGGTAGCCGTTGTAGAAAACGGGCTCAGGCTTGCCGTCGCCGTCGGCATCGAACAGGGAGCCGACGTGGGCGAGCGTGTCCCACTGCGTCGAGTACTGCAGGTGCAGCAGGACCATGTCGTCGTTGATGACGTCCGTCATGCCGGGAACGTTCTGATCGACGCGATAGATGAAGTTGGGCTTGCCGTCGCGTAGCGTGGGCCGGATCTGTGGCGGGTGACGGCGCGGATTGAGCTCGGCGCCGCCCGGATAGTCGAGCGGCATCGACAGACAGAAGGTCTTGCCCTCCTTGACCTCGGCGATGCCCTGCTTGACCTTCGCGGGCGTCAGCTCGTTCATGCGGCCGAGCTGATCGTCGGCGCCATAGTCGCCCCAGGTCGAATTTTCAGGCCGGTTCTTCCATCGCTTGTTGGTCGCCATCTGCTTCCTCCGGGCTTCTTGTTCCCGCAAGTGTAAGCGACGCGCGCGCGGCCGCAAAGCAAAGTCAGGCCTTCAGGCCATGGATGCGGTGGGCGACATCGGCTGAAATCTTCTCGTCCGCGAGATCGCGGCGCACCAGGGCGGGATCGCGATCGCTTGGCGGGCCATAGCCGCCCGCGCCCGGCGTCACGATGGAGACGCACGAGCCCGTATCGAGCCGCGCCTTGGCATGCTTCGGCGCTTCGCCCGGATTGATGTAGTCGAAGTGCGCCTTGGCTCCGGGCAGACCGCCGCCTAGGCCCCAAGGCGCGGTCTGGATGCGTGCGCCGAAGATGAAGGTGCGGCAACCGTCGTGCTCAGATCGCACCCGGCGATGCAGCGCCATGCCGCCGCGGAATTTGCCGGCACCACCGCTGTCGTTGACGAGCTCGTAGCGCTCGATGACCAGCGGATACTCTGTCTCCAACGCCTCGACCGGCAGGTTGGACGTGTTGGTCAGATGCACATGGACACCATCGAGGCCGTCCTTGGTGGCACGCGCGCCGAAGCCGCCGCCGATGGTCTCGACGTAGACGTAGTATTGTCCCGTTCGCGGATCGATACCGCTGAAATCGGCGTAGACACAGGCGCCGTTGTGGGCTGCCGTCACGCGCTCCGGGACGGCCTTGGACAAAGCTCCAAGCACCAAGTCGACCACGCGCTGCCCGGAATCGAGCCGCGAATTGACGGCTGCCGGCGCGACCGCATTCAGCACGGAGCCCCGTGTCGCCGTCACATGGATCGGCCTGAAGAAGCCGGCGTTGGGCGGGATATCGGGACCGATCACGGTCTTCAGCGCGTAGTAGACCGTGGCCAGCAGCCCCGTCTTCACGAGGTTGACACCGGCGCGCACCTGCGGCGGCGCGTCGAAATCCAGGAAAATCTCGTCGTTTTTGATCTCGATGCGAACCCTGAAATCGAGCACAGTGCCGATCTCTTCGGAATCGAACGTATCGGCAAACTCGTAGACGCCCGGTGGAATAGCTCTGATACCAGCCCGCGTCAGGCGTTCGGCATAGTCGAGCAAGGCCTCCTGCGCCGCCTGCATGGTGCCGAGCCCATACCGCCGGCACAGCTCTTGAAAGCGGAGGATGCCTTGACGATTGGCCGCCATCTGCGCCCGCAAATCCGCCAGCCGCTCGCGAGGCACCTGCAAATTCAGGAGGATGACATCGAGCACATCCTGCACCAGTTCGCCTTGGCGATAGAGCCGTATCGGCGGAATGCGGATGCCTTCCTGAAAGATGTGAGCGTGGCCGCGGTCGACGAAATCTGCGTGGTGGGCCGTGTTGGTGGCCCACCCCACCAGCGCGCCCTCGAAGAAGATCGGCTCGGCCAGCACGATGTCGGGCAGGTGGGTGCCACCACCCGTGTAGGCATCGTTGCCGATGAAGACGTCGCCCTCGCTGATCTCGGCCAGCGGGTAGCGCGCCACGACCGTTTCGACGATACCGATCAGGGACCCCAGGTGAATGGGAATGTGCATCGCCTGGCACAGGGTCCGGCCGGCGGCATCGAACAGGCAGGTCGAAATGTCGCGCCGCTCCTTGATGTTGGTGGAGTGTGCGGCACGGACGAGCGTCTCGCCCATTTCCTCGGCAATCGAGGCGAGCGCACTCCCGATCACCTCGACGGTGATGGGATCGACCGATGGGGCCGGTGCGCTCTGCGGGGTCAGACTCATGACCTGAGCCCTTTACGACAAGGCGGGGTCAAGATCAAACGCGACCTTGGCGGCAGACGCCGGGCTGCATGCCGCCCCCGCGTGCCCAGGCTTGCCGGGCCCCGCGGACCTGCTCTAAGACAGATCCACTGACCGACCTGAGATCCGCCGACCACATATGCACCAGAGCCCACGATATTCAGGCTTGCGCGTCTTTCGCGAAGCGCTGCGCGGCCATACCGGCTGGGAGCGCGCCTGGCGCGATCCGCAACCGAAGGCCGAATACGACGTTGTCATCATCGGCGGCGGCGGACACGGGCTCGCCAGCGCCTACTACCTGGCGCGCGACCACGGCATCACCAACGTGGCCGTCATCGAGAAGAGCGCCATCGGCCTCGGCAACGTCGGCCGCAACACCACCATCGTGCGCTCGAACTACCTCTATCCCGAGAACCACCACTTCTACGAGAAGTCGCTGCAGCTCTGGGAAAGCCTGGAGCAGGATCTGAACTTCAACGTGATGATGAGCCAGCGCGGCGTGCTCAACCTGTTTCATTCCGACAGCCAGCGCGACACGGCGGCCCGGCGCGGCAATGCCATGCGCCTGTCGGGCATCGATGCCGAGCTGCTCGATCGCCATGGCGTGGCGCGCTTCGCGCCGCTCGTCGACATGGACAATGCGCGCTTTCCCGTCTACGGCGGCCTGCTGCAGCAGCGCGGGGGGACGGCACGCCACGATGCCGTGGCCTGGGGCTTCGCCCGCGGCGCCGACCAGCGCGGCGTCGACATCATCCAGCAGTGCGAGGTGACGGGCATCCGGCGCGACGGCGGACGGGTCACGGGGGTGGAGACGTCACGCGGCTTCATCGGCGCGCGCAAGGTTGCCATTGCAGTCGCGGGGCATTCCTCGCACGTCGCGGCCATGGCTGGACTGCGGCTGCCGATCGAGAGCCACAAGCTGCAGGCGTTCGTATCTGAAGGCCTGAAGCCGATGATCGACGGCGTGATCACGTTTGGCGCTGGCCACTTCTATATTTCGCAGTCCGACAAGGGCGGCCTGGTCTTCGGCGGCGACATCGATCGCTACAATTCGTATGCGCGGCGCGGCAGCCTGCCGATCGTCGAGGACGTCATGAGCGAAGGCATCGCCATGGTGCCCGCGCTGTCGCGCGTGCGCGTGCTGCGGCAGTGGGCCGGCATCATGGACATGTCGATGGATGGCTCGCCCATCATCGGCAAGACACCCGTGGAAGGCCTCTATCTCAACGGCGGCTGGTGCTACGGCGGCTTCAAGGCCATTCCGGGCTCCGGCTGGTGCTTTGCCTACACCATCGCCAAAGACGAGCCACATCCCCTCAATGCGGCCTTGAGCCTCGATCGTTTCCGGGAGGGCCGCATGATCGACGAAAAGGGCGCGGGTCCTGCGCCCTGGAACCATTAGAGCCGCCGCATGCATCTCATCACCTGCCCCTGGTGCGGCACGCGCGACCAAGCCGAATTCACATATCGTGGCGATGCAACGCTGACGCGTCCCGATCCAACAACGGCAGATGCTCCTGACGCCTTCTTCGCGTTCAGCTATCTGCGCACCAACCCCATGGGCTGGCACACGGAGTGGTGGCATCACACGGGCGGTTGCCGCCAGTGGGTCAAGGTCGTGCGCAACACGCTGACGCATGACATCGCCGCAACGGGCGCCGCACGCGACGTGCTCAAGGTCCCAGCGCAATGACACAGCCGTACCGACTGGCGCAGGGCGGGCGCATCGACCGCAGCCAAACGTTGAGCTTTCAGTTCGATGGCCGGACCTATCAAGGCCATCCGGGCGATACGCTGGCGTCGGCGCTGCTCGCCAGCGGCGTGCGATTGGTCGGGCGCAGCTTCAAGTATCATCGTCCGCGCGGCATCTTCACGGCCGGTCCCGAAGAACCCAATGCGCTGGTCGAGCTGCGCACCGGCGCGCGGCGCGAGCCCAACTCGCGCGCGACCGTAGCGGAGTTGTTCGACGGCCTCGAGGCGGCGAGCCAGAACCGATGGCCGTCGCTCGCGTTCGATCTGAGCGCGATCAATGGGCACGTCTCTCGCTTTCTGCCGGCGGGCTTCTACTACAAGACCTTCATGTGGCCGCCCTCGTTCTGGGAAAAAGTCTACGAGCCGGCGATTCGGCGCATGGCCGGTCTCGGCCGTGCCGCGCGCGAGCCAGACCCCGATGCCTATGAGCACACGCACGCGCATTGCGATGTGCTGGTGGTGGGATCGGGGGCTGCAGGCCTTGCCGCCGCACGAGCCGCAG
The DNA here is from genome assembly GCA_046154585.1 of Hyphomicrobiaceae bacterium. Lineage (GTDB taxonomy): Bacteria > Pseudomonadota > Alphaproteobacteria > Rhizobiales > Hyphomicrobiaceae > CADEFX01. The sequence continues at coordinate 16,011 of JBJXDX010000027.1, read as the reverse complement.
GTGAGAGCGGCGCACGTGTCATGCTGATGGAGCAGGACTTCGAGCTCGGCGGTGGCTTGCTGCTCGATGCGCGATATGAGGCCTGGCGCTGCGACATGCTCGCCGCATTGCAGGCGATGCCGGAAGTGCGCCTCCTGCCGCGCACAACCGTGTTCGGATACTACGATCACAACGTGCTCGGTGCGGTGGAGCGCGTTTCGGACCATCTGGCCATGCCGCCGCCGCATGGCGTGCGCCAGCGCTACTGGGCCATTCGCGCCGGGCAGGTCGTGCTTGCCACCGGCGGCATCGAACGCCTCATCGCTTTCCCCGACAATGATCGGCCAGGCGTGATGCTGGCATCGGCGGCGGAAACCTATGTGCGTCGCTACGGCGTGGTGCCGGGGCGCAGCGCCGTGCTGTTCACCAACAACGATGCGGCGTATGGCACCGCCTACGCCCTGCGCGACGCCGGGTCGGCTGTGCCGGCCATCGTCGATGTTCGCCCGCAATCGGTGGCGGCAGATGCGGCACGCGGCAGCGGCTTCACGGTCTGGACCGGCGCCGAGGTGATCGGGGTCACCGGAACGCAATCGGTTCGCGGCGTGCAGGTGCGCTGGCGTCGCGAAGGCCGGTCAAGTTCCGTGCCGGCCGATCTGCTGTGCGTCTCGGGCGGTTTCAACCCGTCGGTCAATCTCGCCAGCATGACGCGGGCGCCGCTGACGTGGAATGCAGACCTCGCCACGTTCGTGCCGGGTCCACCTATTCAAGCGGAACGCTCCGCCGGTGCGGCACGCGGCGTCTACGGCATCGGCCGGGCCGCACGGGATGGCGCCGCGGCCGGTGCGGCGGCGGCACAAGCATCTGGGCACAGCAGTGCGGCCAAGTTCGCATTGCCGGACGAGGATGCCGCGACGATCTCGCCGATCGAAGCCTTCTGGGAGGTCAGGGCCAAGGGCAAGTCGTTCGTCGATCTGCAGAACGATACGACGGCCGAGGATATGCGGCTCGCGCATCGCGAAGGCTATTCGCACGTCGAGCACGCCAAGCGCTACACCACGCACGGTATGGCCACGGATCAGGGCAAGACTGGCGGGCTTGTCGGCAGCGCCGTCCTGGCCGAAGCGCGCGGCGAGCCAATAGAGACCGTCGGCGTGCCGACGTTCCGCCCCTACGTCACGCCAGTCACCATCGGTGCGATGGCAGGCCGCGAGGTCGGGCAGCATTACAAGTCGAAGCGGCGCACAGCCCTGCACGACTGGCACGAGCGCGCCGGTGCCGTGTTCCTGGAGACCGGCCTTTGGCTTCGCCCGCTCTACTACACGAAAACCAACGAGACGGGCTGGGATCCAATTCTGCGCGAGGCGCGCGCCGTGCGCCGGTCGGTCGGGATCTGCGATGTCTCGACGCTTGGCAAGATCGATGTGCAGGGCCGCGATGCGGCGGCGTTCCTGGATCGCCTGTACATCAACACGTTCTCGACACTGCCGGTCGGGCGCGCACGCTACGGCGTGATGCTGCGCGAGGACGGCATGGTGTTCGACGACGGCACCACATCTCGGCTTGGCGAGCAGCACTTCCTGATGACGACGACCACAGCCAACGCCGCCGCTGTGCTGGAGCACATGGAGTACCAAGCCCAGGTGACTTGGCCCGATCTGGATGTGCAGTTCTGCAGTGTTACGGATCAGTGGGCGCAGATCGCAGTGGCCGGTCCCAACGCACGCAAGACGCTCGTCAATTGCATCGACGGGCTCGATCTCGGCAACGACGCGTTCCCCTTCATGACGGTCGCCGATGCACGCATCGCCGGATGCCCGATACGCCTCTTCCGCGTCAGCTATTCGGGCGAGCTGGCCTATGAGGTTGCAACGCCGGCTGGTTTTGGTGAGCGGGTGTGGACGGCCATCCTGGACGCCGGCAAAGCGCTCGACATCATCCCCTATGGGCTCGAAGCCATGGGTCTCATGCGCGTCGAAAAGGGCCATGTCGCAGGGCCGGAGCTGACCGGCCAAACGACGGCGCGCGACCTGGGCCTCGAGCGCATGATGAAGAAGAAAGGCGATTTCATCGGCCGCGTCAACGCCATGCGCCCCGGCCTGCTCGCCCCCGACCGGCCGACGCTGGTCGGTATCCAGGCGGTCGATCCGAGCTTCGAGCGCCGTCTGCGCGGCGGCGCGCATATTGTTGCGAGGCGTGACTCCAGGCAAAGCCTAGGTTGGGTCGCCAGCGTCACGCGCTCCGTCGAGCTGGAGCGGTGGATCGGTCTCGCCTTGGTGAGCGGCGGGCTAGAGTGCATCGGCCAGCGCATGTTCGCGACGTCCCCGCTGCACAACGAGGTGATCGAAGTGGAGATCACCAGCCCGCATCACGTCGACCCGGAGAACCGCCGTGTCCGCGCCTGAACCCGCTTCACCGCTCACCGGGCACATGCAGCCAGGACGCTTCGGCGCAAACAGCAACACACCAGTGCTGCTGACGGAACGGCGCGTGGCCGTGGTCCAGGTAACGGGCCGCAAAGGGCAAACGTTGGCGCTGCGGGCTGCCGTCAGCCGCGCGCTCAGCCTTGACCTTCCGCATGCCGGCGAAAGTGCTGGGAACGGTGCAACGACAGCGATCTGGATCGCGCCGGAGACATGGCTGATTTTGCGCGACGCCTCTCGGGGCGATGCGTTGACGCGCGAGCTGATGGCCGCCTGCAGCGACGCGTCGTCCATTGTCGATCAAAGTTCCGGCAAGTCCGTCCTGCGGCTTTCCGGTACGCGTGCGCGGGACGTTCTGGCCAAGGGATGCCGCATCGATCTGCACCCGCGCGTGTTTGCGCCCGGGAGAAGCGCAGTCACGCCGATCGCCCACATCCACGCGGTGCTGATTCAGGTGGATGCCGCGCCGACGTTCGACCTTATCGTGCCGTCCACGCTGGCGCGCGATTTCGTCGAATGGCTGCGCCTCAGCGCAGCCGAATTCGGATACGAGCTCGTCGCCTGACGAGCCGCCGGATAGCGGCGGCCCCGATCTGCGACTGTTACGCCCGCTCGATCACCATGGCGATGCCCTGGCCGACGCCGATGCACATCGACACGAGGGCATAGCGCCCGCCGGTGCGCTGCAGCTGCCGGGCCGCCGTCAAGGCAATGCGGCCACCCGATGCGCCGAGCGGGTGCCCGATCGCGATGGCACCGCCGTTCGGATTGACGCGGCTGTCCTTGAAATCGAGACCCAGGCCCTTGACGCACGCCAGCACCTGCGCGGCAAAGGCCTCGTTGATCTCGATAACGTCCACGTCCTTGAGCTCGAGACCCGCGCGCTCCAGGGCCTTCTTCGCGGCCGGCACTGGACCAAATCCCATCGTGCGCGGGGCAACACCGGCCACGCCCGATGAGATGACACGCGCGATGGGCTTTGCGCCGGCCTTGTCGCCAGCGTCACGGCTAGCGACCATCAGCGCCACGGCGCCATCATTGATGCCGGAGGCATTGCCGGCCGTGGTGACCCCGCCTTCGAACAGCGCCTTCAGCTTCATGAGGCTCTCAGGCGTCGTCTCCGCGCGCGGATGCTCGTCGTCGACCACGACCGTGTCGGGCTTGCCGCGCGTTCCGGCGATCGTCACGGGATGTATCTCGTCCTTGAAAAAGCCTTCGGCCTTGGCCCGGGCGTACTTCTGCTGCGAGCCGAGCGCGAAGGCATCGCAATCCTCGCGCGACAATTGGAAGTCGCGCGCCAGGTTGTCCGACGTTTGCGGCATCGTATCGGCACCGAACGGCCCTTCGATCTTCGGATTGGCAAAGCGCGCGCCGAGGGAGGAATCGAACACCCGGAAGTCCTTGGTGAACGGCTGCTCCGACTTGCCGACGACAAAAGGCGCGCGCGTCATGCTCTCGACGCCGCCCGCTACCATGACATCGGCTTCGCCGCAGGTGATGGCGTGCGCGGCGCCGATGATGGCGTTCATGCCGGAGCCGCAGTTGCGTTGATACACCGTGCCCGGCACCTCGATCGGCAGACCGGCGAGCAGCACGGAATGGCGCGCGATGCAGCGGCTATCCTCGCCCGCCTGGCAGGCGCAGCCGACGGCCACGTCATCGATGGACTCCGGCGCAAAGCCCGAGCGCTTGACGACCTCGCGGATAACGCCGGCCAGCATGTCGTCGGGCCGGACCCGGGCCAAAGATCCCGCGTGACGGCCGAACGGGGTGCGCGCTCCATCGTAGATGTAGGCGTCAAGCATGGGGCGATCCTTTGCTGTTTCCTCGGGTCTGTTGACCGCAGTAAATCGCATTCCAGCGCGGTCTTCCATGGCGAATTGCCATGTGCCGCATCATGGCAGGTAGCCAATCAGTTTCAGCCACAGGATCTGCGCCGGCAATATGATGATGAAGCTCAGGAACGCCAGCGGGATCATGAGGCGCAGGACGGAGAGGGCAGGCACGCGCCCCATGGTAAGCCCGACCATGATCGGCACCGTCTGGTAGGGGAAGAAGACCATCTGCAGACCTGTGAGTTCCGCAATCAATCCAACCTTGACCGGAAGCCCCGTGGAGGCTGCAACACTGCCCAGCATCGGCGTCATGACCGCTACCGAGCCGACCACTGTGGCGGGGAGTGCGATCAGCGCTGACAGCACCGTGATCGCCGTGAAGCCCATCGCCGGCGATTGCCCGTCGAGCGGCACGAGCTTACCAATCAGGTTGGACGTCACGACACCCGCCCCGGAGTGGATCAGGACAGTCGCCACGCCCAGGACAGCGCCCAGCGACAGAAGCGCCGTCACCTTGTTGAGATCGAAGCTTTCTCTGACGCTTGCGAGGCTGATCGGCGGTAGCAGGCACAGGATCGCGGCTGCCACAGCGATGGCGCCGGGCTTCACACCGTGAATGAAATCAGTCGCCCAGAGCAGGATCGTGCAGGCAAGCGGATGGCAAGCCGACGGGCCGCGCCGCTGAGCGGCAGTGGGTGCGGGACGGCCGTCGCAGAGGCCGGCGGAGGTGCCGGTAGCAGCACGATCACACAGACCCAGAACAGCAGCGCCTTGGCGACGCCGAGAACAGGTCCGCACAGGAGAAGATACTCGGCGTACTGCGTTTGCGGGCCGTGGATCGCCTCCAGCGCGCCGAGCGCGATGATATTCGTCAGGTTGCCGGGCAGAATGGCGTAGCTCGTCAAGAAATTGCCGGCAACGGCGGTTGCGATCGCTCCGACGTAACCGCGGCTGCCAGGCTCGTAGCCTGCTTCCTGGGTTGCCGCCGTGATGATCGGCAGCGTGATGGCAAGACGGCCCATGGTCGAGGGAACGAGGAAGCTCAGCGCACCGGTGCCGATCAGAATGCCAAGGATGAAACGCGGATAGGACGACTGGAAATGCTGCATCAGTCCGCGCGCAACATAGCGGCCGAGACCCGAGCGCTCAGCTGCTGCACCGATCACGAAGCCACCAAAAACGAGACCGGCAGCGTTCGACCAGAAGCCCGAGAGCAGATCCAGCGGCGGCGCAATCTGGGTTGCGAACGCGAGCGAGAAGAACAGGAGGCCCGCCACCAGCGTGGATACGGCGGCCGTTGCCCACAGCGCCACCGACGCGAGGACGATGGCAAAACCGATCATGGCATTCGGCGTGGCGGCGGGGGCGGGCTGCAGCGCCACGAAGATGGCCGACAGGGCGATGATGGCAAGCACGGCAGCGCGGCGCAGCGACATCCCCGAAGTCCCTGCGCTCATCTGGGCATGCCCTTGTTTTTCCGCGGCCCGTCTATCCGGGCTTATGAATCCGGTCTCTGCCGGCTGGCGGCACATTTGCGAGCCTGATCGGCCGTGTCAATAAGCGCCGGATAGTGCTAGGAAGACTGCGACTTAAACGGCCAGGCACAAGGAGCTCAAGGCCGAGGTATGGCGGGCGGCGTGTTGCAATCCATCGGAGTGATCGGTGCCGGCGCGTGGGGCACGGCGCTGGCGCAGACGGCTCGCCTCGCCGGCCGCGACGTCCTGCTGTGGGGACGCGAAACCGAGGTGGTGGACGATATCAATTCGTGCCACGTCAACACCGCGTTCCTGCCCGGCGTGCAGCTCGATCCTGACCTGAAGGCGACCACCGATCTTGCACACCTCGCGGCCTCGGACGCCATCCTGATGGTGGCGCCGGCGCAGCACGTCCGTACCGTGGGCAGCGAGCTTGCGCGCCATCTGCCGGCCGACAAGCCCGTCGTGATCTGCGCCAAGGGGCTGGAGCAGGCGACCGGCAAACTGATGGGTACGGTGCTCGGCGAGGTGTTGCCGCAGGCCCTGCTGGCAGCGCTCTCGGGCCCGAGCTTTGCTGCCGACGTGGCGCGCGGACTTCCCGCGGCATTGACGTTGGCATGCGTCAATGAGGCAACCGGCCAATCTCTCGCGCAAGCAATCGGATATCGGCATTTCCGCCTCTACTGGTCGAGCGACATGACCGGCGTGCAACTCGGGGGCGCGCTGAAGAACGTGCTGGCCATCGCGGCCGGGATCGTCGATGGCCGACAGCTCGGCGCCAGTGCGCATGCGGCATTGGTCACACGCGGCTTTGCGGAGATGCAGCGCTTCGGCGCAGGGCTTGGAGCACAAGCCAGCACGCTGATGGGCCTGTCGGGCCTGGGCGACCTGCTTCTCACGTGCGGCAGCCCGCAATCGCGGAACATGTCGCTGGGCCGCGCATTGGGGCAGGGGCAGTCGCTGCAAGCGGTGATCGGCAGCCGCCGGTCCGTGGCCGAGGGTGTGTTCACGGCCGCGGCGATCGTCCGGGTCGCCGGCCAGCTCGGTGTCGAGATGCCGATCTGCGAGGCCGTGCACGCGATCGTCGAAGGTACCAGCTCGGTCGATGATGCGATCAGCGGATTGCTCGCGCGGCCGTTCAAGGCGGAGGGTTAGATGGCAAGAGGGACAGGCAAAAAAAGCGACGCCGCGCAGGGCCCCTCCTATTGGCTGTTCAAGTCGGAGCCCGATGCGCACTCCTGGGAGATGCAGAAGTCGCGCGGCAAAAAGGGCGAGACGTGGGATGGCGTGCGCAACTTCATGGCGCGCAACAACATGAAGGCCATGAAGCTCGGCGATCTCGGGTTTTTCTATCATTCCAACGAGGGCAAGGAAGTTGTGGGTGTCGTCGAGGTGTGCGCCCTGGCACACCCCGATCCCAAGGACGACACCGGCGTCTGGAAGTGCGTAGACGTTCGCGCGGTGTGCGATGTGCCGAAGCCGGTGACGCTCGCGGCGGTCAAAGCCAACCCCAAGCTCGCCAAGATGGCGCTCGTGACCAGCGCGCGGCTTTCCGTGCAGCCGGTGACGGAAGCGGAGTGGATCGAGGTCTGCCGCATGGGCGAACTGGACCCGAAGAAAATCCGCACGTGAACTCATACGACGATCCGCTAGAGCGTTTTGTTTTGCAGCAAACGTCTCTGAGGACGCCGCCCCTGGTGCCGGAGATCGGTCTCCATCTGGCGTCGGACGCGAGAGAGATCTTTCAGGCCCGCGCGGAGTTCGCTCCCTCTTCGGACTGGCCGCCATATTGGGCGTTCGCCTGGCCGGGCGGGCAGGCGTTGGCGCGCTACGTGCTCGACAACGCCCAGCTTGTGGCCGGCAAAAGTGTTCTCGATATCGGATCGGGATCTGGAATCGGCGCCATAGCGGCGAAACGGGCCGGCGCGCGACACGTGGCGACGGCGGACCCAGACCCGATGGCCGGCGTGGCAATCGGCATGAACGCCCGGCACAACGGCGTTGAGATTGCAACCCTGACCGAGGATGTTCTCAGCTCGAAGCCGGACGTGGATCTCGTGCTGATCGGGGACCTCGTCTATGAGCCGGACCTGGCGACGCGCGTGACGCGCTTTCTGGAGACGGCGCGGGACGCCGGGACCGAGGTCATTCTCGGCGACCGCACGACCGGGCGCCGTCCGCCGCTCGCCATGACGCTACTCAGCGAGTACGAGGCGCCGCTGTCGCCCATGCTCGAGGAAAGCCACGTCGAGCGCGCACGCGTCTGGCGGCTCGATCCGCGCATACGCCAGCGCGAGGCGGCCACATGAAACGTCCGCACACCTCGGCAGATTGGCAGACATTCATTCGAGCCAACACCAAGCTGCTGGCCCCGCCGCTCGTGCCGGAGGTCAAACTGCATCTGGCGGAGGAGTCGCTTCCCATCTGGCAGAAGACCGAGGAAGAGCTCGGCGAAATGAACATTCCGCCGCCCTATTGGGCCTTCGCCTGGGCCGGCGGGCAGGCGCTGGCGCGATACCTGTTGGACAATCCCTCTATCGCTCGCGGGCGAAACGTCCTGGATCTGGGCAGCGGCTCAGGCCTGACGGCCATTGCTGCGCGCCTATCGGGGGCACGCGCAGCGCTTGCAACCGACATCGATGCGGTTGCGCTGGTCGCCATCGCCATGAATGCAGCAGCTAACGGCGTGGAAGTCGCGACCACGACCGAGGACGTTCTCGATGGTGGACTGGGCACAGCCGGCGTCGTACTCGTAGGCGACCTGTTTTATGAACGGGCGCTGGCGACACGCACGCTGACGTTTCTCGATGCTTGCAAAGCGGCAGGAGCCAGCGTGCTGGTCGGCGACCCGCAGCGTGCCTATTTTCCGAAAGACCGTTTCGAGGCTGTCGCCGAGTACCGCGTGCCCGTCACACGCGAGCTCGAAGATGCCGAGATCAAGAATGCCGCGGTCTGGCGCCTGCGTGCTTGATAGGGCTCACGCGCGATCTATCCGGCACTGGTAGCAATTGTTGCTCGCCGAGCGAACGTGCACGTAGGCGATGCGCGCGTCGTTGAACATCCGTGCAGCCTCGCGCGAGATCTCGGGCGTCGGAACGATCTGGCCCGAGCCATACACGATGCGGTCGTCGGCGTTGTAGCCGCGCAAGATGTATTGCGGTGAGCGCAGCATGTCAGGTACCTCGCCATTGTCCGCATGGCGCTGGCAGCCCTCGGCGTGCAGGAAGATCGGCCCCAGCTCGGCATAAGGTTGTGGTTTCGGAAATGGGCGATGGGCGAGAATGAGATACGGCTCGCCGCTGCCGACCGGATGCAGGCAATGCCGGCACGGGACGCCGGGGCCGTCCGACACCTGTCGCTCGGGCACATGGCCGTTGGCATCCGTGCCGCCCTGCTGCAGGGCCTGCACGAGCGGTGTTTCGAGAGCGACGAAGCGGATCGACATGGCAGTAATCCTTTGCGACAAGATACCGGCGTTGCCGTGTAACTACCGTTGCGCCCGCCGCGCGGCGACCCGAAAGCTGTGCTGAAACAGGACCGCGAGGACACTATGCAATTCGCTGGCATGAACGCCTGGGCGATCGTCGCCGCTGCGATCGTCAGTTTCGTGTTCGGAGCGGTCTGGTATGGGACGCTCTCCAAACCCTGGATGGCCGCAACCGGAAAAACGGAAGCCGACATCAAGAGCGCAGGGTCGCCGATCCCGCTCTACGCGATGACGCTAGCCGCTCTCCTCGTCATGGCCTGGGTCCTGGCCGGCGTGATCGGTCATCTCGGTCCCGGACAGGTGACGCTCAAGAACGGCGTCATCTCGGCTGCTTTCGCCTGGGTCGGCTTCGTAGCAACGACACTCGTGGTCAATCACGGCTTTCAGGGCGCGCCGCGCAAGCTCACGCTGATCGACGGCGGTCATTGGCTCGGCGTGCTGCTGATCCAGGGCGCGGTGATCGGCGTCATGGGCGTGTGATGGCCGAGGGGACGCACCTCTGCACGTTGGCTGACCTCGACGCGACCGGCGCCAAGGGCGTGACGCTCGGCACGCTGCCGCACATTCGCGAGATCGTGGTGGTGCGGACGGTGGACGGCGTGCGGGCGTATACCAATCGTTGCCCGCACATGTACTCCACCCTCGAGACCTTTCCCGATCGCTTCCTCGACGAGGCGCGCGAGCATCTGGTGTGCTCGACGCATGGCGCGCGATTTCGCGTGCAGGACGGCTTCTGCGTGAGCGGCCCCTGCCAGGGCTACAGCCTCGAGCCTGTCACGATCAAGCTGGAGGGTTCACGCGTCATTCTGCCGAACGGCGTTGGCACCTGATGATCACCCTTGCCAACGGCCACCTCACCTGGGCTCGTAGCGCCAGTAATTGCCCGCAGGCGTGGCAACAGCCTTGAACAGGTCCAGGCGCAGGTTGGGTGGTCGCGTGCTCTTCTCGAGAAGCCCGCCCATATCTTTCAGCAACTGCTCCCGATCGGCGAACGTGCTGTGGTTTAGGCTGAAGAAGTCGGTGCTGGCCTTGGAAATATCGATCGTGTCGACCCCCGAGACAACTAGAGGCCCGGTTGCGGGCACCCAGCCGGCCGGAGGCTCGCCACGCAGCAGCTCCTGCGACACCCGCAGGGCCCAGTCGTTGGAGGACGCGTAAAGCGTCATGCCGGTTCCGAGCGCCTTGATGCGCGGCACGGCCTGCTCAAACGTCTCACGTGTAACATCGGGTGCGGCCAGGATGATCTCACCAAACCGCGGCGTACGGGCCGGCGCTCCGGTCGGCGGCCGATCCGAAAGATAGCGCAAGACGCGGAGCAGCGGATCGTTGCCCATGCTGTGGGCGATGAGATGGATGGTCTTTGCGCCGCTCTGCTTCTCAATAAGCTCAAGGAAGCTACGGAGATAATCTTCAGCCGACTGTGCCCGCGTCCTGTCCAGGATGTATCCCGACAAGCCAGCGATGGACGGCCAACTGTACACGAATGACATCCCGTCAAAACCTGTATCGAACGTCATCTGCGCTGCCCGGAACAACGCATCGTCAAAGCTCACATTGAAGCCGTGCACGAAGACAAAAGCCTGATCCTTGTAGCGCTGCGACTTGCGCCGCTGTTCCTGCATCTGTTTGACGAATTCGGCTTGATCGAGGACGTCGACGCCGAAAATGGTGAAATCGCGCCCCAGATCCTCGTTCCGCAGCGAGAATCGCGCGACCCAAACGTCCCAATCCGGCCGTGTGATTTGGCCACCGCTTCGCCCCTGCTTGGGCACCGTCACCAAGGCCCGGCCGAGGGTCAGCTTGCGGCCACTTTGCGTGCCGAACGACGCGAGCTGACGCTCCCATTTCGTTCGATTGGCTTCCTGCTTTCGGTCGGTGCCGAAGAAAATGTCCATCGTCGCATAGGGCTTGCCGTCGTCAGCGGCTTTGGGCGCCGGGGACGCGCTGCGCGCGGGCGGCGGGGGCGATAGGCTGCGCGTGCGCGGCCGGGAGGTCTCGCCAGTTTCGGCTGCCGTGCCCGCCGGAGCGCCAACCGTCGTGGTCGGCGACGCTTTTTCGGCCCGCGCAACCTGTCGGCCTCGCGCACTTTGCAGCGCCTGAACTTCGATCTGGACCGGCCCGGTCATCCGGCCGACCGTGTTGTAGGCAACATCGACCGTATCGACGAAGCGTTCTTCACTGCGCAGGTCGATCGGCGGCGTGCTATCTCCGCTTTGGAGCGCTAGAGGCTTCTCGAACTCACCATAATGCACTTGGCCGTTGCTGTACGTGACAACAACGCGTTCGATCGTGATGCTGCCCTGGCGCACACTTAGCCGGACCGCCTTCGAGCGGCCGCTTGTGCTCGACGTATCGAACCTGTGATTGCGAGCCCCTGGGTTGATCGTAGCGGTTGCGACGGATACCCAGGTGTCGCCCGGGGCTTGTGCCCGCAAGGGTGCGGACGGCAACAGCAAGACAACGAGCGCCGTCAGCGCAAGAGCAAAACGAGCCATGGTCTGTCCTCCCTCCACTCCGTCAGCCCAACGGGCCATCGAAGCAGTACGGCCGGCTCACGGCGCCAGCCGAACCCCACACTTGAAGCCTATCACCTGAGCCACACCGCGGCCCGTCATCATCAAATTGATATGCCATGAAATCGTGGCGGCAGCCTGACAAATTATTGCGGGCCCGGAGATCACCGGACCTGCTTCCTAAAACGATGCCCAGGATGACCGCAAGCGTCACATTTGATCATAGTCGATGACGAGCCGGGGCGTCGTAGGGACCGCCTGGCAGGTCAGAATGAAGCCTTTGTCTATCTCCCAGGGCTCAAGCGAATAGTTGGTGGTCATTATGGCCGCGCCTTCGACGACACGCGCGCGGCAGGTACAGCACATGCCGCCCTTGCACGAATAGGGTACGCGGATGCCCGCCGCTATGGCAGCGTCGACGACGTGGCTGCCGGCCGGCACGGAAAAGTGGTGTCGCATGCCATCCAGGATGGCAGTGACCTCGGCAACAGCTTCGGACGCAACGCGTGATTGCGGTGGCGCAGACGTGGGTGCCACCGGCTTGCGGTAAGCCCCGCCGCCTGCAGCAAAAAACTCGTGGTGCACCCGGTCTCGTGGCATCCCGAGCGCGAACAGAGCGTTGCGCACGTCTTTGATCATCGACCCCGGACCGCACAGAAAGACATGTGCAATATCAGCGGGATGGATGACGCTGCGCATCAATGCGCCGACCTTGTCGGCGGTAATGCGGCCCTGCAAAAGCGGGGCCGTGCTCTCGTCGTTGCGCGTGAGCGTGTGCAACAACGTGAAGCGGTCGAGATGCCTGTCCTTCAGGTCCTCGAGCTGCTCCCGAAATAGGATCGTTTGCGGCGACCGGTTGCCGTAGACCAGCGTGAAGCGCGTTTCCGGCTCGTGCGCCAGGGCATGTCCGATCATGGCCATGACGGGCGTGATGCCCGAGCCGGCTGCAAAGGCCAGGATGTGACGCCGCGCGCCATCCCCCGACGGCAGGACGAACCGGCCGGTGGGCGGCAACACATCCAGCATCTGCCCGGCCGCCAGCGTGTTGCGAGCCCAGACCGAGAACAGGCCACCCTCCACCCGCTTGATGGCAACGCGGGGCAGGCTCTCATCCGGGCGCGACCAGATGGAATAGGAACGCCGCTGCTCCTCGCCGCCGATGGTCGCGCGCACGCCGAGATGCTGGCCCGGCCTGCTGGCGAAAAGCGGCTTCAAAGCCTCCGGCACCTCGAAGGCGACCGAGATGGCATCGGACGTCTCATGCCGGACCTCGGCGATCCGCAAGGCGTGATAGTCATGCGCGCCGGCGGCTACAGACATTTGAAATAGTCGAACGGCTCGCGGCAGTCCGCGCAGCGCCACAGCGCCTTGCAGGCGGTGGAGCCGAATTCGGAGATGCGCTCGGTGTTTGCCGAGGCGCAGCGGGGACACCGTACCGATTCACCGCTGCTCTCCAATGGCGGCGCGATCCCAAACTCGCGTAACTTGCGGCGCCCCTCTTCGGTGATTTCGTCCGTATTCCAGGGCGGCGACAAAACGGTCTCGACGCAGGCGTCAGACAGGCCGGCGTCATGCAGGGCGGCCTCGACATCGCGCTTGATCGCGTGCGTCGCGGGGCACCCGGTATAGGTCGGCGTAAGCTTGACGATGATTTGGCCGCCCCGCCGCTCGATGCCGCGCAATACGCCCAGATCCTCCAGCGTCAGCACGGGAATTTCAGGATCGAGCACCGCCGACGCGGCAGTCCACGCCGCCTGCATCTGAGGATCGTCGGAGGAGATCGCCGGCCGCTTCATCGCGTTCGCTCCAGCCGAGGCGTGTGATCTTACGCCGACGGCGCCGTATTCGCCGATGGTGCCACGGACCCGTTCAAGCCCACAATAAGGGGATCATGACCGCAAGCCCGGATGAATTTCAACAGGTCGTCCCGCGAAATGTTGGTCGTCGCCGTATTCACGAGCGGGTGGCAGTTGACGCTGTCATGGCGCATCAGGGCCGCGTCGATCGCGACGCTGACGCGATGGTCGCGATCATTGATGAGCGAAAAGGCCGTAACTGAGCCTGCCGGCACGCCAAGCACCTGCATCAGCAGATCGGGCTTTCCGAAGCTCAAGCGGGCGCATCCGAGCGTCTTGTGCAGGGATTTGAGGTCCACCGGCGTCGCGCTCTGGGCAATGACCAGGAACAGGCGGTCCTTGGCATCCTTGAGGAACAGATTCTTGGTGTGTCCGCCAGGCAGCGATCGCTCTAGTCCGGTGCTCTCCGCAACGGTGAAGACCGCCTGGTGGTCGACGGTGGTCGTCGATATGCCGAGTTGGTCGAGGCGCGCAAACAGATCTGAGCGGGTGGCGGGCATGGCATCCGGTTGTATCAGCGTGAGGAGCTCATGTACCGGCGCGGCGGGTGGCGCGCAAGCCGGTCCGGCCCTATTCGCGCGGTCGCCCGGATGCGCTTGCATTCCCCGGCCGCTTGCAGCATATAACGCGGGCGCTGCCCAGATGGCGGCTGCCTTTCAGGACGCGGGTGTAGCTCAGGGGTAGAGCATCACGTTGCCAACGTGAGGGTCGTGGGTTCAAATCCCATCGCCCGCTCCAATGAAATCAGGGACTTAAAGCGCCTTCCAGCCTACGCTGATCTTCGCTTCCTTCCAAAAGTCATGACCCGGTAATGACCGTGCAGGCTTTCGTGGTGATGCTCAACGTCGCGGCTCACTGACGTTCGCTCGCTCCTAAGGGCTCACTCGCTTCGCTCGTGGCCCTTCTCCCCCCTGAGCTTGCATCCCTTCGGGACCAGCTTCGCTGGGTCGCTTCGCGACTGCTCCACCCGCGTCCTGTTCGCCCTGAAAGGGCTCAGCTCCGCTAAAGGCAGCCGCAAGACAGGCCAAGACATTCTGCTGAGTGGCCGGGGTTAAAGGTATCCACAACCTGAAGACCCGCAGGGGTACCCTACCGGGCAAGGGGGGAGCCACCCCTCTGCGAGGGGGAGAATAGACACTCAAATCTTACTGATAGAAATTCCTGAAAAATATCTCGAAGAAATTCGGGAGGTGACCGAGGCTACCTTATGCCCCGGTCCGTAACGCCTAGCTGCATCTAGCGCGGCAACGCATGCAAGCCGGATAGCTGTTGCCACCGCCGCACCTGGCTAGACAGCCGCAGTTTGGCTTCTTTGTGCTTTGCGCTTTCTTCGTCTGAGCCAAAGCATCACCACCGGACATACCAATCATCGTCGGGCTAGCAGCCAACACGACCGCTAGTGCGGCGCCTGCAATAAGCTTGCTTACAAATTTCATTTTTCCATACCCCGTTTATCACTCTACTGACTATCCAAGTAGACTTGGGTCCGCGAGGACTGTCAATTGATTGGGCCTGATGTGGTCAACGTCGCAGCGCCGACCCTGGAAATTGTTTGCAGAAATTCGGTTTGGATGGGGAGAGCGGCACAAGATATCCCCGCACAACGCGAACACTGGACGGACAGCAAAGTCAGTGCCGGTGCCACTCCCAACCCCACTTAGGCACTTAATCCGTACGCTTGCAATCGTTCTCTTGTTTGATGACGCGACAGAAGGCGATCTGTTGCAGGTGTTGCACGCTGGCTACAGGCACCCTGGAACCAATAGGCTCGGACCTAGTTTTATGAGCAAGCGCCTGCGTGTCCCCCCCTCCCGTTCACACGCGCAGGCATGAGAGGCGTCGGGCTGCGCGTCCCCGGCGCCCTTCTCTTATACGCTGCGAGAGGAAGCGATGGAGCCGAACGTCAATCCTGTAGAGCGAGCATTTCAGCTAGCTAAGACAGGCAAATATGCTTGCGTGGCCGACCTCAGGCTACGACTGAAAAATGAGGGCTACGATTGGGCGCAGATCGAGGGAAGATCATTGACCCGTCAGCTCTTGGAGGCCATCCGAGCGGCCAGGAGCCTAAGCCTCACCTCCAAGCTTGTGAACAAACACGACCCCTCGTAGCCTACAGGCGTGCGGGAGAACGAGGGGTGGCAAATGAAAGTGCCTCTGTTCGCCTATTACGCCGCAAGCGCCAACCATGATCTGATGGAGACTGCTGCCGACACCGCACTTGCGGGGTTGGATATCACCTGCTTTGGCAGCGGTGTATTTCTCAGAACCATGGAACGTGAGATCCAGTGGGAAATACGAGCTGATCAGGTGGATCAGGGTACGCATCCGGCGAAGACCGCAGGGGTGAGTGCTCAGGCGGCTTGAGCGGCACCGGCCTTGGCGGCCTTCCAGTTCCAGGGCAGCAGGTCGGCGATCTGCTTGGCGGGGTGATCGGCAATGCGGG
>JBJXDX010000026.1:0-30337 GCA_046154585.1 Hyphomicrobiaceae bacterium | reverse complement strand
GCTTGGCCAGGACGCGGGCCTGCTCGCCGGCCTCGGCAAGATCGGCGTCGAGATCACCGGCGACCCGCTCGACGTGGTGGCCCGTGTCGACGGCATTCTCGACTTCACGATCCCGAAGGCCAGCGTCGAGTTCGCGGGCCTCGCAGCCAACGCCCGCATCGTCCACGTCATGGGCACGACCGGACTGTCGGCCGCCGATGAAGCCGCCGTGAAGGCTGCCGCGCGCCACGCCACCATCATCCGCGCCGGCAACATGAGCCTCGGCGTCAATCTCCTGGTGGCCATAACGCGCAAGGTCGCCGAGGCCCTCGATGCGGATTTCGACATCGAGGTCGTCGAGATGCATCACAAGCACAAGATCGACGCGCCTTCGGGCACGGCACTGATGCTGGGCCTGGCCGCCGCCGACGGCCGCAAGGTCGATCTTCAATCCACCAGCGTGCGTGTCCGCGACGGCCACACGGGCGCGCGCCGCAAGGGCGACATAGGATTTGCCACCCTGCGCGGCGGCAACGTCGTCGGCGAGCACACGGTCGTCTTTGCCGGCGAGGGCGAGCGCATCGAGCTGACCCATAAGGCCACCGATCGCGGCATCTTCGCCCGCGGCGCCGTCAAGGCCGCGCTCTGGGGCCGCGGCAAGGGTCCGGGACTTTTCTCCATGAATGACGTTTTGGGTTTGTAGGCGGCTGGCCAGCCGGTGCGGAAAGGATCGGAAGACGCAATGAGCAATACACTGGTGTTGGTGCGCCACGGTGAGAGCGAGTGGAACAAGCTCAACCTGTTCACGGGCTGGAAGGACGTGGACCTGTCGGAGAAGGGCGTCGCGGAAGCCAGGCAGGCCGGAAAGCTGCTCAAGTCCGAGCATTTGAGGTTCGATGTTGCCTACACCAGCGACTTGAAGCGCGCGCAACGCACGCTGACGCTGATCCTCGAGGAGCTTGGCCAAACGGGACTCGAGACGCACAAGGACCAGGCCCTCAACGAGCGCGACTACGGCGATCTGTCGGGCCTCAACAAGGACGATGCCCGGAAGCGCTGGGGCGAGGAGCAGGTGCTCATCTGGCGCCGCAGCTACGACATTCCCCCGCCGGGCGGCGAAAGCCTGAAGGACACGGCCGCGCGTGTGCTGCCCTACTACGAGGCCCACATTCTGCCCGCCGTCAAGGCCGGCCGGACCGTGCTCGTCGCCGCGCATGGCAACTCGCTACGCGCTTTGATTATGAGCATCGAGAAGCTGTCGGGCGAAGCCATCATCAAGCGCGAGCTCGGCACCGGCGTGCCCATGGTCTACAGCCTGAACGTCGACGGAACTTTCGCAGGCCGCAAGGATTTGACGATTTGATGCTAGAGCAGGATCGTTTCGGATGGAATCACCTTGCCTCATACGAGGCGCCTCGGCCGAAACGTGAATCCTGCTCTATTTCATAAGTTTAGAGTGCGATTCACGTTTCGCATGGAAGCCGATAGCGCTTCCATGCGAAACAATCGCGCTCTATAGGCGTGAACAGAGGGAACACATATGGTTTCGATCGACGACGTGCGTGATGCACTGGCCGACAGCGGCGCCCGCAACAAATGGATCGGCGTCTGGATCGGCGTTGTGGCGGCTCTGCTCGCGGTGTGCGTGATGGGCGGCGACAACGCCGCCAAGGATGCGAATCGGGCCAACATCGACGCCGCGAACACATGGGCCTTTTTCCAGGCCAAAAACGTACGGCGCACCGATTTCAGGCTTGCGGCCGACCAACTGGAGATGATGCTGCTTGCGCAGCCCGATATGCGGCCCGAGGCGCGTGCGGCGATTGAGGCCAAAATGAAGTCGCATCGCGAAACGGCCGACCGCTACACGACCGAGCCCAAGACTGGGGAAGGGCTGGACGAGCTGTTTGCGAAAGCCAAGAGCATCGAGGCCGATCGCGACCGCGCCCTGCGCAAGGATCCTTACTTCGATTTCGCCCAGGCGATGCTGCAGATCGCCATCGTGCTCGCCTCCGTGGCCATCATCGCCGGCACCGATCTGCTCTTCTTCCTGAGTCTCGGCGTGGGCGCCCTCGGGACGCTGCTGATGCTTAACGGTTTTTCGCTCGCCGTTGCTATTCCGGGGATCGGCTGACCTCGTCCGCGGCCAGGCGCGCGATGTCTAAAGTCCACGGCCGCCCGCGACATCGACGGTGACGCCGGTCACGTACGAGGCGGCATCCGAGAGCAGCCACAGCACCACCTCGGCCACTTCCTCGGTCGTGCCGCCACGCTTCATGGGAATGTTCCCCTCAAGCCGCCCGACACGATCCGTCTCGCCCGTCAACTTGTGGATCTCCGTCTTGATCAAACCCGGCCGAACCCCGTTGACGCGAACACCCTCGGCTGCCAGCTCCTTGGCGAGCCCGATCGTCATCGCATCCACCGCGCCCTTGGAGACGCCATAGTCCAGGCATTCGAACGCGCCCCCGAGGCGTGCCGCCATCGACGACATGTTGACGATTGCGCCGCCCTTGCCGCCGGACCGCGTCGACATGCGGCGCACCGCCTCCTGGTTGGCGACAAACCCACCAACCAGATTGAGGTTGAGCGTCTGCATCAGCTGCTTGTGCGAAATGTCGACGAAACGTGCGTGCGGCCACAGAATGCCGGCGTTGTTGAAGAACGCATCGATGGTCCCGAGCTGCGCGTCCACAGCCACAAACAGCTCGCGCACCTGCGCCGGATCGCCGATATCAGCCTTGATCGCCACCGCGCGCCCGCCGGCTTTCCTCACATCCGCAACCACGCCCTCCGCCGCCACCGCATCGCGCGTATAATTTACCGCCACATCATAGCCGCGCTGCCCCGCCAGCCGCGCCGTCGCCGCCCCGATCCCCCGCGAGCCCCCGGTGATGAGCAGGATTTTTCTCATTTGCCGCCATCTCCCGAACTATCGCCTGCTTGCTGAACTGTGCTGGGAGCGCTGTGGGATGCAGTGGCTTTGGTAGGTGTGATTTTCAAGAACGCACCAAGGGCCGCAACCAGCTGGTCCCGCTCAATCCCATCCATTGTCTCAATGAGATCAACTGATCCGTAGTTCATCAGTTGGATACGCGCAAAAAAAAAGTAACCCATAAGATGCCATGTTTTCAGAGATAATCGCTCGAATCTCTTTGAATGGGATTTTTTTGGTTAGATTGAGCGGCCAGAGCAGCGGTGAAAGATGAAGCTGTTGCGTTCCTCGATCAGCTATGATCAGTCGCTTCGCGAAGGCGTATACGGCGACCGATGCGATGCCGACGATCGGCATGGCTATGAAGATGGGATAGAGAAGTCGCATCTCCCGCCATTCAGCGATCATGGACACCACAAGACACGCTGCAAAGGCCGCCAGAGCCCATGCCATCAGCAGCAATGGCAACGAACCGTGGCGAATTGTGAGCCGAGTATCCGTTACATAGATCTGAAGTGATATTTGTCACTTAGCGCAATGCCAGCGCCGCCCCGTTTCAACCAGCAACTCCTACACCGCCTCGCGCTCCGCCTCCCGCGCCCGCTCCATCTTCTTGCGCACGTGAGGATCGAGCCAGCGTTTTCTCAGCCGGATCGTCTTGGGCGTCACCTCTACCAGCTCCTCGTCGGTGATGTAGGCCATGGCCTTTTCCAGGCTCATGCGCAGCGGCGGCGTCAGCGTGACGTTGTCGTCCTTGCCCGAGGCGCGCACGTTAGTGAGCTTCTTGCCCTTCAGCACATTGACGTCGAGGTCGTTGTCGCGCGCGTGCTCGCCCACGATCATGCCCTCGTAGACACGCGTCTGCGGGTCGATCATCAGCGGCCCGCGCTCTTCCAGGTTGAACAGCGCATAGGCCACGGACTCGCCGTCGCCGTTGGAAATCATCACGCCGGTGCGCCGGCCCTGCACCTCGCCCTTGAACGGCGCGTAGGCGTGGAACAGCCGGTTCAAAACCGCCGTGCCGCGCGTATCCGACAACAGCTCCGACTGATATCCGATCAGCCCGCGCGTCGGCACATGAAACACGAGCCGCTGCCGACCGCCGCCAGATGGTCGCATGTCGATGAGCTGCCCCTTGCGCTCCGACAGCTTCTGCACCACCACGCCCGAGAAGCCTTCGTCGACATCGACGATGACCTCCTCGATCGGCTCCAGCTTTTCACCGGTCGCCTCGTCGGTGCGGAAGACCACGCGCGGCCGCGACACCGTCAGCTCGAAGCCTTCGCGCCGCATGTTCTCGATCAGGATGCCGAGCTGCAATTCCCCTCGCCCCGCCACGTCGAACGAGTCCTTGTCGGCGTTCTCGGTGATGCGGATCGCCACGTTGCGCTCGGCCTCCTTCAGCAGCCGCTCGCGGATGACGCGGCTCTGCACCTTGTCGCCTTCCTGGCCTGCCAGCGGACCGTCGTTGATGCGGAAGGTCATAGATAGCGTCGGCGGATCGATCGGCTGCGCCGGAATCGGCGTTTCCACGATGGGATCGCACAGCGTATCGGCCACGGTGGCTTCGGTGACGCCCGCGATCGCGACGATGTCGCCCGCCAAAGCCTCATCGACGGCCGTGCGCTCCAGCCCGCGGAAGGCCAGCACCTTCGTCACGCGCGTGGTTTCGATCAGAGCGCCGTCACGCGTGAGCGCCTTGATGGTCTGGTTCGGCCTGATGCTGCCCGAAGTGATGCGCCCCGTCAGCACGCGCCCGAGGTAGGGATCGGCCTCCAGCGTCGTTGCCAGCAGGCGGAACGGACCTTCGGTCACGGTCGGGGCCGGCACATGGGCGATGATGAGATCGAACAACGGCGCCAAATCTGTCTGCGGGCCGGCGGGGTCGGTGGCCATCCAGCCGTCGCGGCCCGAGCCGTACAGGATCGGAAAGTCGAGCTGCTTGTCGGTCGCTTCCAGCGCCGCGAACAGATCGAAGATCTCGTTCAGCACCTCGACGTGGCGCTCGTCCGGCCGGTCGATCTTGTTGACCGCCACGATCGGGCGAAGGCCCTGCTTCAAGGCCTTCGACACGACGAACTTGGTCTGGGGCAGGGGCCCCTCGGAGGCGTCGCACAGCACGATTGCGCCATCCACCATGTTGAGGATGCGCTCCACCTCGCCGCCGAAGTCGGCGTGGCCCGGCGTATCGACGATGTTGATGCGCGTGTTCTTCCACACGATCGACGTGCACTTGGCGAGGATGGTGATGCCCCGCTCGCGCTCCAGATCGTTGGAATCCATGGCCTGCGTCGCCACCCGTTGATTGTCGCGGAAGGCGCCGGCCTGCTTGAGCAAAGCGTCGACCAGGGTCGTCTTGCCATGGTCGACGTGAGCGATGATCGCAATATTGCGCAGTTCCATTACAAACCTTCGATGGTGCGCTGCAAAAAGGGATTGCGCGGGGCGTACCACAGGCACGCGACAGGCGCCAGACATTCACGGTCCCGGCCCTTTTAACACGTCTTAAACCAGCATGTTTCCTGCAACGGCTGGAGAAACGCGGCATCACGTCTCAGAACGGCACGGACTAAGCCCATGTTCGAACGCACCAGGATCGACAACATTCCCGAGCCCAGCGCCGTTCCGGCCGAGGTGACCCTCCTCGACGGATCTGTGCTCAAGGGCAAGGTCCTCGTGCCCGTGGGCAAGGTGCTCGCCGATGCGCTCAACAGCAGCGGCCCGTTCCTCGAGTTCGAGCCCTATGGCGGCGACCGGCGCTTCGTGGCCAAGAGCCAGATCGCGTCGTTGAAGCCGGTGGGCGTACCGAAAGCCGGCAACCTCCACGTCCGGGGTGCCGAAACCTTCGATCCCCATTCCATCCTGGGCGTGCCGCAGTCGGCCGATTGGGAGGAGATCCGCCAGTCCTATCATAAGCTTGCCAAACTTTATCACCCCGACCGCTACGCCAGCGCCTCGCTGCCCGACGAGGTCGGGGAGTACCTCGCCAACATGGTCCGCCGCGTCAACGCCGCCTACGCCGCCCTCGACGTTCCCCAGGCCGAGAAAAAAGCGCCCGCCCCCACGGCCCAGCGCGCCGCCCCGATCTATACAACCGGGATGCGCGCGTAGCTCACGCCCGCGTGCCGGCGGCCGCGGGCTCGGCACCGTCGATATCCGCCTCTGCTGACGGCAAGCCCTTCTGCACCTTGTCCTGCGATTGCAGGCGTCCGGTGGCCCGGCGCGTCGCGCCTTGCGCCTTCGCGCGCCGGCTCTTCGGCACGAGCAGGGGATTGTCCGGCGGCTCGAGCTCCAGCTCCTCCAGGAACTGCTCGCGCAGCGCGTACCAGGCCTCGAGGATGGTCTTGCGCGCCTCGGTCCGCTGATGCTCGCTGAGCGCCGGGTTCTTGCGCGGCTCCAGCGTCTGCAGCGCCCGGCGCATGTCGTGCAGCGGCTCGTACGGGTATAGCCCGACGAGGCTCCCGGTCTCGCCCACGTTCTTGTAGACCGAGCGCATGTTGTCGATGCTCTCGGAGATGGCGCAGAACGCCGTCACGTATTCCTTCTGCGTCGGCGCATCGATCTGCGTGAACGCGAACAGCGCCGACTTCGCCTTGATGATGTCGTGCCATTCCCGGCGCAGTGCTTCGACGAAGTTGTGCCGCTTCTGGAACACGCTCGCCAGATACGCCGCAACCACGGTCACGAACACCAGCGCCATGTCCCGCATGTAGTCGTAGACATCGCGCGCCAGCGCCTCCAGCGGGCTGCCGGCGAGCCCCGGAATGTGCCCTGCGAGCTTGGTCGCGAGCGAAAGGATCAACACAAATCCCAGCACCCAATAGGATCGGCGCAGCGTGCGCCGCAGACTCGAACGCGTCATGACGTCTCCCCGAAACCGCCCTTACCATCCCGTCTGTGCGGAGGTGTGCACCATGGGCCAATATCCCGCTGAAAGTGCGGCAACAATGGACGGCGGCGTCAGGACGCTCAGGCACTGGTCCGGCGGCACGCCGAAGGCTGGTCCATAGCCATCCACAGTCCAGGGCCGCAGACGGCGGGCCAGCACCAGATGCGGCTGCCCCTGCCACGCCACGAAGCTTCCGTTGGGCAGTTCGCCCACGACCGCCGTCGCCCCCGGGATCTTTCCTGTGCGCTCGGGGTGTAGCACCTTGTCCATCTCGGGCGCGCTGGGCCTTCTGCCGACTCCGGCTGCCGCAGCCCACGCCGATGCAAAGCGCACCGCATCCGCGCGCCGGCATTCGAAGCACGGGCGGTGCCCCGCCGCGAGCGCCGTCGCCTCGTCCAGAAAGAACAATTCCGTATATCGGTTCGGCATCATCACGACCCGATGCCGGCCCTTGAACTGCAGCACGCAGCAGATCCACGCCTTGGTCTTCCACCGTCGGTGTGTCAGCGCCCGCGCCGCCGTATGAAACGCCCCACCACGATTGCCCATCATGGTGCCGCGCGCCGGTGTGGCAATGATCTCGCCCGTGGGCGTTACGCGGTTCTGGAGCGGCATCGCCGGATCTGCCATGTTGGACCCAACAGCAATGGGAGGCACGCAGCATGTCTGAAGGCGCGGTGCGCATCAGTTTCGACGAACGGCTCGCCGGCGGCCGCATCGGCCACATCGCGGTCGACAACCAGCGCCGACTCAATTGCCTCAACTCCAGCATCGTCGTGGCGCTGACGCAAGCGTTCGAAGGCATGGCCGCCGACAGCACGTTGCGCGCCGTGGTGCTCACCGGCGCAGGCGACCGCTCTTTCATCGGTGGCGCCGACTTGAATGAGCTGCAGGCCTTCTGCGCCGACAGCGCGCGCCTCTACATCACGCGCCTGCACAAGGCTTGCAAGGCGATCCGCGACTGTCCTGTGCCCGTCATCGGCCGCATCAACGGCTTCTGCCTCGGCGCCGGCCTCGAGATCGCCGCGAGCTGCGACATGCGCGTTGGCTCCGACAATGCCGTGTTCGGCATGCCCGAAGTCCACATGGGTCTGCCCTCGGTGATCGAGGCGGCCCTGCTGCCGGGCCTCATCGGCTGGGGCAAGACGCGCGAGATCCTTCTGACGGGCGAGACGTTCCCCGCGGCCGATGCCCTCGCCATGGGCTTCATCCAAAAGCTCGTGCCGGCGTCGGGCCTCGACGCCGCCGTCGCGCACTGGCTCGACGTCCTCTGCCGCACCACGCCCGAGGCCAGCCGCAATCAGAAAGCTCTCATGAACCGCTGGGAGCGCGTCTCGGTGGAGGAGGGGATCTGGGCCGGCATCGACGCCCTCGCCCAAGCCTATGCCACCGGCGAGCCCCAAGCCGCCATCAAGGCTTTCTTTGAAAGCAAGGCGAAGTCGAGGCGGTAACGCCGATCAACTACTCCTTGCCTGTGGCGCGAAACCTATCTTCAATAATCTCAAAGTACCTATCGTAGGCCTCGCGCTTGTCAGAGCCATTTTGATTTCGCGACACCTCTCGTACACTGCATTTGAGTGTATTAGTCACCAACGCCAAGATCTCATTCTCTAAAGCCTCTTCGCGTCGGGTCGGCGGCCGAGTGTAAAACCCTACAGAGTAAACACCAGCAGTTGACGGTATTGCCATGAAGCGTACTCTCCGCCGCTTGTCGTCAATGCCATCGATAAATAATTCTTGTGGCATGGGTACCAATTTTCGCTCATGACGCATCCGTACTACATTCATCACCCTAAAGCCCTGCTCCCTCAGAAAACGTTCAATCGCTTTTTCGCGCGCAAAAGTTTCTTCAGCCACGCAGTCAAGGTTAAACGCCAAATCTGCCGAATAGCTCGACACTTGTGCCTGCGCACAAGAATGCTGTGCGAACCCAAGGCGCAACAGCATCATCGCCGAACTTCCGCTAAATCTGAGCATAGGAAATCCCACCGCCGAGACGAAGACTGTCCTGCATACGTCCTTTGCCAATGCTAGTAGTGGTGCGCAATTGCGCGCAGGCCGGGGACACAACTGGTGGGGATTTCTCACTGGGAGCGCAAACAAACTCGCCGCTTTCTCGCGACCACCTCTCCTTTCTGCATTCCCGGAAGCCGCGAGATCGTGCCGGAGGCACGACGCGCGGCTATCCGGGACCTTCCTGCGTCGTTACGTTTCGAGCCCTTCCGCGCGCACGACGTCGGCAAACAAATCTCGCCACGTCGGATTGTGCTTCTCAACCAGCTCGATCTTCCAGTCACGCCGCCAACGCTTCAAAGCGCGCTCGCGCTTGGCGGCCACGCTGGCATCGTCATGCTCCTCGAAGTAGACAAGCCGTCCAACCCAATAGCGTTTGGAGAAGCCATCAAGCGCCCGCTCGCGATGTTCCCACGTGCGGTCAGCAAGAGTGCTTGTCATGCCAACGTACAGCACGCCGCGAGGACCGCTGGCTAGAATGTAAACGTAATACGCCTTGGCCGGAGCCTCGAACATCGTCTGTGCCCAACATCGCCCAGGAAGACCCCGGCTCGGCACGCTTCGCGCGCCGTCCGGGGACGCAAAAATTTGGAGATCGGACCTAGTCCATCGGTCTGGTAGGATTCCTACCCCGCGTCCTTCACCACGGAAATATCCGGCGCTTCCTCGTTCTTCATGCCCTGGATGTGATAGCCGGCATCGACGTGATGGATCTCGCCCGTCACCGCGCGGCCGAGATCCGACAGCAGGTACAACCCCGAGGCGCCCACTTCCTCGATCGTCACCGTGCGCCGCAGGGCCGAATTGTATTCGTTCCAGCGCAGGATGTAGCGGAAGTCGGCAATGCCCGAAGCCGCCAGCGTCTTGATCGGGCCCGCCGAGATGGCGTTGACGCGGATGTTCTTCTTGCCGAGGTCGGCCGCCAGGTAGCGCACGCTCGCCTCCAGCGCCGCCTTGGCCACGCCCATGACGTTGTAATGCGGCATCACCTTCTCGGCGCCGTAGTAGGTCAGCGTCAGCATCGAGCCGCCGTTCGTCATCAGCTTCTCGGCGCGCTGCGCCAGCGCCGTGAACGAGTAGCAGGAGATCAGCATCGACTGCGTGAAGTTCTTCTCGCTCGTATCGACGTAGCGCCCGTCGAGCTCGGCCTTGTCCGCGAACGCAATAGCGTGCACCAGGAAATCCAGTCCGCCCCAGCTGTCTTTCAGGCTCGCGAACACCGCGTCCATGGAGGGCGCATCGGTCACGTCGCACGGCAGCACGAGCTTGGAGCCGAGCTCGGCGGCCAGCGGCTCGACGCGCTTCTTGAGCGCATCGCCCTGGTATGTGAAGGCCACCTCGGCCCCCTGCGCCGCGCACGCCCGGGCAATGCCCCAGGCGATCGACCGGTTGTTGGCGACGCCCATTACCAGGCCACGCTTGCCCTTCATGAGGGTTCCGGCCGGAATTGCGTCGCCACTCACGTCTGCCATCTCTTGGTTTGCCTCACGATGGAATTTTGTCCCGGCGATCCTACACAAACGCCGCGACAGGTCCAACTGGCGCGGCAGGCGGAACCTGAGCTTCCCGCCCCCTTTCTCACATCGCGCCGGTCACAACATCGTTGCTAATTTCGCTACAAAATCAAAGGCGGACGGCGCCACCGAGACCGCTCGCGCGCGGCAACATCGATCCTGCGCCCGAGACGCGCCAGCCGGATGTCAGGTATTCAACAGAAGGACGACGCCGACGATGATCAGCCCGATGCCGAGCGCCTCCCGCGAGGCGAGCCCCTGTTGAAAGGCGCGGCGCGACAGAAGCTGCGCGAACAGAATTTCCACCAGCGCCAGCGTGCGCACCTTGGCTGCCGTCTCGAGGGCGAGGGCCAGAAACCACATCTGCGACGCAAACGCCCCCATGAAGCCTGCCGTCATCGACGGCCGCCACGCTTGGAAGAGGGCGGCAAGGGTTTTCCGGTCACGCAGGAGCAGATAACCCGTCATGAGCGCCACTTGGAAAATCAGGCCGACGACAAGGGTCGTCGAAGCTCCGACGACGAAATTCGATGCGCCGGTATTGAGGACGCCGCCGCGATAGCCGATGGCTGCCAGACCGAAAAGCGCCCCCGATGCGATGCCCAGCAGTGCGCCCGGTATGGAGAACGTCTCGCTCGACGCGCGCTTGGGCCACGACATCACCACCACGCCGATCGTCGCCACCACGATAGCGATGCCGACGCCGAGCGTGATGTGATCGCCCAGGAAGGCGAGCCCGAACACCGCGACCTGCACCGGCTCGGTTTTCGACAGCGCCGTCGTGACGACGAACGAGCGCTGCTGCATGGCCGCCAGCAGCAGCGCCGTGCCGCCGATCTGGGTCAGTGCCCCCATGGCGGTCCATGCCAGCATCGGCGTGTTGAGCGACGGCAGCGATTGCCCCGTCACCGCCAGGATTGCCAACAGGAAAAGCCCGGCGAACGGCAGGCCATAAAGAAAGCGCACATGCGTGGCGCCGATCGTGCCGAGCGTGGCCGTGAGTTCCTTCTGCATGGCGTTTCTGAGCGTCTGCCCGCCCGCGGCCGCCACAGTGAAGATGGCCCAGAGCCAGCCTGTCACGATTTCAGTCCCTGCATATCCGGATCAACCGACCAGCAGATAGCAGGTTTTCCGGCAGGGAGTCATTCCGCGCGGTGGGATCAGTCCCAAGCCGGCTGCAATGCAGTCTCAGCCTTCGAGCTGCCAGACGCCCGTATGGAGCCGGCAGGCGATGCCCTCGGTGCGCCGCGCGAAGTCGCCGGAGGACAGCTCAAGGACGATATGCCGGCAGACTTGGCCGGTAATGTCCTTGAACGATGACGTCGGATGCACGATGCCGCTGAGCCGCCCGTTGCGGCGATGCCAGACATACGACGAGCCGTCGCCGATCTGCGACAACGCGAAATGCACGGCCTCGAGCGCGGCGATCTCATCGGTCGCATCGAGGACGGGGCGCACCACCGATTGGTCGGAGTTGGGAGTGAGCCGCACGGTGCCGTCGGGCAACGCCTCGCCGGCCCGCATGGACTGCGATCCCGTCAGCGCCAGAATGAGGCCGAAGCCGATGGCCAGCAGCCAGGCGGGCGGAAGCCCGGAACGCAAGAAGGGAATGGACGGACCGGACATGTGCCTGCTACTGACGCCACCACCCCGATAAGCATGGGGCCGCCGGAAATCATGCACCAGTCCGGTTAAAGGGGGATTGAGACGCAGCCCCCGCACAGGTGGTTCGATGGCCCAAGAGACCAAGCCCGCTGACTACAACGCCGGTCCCCAGGCCCCGGATTTCACTGGCACGGCCGAGCCGTTTGCTCTGTTCGAGACCTGGTTCACCGAGGCCCGGACCACCGAGCCCAACGATCCCGAAGCCATGGCCCTCGCCACCGTAGACAGCGACGGCCTGCCCAATGTGCGCATGGTGCTGCTCAAGGGGCTCGACGGCCCCGGCCGGCCGGACCGCGGCTTCGTGTTCTACACCAATCTCGAGAGTGCCAAGGGCCGCGAGGTGCTTGGCCAGGGCAAGGCCGCGCTCTGCTTCCACTGGAAGAGCCTGCGCCGCCAGATCAGGGTGCGCGGCACGGCGGCGCCCGTTGAAGATGCCGAAGCCGATGCCTATTTCGCCTCCCGCGCCCGGGGCAGCCGCATCGGCGCCTGGGCTTCGCAGCAGTCGCGGCCGCTGGAGAGCCGGTTTGCGCTGGAGAAGGCGGTCGCCCTGTTTACAGCCCGGCATCCGATCGGCGAGATCCCGCGGCCGCCATACTGGTCCGGATTCCGCATCACGCCGCTCGAGATCGAGTTCTGGCACGACCGGCCGTTCCGCCTCCATGATCGCGTGGTCTTCAGGCGCCGCAGCCCGAACGAGGATTGGACGAAGGATCGGCTCTATCCCTGAGCTCCCCATCCGGCGGCAGCCTGCGATGCAACGGAAGCGGCGCTCCGTCCTTATGGTGCATCGCGGGAACGTGGTAGGCTCCCGACCCTGAACGATTGTGAGCATCAGCAGATGTCCATTACACCCAATGCCGAGCGCAAAACGCTGATCCTCACCGGCGCCTCGCGCGGCATCGGCCACGCGACCGTCAAGCGCTTCGCCTCGGCCGGCTGGCGCGTCATCACCTGCTCGCGCCACTCGTTTCCCGAGAACTGTCCCTGGGAGATGGGTCCCGAGGATCACATACAAGTCGACCTCGCCAACCCCGAGGACACGATGAAGGCCGTGGCCGAGATGCGCGTCCGGCTGCAGCAGCAGGGCGGCCGCCTGAACGCGCTCGTCAACAATGCCGCCATCTCTCCCAAAGGGCCGAACGGCTTGCGCCTCGGCAGCATCGAGACCCAGCTCGAGGACTGGCAGCACGTCTTCCAGGTCAACTTTTTCGCGCCCATCATGCTGGCGCGCGGTCTTCTCGCCGAACTCGAGCGCGCCGCCGGCGCCGTCGTCAATGTCACGTCGATCGCGGGAAGCCGCGTGCATCCGTTTGCCGGCGCGGCTTATGCAACCTCGAAGGCGGCACTTGCCAGCCTGACGCGCGAGATGGCGAGCGACTTCGGCCCGCGCGGCATCCGCGTCAATTCCATTTCACCCGGCGAGATCGACACGGCCATCCTCTCGCCCGGCACGGACAGGATCGTGCGCGAGCAGATCCCCATGCGCCGCCTCGGCGAGCCGCAGGAGGTCGCCAAGGCCATCTACTTCCTGTGCACCGAGCAGTCGAGCTACGTGAACGGCGCCGACCTCCACATCAACGGCGGCCAGCACGTGTAAAGCGATGTCCCTTCGGCTTGCCCCGGTGTCATCCCGGGCAAGCGCGGGCCGAGACGATGGCCTTCGTATAAGGGTTCGTTCCCGCGCGCGACCCGGGACCCAGTGCCTCTGTGGCAGCCAGCCCGACTTCTAATCCCTAATCCTCACTGCGCATCCGACTGCCAATCGGGGAATGGATCCGGCAGCTTGGCCCAAGCCTTGGTGTCGATCTTGCCCTTTTTGGGAAGCGGCATCAGGCACGCGTCGAGCCCGGCCGTGATCGCCTCTTGGTCCATGTCCCCGGTGCCAATGAACACCAGCTCCTGTTTGCGGTCGCCCCAGGTCTCGTGCCAGTTCTTGCGGATGCGGCTGACGAGTTCTTCATCGTCCGGCCACCGATCCTTGGGCACGGCAGCCCACCATAACCCGGCGCGGTGATGCCGCACGAGTGCACCCGAATGGCTGAGCTCGCCGACCCACTGCGGTCGCGAGGCCATCCAGAAGAAGCCCTTCGCACGCACGACGTTGGGCCACGGCTTATTGAAGAAGGCGTGCAGCGTGGCGGGATGGAAGGGTGCGCGCGCCCGGTAGACGAAGCTCGCGATGCCGTACTCCTCCGTCTCCGGCGTATGCGTCTTGAAGCCGTTGAGCTCCTTGAACCACGTCGGATGCTCGTGGGCGGCCTCGAAGCTGAAGAGGCCCGTATCGAGAATGGCGTCGAGCGGCACGCGCGCTTGCGTCGTCTCGATGATGCGGGCATCGGCGTTGAGCGCACGAATGATGGCGCGTGCGGCCTCCAGTTGCTCCGGTGCTGAAGCGTCGACTTTGTTGAGCACGACGACATCGGCGAACTCGATCTGCTCGACGAGCAGGCCGACGAGCGGACGATTGTCGTCTTCACCCAGGGACTGACCGCGATCGGCGAGAAAATCCGCCGACGCATAGTCCTTGAGCAGGTTCACCGCATCGACGACCGTTACCATGGTATCGAGGCGCGCCACGTCTGAGAGGCTCTCGCCGTCTTCATCACGGAATTCGAAGGTCGAGGCGACAGGCAGCGGCTCGGAAATCCCGGTCGACTCGATCAGCAGATAATCGAAGCGGCGCTCTGCCGCGAGCTTGCGCACCTCCTTCAGGAGATCGTCGCGCAACGTGCAGCAGATGCACCCGTTCGACATCTCTACTAGCGCCTCATCCGTGCGGGAGAGGTTGGCGCCGCCATCGCGAACAAGGTCGGCATCGATGTTCACCTCGCTCATGTCGTTGACGATCACCGCGACCTTGAGCGCCTGGCGATTGTTGAGAACATGATTGAGCAGCGTGGTCTTGCCGGCCCCGAGAAAGCCGGACAGCACGGTCACGGGCAGGCGTGTATCCGCGCCGGCCGCCGAATCACGTAGGTGCTCGTTCAGTTTCACGTCCATCGTGCCGAATTCCTCCATCATGGCCAGTTGGTGTTCATAATGTTATAATGTAACATATACAAGTGGCTTTGTGGCTGGCGTTATGGAGGGGCGCCTCGGCCCGGTACGCTGTGCGCGCCAACCGCCCCGAGTCATGGCCCGCTTCACGCCACCCTTCCCGGCATCACCGCGCTATCCGCAATTTGCCGGAATCGCGGCTATGCTGTGCCTAGACGCCGGTAGTGCGGCTGAGGGGATGTGAGGTCTGATGGTATCGGATCACGTCGTGGCCTATGAGCGGATCGCGGGTCCGGCGTTCCCGTCGCGACTGGCCATCTGGTCGCGGCGCTTGGCCCTGTTCTCGTTCCAACTCGTGGTGCTCGACGTTGTGCTGCATCGGCTTTTTTCGCTGCAGACGCCCGTTGCGCTGAACATTTTTGCGGCCGGCTGGTGCGGTGCGGTGCTGGCGCTGCTCCTGGGTCTCGCCAGCATCGTCAGCATCTGGCGCCAGGGCCGCGGCGGCGCCGGGAGCACCGCGCTCGGCGTCTTCGTCGCACTGCTCGTGATCGGAATCCCTGCGCTCGTGCTGCCGCAGATGATGAGCTTGCCTCGGATCTACGATGTCACCACTGATCCTGTGACGCCGCCGCGCTTCCTGGCGCTCGGCGCTTCACGTCCGAAGGATGCGAACCCGACAACTTATCCAGGCGGCGATACCACACGTCTGCAGAACCAGGCCTATCCCGACATCCGTCCCGTCGTGGTGCCGCGGTCGGCCGGCGAAACGTTCGAGATCGTCGGCGACACGTTGCGCCGGTTGCGGTGGGAGGTCGTCGCCGAGGAGTGGCCGCGCGGACCGTACCTGCCTGGCTTCATCGAAGCCGTGGAGCGTTCGCTCGTGCTCGGCTTCTACGACGACGTGAGCATCCGCATCGTCGGCAACGACCGCGAGTCGCGCGTCGACGTGCGCTCTGCCGCGCGCTACGGCCCGCACGACCTCGGCCGCAACGCCGCCCGTATCCGCGGGTTCTTCAAGGAATTCCAGACTCGCATCGACGCCTCGGTGCCTGCCGGCGGTCTGCGTGGCAGGCGCGTGCGGCCCGGCGCTGCCGTGCCTAAACGGGGGAAAGGCGCGTCGGGTTCGTCACCGGGCCTTCGGAAATCGCAAGGCCGCGCACCACAAGATGCTGGACGTGGGCAGCAATCGAAAGAGAGGCCGCACCCACGAGGCGAGGATCCAGGTCGCGATAGACGATGGGAACGATATCCGAGATAGTCGTTTTGCCCTGGCGGATGCAATCGAGGATCGATTGCTCGCGCATGCGGCGGTGAAGCATGTAGGCCTTCACGAGGCGCTGGGGCTGCAGCGCGCGGCCGCCGTGACCCGGAAAATAAACATCGTCGTTGCGCTCGAGCAGCTTCTCGAGCGACGCCATGTAGTCGCTCATGTTGCCCTCGGGTGGCGCCACGACGCTGGTGTTCCAGGCCATGACGTGGTCGCCCGAGAACAACATGTCGGTGCCTTCCAGCGCAAAGCACAGATGGTCGGGCGCGTGCCCCGGAGTGTGCAGCGCGGTGAGCGCAAATCCGTCGCCCTCGAAGCGCGCGCCGTCCTTCAGCACGATGTCGGGATGGAAGTCCCTGTCGATGTTTTCGCTGCCCGACGGGCTGGTGCGCTTAGCGCCGGGGTCGATCGCGACGCGGCCGAAGCCACAGGTCTTGGCACCCGTCGCCGCAATCACGCGTTCGAGGCCGTCGGTGTGGTCACGGTGCGTGTGGGTGATGAGCACATGCGTGATCTTCGCATCGCCCGCCGTCTTCATGATGGCATCGAAATGTACGTCGTCCGTCGGGCCCGGATCGATCAGCGCCAGCGCCGACCCTTGGCCCAGGAGGTAGGTGTTCGTGCCCTTGTAGGTGAAGGGGCTCGGATTGTTGGCCACGATACGGCGTATTCCCGGCGCCAACTCGTTCGGCACGCCATAGGCAAAGTCGATGTTCTTGCGGAAGGGCAGCTCTTCAGCCATGTGCGGCACTCCGATTCGCTCTGCAACGCAGCAGCCGCGTAGATAGACCAGCCCCGGGCCGAGGGAAAGGTGTCGGGCGGCGCAGGTGTCATGCGTCGCGGGGAACCCGCGCAAAAAGAGTGTCGCGCATCCGCGCAAACAAACGGCCCGGCGCGGAGCCGGGCCGTTGTTTTGGTCTTAGACCAATCTCAGGCGCCCACCGCGTCGCTCAGGCATTTCTTGACGTGGCTGGCCTTGGCCGCACCGGCGAGCTTCTTGTCGGCCGCCGACTTGTCGCACGCCGACTTGGCGTCGTTCTGGCATTTGGTCATGAAGCTCTTCTGCGCGGCGCCGGCCAGCTTCTTCTCGCTGGACTGGGCTTTGCAGGTCGCGCCCTGGGCATACGCAGTCGAGGACGCTAGAACGAGCATTGCAGCTACGGCTATGGCTCTCATGGGAGTTTCCTGTCTGATCAAGATGGACAAGCGTATCTTCCCTTGGCCGGCGTGTGCCAAGCGCACGCGGTAACTTGGTTTCCGGGCTGTTTCAGGGCAAGGGTCGCCTGAAGATTTGCCCGGGGACAAACAGGGGCTGCGACAACGGCGCGAGCGTCTTCCCTGCATTAACCATTGTTCGGTCGCGGAACCCTGGTCACAGTGGCTCCGTCTTGTATCGAGGCGCGATGCGCAGGTGGATCAACATACTGGCGGTGTTCGCCGTGCTTTTGCACGCGGGCGCGCTCGTGCGCCACCACGCCGTCATGCTCAATGCCGACACGCAGCATCAGGCGCTGCTCGCGGACCTTGCCACGATCTGCCACGGCGGGGGCGGCACCCAGCGCTTGGCCGCGACCGACCTGCCCGCCATCCCGCAGCCCAGCGATGCACAGAACGGCTGCCCTCTCTGCGCCGGCGTGACGACGGCCTTCGTGATTGCACACCAGGCGCAGGCACCCGCCGCGCCAATCGTCTATGCCCGCGCTCACACGTTTGGGCACGTGCAGTTCGTCGTGTCCGACCTGACCGAGACACGGCATCCGCCGAGCCGCGGCCCGCCCGCCGTCGTCTGACGTTCCATCCATCCTGCTTTGCGCGCTGAGGCCTATGCCGCGATTGCCGGCGTGGTGCCAGCGTCCGCGCATCGACAAGCATCGAACACACCAACACACCGTTTGGAGACGACTGATGTCACGTTATGCCCCACTACTGATCGCGGCCGCCACCTGCGCTTGGTCAGCCTCTGCATTTGCCCACGCCACACTCGAGACGAAGGAGGCCGCCATCGGCGGCGCCTACAAGGCCATCGTCAAGATCGGCCACGGTTGCGAGGGCACGGCCACCCTGAAGGTCCGCGTGCAGATCCCCGAAGGCGTCATCTCGGTGAAGCCCATGCCGAAAGCCGGCTGGACTTTGGAAACGGTCACCGCGCCTTACGCCAAGCCATACAAGTACTATCGCCGCGAGCTGTCCGAGGGCGTGAAGGAGATCGTCTGGACCGGCAGGCTGCTCGACGAGCACTACGACGAGTTCGTCTTCGCCTCATATCTGACCGACAGCCTCGCTGCCGGCAGCGCCATCTACTTCCCCGTCACGCAGGAATGCGAGAAGGGCGCGCATCGCTGGGTCGAGATTCCCGCCGCCGGCCAGGACGCCCACGCGCTGAAATCGCCGGCACCTGGCCTGCGCCTGACGGCGGCGGCCTCGAAGTCAGCCGCAGCGCCGTCCTACAAGATCGGTGCGCTCGTCCTCGACGCACCCTGGATTCGCGCCACGCCAGGCGGTGCGAAGGTGGCCGGCGGTTACGTGAAAATCAGCAACACGGGCACCGAGCCGGACCGTCTCGTCGGCGGCACGCTTCCGCTCGCTGCTGAAGTCGAAGTGCACGAGATGGG
The DNA here is from genome assembly GCA_046154585.1 of Hyphomicrobiaceae bacterium. Classification (GTDB taxonomy): domain Bacteria; phylum Pseudomonadota; class Alphaproteobacteria; order Rhizobiales; family Hyphomicrobiaceae; genus CADEFX01. The sequence goes on along the minus strand of JBJXDX010000026.1, from coordinate 11,466 downwards.
CATGACGGACGGTGTCATGAAAATGCGTAGCTTGCCCAATGGCCTCGAGATCAAGCCGGGCGCTTCGGTTGACCTCAAACCCGGCGGCTACCATTTGATGTTCCAGAAATTGCGGAGCCAGCTTAAGGAAGGCCAGACCGTCAAGGGCACGCTCATGTTCGAGAAGGCCGGCACCGTCGAGGTCGAGTATCGTGTGCTGCCGATCGGCTCGAGCGGGGGTGGAGCTGGCGGCGGTGGCCACAGCCATCACTGATGATTGCGCCCGCGCAGGCGGCGGGTTCATTGTGGATCGGAATGATTCAGGCAGCGGACGCCAAAGACGAGCCGATACTCGAGCGCGATGCGGCAGTTGCCGCGTCGCCCGCTGCCGCGCGCGCCGATGAGGGGACGCCCGCCAAGAAAGCGGCCGCCGAGCTTATTGCCGCCGCGGATCTTTCTTCCGTCCCGCCGAAGACATCGGGTAAGAGTTTTCTGATAGCCGGCCTCGTTCTGTCGACGCTTCTGCATGTGGGCATGTTCGTCTACCTGCAGTTTCGTACTGTAGAGAATGTGGGATCCGGTGGTGTTCGGCTCGAAGGGGTCACTGTGGACCTAGTCCCTCTTTCGGCGCTGCGTGCCGGTGCGCCGAACCAGCCGCCTGATCTTGGCACGGACGCGGCGGAGGAGCCCAAGAAAGAAAAAACCCTGGCGGCGCGCCGGGACGAGACCGGGACGCCGCCACCCGAGGCTTTGATCAAGCCGACGGACGGCACGTCCGAGCTGGCCGCTGCCGATATCACCAAGCCCGATCCGGTCAACGAGGATCGAGACGAGCACGCAGACAAAGAGAAGCCGAACAAACCTCGCGAGCCTGACACCTCCGACAACGACGATGGGCGTGCCAAGCGGGTCCAGGAGGCACGCGACGCCAAATTCATAGGTGGCGCATCCGCTGCAGCTACGCCGGGGCAGATGTCGGGTTACGCGCTGTCGATTCGAGAGGTGCTGGCCCGCCATCGTCCTCGGCACACGGGCACGCGCGGCCGTGCCATCGTCGAGTTCTGGCTGACCGACACGGGCACCGTGCAGCGTGCGCAAATCGCACAATCAAGCGGAACGAAGCTGCTGGATGATGCCATTCTGGCGGCGATCTGGAAAATTCAGTTCCCTGCACCGCCCGAGGGCATCCCGGACAAGGATCGCGGTTTCACGGTACCATTCGAGTTCCGCTAGTCAGGCCGCACAATATCCGCGGCAAGTGCTGTCGGAGCTCGCATTCCTCGCTCGTCTTCATCACAACATCGCCTTCTCTCTCGCAAGGATGACGACGAATGCCGCACATCAAACCTGACACTACCTGACAACACGACAGGTTGGCGTGCCCCTCTGACTTCGAGTACAGTCCGCCGCTCACCGAACGATGTCCCCTCATCCACAGCGCTGTGCAAGTCCGCCTTGCGCAGGCAGAGCAACCTCATTTCGATGCCATCGATCATCTCTGTTTCCGATCTGGAAAAGACCTACGCCACGGGATTTCATGCCTTGAAGGGCATCAATCTCGAGATCAGGCGCGGCGAGATTTTTGCGCTGCTCGGGCCGAACGGCGCCGGCAAGACCACGCTCATCAGCATCATCTGCGGCATCGTCAATCCCACGCAAGGACGCGTGCTCGTCGACGGCTACGATGTCGTCAAAGACTATCGCGCCGCCCGCTCGCTGATTGGCCTCGTGCCGCAGGAACTCACCACCGACGCCTTCGAGACCGTGTGGGGCACGGTGAGCTTCAGCCGCGGCCTGTTCGGCAAGCCTGCCAATCCCGCGCACCTCACCAAGGTGCTGCAGGATCTGTCGCTGTGGGACAAGAAGGACAGCAAGATCATGACGCTGTCGGGCGGCATGAAACGCCGCGTGCTGATCGCCAAGGCGCTCTCGCACGAGCCCCAGGTGCTGTTCCTCGACGAGCCGACGGCCGGCGTCGATGTGAGCCTGCGCAAGGACATGTGGGCCATCGTGCGCGCGCTGCGCCAGTCCGGCGTCACGATTATTCTCACCACCCACTACATCGAGGAAGCCGAGGAGATGGCCGACCGCATCGGCGTCATCAACAACGGGGAGCTGGTGCTTATGGAGGAGAAGGCCGAGCTCATGCGCAAGCTCGGGAAGAAGCAGCTCACGCTTCAGCTTCAGTCCCGGCTCGCGGACATCCCTCCGGCCCTCGCCCGCCACGGGCTGACGCTCGGCGCCGGCGGCATGGAGCTCATCTACACCTACGACACCCAGGGCGAGCGCACGGGTATCACCGCGCTGCTGACCGATCTCGCCAGCTCCGGCATTCGCTTCCGCGACCTGCAGACCACCCAGACCTCGCTTGAGGACATCTTTGTCGAGCTGGTGAAATCATGACCATGAACTGGAGAGCCGTCCGCGCCATCTACACCTTCGAGATGGCCCGCACCGGCCGCACGCTGATGCAGAGCATCCTGTCGCCCGTGATCTCGACGTCCCTGTATTTCGTCGTGTTCGGCGCGGCCATCGGCAGCCGCATCCCCGAGATCGAGGGCGTGAGCTACGGCGCCTTCATCGTGCCGGGCCTCATCATGCTCACGCTTCTGACGCAGAGCATCGCCAACGCCTCGTTCGCCATCTACTTCCCGAAGTTCATCGGCACCATCTACGAGCTGCTGTCGGCGCCCATATCCTACATCGAGATCGTGCTCGGCTACGTCGGTGCGGCGGCGACCAAATCCATCATTCTCGGCCTCATCATCCTCGCTACGGCCGGCCTCTTCGTCCCGCTGCGCATCGATCATCCGGTCTGGATGCTAGCGTTTCTGCTGCTGACGGCCGTCACCTTCAGCCTGTTCGGATTCATCATCGGCATCTGGGCCGACAATTTCGAGAAGCTGCAGGTCATCCCGCTGCTCATCATCACGCCGCTGACCTTCCTCGGCGGCAGCTTCTATTCCATCAGCGTGCTGCCACCGATCTGGCAGACGCTGTCGCTGTTCAACCCTGTGGTCTACCTCGTCAGCGGCTTCCGCTGGAGCTTCTACGGCGTCGCCGACGTGGATGTGAGCTTGAGCCTCTTCATGACGCTGCTCTTCCTGGGCGCCTGTCTGCTCGCCGTCTGGTGGATCTTCCGCACGGGCTATCGCCTCAAAAACTGATTTTTCCGTCAGACCGTGCCGGGCAGAAACAGGCACACCACTACCCATCCAAGATGCTCGACGTCGGGTCCGTTCTGGAGCAGACAGGCGTGCGCCTCACTGTCGAGCGACGGGCGAATATCGAAGCCGCGTGGCACTACGCCGAAGCCCGCCTCGGTACGAACCCTCATGCTGCCGTCGGGCAGGACCATCAGCTCCGTCACCACGCCGCAGTCCTCATCGTGACAGCACTCGTGCGGATACCACTTGTGCGCCACGGCCTCGGATGCAGGAAGTAGCATCATGATCACGCACAGGACGGCACGCCACGCGCGCCCTCTGCGCTGGTCTTGCCCGTGCGGCGGCAGATCCTCACGCATCATCGCGCACCCGGCCGGATGGAAGTCGCGACTTTGCTGTCGCGCAAACCTCCGGTTCCCTTCCACGCGATGAGCACCTGAAGCAGGCCCGAGAGAAACAGGATCGCGAAAATCCCGATCACGGCCGCCCGTACGGCCGACCGGTGTCCGCGAGGCAGCGTGGTCGGAGACCGCTCACCGTCCAACAGGGCGCGGTCGAACGCCAGCATCGGATCGCCTGCGGAGCCGTTGGTATGGCGTCCAGCACGAGGTGCTACGAGCCTCATGACCAGATGCACAAGCCGCCCTCCGTGATAGTCGCGGCAGGCTGCTTCGAATGGGGCCCTCGCGGGCCAGAACCGGGGATGGTCGGTCATGGTGCTCCCTCGCGCTAGATCATCTGCAGGCGAAGGGAGTGTGGCCGGGTTGCGTCAGGCGAACGTCAATTGACCGTTGACGGACGACGCCGGAACAGCATGGATCACAAGAAAAGGCGGCCGTCACGGCCGCCTTAGGGAACGCGAAACCTCTTGGATGTTCTTGCACTCAGTCCGCGCCGAGTCGGCGGCGCCAACGTGACTGGACCATGTCGGAATTGCGACAGCGGCGGCGACGCAAAAACAGGAACAACCGCCGCTGTCCGTTGTCCTCTGATGAGGAACGGACCGAATGGTAGCGGCGGCGGCTTAAAAGAGTGTGTCAATACGGGATGACGCTCGGCCGGTGCCGTCGCCCAAGGCCCGGAAGGTATCGCCGCGGTGATCGATCGCTTGGCGGCCAGGCGCATTACTGGTGCCAGCAATAGCGGGCAGGTCGCGCTTAATTGCAGCGCTGAGCTTTGATCGGGCCGAGGCACTTCCCATATCCAAGACGACGCGGTCGGCGCGGCAGTCCGGTGAGAAAGGTATGTTTCAGGCGCCACTGGCGCCAAGAACGTTCCCGGAGGAGGCGTGCCATGACCGAACCCCAATTCCAATCCCAGGCCGCAGCGGATCACGTCGCTCGCGGCGCCGATCACAATGTTCGAGAAGGCGCGGAGACTCCGCGTTCCAGCTACGGTCAGATCCCCGGCGAGGAACTGCCCGCTGTTATTTATGTCTCCGCTTTATTGTCTTTTGCCGGCCTACTTGCGGCCGCCTGGCTTTTGTTCGATCGCAACGATGAGATCGGCCTCGACCTGATGATTGCCACCGTGCTGTTCACCGCCATGCTCGGTCTGCCCCTTCTGCTCGCCAGAATGGTTTCTCGGCAGACGCAAGCACATAGCCAGCGGTCCGGCGCCGCACCCTCCGCACACGTCGAAATCTATACCGGCACGCTCAGCATCGGCGAAGCTTGGCTGCAAATTCTTCTGATCCCGCTGGCCATGGCTTTCGCCGCCGTCGCCATCGGTGTCGTCAGCCTTATGGTCAGCTGATTTTCAGTGCCGACGAGGATCGGAGGGCCTTGCCGAGCGAAGCGGCAGGATTCTCAAAGACCACCAACATGCCAGATGCTACTGTGGGCGCAGCGGACGAAATCGGACCGCTCAAGCTCAATGGTATGGCCGAGATCTCCGCTGCTCCATTCAACGAGAGACAGGAGGAAGCGATGGCCGAGAGCGTCTACAAAATTATCGAGCTCGTCGGTACGAGCACCGAGTCCTGGGAGAAAGCGGCCAAAGCCGCCGTGGATCGGGCGTCCAAGTCCTTACGGGACTTGCGGATCGCAGAAGTCTCGCAACTGGACATGCAGCTGAAGGATGGAAAAATCGACGCCTATAGGGCGAAGGTGAAACTGTCTTTCAAATACGAAGGCAGCGAGTAGCGCGCGATCGTTTGGCATGGAAGCCCTTCCGGCTTCAATGCGCCCGCGCGCAGCGCGGCTCCGCCGCGACGCGTGAAACATATTGAAATGGAGCAGGAGTCACGTTTCGGCCGCGGCGATTAAGTCTTCCGATGCGCTGACAGCGAGGCTCATGACGAATACAACTCAGGCATCTTTAGCAGAGCAAGTGCGGGCGTACGTTCCTGTGTGGGACAAGCCCGCACGAGCCGACGGCAGGTTCAGCCGGACCAACTTCGTCTTCGACAAGGATCGTAAACGTCTACATCTGCCCCGCCAGCGCCGTTTTGATCGGGCCGGCACGCCGCAAAATGGAGCTCAAAGATCGATCCCAATGTTGCCGCCGGCGTCGAGGCTGGCAGTTGCACCGGGAGCCACGAGCACCGTCGCGTCGTATTCCTCGACGATCACCGGTCCCTTCAGCGCGGCTTTGAGATCGGAGCGGCGGACCACCGGCGTCACGACCCAGCCGTGCTCGGCTCCGAAGTAGGCAGGGCGCGGCTGGCCTACGGCCGGCTCAGGGCGGGTCATGCGCAACTCGGCCGCTACGCCGGCGCGGGGCGACATGCCCCGGCCGATGACCTGGATCGAGACCAGCTCGACCGGCTCGTCGGGGCCGGCGCGGTGGCCGTAGACCCGCTCGTGCTCGCTGCCGAATCGCTCCTCCAGAACGGCCGCCACGCCCGCGTCGATGCGGCCGTCGGGAACCGGCACGACAAGCTCGTAGCTCTGGCCCTTGTAGTGAAGCGCTGCCGAACGCGCGATCTGCATACCGGCGTCCGGGAAACCGTCGGCCGCGAGCTGCGTGTGCGCGGCCTCGGCCAGCTGTTGCCATGCCGCATCAACGGGCGTGAGGTCCGTGCCGCGCAGGATCCGCCGGAACGTACGCGCGAAGTGATGCTCGACATCGGCATACAGCAGACCGAACGACGAGAAGAGGCCGGCCGCCGGCGGCACGACGACACGCTTGATGCCAAGCGCCTGGGCGATGTCGCAGGCAAACAGTGGGCCATTGCCACCGAACGCAAACAATGCGAATCCGCGCGGATCGCGGCCGCGTTCGGTGGACACCGCGCGGATCGCGCGGATCATGTTCGAGGTGGCGATCCGATACGCGCCGAGCGCCGCCTGCTCCAGCGAGAGGCCGAGCGGCTTGGCGATGAGCCGTTCATAGGCATCGCGTGCGCGCTGAGCGTCGATCTTCAGCGCGCCGCCAACCAGATGTGTCGGGCTCACATAGCCGAGCACGACACTGGCGTCGGTGACCGTGGGGATCATTCCACCCTTGCCGTAGCAGACCGGACCCGGCAAGGCGCCGGCACTGTCGGGGCCGACTTGCAGCGCGCCACCGGCGTCGATGCGCACGTGGGAGCCGCCGCCGGCGCCGATCTCGGCGAGGTCGATGGCCGGCACCTTGAGCGTGTAGCCCGCGCCCGTCAGCAGGCGCGGGCTTGCCATGATGCCGGCGCCGACGGACTGCTCCTGCGCGCGCATCACCACCCCTGCTTCCACCATGGAAGCCTTTGCGGTCGTCCCGCCCATGTCGAAGGTAATGATCTTATTGAAGCCCTTGGCGCGGGCGAGCTTCTCGGCACCGACGACGCCGCCCGCCGGACCCGACTCGATGATGTTCATGGGCCGTTCCGCCGCGGCCTGGTCGGTCGTCAATCCACCGTTCGATTGCATGAGAAGGAGACGCGCGGGAACGCCCGCGGCGTCCAGCCCCTTGCGCAAGGCCCTGAGGTACGTTGCGACGATCGGCATGACGTAGGCGTTGATGACGGTTGTCGACGTCCGCTCGTACTCCTTGATCTCGGGCAAGACCTCATAGGAGATCGAGACCGGCAGCTCCGGCGCTTTGCTCGCGATGATCGCCTTGATGGCCAGCTCATGGGCCGGATTGGCAAACGAGTTGAGGAGACAGACGGCGATCGTATCGACCTTCTCTGCCAGCAGCGCGTCGACCTGCGCCTGGGCATCCGTCTCGTCGAGCGGACGCTCGATGCCGCCGTGCGCGTCGACGCGCTCATCGACGACGCGCCGCAGATAGCGCTCGACCAGCGGTGGCGGCTTTTCCCAGCTCATGTCATAAAGACGCGGCATGCGCAGCGTCCTCAGCTCGAGCACATCGCGAAAACCCCTGGTCGTGATCAACCCGACACGCGCGCCCTTGTGCTCGAGGATGGCGTTCGACGCGACCGTCGTCCCGTGCCGGATTTCGTCGATACCGGCGCCGCTGAGGCCGGTCTCGGCAAACACCTCAAGCAGGCCATCGACGATCGCCTCGGCGTAGTTGCCGACGCTCGACGAGATCTTCTTGGTATGGATGGTGCCGTCGCTGCCGAGCAGCACGATGTCAGTGAAGGTGCCGCCGATGTCGACACCGACGCGGAAGGTCGGAGCTTTGCCTGCCATGGCCATCACTCCGCGGCTTTCCGGGCCGAAGGCGCATCAAGCCATTGCACCTTCGGAACTTCCGTCCAGCCGCGTGACGTGCGAATGGCTGCGCGTGCGCGCTCGGTGGCCGCTTGGTCGATCGTCCAGTCGCGTGTGTCGATGACGATGCCGTAGTCGGACAGGGCCTTCGCCGCCGAAAGGAGCTCGTTGCGGACATCCCGCAGCACCAGCGCCGGGTCCCGCTCGAGGGGATCGCCCCAGCCGCCGCCACCCGGATGGACATGGCGGAATACCTCGCCGCGTTTGAACGTGCGCGTGAGTTTTGACGGCAGCACCAGATTTTCCGCATCGGGATTGAGGTAGTTCTCCGAGGCCACCCCGGGACTTCCCCCATAAAGTCCGAACGGTCGGAAATCGCGCCGGTCCGAGCGCACCTGCAGCGTCGCTTCCTCGGTGTTCAACCGGTAGTCGCGCATATAGGGCACGCCGCCACGCCACTTTCCGGCACCCGCCTTGTCGGGGACGAACTCGAACGCGAGCACGGAGATCGGCTGCTCGGCCTCCGTCACTTCCACGGACGGCAGCGCCATGTTGGCGAACATATGCGAATTGCCGTCGAGCCCGTCGGCCCAGGGACGTGCGCCCCATGCGCCGCAGGTGAAGTCGACGTAGACGAAGGGCCTGCGATCCGCAAAGTAGCCGCCGACCGAGATGCCCGTGTTGCCGCCGTCGCCTGCGGCCTTGACCTTGTCGGGCAGCATCATGGCGAGCGCGCCAAACATGCAGTCCACCATGCGAAAGCCGGTGAGGCCGCGGGCGGCACATGCGGCCGGCAGCACGCCGTTGCCGACGGTTCCGGGTGGGCAGATGACCTCGATGGCGCGGAACACGCCCTCGTTGTTCGGGATGTTCGGCGGCAACACCGAGCGCACGGCACAGTAGGACGCGGACTTGGTGTAGGAGAGCGTATTGTTGATGGCGCCGCGCACCTGGGGATTGGTGCCGGTCCAGTCGACGATCATCTTGTCGCCGGTCTTGCGCAGGGTGACGAAGAGCCGGATCGGCTTGCCGTAGTCGACACCATCATCGTCGATCCAGTCCTCGAAGCTCCATTCACCATCGGGGAGATCTCGGAGCGCGGCGCGCGTCAGGCGCTCGGCATAGTCGATCGTCTCCTGAAGCATCCGCTTGGTCGCATCGGGGCCCCACTTGGCCACGACCTCGGCGAACTGCTGCTCGGCGATGTGGCACGCCGCGAGCTGAGCCCGCAGGTCGCCGAACACCATGACCGGGACGCGCACATTCTTCTCAATGAAGGTCATGATGGTCTTGTTGAGACGGCCCGCCTCGTAGAGCTTCATCGGCGCGATGCGCAGGCCTTCGGCATAGATCTCCGTCGAATCGGAGGCGTTCGAACCGGCCACGCGACCGCCGACGTCGGTGTGGTGGCAGACAGTGCAGGCGAACGCCAAGCGTTCGCCGTTGTGATAGAGCGGCTTGAAAACGAAGATGTCGGGGAGATGCATGCCCCCGTCGAATGGATCGTTCATGATGAAGACGTCGCCCGGCGCCATGTCGTCGCCGAAATGGCGCATGATGGCCTCGAGCGCGGTCGGCGTGGAGCCGAGGTGGCCCGGCAGGGTCAGCCCCTGCGCCGCAAGTCGACCGTCGCCGTCGGCGAACCCTGTCGAATAGTCCATGTTGTCTTTGAGCACGGCCGAGTAGGTCGTGCGGAAGACCGTCAATGCCATTTCGTCGGCAATCGAGAACACGGAGTTCTTGAAAAGCTCGAAGTCGATCGGATCGACAGTCGTCGTCACGGGCCATCCCCTATTTCGTCTTCAGTAGACACTCTCCGATACACATAGCCGTCTCAGGCTGGCACGACGGCGGAGACAGTTGAAGATGTTTTCGCTGATTTTCGCGGCGAGCGCGCAGGACGGTGCCTCGATCGGGCTCTCGCCAACCTGTCGGATCGACCAACGGGTTCGCAGTGACCGACTGGTGGCAATTGTACATCGAGCCCGCCATGCGTATCGTTGCCTGACGACTGACGATGGCTCGGACGAGAGCAAATGGAGCAGGCGCGATGCCCGACAATCCTTTCCGTCTAGACGGTAAGCCAGCCATCGTCGTGGGCGCGGCGCTCGGCATCGGGCGTGCCATTGCCTTGGCCTTTGCCGACGCGGGAGCCAAGGTCGCCTGCCTGGACATCGACGAAGCGGCTGCCAGTGAGACGGCAGATCGCATCAAGAGCGCCAACGGCACGGCGATGGCGCATCGCTGCGACGTGACGAGCGAGGCGAGCATCGCCGACGCTGTCGAGGCCGCAATCGCGGTGCATGGCCCCCCGCGTATCCTGGTGAACGGCGCCGCCATGCGCGAGCCGACCGGAACCATCGTCCAGCTCGAACCTGCCGACTGGAACCGAGCCATCGCCATCAATCTCTCGGGTGCCTATCTCATGAGCCGCGCTGTCATCCCGCACATGGCCAATACCGATGGCGGCAGCATCATTCACATCGCCTCGCAGATGGGTCGGGTCGGTGCTGCGGGTCGCGGTGTCTACTGCGCGACCAAGGGCGCGCTGATCCAGCTCGCAAAGGTGATGGCCGTCGATCACGCCCGCGACAACATCCGCGTCAACACGTTGTCGCCTGGCGCCGTCGAGACCGAGCGCGTTTCGTTCCGATACGGCAGCATGGCGGACGCGCGCGCGCACTCGGTGCCTAAACATCCGATCGGGCGTCTCGGCCAGGCTGAGGAGATCGCGCGGGCCGCCCTCTATCTTGCGAGCGACGCCTCGAGCTTTATGACCGGCTCCGATCTGTTGATCGACGGCGGCTATACGGCAGTTTGATGCCCCGGGCAGACGGGCAGCTTCGTCCAAGGGTGGTCGCACTACCTTCCAAAATGGATATGGACACAAAGCGGTGGCCTTTTACCTTCGGCCTCACTCCCACTCGCCTTTGATTTGCCTGGTCAGGAATGCGTGGAAGTGCCTCGCCGTAGCGCCTTCGAGATTCTTGTGCTTGCGATAGCCGTACAAGTCGGCTTGCTCCGTGAGTGCGTCAATCTGGACCGATGTAAGCGAGAAATATTCCGCGCCCGGCGCAATAGCGCATCGCGTCAGGATGTTGAAGGCAGCGTCAGCAATCAAGGAGTTTCCCTTCAGGGTGGAGCTGGCTCGACGTACGTTGTGCGTAACCTCGATCTGAGGGACGCCCGGTTTTGAGCGGTGGAAAGAGGCAGCCGAGCACGTTCTGTCTCGGGTATGTGACCAACTCAGGGCTTCGGAATATTTGCGCGGATCATCTCAGCAAGCTGACGATGCAATATCGGTCCCTCGATCTGGGAGGCCCAATATCCCTCTTTCTGCAGCTGTTTCTTGATGATCCCTATGGTTGGATACAGGCCTGTCTTTGCTAGCTGAAATGCTCGCTCTAAAACGCTGATGTTTTGGTCCATTGGCGAGTATAGCACGACTCGGCTTCGCAGAGCGGGGCTATTTCTTGAGATGGGCCTCCGCAGCCCTTGCGAACAATGCCCGTCGTTCAGCAGACAGCTTGGGCAAGGCAGGTTTTGCGATCTTCTGAGCACTCGGCCCTTTGCGCTTGATGGGCTTGCGAGCAAGGTGCTTCTTAAGCGGGGGCATCAAAATCATCTCCGTCAGCAGCTGTCCTCAATGCGTCGTCGATATCAGAGGCAGAGATAGATGCTCAGCAATCTCCGCAACGGTCGGCCGAGGGTGCGTGCCCGCA
>JBJXDX010000025.1:0-4928 GCA_046154585.1 Hyphomicrobiaceae bacterium | reverse complement strand
CCACAGTAAAAAATTGACTTCTCTTTGGATAAGCGCTCGGCCAATTCATCATCCGCAATTTCATTGATTGGCATTGAGCACCTTTGGGATCCTGAGGGCCTTTGAGCTAGCGTCCCTCTCAATACCCTACCGCCGCTCGGGTTACTGTGGATCGTTGCCTTGCTTGCAACTGTCCGCTATCCTACCTATGAGCAGCTGTTTCGCAAGCCCATCTTAGGCGAGACGGCGACGGCAGCAATTGGCCCAGTCCCGTTTCGTGTGCGCCGGGAGACCGGCAAGAAGTAGGAGGTGCGAGTCCTCTGCAGTGAAGGAGTAGCGAACCACACTGGCCCCGAGTCATGCGCAGGCGCCCGCGAGGGTGTCGGCGAAGCGTTGACAGGGGAGAGCATAGGCCAGCCATCGAGCCGCGAAACGGGTGTGTACCGGATGCCCACGGCGTACGAAAGTCGGAAGGCAACACGGACGGGCGCGCCAATCGCGAGTGCCCGGCCGATCCGGCGTGGTCAGAGACCCTGGCATGTGCAGACGCTTCTTGCGCGGGAACCGGGAGATCTCGCGAACCGGCCGGCGGTGCCTGTTGCACCGACCGGTCCGCATCGGGAAGGCGAGGAGCCGTAGCCGATGACGAACGGTCGCGAGAAGTCACATTCCGCCATAGTAGCAGCGAAGCCGACGAACAACGCGGCGGGGTCCAAACCCGCTGCCGCGGAGCCGGTGGAGCCAAGGGCGGGAACCAAGAGGAACACGGGTGAGCACAGCACGCACCGGACGTCGTGCTGGAAGCGCGCGTCTTCGACACGACGCCGGGCTCGCGTGTCACAGGCGCTCGACCGTGTACGGCAAGCTGCAAGGACACGGAAGAAGGAGAAGCTCACCGCGCTCGCCCACCACATCAGCGTCGACCTGCTTCGGGAAGCGTTCCTCGCGCTCAAGCGCGATGCCGCTCCCGGGGCCGACGGCCTGACGTGGAAAGCCTACGCCGAGAACCTCGAGGGCAACCTCGCCGATCTCCATGCGCGGGTTCACCGGGGAGCGTATCGGGCGCAGCCGTCCCGCCGGACGTGGATACCGAAGGCGGATGGCAGACAACGCCCGCTGGCAGTGGCGGCGCTGGAGGACAAGATCGTCCAGAAGGCGACCGTCGCGGTGCTGAACTGCATCTACGAGGAGGAGTTCCTCGGGTTCAGCTACGGGTTCCGACCGGGGCGCGGCCAGCATGATTGCCTGGACGCGCTCGCCTACGGGATCACGACCAGACGCGTGAACTTCATTCTTGACGCGGACATCCGATCCTTTTTCGACGAAGTTTCCCAGTCATGGCTGGTGCGTTTCGTCGAGCACCGGATCGGTGATCCACGCATTGTCCGCCTGATCCGGAAGTGGCTCAAGGCGGGAGTCCTGGAGGACGGGATCGTCACGGTCAGTGAGAAGGGGACAGGGCAAGGGGCGGTGATTTCGCCGCTGCTTGCCAACATTTACCTGCACTACGTGTTCGATCTTTGGGCCGAGCGCTGGCGACGGCTTGAGGCCAAGGGTGACATGATCATCGTCAGGTATGCCGATGATCTCGTGATCGGCTTCGAGTTCGAGGCCGATGCCCGGCGCTTCTGGGATGCGATGCGCGCACGTTTCGAGGAGTTTGCACTGTCGCTGCATCCGGAAAAGACACGCCTTGTCGAGTTCGGCCGCTATGCTGCCGAACGCCGAGCACGGCGCGGTCTCGGAAAACCGGAGACCTTCAATTTCCTGGGCTTCACGCACATCAGCGGACGCTCGCGCCGCGGCACATATCAGCTTCGCCGCCACACGCGACGCGACCGCATGCGCGCCCGGCTCCGGGAGATCAAGGAGGAACTGCGACGGCGCATGCATCAGCCAATTCCGGTCCAAGGGAAATGGCTGGGGCAAGTCGTCAGAGGCTACTTCGCCTATCACGCCGTTCCAACGAACGAACGGAAGATGAGCGCCTTCCGCCACGACGTGATGAAACTCTGGAGGCGTACGCTTCGGCGGCGCGGCCAGAGGGACTACACGTCGTGGGAGCGGATTGGGCAACTCGCTGACGCCTGGCTGCCAAAACCTCGGACGCTTCATCCGCGGCCGCAGCACCGCTTCGCCGTCAATCACTCGAGGTAAGAACCGGATGCGGGAATTCCGCCCGTCCGGGTCTGTGCGGGGGGCGGCCGGAAACGGTCGTCCCTACCGCGATTCCAGGCAAGGTGGACTGTCGGCTATCGGGTCTATCGCGTCAAGGTTCTCCAAGCGTTCCTTGACCGGCAGCTTTGAGGGGGTGGACCGGCAGTCACCGCGAGCTACGTTGAGGCTCACTGGTGACCCGTTGCTGCCCTGAGCAGTTGCAATATGCGCTGTGCACTGCGAAAACAACTTGTTGGAAAGCTGCCATCAGCAGCATTCCTTGCTGACGACAAAGCCCCCTCGAAAGCTGCGGCAGCTTTACCCCGGACAACGGACATGCGGGAGCTGCCGGCGGTGCATATGATGTCGTCACGCATACGAGAATGTGAGAAAGCGCGATCGGCCCAAAGCTGCGTTTTCCTGATATTTGACACTCTGATGGTTCTCAGGTGACCCGACGGGAATATCTAGAAAATGGTTGCTCGTTAGATCACGCTCTTCTTCATGGCGTCGGTGGCCGTTGACCTGGACACCGGTGCTGTGGACGCTCAAGCAGCAACGACCGACGCGATCGTGGCGAACACGCGCACACTCTCGGGCAATCAAAAGGCGCGTCCGAGCTGTGACGATTGACAGGTGGCGCGGCGCACGATCCCAGCCACGACGGCGCGTATGAGGTATTGGCTCCAGTGAGCTAAACACAGACCGCACCCCAATCGAACGTGCGGGCGAGGCGCACGAAAATGTCCGTGGCCGGCGCCCGTAGACGTCCGCGGACCGTCAGCAGATCGACACTGCGCCGCACATCCGGATCGGTCAGCAGTCGCACCGCCAAACCGACCCGCACCGGCATCTTTGCTGGGATGATGGCCACACCGACACCGGCGAGAACCATAGCCTGGATCCAGTCCTCCCGCTCGCTGGCGAATCGCGTCGTTGTGTCGACGGGCCATTCACCGACCTGAGCCTCGAAATGATCGTCGAACTCGCAAGCCAGGCGCTCGATGTAGTCCTCGCCTGACAGGCTCATCAGCGGGACTTCCTCAAGCTGATTGAAGAGGTGCCGCTCGGGAAACATGACCGCGTAACGCTCGCTGTAGAGCGGCATGGCCTCGATTTCCTCGGGGTAAACCGGCCAGGCGGCGATGGCGACGTCGACCTCGTTGGCGAGCAGCATCTCGACGACCGTACCCGCCCTGGCATCCCGCACGCTGATCTCGGTGTTGTCGAGCTTGGCCAGCAGTTGCCGGATGAGGCCGGTGATGACTGCCGGGCCGGCTGTGCACATGACCCCGATACGCAACTGGCCCTTGCGCGTTTCGAGCACCTGCGCGGCTTGCGACCGCGCCATTTCCATTTCGCTATAGCTGTTCTCCATGTGCGGCAGCATCGTCCGACCGAGCTCGGTCAAGCCGATCGCGCCGGACCGGCGCTCGAAGAGCAGCCCGCCAACTTTGTTCTCGAGATTGCGGATCGCACGGGTCAATGCCGGCTGCGAGACGGCGCATGTGGCCGCTGCACGCGTGAAATTCAGCTCGCGCGCCAGGGCCAGGAAATACCGGATCTCATGCATTTGAATCATGGCGCACCTCGAGTCTGGCCTCACGCCCATGGCAGGAACGCATTTCGACTTCTTCCATCGCGATGCCGAAAGGCCCACCAAGTGTGGGCTCGGGATTAGGCAGGCTCAACGGCAAGCCCGGCCGTGAGCGAGTCCTGGCTGCGTTCGGGATCCGGGGCCATGTCCTGTCGGGCGAGCCAACGATCCAGGACATCAGAGCCGTCCAGTGCCCTTGGAATTCAAGCATTTGGCCATGAGACCCGAAGCACTCGATGTTATGGCAGCCCTTAGCCCAGTCCCGGCACACCACTGCCCCGTCATCGCGATCACTTGCAACGCAAGTTGCCGTGAGAAACCCGGGCCTGGGCCTTCGTCAATCTCTGGCACCGACGTCAATGGTGATGGCACGCAGGCGAACCGGGTGCGGGGAAGCAACAGGCCTGATAGGTTGTGATCGGCCCTGGGGCTGCCCGGTCTCGTCTGCGCACAGGTTCGGCGCCCTCGGGCATGGCCTCGATCACGCGCGGCTAAAGACCACTGAACCAGTTGAAGCCACGCTCTTCCCAGTAGCCGCCGGGGTTGGTGTTGGTGACCTCGATGGCGACGATCTGCTTGGGCTGCTTGAAGCCGAGCTTGGTCGGTGCCTTCAGCCGGATGGGAAAGCCAAAGTACTTGTCGACCGTCTCGCCCGCGTACTTCGTCGTCAACTGTGTCTGCGGGTGCAGGGCGGTGGGCATATCGATGCTGCCCCAATAGCCGTCTGCGCACTTGAAGCCGATGAACTTCGCCGTCAGGTCGGCGCCTGTGCTTTCGAGGAACGCCTTCATCGGGACCCCCGTCCATTCCCCGATGTAATCCCAACCCTCGACGCAAATGTGGCGCGTGCGCTGCGTCACCTGCGGCATCGCATTGATATCGCGCAGAGACCTCGGCCGCTTGTCCGTGAACAGGCCGGCCAGCTCGACGCGCCACTTCTCCGGATCGACGTCGGGGATGCGGTCGCGGCCGATGTAGGCGTTCCAGCGGGGCGGCTTGAGAACGTCAGCGGCCGAAAACTCCGGCGCGAGCCGCGTCGGCGAGAACAAGAAGGCCTGTACCCGATCGTTCCAGCGCGACATGGCCATCAGTACGGCCTGCACGGAGTCGCGATTGGTGACGTCGCAGCCCGACAGCATGGTCAACGCGCCGAGGCTTACGGCGCCCGTCAGCACCCGGCGCCGCTCGATCGAAC
>JBJXDX010000024.1:0-34452 GCA_046154585.1 Hyphomicrobiaceae bacterium | reverse complement strand
TGCGCACCTGCTTCTGGGAGCACAGTTTGACGAAATCGCCCGAGTCGCCGTACCCGGGATATGCCCTGCCTCGTACGCAGGGCATTCCGGGCCGACGATGTGGTGCCACAGAGGCGGTTCGCAGCCCCCAGAGGGGGACATTGTACCGGCGTACGGAGTGCGGCCGGCACCGGCCAATCTCCTCACCCATTCAGAGGCCTCCGCAAGGGTGGCCTCTTTCGTGTGCCCGCGTGTCGTTGATTCGGGGCAATTACACAACTTAAATGTTTCACGTGAAACGAAGCAAGTCGTGGAATCAGCCCATTTCCCCGATCCCGCGCTGCGGCTATAACCCGCGCCATGAGTGATTTGACGTTTGATGTGGTGGTGATTGGCGGCGGGCACGCGGGCTGCGAGGCGGCGGCGGTGGCGGCGCGCATGGGGGCGCGCACGGCGCTCGTCACGCATTCTTTCGCCACCATCGGCGAGATGTCGTGCAATCCGGCCATCGGGGGACTCGGCAAGGGCCACCTGGTGCGCGAGATCGATGCGCTGGACGGGTTGATGGGCCGGGTGGCGGACGCGGCGGGCATCCAGTTCCGGCTGCTGAACCGCTCCAAGGGTCCGGCCGTGCAAGGGCCGCGGGCGCAGGCGGACCGCAAGCTCTATCGCCAGGCGATGCAGGCGGCGATTCAGGCGACGGCCAATCTCGAGGTGATCGAGGGCCAGGCTGAGGATCTGATCCTGGCGGATGGTGTGGTGGCGGGTGTCGTCGCCGCGGGCCGGGAGATCCGGGCGGGTGCGGTGGTGATCACCACGGGGACGTTCCTGCGCGGGCTCATTCATATGGGCGATGTGAAGACCCCGGCGGGGCGCATGGGCGAGAGGCCGGCGGTGGCGCTGTCGGAGCGGCTGTATGGGCTCGGCCTGCAGATGGGGCGGCTCAAGACGGGCACACCGGCGCGGCTCGATGGGACATCGATCGCTTGGGATATGCTGGAGATGCAACCCGCCGACGATGAGCCGGTGCCGTTCTCGTTCCTGACTAAGGCCATCGCCAATCCGCAGATTTCCTGCGGTATCACGCATACGAACGAGACGACGCACGACATCATCCGCGCCAATCTCGGCCGCTCGGCCATGTATTCCGGCGATATCACCAGTGTTGGCCCGCGCTACTGCCCGTCCATCGAGGACAAGGTGGTGCGCTTCAAGGATCGCGCCTCGCACCAGATCTTCCTCGAGCCGGAAGGGCTCGACGACGACACTGTGTATCCGAACGGGCTGTCGACCTCGCTGCCGGCGGAGGTGCAGGAGGCGTTCCTGCGCACGTTGCCGGGGCTGGAGGCGGTCGAGATCAAACGGCCGGGCTATGCGATCGAGTACGACTACGTCGATCCGCGCGAATTGAGCCCGACGCTGGAGGTGAAGCGCGTGCGCGGGCTGTTTCTGGCCGGGCAGATCAACGGCACCACGGGTTACGAGGAAGCGGGCGCGCAGGGTCTCATGGCAGGGCTTAACGCGGCGCTGAAGGCCTCGGGGCGCCGCGATGGCATCGTGGTCTCGCGGGCGGACGCGTATCTCGGCGTCATGATCGACGATCTCGTCACGCGCGGCGTGACGGAGCCCTATCGCATGTTCACGTCTCGGGCGGAGTACCGGCTGCGGCTTCGCGCTGACAACGCGGATCAGCGGCTGACGCCGCTGGGCGAGGCGGTCGGATGCGTCGGCGTGGAGCGGCGGGAGGCCTATCGAACGAAGGCCGAGGCCCTGATCCAAGGCCGGGCACTGCTGGAGGGCCCGTCCTTCACGCCGACCGAGGCCGGGCGGGCCGGAATCGAGATCAATCGCGACGGGCGGCGGCGTACGGCATTCGAGATGTTGTCGTATCCGGGCGTGGATTTCGCGCGACTCGCGGCGATCTGGCCGGAGCTGGCAAGGGTTGATTCTACAATTCGAGGGCAGCTCGAAATCGACGCGCGCTATGCGGCCTACGTAGACCGGCAGGAGGTCGATATCGCCGCCCTGCGCCGGGACGAGGGCGTGCGCATTCCGGATGGGTTCGATTTCGCGGGCATTGCCAGCTTGTCGAACGAGGTGCGGCAGAAGCTGACGACGCACCGGCCGGGAACGATCGCCCAGGCGGCGCGGATCGACGGCATGACCCCGGCGGCCCTCATGTTGCTGCTGGCGCATCTCAAGAAGGCGCCGCGGCGAGCTATCGCGTGACCGCCGCCCGCAGGCAGGTACGGCCCATCACAGGTCCGGACCAGTTCGCCGAAGCGTTTGATGTTTCACGTGAAACGTTGGACCGGCTGGAACTCTACGCGCGTCTGCTCGGGCAATGGCAGAAGGCCGTGAACCTGGTTTCGGCCAAGACGCTGCCGCAGATGTGGGAGCGTCATTTCGCCGACAGCGCCCAGCTCTACCGCATGGCACCTGACGCCAAGCGTTGGATCGATCTCGGCAGCGGGGCTGGATTCCCAGGGCTGGTGGTGGCGATCCTGATGGCGGAGCGCGGCGATTGCCGGGTGACGCTGGTCGAAAGCGACGTGCGCAAGGGCGCGTTCATGCGCGAAGTGGCGCGGCAGGCCGGGATAGTTGTGGACGTTGCCGGCGAACGCATTGAAAGCTTCTCGACCAATGGTCGAATCAGCGAGACTGCTATCGACGTAATTTCGGCGCGTGCACTTGCGCCGCTGGACAGGCTCTTGGAGCTTTCGTCCGCCCTGTTCTCGCGTAACACGCTGGGTTTGTTCCTCAAAGGGCGCGAGTTGCGCTCCGAGCTGGACGAGGCGCAGCGCCGCTGGGCGTTCGACAGTACCGTTGTGCCGAGCCTGACCGATGCCAGCGGACAGATCCTTCAAGTGCGTGCGCTGAGAGCCAGGACGGAGGACTGAACCGTGGCCGGCATGCATTCACGCGCAGTGCGCACTCTGGCGATCGCCAATCAGAAGGGCGGCGTTGGAAAGACGACGACGGCAATCAATCTCGGCACCGCGCTCGCCGCGGTGGGCGAGCAGGTGCTGATTATCGATCTCGATCCGCAGGGCAACGCCTCGACGGGCGTCGGCGTGCCGCCCGAAGCGCGGCACGCGACGACGTTCGATGTGCTGACCGGCAAGGCGAGCGTGACGAAAGCAATGATGGCGACGGCGGTGCCGGGGTTGTCGATCGTGCCCGCCAACTCCGATCTCGTCGGCCTCGAGACGGACCTGATGTCGGAGCAGAACCGGCCGTTCCGGCTGCGCGACGCGGTGGCGGCGTTTGCCTCCGAGCAGAAACTGCGTGGCGATGCGGCGGTCTCCTACGTGCTGATCGACTGCCCACCGTCGCTCAACCTGCTGACGCTGAATTCGATGGTGGCGGCCGATGCCGTGCTGGTGCCCGTGCAGTGCGAGTTCTTCGCGCTCGAAGGCATTTCGCAGCTCAAGGAAACCATCGACCAGATCAAGGCGACGCTCAATCCGGCGCTGGAAATCCAGGGCGTGGTGCTGACGATGCACGATGCGCGCACGGCGCTGTCGCGAGAAGTCGCAAGCGAAGTGCGGCAGTTCTTCGGAGCCAAGGTCTATCAGACCATGATCCCGCGCAACGTGAAGGTGGCGGAGGCGCCATCGCACGGCAAGCCGATCCTGCTCTACGACTACGAGTGTCCGGGCAGCCAGGCGTACATCGGACTGGCGCGCGAGATCATCGATCGCGAGCGTCATTTCAAGGCGGCATGAGACACGAGCAGAACACCGGCCGGGAAGTAATCCCCGGCCGCCACCGTGCAGGCAGAATGCCGGTCATCGTGAGAGACAACTGAAGGAGAACGGATGGCCATGGTAACGCCGATGCACAAGGGCCGGCTGGGCCGGGGACTTGCGTCGCTGATCGGGGAGCCGAGCCCGGTTCAGTCCCGCCTGCCGCCTGAGGGCGAGCAGCGCATGATCAGCATCGATCAGATCCGCGCCGGCAAGCTCAATCCGCGCAAGGACTTCCCGCCGGAGGAATTGGCGGAGCTCGCCGATTCGATCCAGCAGAAGGGCTTGGTGCAGCCGATCCTGGTGCGGCCCGAGCGTGCGCCCGGCACCGGCTACGAGATCGTGGCCGGCGAGCGCCGGTGGCGCGCGTCGCAGAAGGCCGGCCTGCATGCGATCCCCGCGATCGTGCGCGAGCTGGAGGACCAGGAAGTCCTCGAGCTGGCGATCATCGAGAACGTACAGCGCGCCGACCTGAACCCCATCGAAGAGGCGATGGGCTACAACGAGCTGATCGAGCGCTACGGCTATACGCAGGAGGCGCTGGCCGAGGTGATCGGCAAGAGCCGCAGCCATCTCGCCAACACCTTGCGGCTCCTCAAGCTGCCGGACAGCGTGCGCAACATGGTGCAGCAGGGCCAGCTTTCAGCCGGGCATGGGCGCGCGCTCATCGGGCGCGAGGATGCCGAGCTGCTGGCGCATCGCGTGGTGCGTGATGATCTCAACGTGCGTGAGATCGAGTCGCTGGTGCAGGGCGGTCCGGTGCGCAGCGAGCCGAAGAAGCCGCGCGAGAAGGACCCCGACACGCGCGCCTTCGAGAAGGAGCTGGCGGACGTGCTGGGGCTCAAGGTCGAGATCAAGAAGGGCTCGGGCGAGAGCGGCGTGCTGATGATCAAGTACGGCAACTACGACCAGCTCGACTACATCCGGATGCGGTTGGTGGGCCCGCCGGGGGGGTGACGCTGTATTTCTTCATAAGGCTACTCAGAGCCCTGCCACACCCTGCGGCGGGGCTTTTTCTTGCGAAATCTCAAGTAACTCTATCGTCATGACTTGACGGGTAAGTGGCGGCAGCAGATTAGGTGGGCCTCGGCAGGGCATTGGAAAGATATACAACATGAGCGAGGCAGTGCTTGGCCAACTCGCGGCCACGATCAAGGCGCGCCGGACGGACAGCGCGGCAACATCCTACACCCGCCAGCTTCTGGACGGGGGCCCGCAGCGCTGCGCCAGGAAGCTCGGCGAGGAGGCCATCGAGACTGTCATAGCTGGCATCTCCCAGGATGATGCGGCATTGAAGGCGGAGGCCGCCGATCTGATCTATCATCTGCTCGTGCTGCTCGAGAGCCGAAACATCGGCATCGACGAGGTGCTGAAGGTGCTCGAAGGGAGAAGCGGCGTGTCGGGGCTCGACGAGAAGGCGTCGCGGTCCGCATCCGCCAAGGGAGACTAGTGTGATGATCGAGAAATTCGCCGGTATTTGCCGCACATCTTGGAGCGAATTTCCCGATCATCACACTAGCAAGTCTATGATGCTAGTGTCCCTTTGGATTCCGAAGTTTGCTCCCGGACCTAGCAGCGAGATCAGGCGAACTTCGGAATCGGGACACTAGCGTATGCGCGACATCCTCGACCCGCAGGGTGGAGCGGCCAGCAACCGCAGCAACATCCAGTATTCGCCGTACCGGACGTTCACGCGCTCCGAGTGGGCGGCGCTGCGCGCTGATACGCCGATGACGCTGGTGCCGCGGGATCTGTCGGCGCTATCGGGCCTGATCGAGGACCTGTCGGTCGATGAGGTGGAGACGATCTACCTGCCGCTCTCGCGGCTGCTCAACCTGTATGTGGCCGCAGCGCAGGAGCTGCACGCGGTGACCTCGAAGTTTCTCAGCCGCCGTGACGGCAAGGTGCCCTTCATCATCGGCGTTGGCGGATCGGTGGCGGTGGGCAAGAGTACAACGGCCCGCGTCCTCAAGGCGCTGCTGGCGCGCTGGCCCGATCATCCGCGCGTGGATCTCATCACGACAGACGGATTTCTCTGGCCCAATCGCGAGCTGGAAATTCGCGGCATCATGCACCGCAAGGGATTTCCCGAGAGCTTCGATACGGCGCGGCTGCTGAATTTTCTCGGCGACGTGAAGTCGGGCAAGGAGAATGTGTCGGCGCCGGTCTACTCGCATTTCCACTACGACATCATTCCGGGTCAGGAGACGGTGGTCGACCGGCCGGACATTTTGATTGTCGAGGGCCTCAACGTGCTGCAGCCGGCGCGGCTGCCGCGCGGCGGCGAGGCGATCCCGTTTGTTTCGGACTTCTTCGATTTCTCGATCTATCTCGATGCCGATCCGGCGATCATCGAGGAATGGTATGTGAGGCGCTTCATGCGCCTGAGGCAAACCGCTTTCCGCGATCCGGCGGCCTATTTCCATCGCTACGCGACGCTCTCCATCGAAGAAGCCCAGGGCAAGGCGCTGGAGATCTGGACGACCATCAATCGCATCAACCTGGATGAGAATATCCTGCCGACGCGGCAGCGCGCGCGCCTGATCCTGCGCAAAAGCGAGGACCATCGCATCGAGAGCGTGGCGCTGCGCAAGCTGTAGGGCGTGTCGGTTGGGAGCACGCGAGCTGTCGTTAGCGATGGACCTACATCCACCCGAGCTCCTTCATCGCCCATCCGGCATTCCAGATCTTGGTCATGTGCCGGATTTTCGCGCCTTCGAAGCTCATCACGTATACATAGTCCGTGGTGGTGCTCTTGCTGGTGGGGGCGCAAGGGCCACCCGGTCCACTGTGCGTGCCAGAGAATACGCCATAGGCGCAGACATTCTTGCGGTCGCTGTCGGTGGCGAATGATTTGATCTCGTAACGACCGTTTGGAATGAAGGCCAGCAAGCCCTTCATCCAATCGGCATATTGCGCGAGGCTGCGGACGTCCGCCAAAGGCTCGGCCTGCGATGCGAATGTTGCATCCGGCGTGCAGTAGGCCTTGCACCCTTCCCAACCTTTGCCCGTTTCACATGCCGCGAAAAAAGCGGCAGCAACATCAGTAATATCTGCCATGAAATCCTCCCGTTTGGCGGTGAGCCGGACGCGTCGTTAGGCACGCGCCAAAATCCTCCGCTCTCGGACTTTAGGGCCGATCCCGTACTGATACAATGACGGTTGGCGAACGGATCGTCAGATGCCGCGCGCGGCGGCGAGCTTGGCGAGCGGGGTTTCGGGGCGGGCGCCGATGTGGCTGATGATCTCGGCGGCGGCGAGGCTGCCGAGGCGGCCGGAGGTCTCGATGGATTTGCCGGTGGCAAGACCGTAGAGGAAGCCCGCAGCGTAGAGGTCGCCGGCGCCGGTGGTGTCGACGACGTGCTTGATGCGATCAGCGGCAATGGTGGTCGCATTGCTGCCATGGAAGATGACGGAGCCTTTGGCGCTGCGGGTCAGCACGGCGAGCTTGGTGGCGGCACGGGCGATGCGTGCGGCCTCCTCGAAGGTTTGCGTCTGATAGAGCGCGATGATCTCGGCCTCGTTGGCGACCAGGATATCGACGCGCGAGCGCACGAACTCGACGAACTCGGAACGATGACGCTCGACGCAGAACGGATCGGACAAGGTCAGCGCGACCTGGCGCCCAGCCTTCACGGCGATGTCGGCTGCCTGCCGGAATGCGGCCTTGGCCTCGGGACGGTCGAACAGATAGCCCTCGAGATAGACGATGCGGGCGGAAGAAATCAGATCCGCGTCCACCTCGCCGCGCGCGAGCTCGGGGCTGACGCCGAGGAACGTGTTCATGGTGCGCTCGCCGTCGGGTGTGACCAGGATGAGCGAGCGGGCCGTGGGTGCGCCGCCGGCCGAGGGTTTGGTGTTGAAGGTGACGCCGGCGGCGCGGATGTCGTGGGCGAAAATCTTGCCGAATTCGTCCTCGGCCACTTTGCCGATGAAGGCGGCACGCCCGCCGAACGAGGCGATGCCGACCATGGTGTTGGCCACCGAGCCGCCGGAAATCTCCATGCCGGGACCCATGTCCTCGTAGAGGTCCGTGACGGTTGCGGCATCGACCAGCCGCATGCGGCCTTTGGGGGCGCCGTGGCGGACCAGAAAGTCTTCCTTGCAGCGGCCGATGATGTCGACGATGGCGTTGCCGATGCCGACGACATCGTGAAGGATCTCGGCCATGTGTGTCTACCCCTACAGGACGTTGCGTGTGCGCAGTATAGGCTTGCACCGACGCCGTGGCTAACCCCGCCCGCGCGCCATGTTGGCATCCTTGGCCAGGGCAGAGATGTCGAGCAGGAGCTGCTCGGCGAGCACGGCTTCGAGCGAGGCGTTGAGGCGCGCGGATTTGGCGGCGGTTGCAATGCGCGCCAGAGCCTCGGTGAGGCGGCCGGCGGACCACTGACGGCACTGGGCTTCGAAGGCCTGGCGCTGCTTGAAATGCAGCGGCGGCCGCATGTTGCGGACGACCTCGTCGAGCGAGCGACCGGCGTCGAGGGCTGCGCGTGTGCGGTGCAGCCGGGTGAGATGGCGCTGCGTGGCCGCGATGAGGCTCTGCGGGTTCTCGCCGGCGGCGAAGGCGCGGTCACATTCGACGAGCGCGCGTGCGGCCTGGCCCAGAGCCGCGGCATTGACGACGCGATCCATGGTGAGCTCGGCGGCATCGCCGACGACGGCTTCGACATCGTCGATATCGATTGTGCCCTTGCGGGCAGCGTAGAGCGCGAGCTTCTCCACTTCGCTGCGCGAGAGTGCGCGGTCGGCGCCGAGGCGGGCAACGAGCTGCTGCTGGGCCTCTGGCGTGATCGTGAGTTTTGCGGCTTCGAGCACCTCCGTAATCATGCCGCTCAAGTCGCGCGCCTCGTCGGCATAGCAGGGGATGGCGACGCCCGTTGTCGATTTGTCGAACAGCGCGCGCATGGCGTCGGTGGGCTTCAGATCGCCCGCCTCGACGATCAGCGATCCGGCCAGCGGCGGGCCATCGACCAGCGGCTTGAGCAGGACCGTGTTGACGCGGCGTCCAGCAATGGCGCGCACGATCTTGCGGCCGCCGAACATCGGCACGGTCAGCAGCTCGATGCTGAGATGGTCGGGGTTCTGCTCAAGATCGCCGTCGTCGACGCGCACGATCTCGCCGAGCGGATTTTCGGATTGCGCCAGGCGCTGTGCGAGGCGGATTGCACGCTCAGAAACCAGGCCCGCATCGGGTCCATACAGGAGCACAGGCCCCAAGGTCTTGTCGGCTGACGCGAGGAAGCCGGTAACGTTCTGGGCTTTTAGGGAGACCATGACCGTGTCGCCGTCAGAGAAGCTGGCCGGCCAGCGTCACACGCGGCTGCTGGACAGGCGCGCCGCGATGCGGCCCTTGAGCTCTTCGGCGACGGTCTTGGCCGCACGATTTTCTGCATCTTCGCGAGCCCGCACGTTCGAATAGATCGACGTGAAGCGTTCGAAGCCGGCCCGGCCCTGGCTGGAACCCTGCATCACGACCTGCTTGTCCTTGATCGAGATCAGTCGGAACGACGCGTTCAGATTGTAGATCTGGCTCAGGGATTCGCCGGTGGTCTGCACAAGGGTAGACGTTACCGATTCCGTGATGGCGATCTCAAGGGTGTAGACCGGCGATGGCGGCGCGCCGCCGCCGGTGTTCTGGAAGATGAGCTCGTTGCGAATGCGCTGGCCGACGCGGCTCGGGATCGGTGCGACCTGCACCTGGGCCAGCTTCTCTTCGAGGCCGACGCCCGAGGCCGTCGTGCCGTAAAGTGGGCGGAAACCGGCTTCACTGCCGCAGCCGCTGAGGGCCAGCCCGAGAAGGAGCGTGCAAGCAGACGCGCGCATCCAAGCTCCCAGAGCCGTTGTCATGCCTGACTTTCGCGCCTCAGACGACGACATTTACAATCCTCTGCGGCACCACGATCACTTTCTTGACCGGGCGGCCTTCGAGTGCCCGAACGACGGCCTCCAGTCTCAACGCGGCCGTCTCGATCTCGCCTGACCCGGCGGACCGTGCCACGGTCATCTCGTCGCGGCGTTTGCCGTTCACCTGTACGGCAATGGTCACCGTATCGTCAACGAGCAAGGCCGGCTCGACGCTGGGCCAAGGCTGTTCTGCAAGCAAGGTGTTGTATCCAAGCCGCGCCCAGCATTCTTCAGCTAAATGCGGCATCATCGGGCCGATGGCCTGCACAAGCATTTCCGCCGCCTCGCGAATGGCCCAGTCGAGGCCGTCGCCGGACTTATCCATCGCTCCTGAAAGGGCATGGGTCAGCTCGTAGACCTGGGCGACCGCCACGTTGTACCGCAGGCCCTCGATGTTCTGGCCAACGCCGTTCAGCGTCTTGTGCGCGGTGCGCCTCAGGGCCAGGGCCTCCGGACCGAACGACGGTGCCTTGCCGTTGCGCCTGCAGTTGCGCTCGGCGACCTGGTCGATGAGGCGCCAGATGCGCTGTACTTGGCGGCTGGCGCCGGCCACGCCGGCGTCGGTCCAAATGATGTCGCGATCCGGGGGGCTGTCGGAGACGATGAACAGGCGCGCGGTGTCGGCGCCGTAGTTGGCGATGATGTCGTCTGGATCGACCACGTTCTTGCGCGACTTCGACATTTTCTCGATGGGGCCGATCTCGACGGGGCGGCCGGTGTCGATCGACGTGGCTTTGCGGTTGGCGCCATCACCTTCGATCTTGATCTCAGCCGGAGTCAGCCAGTCGCCGTTCTCGCTGCGATAGGTCTCGTGCACAACGATGCCCTGCGTGAACATCGACGTAAACGGCTCGTCGAAGGTGAGGTGCTTGGTTGCCTTCATGCCGCGCGTGAAGAAGCGCGCGTACAAGAGGTGCAGCACCGCGTGCTCCTTGCCGCCGATGTACTGGTCGACAGGCGCCCAGTACTTCAGGGCCTTCTTGTCCGTCGGCGTCGATGCGTTGGGTGCGGTGTAACGGAACTGGTACCAGGAGCTGTCGACGAAGGTGTCCATGGTGTCGGTTTCGCGCACGGCATCGCCGCCGCACTTGGGGCACTTCACGTGCTTCCAGGTCGGATGATGGTCGAGCGGGTTGCCGGGCATATCGAAGGTCACGTCCTCCGGCAGCTTGACGGGCAAGTCCTCCACGGGCACCGGCACGATGCCGTCGATCTCGCAGTGGATCACCGGGATGGGACAACCCCAGTAGCGCTGGCGCGACAGCAGCCAGTCGCGCATGCGGTAGTTGACCTTGCGCTCGCCGATGCCGCGCTCCTCCAGCAAGCCAGCGATCTTGTCCTTTGCCGCCTCGATGGTGAGCCCGTCGAGGCTCTCGGAGTTGATCATGGTGCCTTCGCCGACGTAGGCCTCGGCACCGATGCTGAACGTGACCGCATCGGCTCCCGGCGGCAGCACCACGGGCACCACCGGACGCCCGTATTTGCGGGCGAAATCGAGGTCGCGCTGGTCATGGGCGGGGCAGCCGAAGATGGCGCCGGTGCCGTAGCCCATGACGATGAAGTTGGCGACGTAGACCGGCAGCTTCTCATCCGGGTTGAACGGGTGCACTGCGACGATGCCGGTGTCGAAGCCCTTCTTCTCCGCCTTCGCCAGGGCCTCTTCGGTGGTGCCGATCTTGCGGCATTCCTCGATGAAGGTGGTGAGCTCCTCGTTCTTCTGCGCGAGGTGCGCCGCCAGCGGGTGCTCGGCGGAGATGGCCATGAAGGACGCGCCGAAGATGGTGTCGTGGCGCGTCGTGAAGACCTCCAGCGTCTGCAACTTCTTCGGCAACTTGCGGCCTTCCAACGCAAAACGCATGTTGGCGCCGGTCGACTTGCCGATCCAGTTGCGCTGCTGGGTGCAGACGAAATCCGGCCACGTCGGCTGCAGCCTGTCGAGGGCCTGCAGCAGATCCGCGGCGTATTCGGTGATCTTGAAAAACCACTGCGTCAGGTCGCGCTGCTCCACCACGGCGCCGGAGCGCCAGCCGCGGCCGTCGATCACCTGCTCGTTGGCGAGCACGGTGTTCTCCACCGGGTCCCAGTTGACCTTGGCGGTCTTGCGGTAGGCCAGCTTCTTTTTGAGGAAATCCAGGAACAGCCGCTGCTGATGCACGTAGTAGGCGGGATCGCAGGTGGCGAACTCGCGCTCCCAGTCGATCGACAGACCCATGGCCTTCAGCTGGCCGCGCATGGTGTCGATATTCTCGTAGGTCCACTTTCGCGGGTGCACCTTGCGCTCGATGGCGGCGTTCTCGGCCGGCAGGCCGAAGGCGTCCCAGCCCATGGGATGCAGCACGTTGAAGCCCTTGGCGCGCATGTAGCGGGCCATCACGTCGCCCAGCGTGTAGTTGCGCACATGCCCCATGTGGACGCGCCCCGACGGGTAGGGGAACATCTCAAGCTGGTAGCGCTTGGGTTTTTTGCTCTTGTCCCTGGTGCGGAACGTGCCTTTTTCGTTCCACACCTGTTGCCAGTGTTTTTCCCTCGCGGGCGCGTCGTAGCGTTCGGTAGCCATGAGCGGTGATCTCGAATGGGTCGGATTTGGCGGTAATCAGCCCGATTGAGGCGGGCTGGTCAAGCAAGGGTTCCTGGCGGCTTGTTTTGGGCGCGAAAAACCTTGGCCTGGAGGCCGCCCGCCGTGCGATGAAGGCGGCCTGCGCCCGGGTTGCGGGACGGTAGCGACAACTCATGCGAACACCATGACTGAGACCGAAATCGCACGCACGCGCCTTGCCGAGGTGGAGGCGCGGGTCGCGGCCGCAGCTACGGCGGCGAAGCGCGATGTGGCCGCCGTGCGGCTGATCGCCGTGTCCAAGACGTTTGATGCGCCCGCCATCCTGCCGACGCTCGAGGCGGGACATCGCCGCTTCGGCGAGAACCGGGTCCAGGAAGCCAAGGGCAAGTGGCCGGCGCTGCGGCGGCAGTTCCCGGACATCGAATTGCACTTGATCGGTCCGCTACAGTCCAACAAGGCGCGCGAGGCCGTAGAGCTGTTCGATGCCATCCATTCCATCGACCGGCCGAAGATCGCCAAGGCCGTCGCCGACGAGATGGCCAAGCTCGGCAAGCGGCTGGAACTGTTTATCCAAGTGAACACCGGCGAGGAGTCGCAGAAGGCCGGTGTGCTGCCGAAGGACACGGCGCAATTCGTGACCTATTGCCGGGGCGATCTGAAGCTCGCCATCGCCGGGCTGATGTGCATCCCGCCCCAGGACGAAGAGGTGGGCGTGCACTTTGCTTTTCTGTCACAGCTTGCGGGCGATCTTGGGCTCGCCGGTCTCAGCATGGGCATGAGCGCAGACTTCGAGACGGCCATCGCCTTCGGTGCCACCCACGTGCGCGTGGGCAGCGCGATTTTCGGACACCGCGGGTAAGGCGGCGGGCGTTACATAAATAGCTTTCCGATGGCAGAGAACACCGACCCCATCACGCCGCCGGCCTTGCCGAGAACGCTCTGCAGGTTGCTGTAAAGCTGCCAGCCGGCGGTGGCCGCCGGGGCCGCGAGCCGAACGGCCAGTGCCTGCGCCTCCGTGCGCCCGAGGTCGAGCTGCAGGCGTTCCAGATGCCAGGCGCGCATCATCGCCACCACCTCGTCGAGCCTTTCCTCGACGGAGCGCGCCCGGCCGTCGCCTGTCGTTGCGCCGAGGACTTTCTCGCCCACCACTAGCGCCGGAAGATTACGGCGCAGCGCCTCGATCTCCTCCCTGACGGTGCGTTTCACCTTGGCGTTGAGCAGCAGCCACGACGGCACGAAGCCTGCGACCAGCAGGACGCCGGTCACGCCGAGGCCAATGAAGTCCGATGCGCTGCCGCCCGCGTACCAGATGTAGATCGCGGTGATGCAGGTAAACAGCAACACGACGCTCGCGCCCTGCGCGCTCATCTGCAGGAAAGGACGGTATAGTTTTTCCTGCACGACGGTGGCGATGGGCGCGCGGAAGCGGCAGGTGCGCAACGCGCGATAGCTGAGCGCCAAAAAGCCCGCGAGCGCGACCCATATCAGGGCGTTAAGCAGCCACTCTGCGCACCAGATGGCCCACATGAGGTAGTCGATAGCGGAAGGTTGTGGGCCGTCGCCAAGCTTCTCGTAGCGGTCGCTCAGCAGATAGAGATAGTCGAGCACGCAAAACGGTAGGGCGATCGCGACAGCCGCGAGACTTCCCGGTGCACCGAGGACGCGTTGGATGCCCGCCGATACTTTTTCCGCGGGAATGTCGAGATGAGCCGATCCGGCCACGTAGTTGCGGACGACGATCTGAATGAACAGACGCAACACGATGAGATGCGCGGCCAGATAGAATGGCTGGATGTGCCATTCGGGGGACTGCAGGAAGCGGGCCTTGTCGGGCGCAAGCGCAAGGCCAACTGTCCAGAGTGCGGCCGAGATGACCAGCGCGAGAAGATAGAACGCGACGGGATGGCGCGGCAGAACGCGATCGATCGGCGTGCGATGGGCATCGGCGCCAAGGTCTGAGAGAGGCGCGCCGGCCGTTCCGACAGTCTGCGTGTCAACGCCGCCAGCGTGCCCTGCAAGTTGCGAGTGCAGGCTTCGATTGCGAGCGGCCAGCGTGAGCAAGGCCAGCAGAAGCAGGGCGGCGAAGGCCAATGCCGCCAGCGCGGGCATGGGACCGCTAAGGGAGTGCTGAACCTGCTCGATCCACGCCCCACGTCCATCCATGTTGACCCCCGTCGCGTACACCCACCGCGTCATCCTAGAGATCAACTATGGCATGAACATCGTCGGAGCCGCGCGCCTCACCCCGCGACACGCGGTCGTCAGCGGCGCGGGGTGTAGCTCTCCGCCTGCCGCCTGACCGCCTCCTGGTCCTTCAGTGTCCGCGCGCAGATCTCGCGCCAGCGGACCTTGGTGATGTGGGTGCCCTTGTCCCAGGTCGCCATGCAGCTTGCCATGTCGTGGCCCGATGCGCCTTCACGCCGCGCCGAACCGCCCCCTGTCAGTGGTTGCTGCTGCGTCGGCAATGACCTGTCGCTGGTGGGGCTGTTGGTCTGGGCCTGGCTGCTGGACGAAGAATCCTGCGCGTTGTTCTGGTTAGCGGCGCCAGCGCTAGTGGCCGAGTTGTTGTTCAGCGCCGGGTTCGGCGCTGCCGTCCCTGGAGTTCCCGTGGGTGTGTTCGAGGTGCCGGATCTGGCCGCCCGGCTCGCGGCGCCACTTGAGCCACCTGTCGCGGCGCCCGCGGACCCGCCTGTAGCCCCGCCGCTCCCGCCCGATTGAGCGTGAGCGGTGGCGATTGCCAATGCCAAGGACAGAGCCCCGGCGGCGACGGACATGGGAACCGCGCAAGGAATAGCCATGATGCAACCTTGTCAAAATTGCCTGCAAGACCAACACCGGGCTTGATCCATAGTTCCGATGAAAGGCCCTGGTTTTCCCACGCTAAATGTCTTGCATGTCCGATTGTGGCTGACCTCGGCCTGCTAGGCTTCCCAGAAATGATTCGGGGTAACGCCCTCACACCGGGAGCCCAGCCATGGCGGATGGAAGCAGGACATCGGTACTCGAGGCCGAAGCCGAGTCGGCGGCCGCGGAAGCAGCGAGCGAAGCCAAGGCCGAGGTGTTGGCACGGTCTGGACCATCGGCGGCGTCTGCGCCCGTCAAGAAGAGCCGGCTCGCTAAGGCCTTCTCGGGTAAGGATCAATGGCACAACTTCGTGGTCGACGTCTGGATCACGAACTTCAATTCCATCGAGTTCGGCATCTACAAGCACAGCCGCAACCGTGCCAAGTCGCGGCAGTTCACCTCCGATATGGATATCTACGCGGAGATCTCCGAGAACGGCGAGCGCACCGGGCTGCTCGGCTATCGCGAGGACCTCTGGCAGAAGAACATGGGCATGGACAAACGCCTCGTGTTCAAGCTGTTCGGCGAGAAGCTCAACTGGCATGCGACCATGGATCTGATGATCGGGCGCTCCCTGCAGTTGACGCTCGGTGCGCGCGGATTTCCGGTGACGGCCTTCTCGATCAACGTCAGCGGCGGCGAGCAGATGGTCTATCTGGAGCGCTCGGCCAATAAATGGCCGCTGCTGCCGGACAACTTTTCGTTCTTCCTGATCGAGGATGGCCGCCCGCAGTTCTATCGGTTGAAGCGCGCCCTCATCAATCTCGCTGGCGACTACACGCTCTACAACGAGCACAATCAGGCGATCGGGGTCGTCGACGGCAAGGTGTTCTCGATCGGCGGCAAGTGGAAAGGCAAGGTGCTCCGCGAGCATGCCGACACGCGCCTGCTGATGGTCCTCAAGCTTTTCTGCGGCATGCTGATCTTTAACCAGGACAGCTGCCGGCACATGAAGCAGCTGGCGCGCCAGGTCGCCGCCGGCAAGTACACGCCCAAGCTCGAGAAGCAGGAAGCGGACCTGTACATGAACCCCAGGCGGGTTCGTTAGGCCAGGCCGCGCCACCGTTTTCCCAATGGCGCGCATTGTGTTGCCGGATCGATCGGTTATTTTGGCGCCCGAACTCAGACGCTGGGACAGGGAGAAGCGCCATGACAGTCAAACCGACATCGGCTGCGTCGAGCCTGCTGACGCGCGCCGAGCCGGGTGCCCTGGGTTTCGATGCCCGGCGCTTGGCGCGCATTCGTGAAGCTCTGGAGCGCGAGGTTGCCGAGCAGCGCATTCCAGGCGCCGTGGTAGGCGTCGCGCGACACGGCCAGCTGGCGTTTCTCGAGGGGATCGGCTATCGCGACAAGGCGACCAGCGCTTCGCTGTGGGCGGATGCGATCTTCTCCATCGCGTCGATGACCAAGCCCATGACGTCGGTCGCCATCATGATCCTGCACGAGGAAGGCCGGCTGCTGCTGACCGATCCGGTCTCAAAATTCCTGCCGCAACTTGCCGGCATGAAGGTGGCGAAATCACCGGTGTCGGATGTGCTGGAGACGGTGCCGGCCGGTCGTGAGATGACGGTGCAGGACCTGCTGCGCCACACCTCGGGCCTCACCTATCGGGAGCGCGGTCCGAGCGCGGCCCACAAATTGTATCCAGGGTCATCGATCACGGCCGCGGTGACCTATGCGAAGGACGACTTTCTGAAAGAGCTCGCCAAGGCGCCGCTGTTGTACCAGCCGGGCACCACGTGGGAGTACGGGTTCTCGACAGACATTCTGGGTTTCATCGTCGAGGCCGTCTCGGGCAAGACGCTCGGGGCGTTCCTGAAAGAGCGGCTGTGGGGTCCGCTGGGCATGGCGGATACAGGCTTCGTTGTGCCGCAATCGAGTGCGGGGCGATATGCGCGCGCGCTGCCGAACGATCCGCTGACCGGCCAGCCGCAAGCGGTGCATCACGCCACCGGCGATGTCATGAAATGGGAGTCGGGCGGCGGTGGCGCGGTCTCCACGGCGGCCGACTACCTGCGCTTCACGCAGATGCTGCTGAATGGCGGCGTGCTGGGCGATACGCGCATTCTGGGACGCAAGACCGTGGAGCTGATGCGAACCGATCATCTCGGGCCCGAGATCGTCAATCGCATCACGACTATGGAGCCATCGTGCAACGGCTACGGTTTCGGATTGGGCTTTGCCGTGCGTCAACAGGCTGGCGTCGCCGGCATGTTGGGATCAGCCGGCGACTACTATTGGTCCGGCGTTTACGGCACATATTTCTGGATCGACCCGGCCGAGCAGCTGACGACGGTGTTCATGGCAGCGGCGCCCGGCATCATGCGGCTGCGTTATCGCCAACTTGTGCGCGCGCTCGTTCTGCAGGCGCTGACCGACTAACGCGACATCACACTGAAGCCAAAACAACACACGCGGAGTTTTCAACGGCCATGACTTCTGCCACGACGGCATCTACCGGGCTAGAAGCCATGGTTCAGGGGCAGATCCTGTCGGCGTTTACGCGCGCCCGGCGGTTGCTGGACGGCATCCCGCCGGGTCACGCCAAACCGATCGAAATGACGGCCGGTGATCCACGTGAAACAATGCCGGGCTTCGTCATCGACCGCATGTCGGAGGCACGGCAGCTTCTGTCGACCTATCCGCAGATCCGCGGCTCGGAGGATTTACGGCGCGCCATCGGCACGTGGATCGAGCGGCGCTACGGCATCGCCGGCAAGATCGATCCGCTGCGCGAGGTGCATCCGATCAACGGCTCGCGCGAAGGGCTATTCTTCGCCATCCTGCCGGCGGCGGGACGCAAGCGCGTCGAGGGCAAGCCGGCGGTGCTGATCCCTAACCCGTTCTATCAGCCGTATCTCGGCGCGGCCTGCGTCGTGAATGCGGAGCCCGTGCTGCTCAATGCAACGGAGGAGACAGGGCACCTGCCCGACCTCGACGCGCTGGAGAAGGACGAAGATACCCTGCGCCGTGCCATAGCGTTTTACTTGTGTTCGCCGGCCAATCCGCAGGGCTCGGTCGCCAGCGCCGCATATGTTCGCCGCGCTTTGGCGCTCGCGCGCAAGTATGACTTCATGCTGTTTTTCGATGAGTGCTACTCGGAAATCTACTCGCATGAGGCACCGACCGGGGGGTTGCAGGTCGCCGCTGCAACGCCGGAGCGCTACAAGAACCTGATTGTTTTCAATTCGCTGTCGAAACGTTCCAACCTGCCGGGCATGCGTTCGGGGTTCGCGGCCGGCGACGCGGATTTCCTCGAGACGTTCGCCGAGGTGCGCAATCTGACCGCACCGCAGATGCCTGGCATCGTGCAGCACGCCTCGGTGGCCGTCTGGTCCGAGGAGCAGCACGTCTCGGTCATCCGCCAGGCCTACAAGGCCAAGTTCGACCTGTGCGACGAACTCCTGAAGGGCCGCTTTGGCTATCGGCGGCCGCAGGGCGGGTTTTTTCTTTGGCTCGACATGAGCCATTTGGGGAACGGCGTCGACGCGACGGTAACCCTATGGAAACATTGCGGTGTCAAGGTTGTGCCTGGCGCATACCTGGCGCATGCCGATCGTAACGGGGTCAATCCCGGCGAGAAATACGTCCGCGTAGCTCTCGTTCACGATTTGGCAACCATCAGGGAGGCGCTCGAACGTGTCATTGCAGTCAAGGCGTAGCAGCCGTTCGCGGATATGGCGTACCAGAGTACAGGTGTCGATCGCAGGCCGTTCCTTCCGGATGCTCTGGAGGGGCGCGTGCTGCTATGGGCCGGCAGAAGTGCCGGTGCCGTGCTGGCCGGGTTCGCCGCCGTCGGCTGGCTGAGCCTGCTGTCCTGGTCGGTTCACGACCCAAGCTTTACCCACGCAACCAACACCGCCACCCGAAACTGGATGGGCCAACCGGGGGCCGTGCTTGCCGATTTGATGCTGCAGACCCTCGGTCTGGCGGCAATCTTTGCTTTTCTGGCGTGCGCCGGATGGGCGGCTGAGTTGCTGCTGCGCGAACGCGTGTCGGGTTGGCGCCTGCGTGCCGGGCTGCTGCCGGTATCCCTGCTGGCTCTTGCCGCCGCATTCTCCTCGCTGCCGGTGCCGGCGAGCTGGCCCCTGCACAATGGTTTCGGCGGCATCTTCGGCGATGCGGTATTCGGTGTTGTCGGCGGCCTATTCACCACCATTCTGGGTGCGCGAGGCGGTGCGCTTGGCGGCCTGCTGCTGTTTGCCGGCGCGGCCTGCCTGCTCGGCATGGTGCTTGGTGTGTCGCAGCGCGAGCTCGGGCTG
Source organism: Hyphomicrobiaceae bacterium (assembly GCA_046154585.1). Taxonomy (GTDB): domain Bacteria; phylum Pseudomonadota; class Alphaproteobacteria; order Rhizobiales; family Hyphomicrobiaceae; genus CADEFX01. Next base: position 15,154 of record JBJXDX010000024.1, on the reverse strand, counting down.
CTCTGGCAGCGCAGCCGAGGCGCCCGGGTGCGGTCATCCGTGTCGGACGATGCACCCAACTGGCTGGCTGGCATGGCGGCGAAGGTAGCCGAGGCCCGGCAGCCTGCAGCCCGCGACAATCTATCAGCCCGCCGGGAGCCTGAACTCGGATGGCCCGGCGCTGAAGATGTATCCGAGGAACCTGCGCCTGTTGCACGCCGGCCTTCTGCTTCAACGAGCGATGCGGGCAACGCTGACACGAGTGATTTCGATGCGGCCACGGATGACGATAGCCGCGCCATCGCGGAGCGCTTCGCGCCGATCGGCGTGACGATCGCCAAGCGCAAGCCGGCCGAGGCGATGGCCGGTTTGATCGCGCGGCGCCCCGCGGGGCCGTCTCACCGCCGGCCGTCATTGAATTTGCTGAAGCGCGCCTCCACTGCCCGTCCCGGCCAGGAGTTCTCGCAAGCCGCGCGGCGCGATCAGGGGCGTGTGCTCGAGGATGTGCTGAGCGATTTCGGCGTGAAGGGCGAGATCAAGGCTATCAAACCCGGGCCGGTCGTAACGCTGTTCGAGCTCGAACCGGCACGGGGCACGAAATCCTCGCGCGTGGTCGCGCTCAGCGACGATATCGCCCGCTCGATGAGTGCGGCCTCCACGCGCGTCGCGACGGTGCCGGGCCGCAACGTCATCGGCATCGAATTGCCCAACGCCCGGCGCGAGACCGTGCTGCTGCGCGAGTTGTTGGAATCGGACGCCTGGCGCAATGCCGAAGGCGCGTTGCCCGTCGTGCTCGGCAAGTCGATCGCGGGTGACCCCGTCGTCGTCGATCTGGCGCGCATGCCGCATCTGCTGGTGGCGGGCACGACCGGCTCGGGCAAGTCCGTCGGCGTGAATTCGCTCATTCTGTCGCTGCTGTACCGGCTGGCGCCGGAAGACTGCCGCCTGCTGATGATCGATCCCAAGATGCTCGAACTGTCGATGTACAACGGCATTCCGCATCTGCTGACGCCGGTGGTCACGGATCCGCAGAAGGCGGCCGCGGCGCTGAACTGGGCCGTCAATGAGATGGAGGAACGCTACAAGCGCATGTCGCGGCTTGGCGTTCGCAACATCGAGATTTTCAACAACCGCGTACGCCACGCCAAGAAGCGCGGCGAGGTTCTGTCGCGCACCGTGCAGACGGGCTACGACGAAGACACGGGCGAGGCCATCTTCGAGCAGGATCGGCTCGAGCTGGAGCCCATGCCTTATATCGTCGTGGTGGTCGACGAGTTTGCCGATCTGATGATGGTCGCGGGCAAGGAGGTCGAAAGCGCCGTGCAGCGCCTGGCGCAAATGGCGCGGGCGGCTGGCATCCATCTCGTCATGGCGACGCAGCGGCCGAGCGTCGATGTCATCACCGGGACCATCAAGGCGAATTTCCCGACACGCATCAGCTTCAAGGTTGCCTCAAAGGTCGACAGCCGGACGATCCTGAACGAGCAGGGCGCCGAGCAATTGTTGGGCCAGGGCGACATGCTCTACTCGGCAGGCTCGGGGCAGGTGGTGCGTGTGCACGGCCCTTACGTCTCCGACGAGGAGGTCGAGCAGGTGGCCGCGCATCTGCGCAGCCAGAGCGTGCCGGACTATGTGCCGGGGATCACCGAAGGCCCGGTAGCGGCCGACGACGACAATGATTTGTCGGCGCGTGACGATGGTGATGATCTTTACGCACGCGCGACAGCCATCGTGCTGCGGGATCAGAAGGCGTCGACGAGCTACCTGCAGCGTCGCATGTCGATCGGCTACAACCGCGCGGCCGATCTCATCGAGCGGATGGAAAGCGAGGGGCTGATCAGCCCGCCCAACGGCGTCGGCAAGCGCTTCGTGCTGAACGATCGAAAGTTGGAGCCGGAGATCAAGCCGCGCCGCGCCGGACGGTGGGCCTGAGGCATCGTTGTCCTTGTTCCCCGCGCGATCCCGTCTAGATTGCCTCCATCTCGTCCCAATGTTGCGAAATGAGAAGTTGGGCGAACCGGGATTCGGGGGAAATAATGGTCGGGCTCGGGATATTCACAGGCAATAGGGACTGGCTCGGACGGGCTTTCGGGCTTGGCTTGGCGGCTTTTGTCCTGGCGATGCCGCTGGCAGCCCAAGAGACCAAGAAGGACGCGCCCAATCCCGCCGGCGGAGGGGCGGCCTGGAACGCCAAGGTCGAGACGCCGGCCGGTGTGGAACTGGATGCCAAGCAGGTGGCACTGGTGGGGAAGGTGTCGGCCTACTTCAACAGCCTGAACAATCTCAAGGGCGCGTTCGTGCAAACGGCCCCCGACAACAAGCGCATGCGCGGACGCTTTTTCGTCAAGAAGCCCGGCCGCCTGCGGTTTGAATATGCTTTGCCCAGCAGGCAGTTGATCATCTCGGACGGCGAGATGGTCGCGATCCAGGATCTCGACATCAATTCCGACGATCGGATTGCGCTGGACCAGACCCCGTTTCGTCTCCTTCTCAAGAAGGACGTCGATCTACTCCGCGATGCACGCATCAGCGATGTACAGGAAGCTGATGACCTTGCGGTCGTGACCCTGCAGGACAAGAGCGCGGATGCGCCCGGCCGCATCAAGCTGTTTCTATCGAAAGTGCCGGAACTTGAGCTGAAGGAGTGGGTAACAACCGACGCCCAGGGGCTTGACACACGTCTGGAGGTGTCAAGTCTCGTCAAATCCGAGGAAATCGATGTGGCGCTCTTTAAGATAACGAGCCCCCAGTTGAGGAATTTGCAGAAAAATCAATGAATTGACCCGAATCATCGGGTGGCCCTGAAACAAATAGTAAAAAAGCCGTGAGGGCGTTCTACCCCGGGACTTGAAAAGCTCCGGCTCCCACCCAGATTCGATGAGAGCGGATGATGTCGCTTTTCATCGGTAGTGCCCCCCGTCTAGCCGAAGACATCATTCGCAGCGTCGGCTTCCCTCCCGACGCTATGCGCGAAAGCGCGTCTAGCGCCCGACCTCCTCCCCCGGGGTCGGGCGTTTTCTTTTTGGCAGTCGAATCAATCCTTAGGATCGTTGGAAGTTAGGTTCCGATGCGGGCTTCGGCGACGCGCGCGAGCCGGCTGTCGATGGTCCTGAGTTCCGCCGCAAGCCGCGTCAGCCGGGCCGTGATCTTGGCGCCGATGTGCTCGGCGAGATGCCGGTCATCGCGCATCTGGTCGTGCATGGCATCGCGGGCGATCTTCAAGGCCCTGACGGGCGTCTTGGCCACGACGGTAATGGAATAATCGTGCTCGACCAGCATGGCGAGCTCGCCGATGAGGGATCCGGCCTCTATGGGCTCAGCGCGCACGTGCGCACCTGACCGCTTCAGACACACTGCTTCCCCCGAGACGACGACAAAGGCCGCATCTCCAGGCGTCCCCGAGTGAACGATGATGTCGCCTTCTCGGAACACGATCCGCTCGGCCTGACGCGCGATCTCCGTGATCTGCAGCGGCTTGAGCCCCTGGAAGATCTCCAGCCTCAAGAGGGGTTTGATCAACGCGTCCATGGCCATGGCGGCACCAACCTTGAATCCAACATGTGGCGCGTCTGTGGCAGCACGACGCAATTCGCGCTGGACAGAAACGCACGCCCTGAGTCGAGGCTCGTCTGATTCGGGGGGGACCGGCCAGCCCGTGTGGACGACGCGTGGAAACGCTGTGCGCAACTGGGCTGGAGCTCGAATAACGGGGCTGCCTTTAGATCGCAGCCTCCGTTTTCGCGTCGAAGAAGTGCAGGCGGGCTGGGTTCATGGCCAGGCGCAGCGTTTCCTGCATCTTCGTGCGTATAGTAGGTTCGACGGCGGCGACCATGGTCCCGTCTCCAACGCGCACGTCGAGCAGGATTTCGGAACCGAGCTGTTCGATGACTTCGACCTTGGAGTCGAACGTAAGGCCGGCCGGATCGGAGCCATTCGCCACGTGCAGATCTTCAGGGCGGATGCCGAGCGTCAATTTCTGGTTGGTGTGAGGTTTCATGCGCTCGACGAGATGTGGTGGGACATCGATGGCCATTCCATCGTTGACGGCGGTCAGACGGCCGTCGCGCTCGGTCATTGTCACCGTCGCGAAATTCATGGCCGGCGACCCGATAAAGCCGGCGACAAATCTGTTCGCCGGCTGATTGTAGAGCTCGAGCGGCTCACCGACCTGCTGCACCCAACCATCCTTCATGACGACGACGCGATCGCCGAGCGTCATGGCCTCGACCTGGTCGTGCGTGACGTAGACCGCCGTCGTGCCAAGCCGGTGGTGCAGTTTTTTCAGCTCGACGCGCATCTGCACGCGAAGTTTGGCGTCAAGGTTCGAGAGCGGTTCATCGAACAGGAAGACCTGCGGATGACGGACGATGGCTCGCCCGAGCGCGACACGCTGGCGCTGCCCTCCTGACAATTGACGAGGTTTGCGGTGCAGGAGCTGCTCGATGCCGAGAATATCCGCGGCGTGCTTCACGCGGGACGAAATCTCGGGCTTCTCGAATTTTCGCATCTTCAGGCCGAAAGCCATGTTGTCAAACACGCTCATGTGCGGATAAAGCGCGTAGTTCTGAAACACCATGGCGATGTCGCGATCCATCGGCGGCAGGTCGTTAACGACCGTATCGCCGATTAGGATCTGTCCCGAGGTGATCGATTCCAGGCCGGCGACCATGCGAAGCGTCGTCGTCTTGCCGCAGCCGGATGGGCCCACGAGAACCATAAATTCCTTGTCTTTGATCTCCAGATTGACATCTTTGACGGCATGGAAGTCGTCGTACATTTTATTGATCTGTTTGATACTGACCTGCGCCATGAGTCCTCTCAGCAGTTTTCGGTTCGCCGCAGCGACTGACTATCCTTTGACCGAGCCCGTGAGGCCCGAGACGTAGTGCTCGACGAAAAACGAGTACGCGATGGCGACCGGGATCGAGCCGAGAAGTGCGCCAGCCATCAGAGGTCCCCAGAAAAACACGTCGCCTCGGATCAGCTCGGAGACCACACCTACGGGCACCGTTTTTTGTTCCGGACTTGAGAGAAAAACGAGCGCATAGATGAACTCATTCCAGGACAGCGTGAACGCAAAGATGCCGGCGGACAGGATGCCCGGTATGGCAACAGGAATGATGATGTAGAGCATAGCCTGCCAGCGCGATGCGCCATCGATGCGCGCGCATTCCTCCAGCTCCTTTGGGATGGCCTTAAAATACCCCATCATCAGCCACGTGCAGAACGGGATCAGAAATGTCGGATAGGTCAGGATCAGCGACCACGGTGTGTCGCCCAACTTGTAGTTTCGGATGATTTCCGACAGGGGAATGAAGAGCAATGTCTGTGGCACGAGGTACGTTATGAAAATCCCCGTGCCGAGGCTGCCCGCAAACGGAAAGTTGAGACGCGATAGCGCATAGCCTGCAAGAATACCACAGAACAACGAGATGAGAGTCGAAGCCAGTGCGATGATCATCGTGTTCCAGAGCCACGTCGAGAACATGGTCTCCACGAAGAGATACTTGATGTGCGCCAGCGTCGGCGCCCATGTCCAGAACGGATTGTAGTTCCGGGCATTCCACGGGCGATAGAGCTCACCGTCCGGGCGGAAGCTTGTGATGACCATCCAGTAGAACGGGAATAGCAGGAACAGCAGGAAGAATGCGAGCGGGATGTAGAAGAAGACCCAGCGTCTCCAGATTGCGCCTTCGATCATCAGCGGGTCTCCACGCGGCGAATGTACAAGAGCTGGACGATGACGATCAGGAACAGGATCGGAAACATCGCAAGTGATACGGCGGCGCCCTGGCTGAGCAATCCCGTCCCGACACCGAGCTGATAGGCGTAGGTGGCAAACAGGTGCGTCGCGTTGGCCGGACCGCCGCCCGTCATGACGTAGACGATCTGGAAGTCGGCGAACGTCTGGATGACGGAGAAGAGCACGACCACCATGGTCACCGGCAACAGCAGAGGCCATGTGATGTACCAGAACCGCTGCAGGGGCTTGGCTCCGTCGATGGCGGCCGCCTCGTTGAGGTCAGGGCTGATCGTCTGCAGGCCGGCGAGAAGCGAGATGGCGAAGAACGGCACGCCGCGCCAGATGTTGACGATGATGATCGACAGCATCGCGAGATCGGCATCGCCAAGCCAATTGATGGGCCGATTGATGACGCCGAACGTGTACAGAAGCCAGTTGAGCACGCTGAATGTGGGATCGAACATCCACTTCCACGCGAAGGTCGACAGCACGGTCGGGATTATGAAGGGCAGCAGGATGAAGGCGCGGGTGAAGGCTTTGAACCGGAAGCTCCGATTGAGCAGCAGCGCCAACCACAGTCCGAGGGCGAGTTTGAAGATCGTCGTTATGAGTGTGTAGAAGCAGGTGTTCCAGACCACGGCGTGAAAGATCGGGTCGCTCGCGAGCCGCGTAAAGTTGGCGAGGCCAACCCACTCGCCCGGTATACCGACGCGTGCGCTGGAGACCGAGAGCAAAATGCCGCGCACGAACGGATAGGCAATGAACAACCCGAGAAGAACCATGGTCGGGAGAAGCAACACCATTGCCAGCCATCGCTCATCCTCGAGCAATCGCCGGTGCGTTTTGGAGCTGCGTTCCGCGGTTCCGTCGAGCGCGCTCACTGCCATCGAACAACCTCATCGCCACAAGCATGGATTACCCGGCGGCACGGAGAGGTCCGCCGGGCAACTTTATTGGCCGAAAGGAGTACCGGCCTTTTTCAGTCTCAGACGTAGATCTTCTTCAGTTCGGTCTCGCACGCTTTGACGGCGTCCTCTGCGCTTTGCCCCTTGATCGCCGATGCCAGCATGTTGACCATCAAATATTTGGACAGAACTTCGGCAGCCTTGGCATTCGGCTCGCCTGCGTACCCAGGGGTCTGGCCCATTTTGCCCGCGACGGCGTAGGGGGTCATGACCGGGTCTTCCGCCCACATTTTGTGGGTCTCCCAACCCATCGTGCCCGGCGTATAGAAGCCCTTGCCGGTTGTGAACCACTGCTCATAGTTCGCCTTCGTGTGGATGAACTTGAGCAGATCCTTGGCGGCTTTCTGGTTCTTCGAGTAGCTCGGAATCACGTGTGACTGATACGTGTGGAATCCGAACTGACCTTTCGGCCCGGCCGGCAGCGGTGCGTGCAGGATGTCATCCTTGAGCGGTTTGCCGTCTGCAGTCTTGTACTGGTCGGCCTTGCGTAGCGATTCGATGTAGATCGACGCGCCATTGAGCGTCGACGAGACGGTGCCAGAGAGGAAGGCGCGGTTGTTGTTAGCGTCGTCCCAGGCGAGACCGCCCTCGTCGCAGGAGTCTTTCCACATCCCCACCATGAACTTGACGGCTTCGATCGTCTCCTTCGAGTTGATGACAACGGTCTTGCCGTCGGCCTCGACCTCCTTGCCGCCGAAGGACCAGACCAGCGGGTAAGCAAATGTGGGAGGATCGCCGAACGACTGGCCGAGAGCTTGTCCAATCGGCATGCCCTTGGCCTTCAGCTTCTTTCCGGCGTCGCGATACTGATCCCAGGTCTTTGGAAACTCGTTGTAGCCGACCTCGGCGAACAAGGATTTGCGATAGGCATTCATGGCACCGATGATGGCCATTGGCATGGCCACGAACTTGCCGTCGGATGAGCAGTTGCCCTTCGAGATGGCGTAGAGGCCGCCCTGGTCCTTGGCGACCGCTTCGGCCACGTCGCTCACGTCGGCGAGGCTTGCCTTGTACAAATGCGGGTGGTTGTTGAAGAGCATGATGATGTCGGGGCCCGCGCCCGACTGGATACCCGACGTGATGCGTGGCTGCAGGTCGTTGCCGTTCACCGTCTCATAGTTGACTTTGATGCCCAGGGCTTTTTCAGCTTCTGGAAGCAGCTTCTGGCGCAGAAGTTGATCGCAAGCGGGGACGAAGTCGTTCCAGCGCAGCCAGTGTACGGTGGTGGTCTGCGCGTAAGCCGGTGCACGTCCCGTTGCGAGAATGCCCGCGATACCGCCGGTCGTTGCCGCAGCGGCACCGGACACCTTCATAAACTTACGACGCGAAATTCGAGCCATTCGGTTTCCTCCCTGGATGAGCTCTGTCGAGACCTGAGCGGGTGCCAGATTGAGATCGTTCTTGATTTTGCAATCGGGGCGCCCGTTGCCGGGTTCTGGTGGCTCAGACTAGCTGCACGACGTGGAGGCCACAAGCGCTTCAAAAATATTCGTAAGCCTATGCTTGAGTATGGCGTTTCGGGCGTCCGTCGGGTGAAAAATTGTGACGCCGCGTCTCGGCCGTGGTATCGCCCAGTAGCCCTCACGACATCAGGATCACGAAGCAAAGCCCATGACGCTTGTTTTCGACCCTGCAGACCCCCGAGTACGAGCCGATCCCTACCCGGTGCTGCGTCAGCTGCGCAGAAACGACCCCGTGCATTGGAGTCCGTTGCTGAAGTCTTGGATTCTCACACGCTACGATGATGTGAGGCGGGCGCTTGGGACTGGCGACATGTCACCCGACCGCCTGACGCCGTTTTACGACAAGCTTCCCGAGATGACGCGCTCCACGCTTGCCGAGGTGATGCGCTACCTGACGCTGTGGATTGTCTTCCGCGATCCGCCACAGCACACGCGCCTGCGCACGCTCGTCAACAAGGCCTTCCTGCCTGGCGCCATCAACGGCTTCAGGCCTGAGATCGAGCGTATTACGGCCAGCCTTCTTGACCGACTGCAGCCTGACTCCGAATTGGATCTCGTCGCTGATTTTACCATGCCGCTTCCGGCGTTGGTCATCATGGGAATGATGGGAGTGCCGGAAAATCAGCTTCACAACATCAAGAGCTGGTCGGACGACATCATGCTGTTCGTCGGCTCGGCGCAGAACACAAGCGAAAAATACGAACGAGCGCGTCGTGGCGCCGTGGAAATGTCCGAATTCTTTCGCGCCCAGGTCCGGGCGCGACGGGCGGCTCCGGGCAGCGATCTGTTGAGTCTGTTGATCGCCGCACGCGACGAGCACGAACGACTCTCCGAGGACGAACTGATTGCAACGGCGATGCTGCTGCTGTTTGCCGGGCACGAGACGACAACCAACCTTCTCAGCACCGCCGTGCTCGCGCTCATGCGCAACCGGGATCAATATGAGCGATTTGTTCGTCGGCCAGAGCTGGCCGGGACCGCTGTCGAGGAATTTCTGCGCTACGATGCGCCGGCGAGCGCCATGACCCGTATCGTGCGAATGGAGCATGAGGTCTGCGGCAAGCCGCTCAAGATAGGAGAACGCGTGTTCGCGATTATCAATGCGGCCAACCGGGATGAAGAGCATTTCGAGAAAGCTGATGCGCTCGACATCGCCCGCAATCCCAACCGGCATCTCACTTTTGGACAGGGCATCCACTTCTGTCTTGGCGCGCAACTTGCTCGGCTCGAGGCCCGCATTGCGCTCCCCATGCTGCTTACGCGTTTCCCGGAGATCGCGCCGGGCCGTGACGAGCCCGTGTGGCTCGACGCGCTGATCATGCGCGGTCTGAAATCGTTGCCGGTCAGGCTGGGAACGAGCCGCGTTTGATTACGCCTGTTTCCAGCGCGTCAGGACGAGGCCGATGGCCATGGCAATGCCGTAGGCGAGCATCGTAACCGCGACCAGTGCAAACAGGGTCCAGGCCGGGGCTTCTATTGAGGACAGCCAATATCCTCCCAGTGCGACGCCGATCAGCCGCACAGTGCCGGCGAGAACGGGCCCGAGCATGCGTCCGGATCCCTGGGATGCAAAATAGATCGCCAGTCCGAAACCCATGGGCGCAAACCCCCATCCGGCGATGCCGAGATAAAGATGCGCGGCGGCTCGCACCTCCGGATTGCCGGTGAACAGCCGCGCCCACAGGTCGGGTTGCAGGATCGCCGCCGCCCCGACGAGGCCTACGACGACAGCAGAGGCGCAACCAGCGGTCCAGGCGACGCGCCGGGCTCTCGCAATATCGCCGGCGCCGATGGCCATGCCCACCATCGGCACCGAAGCAACGCCGATGGCGAACGCGATGGGGACCAGAAGAAACTCCAGCCGCACGCCGATGCCGTAGCCCGCAAGGGTTTCGGTTCCAAGTCGCGCAACAAATCCCGACAAGATGAGCACGGTCAGAACAGACTGGAGCGGAGACAAGCAGGAGATCGCACCGACCTTCAGGATGTCGAAGAACATGCCGCGCTCGAGCGACAACCCTGAAAACCGAAGCTGAATGCGCGCCTGGTTGGTGCGCAAGAGCAAAAGCAGGAACAGCGAGCCGGCCGCGAACGCCGCGACCTGACCGATGGCAACCCCTGCAATTCCAAGCTTCGGGAACGCCCCCAGGCCTAGGGAGAGACAACCCCCGATTGCAATCTGCAGGCACGCCACGGCGATGACGGTGATTGACGGCGTCCGCATGTCGCCCGTGCCGCGCACGACCGACGCGAGTGTATTGAACAGCCAAATGAAAATGACGCCCGTGAACAATGCATTTGAATAGATCATGGCTTGGATAAAGACGCCATCTCGTCCGCCCAAGAGCCGGTATATTGATGGCCCCAGCGTGAGGAAGAAAACCGTGAAGCCGATGCCGACGATGAGGCTTATGACGACGGCATGAACAGCCAGCGTGCGTGCCCGCAGTGCGTCGTTGGCACCCAACGCCCTCGAGATGGCAGACGACACGCCCCCGCCCATGGCACCGGACGACATCATTTGCGTCAGCATAATCATCGGAAAAACGAGGGCCATTGCGGCCAAAGGTTCGATTCCGAGGATGCCGATGTAACTCGTCTCGGCGATCACGACGAGCGATTGGGTAGTGAGGGCTATGATGTTGGGAACCGACAGCCGCGACAGCGTCGGCAAAATTGACGATGTAAGCAGCGGATGGCGGGCAGCGGGCAACTTCTCAGCGTCGCCCGAAAGCATCGTCATTGCGCAAAATCACCGCGTTTGGTCGAGCCTAATCCCCGGCCATGGGCACGAGGTGTTCCGCTATCTGAAGATAACGGATCGGATGGAACTTCGATAGGCAATTTCACCGCAAGCGCGATTTTTCCCTTGCCGGATTGCGCGACTGGCATACCAAGCAACGCGCTGTCAGCCGTGATGGGCGATATCCTGGACGTCGGCCAGAAGCGCGGCATCTACATCCACGCCGTGTGCGGCAGCTTGATCTCTGAGATCAAAGCGGCGCTTTCCGGGAACGCGCGCTCCAGCCTCGTGCTCGATAGCCTGTGCCAGCAGCGAGATGCGCTCGGGAAGTGACGTCTCCCCGGCAAAAGCGCCGGGGTCAATCGCCAGCAGAAACTGTCCGACAGAGGGAGGTGCGCCGTCGGCTTCGAAAAATGACGTTGCCTCGAAGGCGAAATTCGATCCGGTCAGCGCCGCGGCGAGCACCTCCACCATCAGCGCCAGAGCAGCTCCCTTGGCCCCGCCGGACGGCAGCAGCGTGCCTTTGAGTGCGGCCTCGGCGTTCGTCGTCGGCTGTCCGCTCACATCAAGCGCCCAGCCGAGTGGGATCGTTTTCTTCTGCAGAGCGGCTGTCATAATTCGCCCGCGCGCGACCTCAGACAGAGCCAGATCGACGACGACCGCCGGGCGGCCGCTGCAGGGCGCGGCGAATGCGATCGGATTGGTGCCGAATAAGGCGCGCCGCCCGCCCCAGGGCGACATGGCTGACGGCGTATTGCCGAACGCGAGTGCGACCAGTCCACCGGCGGCAAGCCGTTCGCAGGGGTGGGCAGCAACGCCGAAATGATGCGAGCGTGTAACGGCCGCTGCGGCGATGCCGTTGGCGCGCGCGAGAGCCGGGAGCACGTCAACGGCGATGTCGATCGCCGGATATGAAAATCCATGGCGTGCATCAATGATGATGCTGGCCGGGCGGCTTTGCTTGGCGTCCGGCTTTGCGTGGCCGTCCACCTTCCCGCTTCTGGCCTGTGCCGCATAACTCGGCACGCGCGACAGTCCATGCCCCTTCTGGCCATCTGCTTCGGCCGCAGATAATGCGCGTGCGACAGAAGCGCCGTTTGCGGGGCTCACGTTTGAAGCCACGAGTGCTGCCGAGATCAGAGCTTCCAGGTCCGGCAGGCTCAGTGTGGTCATTGCCGGCCTACGCGCGGGGAGTCGGATGCGAATTCCTCAAACATCAGCCAGGCCTGCTCGTTCCACTCCGCCAGCAGCATCTTGCGCATGTCGGTCAAAAGAAACAGGTAGCGATGCCCGATGGCGCCGCAGGTCACGATCATGATGGCGATCGTGCGGCCGCGCGTTGCGGATTTCGCCCAGGTTTGAAACCGCGGGTCGGTGGGCGTTTTGCTGTCCGGACCCTCTAGATCGTCAGGCGATGGAGCGCGTGACGCTGTGCTGGCGGTCTGCAGCGTATCGGGGCCGAGGAATCGGACGTTGACCCAGCCGCTGAGGTCGCCGAACCGGATCTTCACCCACGTGCCGCCGCCCGTGGTTTTGGTGCGAGGGCTGATTGTCACGATGCCGCTCCCGTCCGGCGGCACATGGCCAATGATCTGCTTGCCGTCGGGTCGATCCCGAATATTCAGAACATCGCCGGCGGCGACGCCCTTGACGGCGAATGTGGCTTCCGAACGCCGAGCCTGCGCCTCGGCAGGGGCCGAGCCGGAGGCCTCAAATACGCCTAGGATTATAAGCAAAATCAGCGTTGGAAGCCAGCGCCCCCTGCCGCGTGGCGAGCGCATGCATCTCCCCCATGGCTGCTCGGTCCATAGCGCAGAATACTGGGGCGGCGGCATGGTTGAAATAAGGTATTACGATCAAGCGGCCATTCTCAGCTTAGTGACGCGGCAGCTCGAGACGGCGGATCAGCTCGTCCATCATCTTCGACCGCAGCTCCATGCCGATGCCGGGAGAGTCGTGCAAGGTCGTGTAGCCCTCGACGATGGGAATGGCGTCGGCAAAGCCGCCATAGGGCTGGAATACGCCCGGATAGCTCTCCGAGCCACCGAGCTGCAGGCCGGCAGCCATGTTGAGGCCGAGCTGATGTCCGCCGTGCGGCACGCACCGCCGCCGCGACCAGCCCATACGGTCCGCGACGTCCAAAATGCGTAGGGTTTCGGTGAGCCCGTAGCAGAGTGACGGATCAGGCTGCAGCCAGTCCTTGTGCGGGCGCATGCCGCCGTGGCGCAGCAGATTGCGGAAATCCTGGACCGAGAACAGGTTCTCGCCGGTGGCGATGGGCACGTCGCTGGCATCGCAGATGACCGCATGCGCGCGATAATCGAGCGGGTCGACGGGCTCCTCGAACCAGGACAGGCCATAGGGCTCCATGGCGCGGGCGTAGGCGAGGGCCGTGTCGAGGTCGAGGTTGCCGTTGGCATCGACGGCGACGTTGGCGCCGCCGTCGGCGATGTCGATGACCCATTCGATGCGCTTGAGGTCGTCCGCAAGCGGCGCGCCGCCAATCTTCATTTTGAGGAGCCGGTAGCCGAGATCGCGGGCCTTGCGCATCTCCTCCTGAAGACCCTCGCGCTCCTTGCCGGGATAGTAGTAGCCGCCGCCAGAGTAGACGAGTACGCGTTCGTCATATTGACCGCCGTTGAAACGCTCCGACAGCAGGCGCCACAGAGGCCTGCCCTCGATCTTGGCGACGATGTCCCACACGGCCATGTCGATGCCGCCGGCAGCAAAGGCGCGGTCGCCGTGGCCGCCCGGCTTCTCGTTGCTCATCATCTTGCGCCAGATGGCAAAGGGATCGAAGTTCGCACCATCGGCCGTCAGGAGCGTCTTGGGGTCGGCCTCCAGGATACGCGGGGCGAGGCGTTCGCGGATGATGCCCGATTGCGCGTAGCGGCCGTTGGAACAGAAGCCGAGGCCGATGACCGGCTTGCCGTTGCGCACGACATCCGTCTCGATGGCGAGGACGCTGATTGTCATCTTGTCGAACGCAATGACGGCGTTGCGCATGGGGGACGGAATCGGGGCGACAGCATCACGGATACGCGTAATTTTCATTGGGTCTTCCCGATGTTTCAATGCGCCATGCGTCTCGCCTGGAGTATCAAGCGCTGCGATAGAGCTTGGTCATGACGAACTCGCGATGACCAAGTGCCTCGGCCGCCGTCACGCGGCCATTGGCCGTGCGCACGACCATGTCGATGAGGCTGTCGCCGGCCGTGTCGAGCGTCATGTCCCGGCGCAGGATGCCGGTGACGTCAACATCGATGTGCTCGCCCATCGTCCGCAGCGTCTTGGGGTTTGCCGAGATCTTGATGACTGGCACGATCGGATTGCCGATGATGTTGCCTTGGCCCGTTGGGAAGGTGTGCACGACATATCCGCCGGCTGCCATCAGCGTCACGCATTCCGCGGCCGCTGACGATGTGTCCATGTAGTAGAGACCCGGTCCGGCCGCCGGCGCCTCGGCCGGTCCCAGCACGTCGATGTAGCGGCAGGTGCGGCCGATCTTCTCGAGGTTGCCAAGGGCTTTCTCCTCGATCGAGGACAGGCCGCCGGCAATGTTGCCCTTGGTCGGCTGGCTCTCCGACAGATCGTCGACCTTGTAGGCCTCGATAACATCGTCCTGGTAGGCCTTCCAGACCTTGTACCACTTCTCGCCGATGGCCTTGGTGGCCGCCCGTTCCTTGCAGATGTGCTCGGCGCCGGTGATCTCGGTCGTCTCGCCGAACACGCCGTAGATGCCCTTCGGGATGAGCTTGTCGTACATGTTGCCGACGGTCGGGCAGGAGCCGAGGCCCGTCGTGGTGTCGCTCTCACCGCACTTGGTGGACACCCACAGCTCCTCGATGCCGCACTCCTCACGCGGAAGCTCCGACGCCCAGTGCACGAACTCCTTGGCCTTGTAGGACGCCTTGGCGATGGTGGCGATGTCGCCGTGTCCCTCGATGCCGAAGCCGACGACGGGCTTGCCTGTCTTGGCGATGCCGTCAACGACACGCTTGGTCCAGCCATCCTCGATGCCGATCACGACGACGGCTGCAACGTTAGGGTTGGAGCCGGTGCCGATCAATGTGCGGAAGTGCAGGTCGAGATCCTCGCCGAACTGCAGGCGTCCGTAGTGATGCGGCAAAGCCATCGTGCCCTTGATGTTGTTGGCGACGGCTTCGCACGCTGCATTCGACAGATCGTCGAGCGGCAGGATGATGACGTGGTTACGCACGCCGACGCGCTTGTTCTCGCGACGCCAGCCATGAAAGGACAG